>NZ_PQVF01000014.1 GCF_002920915.1 Solitalea longa
CAGTCGGTAGCCTTCAGCGGAGCCTTATCAAGAGCGGCAGGCGAGAACGTAGGTACCTCTTACGCTATCAGCCAGGGCACACTTGCCAATAGCAACTATACAATCAGTTATACCGGAGCCAACTTTGCCATCATGCCGCTTGCCGTAACAGTAACCGCGAATGCAGGTCAGGCGAAGGTGTACGGCTCAGCCGATCCGGCAGCTTATAGCTATGTTTCGGCACCAGCAGCAGGCAGTACATTGGCCAACGGCCAGTCGGTAGCCTTCAGNACGGTAACAGCCGATCCACAATCGAAGATATATGGAGATAGTGATCCAGCGCTAACCTACTCGGTTAGTCCTTCCTTGATAACAGGTGACAGCTTCAGTGGAAGCTTGAGCCGCGTAGCCGGTGAAAACGTAGGTACTCATATAATCAACCAAAACACCTTAGCCTTAAGCGCAAACTATAGCGTAAGCTACACTCCGGCGAACCTTGCCATTACTGCTAAAGCGGTAACGGTAACGGCCAATGCACAAACGAAAGTGTATGGCGATGCGGATCCGGTATTGACATATACGGTTAGTCCGTCCCTGGTAAGTGGCGACAGCTTCAGCGGAGCCTTAAGCAGAGGGGCAGGTGAGAACGTGGGTTCGTATGCCATCAATCAGAATACCTTAGCGCTAAGCGCAAACTATAACTTAAGCTACACTCCGGCGAACCTTGCTATTACTGCTAAAGCGGTAACGGTAACGGCCAATACACAATCGAAAGTGTATGGCGATACAGATCCGGCGCTGACCTATACGGTTAGTCCGGCCCTGGTAACAGGCGACAGTTTCAGTGGTGCATTAGGTCGTGCAACAGGTGAAAATGTTGGAACGTATGCAATCAATAAAAACACTTTAGCCTTAAGCTCGAACTATAGCTTAACCTATACCGCTGCGAACCTTTCCATATCCCAGAAAGCGATAACTGTATCTGCAAATGCTCAATCGAAAGTCTATGGCGATGCGGATCCGGCATTGACTTACCAGGTAGTAGGTTTGATTAACGGTGATGTATTAACCGGAAGTCTAAATCGTGCATCTGGAATTAATGTTGGAACTTATGCTATTAACAAAGGTTCACTAAGTGCGGGTAATAATTACTCAATGAGTTATCAATCTTCTAATTTGACTATTACCAAAGCTGTTTTAACAGTAACGGCAGAAAACAATCGGGTGTGTCAAGGAAATAGCTTGCCTGTATTTAGTGTGATTTATAATGGATTTAAAAATGGTGATGGAGCCAATAGTTTGCAAACAAAACCTAAAGTTAATACTACGGCAAACGCATGGTCGCCTGCAGGCAATTATACTTTATCTCTACAAGGTGGGGTTTCAACTAACTACAGCTTCAATTACATAAATGGAACATTAACGATTGATGCTCTCCCTGAGTTGAGCATTAGCAGTAATCAGCCTCAAAAAGTATCAAAAGGAGACATTGTTGAACTGAAAGCATTAGGAAATGCTGTAAGCTTTGAATGGCAGGAAGCAAGTGGTATTCAAGGGGGACGAAATGCTGTTGTACTAACAGTTCGCCCAATGGAAACCACTACTTATACAGTTAGAGGTTACAATGATCAGGGCTGTTATTTAGAGCAATCTTATACTGTTGAGATTGTAGAAGATTTCAAGATGAATGCTTCCAATGTAATAACTCCAAATGCTGATGGTCACAATGATAAATGGGTAGTTAAAAATATCGAGAGCTATCCGAATAACCTTGTAAAGGTATTTGATAGGGCAGGAAGAATCGTTTACACCAAAGCTGCTTATTTGAATGAGTGGGATGGAACTTTGAATGGTCAGCCATTGCAAGAAGGAACATACTACTACATCATTGATTTTGGAAACGGTGCAAAATTGTTTAAAGGCTATATTACTATCGTTCGCGACTAGTTTTGGGGAACAATATTTTAATTAAGAAGATGAAGAACACTATAATCATAAGGTTTTTAAAGTTAGGAATCATCACGTTGATTTTGGGCTGTGTTACTACAGCCCAAGCTCAGCGGGCATCGATTCCAGCACAGGTATTTTTAAATCAATACCTTTCTAACGCTGCTTTAGCTGGGGCAGACTCAAGTCTGAATATTAACTTGTCATATAATAGACAGTATGATGACTTTATTGGTGCGCCTGTTGTGTCCCTGATAAGTGCAGATTATTTAGTAGGGAAAAGAGTGGGGCTTGGTTTAAATGTAATGAATCAGAAAGCAGGGTTGCTTAATCAAACAAGGGTTGCTTTGTCATATGCTTATCATTTACCAGTTGGTGCCGATGGACAAACCTTGCACTTTGGTATTTCAGCAGCAGTTGAAAATAATAGTTTGCCAATCGAAGACGTTGACGGTGACCAGAATGATCCTTCATTGACCAATTATAATTCACGCGGAGCATACATGGATGGCGATTTTGGATTGGCCTATACCGGGAAGGGTTTAAGTATTCAGGCTGCTGTTCCCACAATGAGGAGCTATCTCATCAAAGACGAATATGGTTCAGTGAACAGGGCGACTTTTTATACATCAGCCTCCTATAAAATTGGCTTGGGTGAAGAAGTAAATAGTATTGAGCCTAAAGTTTGTTATACAACTGTAAAAGGCAATGAAGATTTGTGGGATTTTGGACTTGATTTCAAATGCGCGAATAACCTGGCAAATATTCAGGCTATCTATCATTCCACTCAAAGCTTTACTGTAGGTTTGGGAGTTGACGTTTTGTCAAGAGTGAAGGTATTAGCCTTCTATACTTCAGAAACCAAGGCTCTAAAATCTTACACAGATGGAAATCTTTCGTTAAATCTAAAAATAGCGTTGTTTAAGCATTAGGAATCGATTTGACAGAGAAACCAATATGGTGTTTTAAAAATAGATTGAAATCCGGTAGCTTTGTCCCCAAAGTATTAAGAAGTTTTGAGAGCAATCCTTAGGTTCATAGGCATATTTGTTGGGCTTATAATGAGTGTGTATGCGTTAAAAGCGCAAGATTCACTTAAAGTCGTTACTCCACATCATTATTATCATCGAAACGATTCGATTGCTTTCAAAGATAGTGTGGCTTTGGTGAACATTCGCAGAGTGCCAGTTCTGATTGATAAAAGCAAGCAGAATACATCACTCGATTCATTTGTGGTAGCGTTTAATACACCGTTTATGAATGCACTTGCGCTTAAGGTAAAAATGCCAAAGTATTCAAATGTAGTATATGCTGATCCGGTAGAACGCAAGTTTAAGGATCCGCAGAATATTTATATCCTATTTGCTCTTTTCTTGTTATTCGTAGTTATTAGTTATTTCTTCAATCGCGATATCAGTATGATGGCGCAGGGATTTATTAATAATCGAATATTAAATCAGTTGGTAAGGGATAACAACCTGCTAAACTCCGAGTCTTTTATTTTTATTTCTTTACTTATAGGTTTTACTTTTGGGTATTTACTTAAAGTAGTATTTCATATAGATGAATTATTAGGAGTGGTAGGAATAGGGGTCTATTTCATTGTTTCATTAATGGTGATTGTTTTCTTTTTGCTGAAAACTATTTTACTGCGATTGGCTGGTGCACTCTTTTCCATTAAGCATATGGTGAATAATTACATATCAATTATTTACATATCATTTGGAGCCTGCACGTTAGTTCTTATTCCGTTATTGATACTTTACGCTTTGGGTCCAGCTCAATTTGGAAATCACCTGTTTATGGTGTTCAGTGCCATATTGATACTAAGTCTTGCATATCAATATATAAGAGGTGCAATCTTCATTTCGTCAAATTTTCAATTTTCGAAATTTTATTTTATTGTCTATCTTTGCGCCTTTGAAATTTGTCCGTTAGTTATATTATATAAAGTACTTTTGAAATAGAATTCAGCTGAAGTAAGGGGTTTAACATCATGACAGAGAGGAAAATTAAGGTTAAAAGTATTTTAATCACGCAGCCTAAGCCAGAGAGCGACAAGAATCCGTACACGGAACTAGCTAAAAAATATAATTTAAAGCTAGATTTCAGGCCGTTTATTCATGTGGAAGGGATTTCGGCAAAAGAATTTAGGAAAGGTAAAATAAACCTTCCCGATTATACGGCAATCATCTTTACCAGTCGTCATGGTATTGATCAGTATTTTCGTTTGTGTGAAGAAATGCGTTATGAAGTTCCCGCAGAAATGAAGTATTTCTGTAATACAGAGTCTACAGCACTGTATTTACAAAAGTACATTCAGTACCGTAAGCGTAAGATCTTTTTCGGTAAACAAACAACTGCTGATTTGATGGAGCAGTTTAAGAAACATAATGCCGAAAAGTATCTTTTCCCTTGTTCGGATGTAAGCAAGGAAGAAATCCCATCGAAAATGCGCGAAGCGGGATACAATATTACAGAGGCGGTAATGTATCGTACAGTATGCAGTGATCTATCTGATCTGGCAGAGGTAAAATACGATATGATTGCATTTTTTAGCCCATCTGGGATCAAATCTTTGTATCAGAATTTTCCCGATTTTGAGCAGAATAATACTCGAATTGCGGCTTTTGGATCAACTACACATAAAGCTGTATTGGAAGCAGGGTTATTCCTTGACGTTCAGGCGCCAACCCCGCAATCTCCCTCAATGACAATGGCAATCGAAGAATATATTAAATCCGCGAACAAGTAAAAAAAATTAAATAAGAGTTAAATTTCTACTATTTTTGAGGAATCGTTGAAACTGTAAGAAAGTTTTCTTTCTAATGTTTTAACGATTTTTTTTGTCAATAATTTTTGTATGTTGCGTAACAATTAAATTTATATATCGTTTAAATTGATTAAGGAATAATTTTTTCATAGGAAAAATCATTATAACTAAATTTACTATTACTTATTTGCCAAACCTTTACACAACTTAAATTTTATGAAATATTTCTGGCTGCTTTGTACTTCGGTTCTTCTCTTCTCCCTTAGTGGGTGTGGATCTTCTGGGGCTAAAGGTGAGTTGGTAGGTGTTCAAGGCCGTAAACCCTACAAACAAGATGTTCCTTACGGAATGGTTTATATCCCTGCAGGTACCTTTATTATGGGGCAGGCTGATCAAGACGTTACAGCATCCCGTACGGCTCAAAACCGTCAGGTTACGATTGCTCCATTTTACATGGATGAAACTGAAATTACTAATAACGAATACCGCCAATTTGTTCTTTGGGTGAGAGATTCAATTGCCGCAAAAACAATGGGTGGTAATTTTGTTGTCAAAGGTGAAGATGGCTCGGAGTACATTAACCCTAAACAAAAGATCAATTATTCAGCTAAGAAAAATCCGAATGCTGAGCAATTGAAAGGAATGTACTATCAGGGAGATGATAAAATTATAGGTAGAAATGACTTTGATGTATCAAAATTCATCTATCAGTATACCTGGTTCGATTTAAGAGCAGCAGCTTTAGCTCAAAACCGTAAAAAAGCCCGTTCTTCATTTATTAAACGCGAAAAAGTTGCTATCTATCCAGATACCTTAGTATGGTTAGCTGATTTTAGCTATGCTCAAAATGAACCAATGGTTGAGCAATATTTCTCACATCCTGCATTTGATGAGTATCCTGTTGTAGGTGTAAACTGGAAACAAGCCAATGCTTTCAGTGCATGGAGAACTGAATTTAATAATTCATACAGAGATAAAAATAAGAAACCTCGTCGTGGTGCTATGGGACTTCCTACCGAAGCTCAGTTTGAATATGCTGCTCGTGGTGGCCGGATAGGTTCTGATTACCCTTGGGGCGGTCCTTACATTCGTAACAGTAGAGGATGTTTGTTAGCCAACTTTAAACCAGGACGCGGTAACTATACCGATGATGGTGGTTTCTATACTGTAAGTGTTAAATCATATTTCCCTAACGATTATGGTTTATATAACATGGCCGGTAACGTTTCTGAGTGGACTAGCTCAACTTACGATGAGTCGTCATACACCTTTGTGCATGATATGAACCCTACATATACTACTCAGGAAACTGATGCGTCTTCATTATCGCAACGCCGTAAAGTAGTAAGAGGCGGGTCTTGGAAAGATATTGGATTTTTCCTTCAAAACGGTACACGCACCTATGAATATCTGGATAGTGCAAAATCATACATCGGTTTCCGTTGTGTAGCGCAGCACATGGGTAAACAATTAGGAACTAAAAACTAACCAAGAAATAAATAAACAATTACAACTAAACTGATCACATTATTATGAAAGGTAAATTCAAGTTTAATCTTAACTTTTTCGCATCGTTATTCGCGGCACCAGTAATCTTGGGTGCATTATTCAAAATCCTTCACTTACCAGGTGCTAGAGAAATGCTGATGGTGGGTATGGGTTGTGAGGCCATCATTTTCGTTGCCATGGCGTTCCAAAAACAATATGACGACCCAGATTGGTCAAGAGTTTACCCTGAATTATTACCTGAGAACGAGCCGGTTCCTGCTAACTCCTACACTCGTAACGCTGTTGCAGGTGGTAGCACTAACGCTTTAGACAAAATGCTTGCTGAAGCTAACATTACTCCTGAAATGGTTAACAACTTAGGCACAGGCTTAAAAACATTTGGCGATAAAGTATCTGCAATTTCTAACATCGCTAATGTTTCAATTGATACTTCAGCTTTATCTGATAGCTTGAAACGTGGAACTGAATCAGTTAACCAATTGGTAGTTTCTTACCAAAAAGCATCTCAATCATTGGTTGAAATGGCAGGTTCAAACGTTGATACAAAAGCTTACAATGAGCAAATCAATTTAATGGTTAAAAATCTTGCAGCCTTAAACGCAGTATACGAAATGGAATTACAGGAGTCTAACAACCACCTTAAATCTATGGGTAAATACTACGCTAATATCAATGAAACTATGCAAGGTTTCAACGAAACACTTAACTACTCTAAGGTATACAGAGAAGAAGTTGCTAAATTGGCTAAAAACCTTACTTCGCTTAACTCGGTGTATGGTAATATGCTATCAGCAATGAACGTTCAAAGAGCATAAGCTTCTTGTACTTTATTTGATTAACTGTTTTATTAATTAGATCAAAACCTTAAGATTAGACTATGGCCGGAAGTGGTAAACAGTCGGCACGCCAGCAGATGATCAACCTGATGTATCTGGTGCTCACTGCAATGTTGGCGTTGAACGTAAGTGCGGAAGTATTAAACGCATTCAAGACAGTAAGAGATGGTTTAGATGAATCAACAACTAACCTGGATCTTACAGTAAATAAAACAATGGAAGCTTTCCAGAAAAGTATGGAAACGGACCCTGGTAAAACACAAAAATGGTTCGATAAAGCTAAGGAAGCTGTAAAGATCAGTAATGAATTGAACGCCTACATCAAAGGGGTTAAAGATCAAATGATTGCTGATGCTGAAGGCTATAATCCTGAAACCGGAGATATCCAACGTAATGATGATTTGGATATTCCAAGCCATTTAATGTTAAATGAGCAAAACCCTTCACAAGCAAAAGGACCTGAATTAAAAGCTAAAATTACTGAAGCTCGTGAAAAATTATTGGCCTTGGTTGATCCTGCAGATAAAGAAAGAGTTACTATTAACTTGAAAGCTGAAGATCCTAAAGGTAAAAAATGGGAAGAAGCTCAATTCAGCATGGTTCCTGTTACAGCTGCAGTAACTATTTTGTCGAAACTAGAAGGTGATGTTAAGAACTCTGAAGTAGAGATCTTAAAATATCTTCAAAGCTCAATTTATGCTACTGATGTTAAGTTTGATAAGCTTAAAGCTGTAGCTGTTGCTCCTTCAAGTTACGTATTAGTAGGTCAACCCTATACTGCAGAGGTATTCTTAACAGCAACTAGTTCAACTTTGAAACCTGATGTTTATGCAGGAGGAAGCAAGTTAAATGTTGATGCTGATGGTATTGCTAAATTTAGTACTACCGCTTCTGGAGTTGGTGAGCATACTTGGGGTGGTAAAATTGTAGTAACTCAACCTGACGGAACTACTAAAGATTACCCTTATACTGCTAAGTATGAAGCAGCTGCTCCTTCAGCAAACGTTAGTGCTGATAAAATGAACGTTCTTTACATTGGTGTTGAAAACCCTGTTTCCATTTCAGCTGCAGGTGTTCCAAACAGCAAAGTACGTGCTAGCTTAAACGGTGCAGGTTCATTGAGAGGCTCAAACGGTAAATATATTGCCGAAGTAACCACCCAAGGTGAAGTAACTATCAATGTAAGTGCTGATATCAACGGTAAAATAACCAGTATGGGTGCTCAAAAATATCGTGTTAAACAAGTACCTCCTCCAACGCCTAAGTTTGCCGGTTTGTCATCAGGTCGTGTAAGCTCTGCAGCCGTTAAAGCTCAACCAGGTGTTTTTGCGATGCTTGAAAACTTCGATTTTGATATGAAGTTTACCGTAAGTAGTTACACCATGTACGTTATGAAAAAACGTACGGACCCAATTTACGAACCAGTAACAGGAGCAGCATTAACCCCACGTTTACGTACGGCTTTAGCTACTGTCTCTACTGGAGATAAAATTATGATTGAAGATATTACTGTTAAAGATCCTAAAGGTAACTCACGTAGATTATCTACTGGTGTATCGCTAACTGTTCAATAATTAAAAGATGAAGAGATTTTATTTAGTCGCCTTAGCAATGCTTGTTTGCTGCTCTGTGGCTTTAGGTCAGGTAAAGAAAAAAACTACCGCTGCTAAACCTAAAGCTAAAACAACAGCAACTGCCGGCAAGAAAACTGTAGCAGCTACAAAGGGCAAAAGGAATACTGTTGCGAATGCAAAGGGTAATAAGCCAGCAACTTCTTTAGCTGCTGCTACTCCACCTGCTGCAGCTCCTAAACCGGTTGACACCACCAAAAGGCGTCCATCAGCAACGGGGTCTCTGTTTGGCGACGTAATAGATGGTGTTTACAAGAAAGAGAATAACGTGAACGTTAAAGCAATTCCTTATCCTTATATCCGTCAGGCAGATGTAATGTTTGCAAAGCGTGTTTGGAGAGAGATTGATGTTCGCGAGAAAATGAATCGTCCGTTGAACCATCCTAATTCACGTTTAATTACTGTATTAATGAAATCAATTAATGCAGGTGAATTAACAGCTTACCGTAATCCTGATGATGGTAGTGATAGTACATTTCGTGATGTAATGTCGCTAGAACAAGTAACTACTTTGGCTGGAGGTCGTGTTGATACTATTCTGGTACCAGACATTAATGATCCTAACATTATGAATCCTGTTTATGTAAAGGAAAATTTTAATCCGGATCAGATTGTGAAGTACCGTGTTAAAGAGGACTGGGTTTTCGATAAACAACGTTCAATTTTCGAACCTCGTATTATAGCAATTGCTCCTTGTAAACTGAACATCAGTAAAACTTCAGGTGATACCATTGGTGTTACGCCAATTTTCTGGGTTTACTATCCTGAAGCACGCCCTGTTTTGGCAAATTCTGAATTGTTCAACCGCTTTAACGATGCTTCTAATTTAAGCTTTGATGATTTCTTCATTAAACGCTTATTTACAAGCTATATCATTAAAGAATCTAACTCTGATGATTTACGTATCGCAGATTATGCCAGCGGTGTTGACCGTTTGTATGAATCTGATCGTATCAAGAAAAAACTCATGGATTACGAACAGGATCTGTGGGAATATTAAAAATCTTAACAAAAAAGGGTGCTGAATAAGCACCCTTTTTTTATGAGGTATAAATTTTATTGGATAGTTGTCTCTGCACCAAAGTAATTGAGTAAGGCTAGTGCTTGCTTCAGATTCAGCACCTCCAATAACTCTTCTTTACTTGCAGCTTTTATTTTTTTAACCGATCTAAAGTGTTTTAAAAGGTTTTCGGCTGTTTTCTCACCAATGCCTTCTATTAGTTCCAGTTCAGTATTCAGCGTGCCTTTATCTCTACGTTTTCGATGATGTGTAATACCAAATCTGTGCGCTTCGTCGCGTAGGTGTTGTATGATTTTTAAACTTTCCGATTTTTTATCGATATATAGAGGAACAGGGTCATTCGGATAATAAATCTCTTCCAATCGCTTGGCAATACCGATAATCGGTACTTTGTTGTATATGTTAAGTTCTTTAAGTACTTCAACCGCCGACGATAGTTGACCTTTTCCGCCATCCACAATAATTAAATCAGGCAGTGGTTGCTCTTCACTAATTACCCTGCTGTACCTCCGACCTATAACTTCTTTCATAGTGGCAAAATCGTTAGGGCCTTCAACTGTTCGAACATTAAAGTGGCGATAATCTTTTTTTGACGGTTTACCATCTTTAAACACCACCATTGCCGACACTGGATATTTTCCCTGAAAGTTAGAGTTATCAAAACACTCGATATGGCGCGGTAAATCCGATAGGTGAAGATCACTCTTCATCTGTGTCAGAACCCTTTCTGTTCTCAATTCAGGGTTTAATTTTTCGTATTGCTCAAGTTTTGATTTTTTAAAGAAGAGAACATTCTTCTCAGAAAGCTCCAATAGTTTCTTTTTGTCGCCTGCTTTAGGAACTGTGAATTTTATAGTCGAATCTGCGATATTTAAATTAAAAGGAACAACGATTTCTTTTGAGGTACTTTCAAATCGATTTCTGAATTCAGCAATAGCCAGTTCCAGCAGTTCCTCTTCTGTCTCATCGAGTTTCTTTTTTAATTCGATGGTTTGTGTTTGTACGATGCTTCCATTTGATATTTTCAGATAATTTACAAAGGCATATTTATTATCCGAGGCAATGGAAACTACATCAATGTCGTGCAGCATAGTACTTACGACAGTTGATTTGCTTTGGTAGTTCTCTAGCGTTTCAAGTTTATCCTTTAAAAGCTGTGCTAGTTCAAAATTTAAGTTTGCTGCTGCATCAGCAATTTTTTCATTCAAATGCTTTACAACCGAAGAAGTATTTCCTTTTAAAATATCCTTTATTTCGTCAATGTTCGAGCTATAATCATTTAAGCTTTGTAAGCCCTCACATGGGCCCTTGCAATTTCCAATTTGATATTCGAGGCAGACCCTGAATTTACCCGCCTTAATATTAGAATCCGTTAGGGCTAAATTACAATTACGAAGCGGGTACAAGCTTTTGATCATTTCGAGCATTGTACGCATCATTCCAACTGAACCGTAAGGCCCATAATATTTAGAACCATCCCTAATGATTTGACGTGTACCGTATACACGGGGAAAAGGTTCATTTTTTATTACGATAGAAGGATAGGTTTTGTCGTCTTTCAACAAAACGTTGTAGCGAGGTTTATGCTCTTTGATCAGGTTGTTTTCGAGCAGTAAGGCTTCAATCTCCGTGTCAACGATGGTGAATTTGATGTCACGGATCTTCCCAACTAAAACCCTTGTTTTAGCATTCACCATTCTATCGTTCACGAAATACGAAGAAACCCGGTTACGCAGATCTTTGGCTTTTCCTACATAGATAAGCTTTTCTTCACTGTCGAAATACTGATAAACGCCAGGTTTGTGAGGTATTTTTGCAAGGTGCTTTTTATAGTCAAACTCATCCCGAATCATAAAGCGAAATTAAAGCTTTTTGGCCAGACAATGGGTAATGTGTTCGATAACCACTTGCCCCATGGTATTACAATGCAGGAAAATATCATTGTTATGATGTGCTGCCAATTCTTTCCCAAGCATTTTCGTCTTAGCCTTAGTGGATATTTCATCGGTTTCCAATACAGAAAACAATTCATTGACCCTCCGGGGTGAAGATTTAATACGGTTTGACATTAATGTACGTTCTTCCTCCTGGTATTGAGACATGGTTTTATGGTTCATATGTTTCATACCCATGAATACCAGTTTATTATTCTCTTTAAAATAATGTGGCAAATAGAAACTCTTACGTCCTTCGTAGGATTGCTGATCGAAGTCAATAGCGCGTATACGATACTGTAATCCTTCTATGTCGGGGGATATGTCCATTACAAAATTATAGGAGCGCATATCGCCTAAAAGACGCACAAAACATCGTTCATTAAACTTTACAAATTCCTTACATATACGTATTTGATTAAATGGTACATCATCGAGGTGATGATCAATGAATACGTCTCCTGGAAGACCAATAATATGCTCCTCAATTAAGGTATCCTTGTCTGTTACATAAGTAATCCGATTTGGCGAAAGAATATGTTCCAGCTCCAGTCCATAAACACGCGAGGCATCGGCTTTTTTTACATAAAAGTGATCGTAGTTGTCGTTTAGACGGTTAATGATTCTCACCCTGAATGGTTGTGAATTTCCAAAGGCACAAAAATCAATACGGGCAACCGAAAGATTATTCATTAAGGCCTTGTCGCCATCGGTAGTTAGCAATGCATAAATATAAGTTAAGGCCGGAAAAAGTTCCCGCATATTGCTTTCATCATAATAAACGGTTTTCCAAAGTGTATCCTTTCCGCTTTTATCAATAAGCGGAACATCCAGGTTAAACCGAAGCATATCTGAGTAATGAATAGGCAGTTTTATCTCACGGCCATGCTTTATCAGATATTCACGCAATCCGGTTTGGATAGGGTAGAATAGCTTCTTTTTAGAAGGTACATTATGCCTGGGCTCATTATTTAAACTCATAGCACTAATTTAGCTTTTTAGTATACTTTAATCGAGTTTTTATAAACAGAAAAAAGGACTTAAGTTGAGATTAAATCTACAACTTAAGTCCTTTCAAATGGCAAAGTTAAAATTATTTGATAGAGAAGATCAGTCTGACATCGGATTTCAATTTAATCGATTTAAAATCAATCTCAGGCATTGCTTCTGCGGCTCCCATTGCGTCTGCCGATTTGTACATAGCCATCATCGGACGCGGGTAATATACAGGTTGTGATTCGTTATCATAGATCTCCAAAACACCACCCAATTGTTCGCCAATGGCTGTTACCAGGTAAGCAGCCTTTTCTTTAGCGTCTTTCATAGCCTTAATTTTTAACTCTTTTTTAAAGTCGTCAATTTTACTATGCGTGTATTCAGCCACGTTAACGCTTTCAATTCCTTTGGGGTCAACTGCCGAGAGGATGTCATTCACCTTATCCAATTTGGTAAGTTTCAGACGATATTGTTTACGAGCCAAAAAGTTAGGATCGCGTTTTTTATCGCGTATGTTCCAATCGTAATTGTAGCCATAAACATTATCCAGCATAAAGTTTTCTTTCGGAACGCCGGCATCAATTACGGCTTGCTGTAATTGTTTTTCTACAGCTTCAATAGCAACTTTATTCTTATTGTTGTTGTCCTTGTAATATTCTTTTAAAGCTATATTTAAATAGATTATATCAGGCACTATTTCCATTTCAGCAGTACCTGTAACTTCAATTTTTTTAACTGGATTTACAACGGCAGTTTGAGCCATGGTACTAAAACCGGCTGCAATGAGGGCGATACTTGCAATTAATCTCTTCATAATTATCATTTTTAATTTAGATGCTACTGGATCGTTAAATCCATAAATGAATTTAAAAAATTATTCACTCTCGTAAAGGGCCAAAGCATGTTTAGCCACTACACCAAAGTTAAAGCCCTGCGCCTGATCATATCCGGCAAAGTTCACTGCAATTAGCCTTCCGCAATCATCAAACACCGGGGAGCCGCTGGCGCCATGTGTTGAAGTGATGTTATATTGAATAGCCAATCCGTCCGACTCCTTATTGATCTCTCCCTGGTACACCTGTACTTTAATACCTTTAACTGTTCCGGCAAGTTGGAGCCCCATCGGGTAACCGATCATTACGGCTTTGGTTCCAGGCTTAATTTCCGAATCATCGTTTACGGCAGAGGATAAATCAATAATGTGTTTCACTTTTGATGGCAGGTTATGGCTAATGGTTTGTAAAATAGCCACATCAACATCAGGATCATCAGATTGGGTGATGAACTCACAAGGAATAAAATCTTCAATTTTTTTAACCTTGTTGTTATGCATAGCAATTCCCAGTCGAACAATTTTGCCCTTTATGCTTATCTGATTAGTGTCGAGAGGGTTATGGTTTTTTTGTTCAGGAATATTTATGGTTAAATCAGAAGCCGTTGAATCTGCTTTGGCAACTGATGAATCAGCACTGCTCTCAACGACTTCCCAATCATCCTCATTTCCTTCGCCTATAGCATCTCCCCAATGAGTTTTTATATATCCGGCTATTTTAGCGGGCTCAATATCGTCAGATAACATATAGCTGATTGTTGATTTGATAGCTGTATAGTCGTTGGCTGCGTTAACGGTCCAGGGGGAAGCAACGTGCCTGTTGGTAATAAGCCGGCCGTCTTTGCTTACAAAAAATCCGGTTCCTGTAATGGTAATTGGGGAATTAGTGTATTCGTCATACGGCTCTAAACCTCCATCGCTATTTACCGTAAATAAAATAGGTTCAGCACCTTTAATGCTTACTTCATAAACATAACTGTTGGCTACTAAAACAACGCTGTTTTTGTATTTCTCATAAATTGTGGTTTGGCTTAAACCGCATTTAAGGCTATCGGTTGTTGGTCTGGCCCAGAATCTTTTTAAATCACCTGCTTTAAAGAATAAAAGGATTAAAATAAGTCCGGCAATGCCTATTACAGGCAATAGCCATTTCTTTTTAGAAGTTTCATTTGGTGCCGAATTGCTAAACTGTTCATTGTTCAAAGGCTCGTTATTCATTTTAAATGGTGATTATTCGGAATAATAAATAGATATACGTATTAGTTAATGTGGTTCGAATTTGAAGAAAATAATATAAAGCAGGAAAAATGTTTTTAAAAAGGCAGAAGCATTTAATGAAAAAACGGGAATAAAATCAATTATTCCCGTTTTTGTATGATTGCTGTTAAAATTTAAGCTTCAACTACTTCCGATTGTGTGTCATCTTCTTCAATAGGAGGCTTTTCCATCACCCTGAAATATCTTTTCTGGAAGACAAGAATCATGGCGACACCTGTTGAAATAGCTGCATCGGCAACGTTAAATACCGGACGGAAAAACACAAATTCTTGTCCGCCCCAAATAGGAAAAGCTTCAGGTAAATGTCCCTGAAAAATTGGGAAATAGAACATATCAACAACACGACCGTGAAATAATGGTGCGTAGCTGTAAATAACACCATAAAGTACACTGTCGATTATATTCCCCAACGCTCCGGCAAATATCAAACTAGCTGCTATCACTAAACCAATCGGATAACGTTGTTTAATAACGTAATGAATTCCGTATCCAATACCTGCCACAGCTGCTATTCTGAACAGGGTTAAAAACAGTTTACCGTACTCACCGGCAAATTCCATCCCGAAGGCCATGCCGTTATTTTCGGTAAAATGAATAATAAACCAGTTGCCGATAATATTGAACTCCTGACCAATGTACATATTGTTCTTGATCCAGGTTTTTAATACTTGATCAGCCAATACCACCAAAACGATGATAAGGATTGCTTTAATTGATTTTTTCAAAGTATATTATTTATTCAATAAATCACCTTAAGGGTTATGATTGCTTTAATTTCGCTTCCATGCTTAAAGTAGTATGCGGAACAGCGCGTAAGCGTTCTTTTGGAATAAGCTTACCCGTTTCGCGGCAAATACCATAAGTTTTGTTTTCAATGCGTACCAAGGCAGCTTCAAGATTTTCAATGAATTTTTTCTGACGAGCAGCCAGTTGATTCACGTGTTCTTTTTCTAATGTTGCCGATCCGTCTTCTAACGCTTTGAATGTACCTGCAGTATCGTCCGTTCCATTTTCGTTAGGATTACTTAAGCTTGTAACCAAAATATGCAGTTCTGCTTTGGCTTTATTAAGTTTATCCAGAATAAGGTCTTTAAACTCCTGAAGTTCAATGTCTGAATATCTGGTTTTTTCAGTCACCTGGGTCCCGTTATTATCCATGATGTTTTCGTTTCCTGTTGTTTAAGTTAAAATGCGCTCTATCTCTATTTTAAGATTTGTTTCTTCAATTTCTATTGTATCTGCAGTGGTATTAAAACCTGCCTCTGTCAAATCAAAATTAGTGCCTAAAATCTCAGCGCTAATGTAGGGAAGGAAGTTCTTGACCGCTGAATCAACAAGGTCATGTGATTCTAATTTAACACTGATCTTATCAGTAACTTCAAATCCTTTATCTTTTCTCAGATTTTGAATTCTGTTAATTAACTCACGCGCAATACCTTCCTGTTTCAAATCATCTGTAATAGTAACATCCAGAGCAACGGTAAGTTTGCCCATATTCGTTACCAGCCAACCAGGAATATCCTCAGATAAAATTTCCACATCCGACACTTCAAGCTTAAGTGCTTCGCCATTTAAGTGTAGGGTAAAGAAGCCTTCCTGCTCCATTGCTGTAATATCTTCTTGTGAGAAATTACTTACAGCCTGGCTCACTTCTTTCATCATCTTACCAACTTTTGGCCCTAAGGTTTTAAAGTTAGGCTTGATCTTTTTTACCAGGATCCCTGCTGTATCATGTATATACTGTATTTCCTTAATATTTGTTTCAGACAGAATTAAGTCTTTTACTTTCTCCACTTTAGCCTGAAACTCGCTATCAAGCACCGGCAGTAAAATCTTGTTAAGCGGTTGGCGAACTTTAATGTCAACTTTCTTCCGAAGTGAAAGCACCATTGAAGAAATATCCTGGGCCATTGCCATACGTTCTTCGAGTTCTTTATCTACTTCCGATTCGTTTACAACAGGAAAATCCGACAAATGCACTGATTCAACTTTATGACGACCGCTTACCGCGTTAAGATCAGTAAACAAGCGCTCGCTATAAAACGGCGCAATTGGAGACATTAACTGTGCAATGGTCTCTAAACATCTGTACAGGGTTTGATAGGCTGAAACTTTATCCTGTGTGTAATCACCTTTCCAGAAGCGACGACGGCATAAACGAACATACCAGTTACTCAAGTGCTCATCAACAAACGATTGAATAGCACGGGCAGCTTTGGTAGGTTCATAATCCGCATAACATTCATCCACCTCTTTTATTAATGAATTAAGTAAGGAGATGATCCAACGATCAATTTCAGGACGCTCAGCTAAAGGTACTTCTGCCTCATTGTACTTAAACCCATCAATATTTGCGTAAAGCGTAAAGAATGAATAGGTGTTGTAAAGTGTTCCGAAGAATTTACGGCGCACCTCATCTAAGCCTTCAATATTGAATTTTAAGTTATCCCAAGGAGAAGCGTTAGAGATCATGTACCAACGTGTAGCATCGGCACTGTATTTACTAATGGTTTCAAATGGATCAACAGCATTGCCTAAACGTTTAGACATTTTGTTGCCATTTTTATCTAACACTAAGCCGTTTGACACAACATTTTTGAACGCTACCGAGTCAAACAACATAACAGCGATTGCATGCAAGGTAAAGAACCATCCACGGGTTTGGTCAACACCTTCGGCAATAAAATCAGCTGGGTAACTTAAATCAAATATTTCTTTGTTTTCAAACGGATAATGCCATTGAGCATAAGGCATCGCCCCTGAGTCAAACCAAACGTCGATTAAATCAGACTCGCGATAAAGCTTTTTGCTGTTTTGAACGAAAACAATGTCATCAACATACGGACGGTGCAAGTCGTGACCATTCGTTTTGATTTTCTCGAGATAAGTTATGTTAGCTTGAGTTTCTTCAGCAGATAATAAACCGGAAGCAACTGCTTCTTCCAGGTGTTTTTGAAGATCAGCCACAGCGCCAACACATACTTCTTCTTCTGCATCAGCACTTCTCCAGATAGGAAGTGGAGTTCCCCAATAACGAGAGCGTGAAAGGTTCCAGTCAACTAAATTTTCCAGCCAGTTACCAAAACGACCCGTTCCGGTCGATTCCGGTTTCCAGTTAATGGTTTTGTTCAATTCAACCATACGGTCTTTCAACGCGGTGGTTTTTATGAACCATGAGTCTAAAGGATAATATAAAACCGGTTTATCAGTACGCCAGCAATGAGGATAACTGTGCTCGTATTTTTCAACTTTAAATGCACGGTTTTCTTCTTTTAATTTGATGGCAATAAGAACATCGGTAGGCTTGAAATCTTCCGTCGCGCGTTCAGCATCAGAATAGTATTCTTCTTTAACGTACCGGCCAGCAAATTCACCAGCTGTCTCTATAAATCGACCTTGGCGATCAACTAAGGTTAATGAACCAATTCCGTTTTGCTTGGCAACACGAAAGTCATCAGCACCAAATGAAGGCGCAATGTGAACAATACCTGTACCATCTTCAGTAGTAACAAAGTCGCCAACAATTACCCTGAAAGCATCGCCGTTATCAGGCTGAACAAAAGGCAAAAGCTGCTCGTAACGGATTCCATCTAGATCACTGCCTTTAACAGAACCAATAATCTGATAAGGAATTGCTTTGTCACCTGCGTTATAACTCTCCATTGGCAAATTCTCATTCTTTTCTGAGAAATACTTTCTGAAAAGGTCTTTGGCTAATACAACCGTTACAGGTTCAAATGTGTATTGGTTAAAAGTATTTACAATTACATACTCAATGTTTTTACCAACTGCCAAAGCGGTATTTGAAGGTAAGGTCCAAGGAGTGGTTGTCCATGCCAGGAAGAAACAGTTTTGGGTATTTAAGGTTGAACTGCTGCTATAGCTTTCCAGTTTTTTAACACCTTCGTTGGTTACTTTAAATTGGGCAACAATGGTAGTGTCTTTTACCATTTTGTAAGTTCCCGGCTGGTTAAGCTCATGCGAACTTAATCCGGTTCCTGCAGCAGGAGAGAAAGGCTGGATCGTATAACCTTTGTATAACAATCCTTTTTTATATAATTCGCTTAGTAGGTACCAAAGCGTTTCAATATAGTCGTTTTCGTAAGTGATATATGGATTTTCAATATCAACCCAATAACCCATTTTTACGGTCAGGTCATTCCATATATCAGTATATTTCATCACCTCCTTACGGCAGGCATGATTGTAATCATCAACAGAGATCTTTTTACCAATATCTTCTTTGGTAATGCCTAAAGCTTTTTCAACAGCAAGCTCAATTGGTAAACCATGGGTGTCCCAACCGGCCTTGCGTTTAACCTGAAACCCTTTAAGTGTTTTATATCTACAGAAAATATCTTTAATTGCCCGGGCCATTACGTGGTGAATACCAGGCATTCCGTTAGCAGAAGGCGGGCCTTCATAAAAGTTATAGGGTTTTGAAGCAGGACGGGAGCTTACACTCTTTTCAAAGATCTTTTGGTCTTCCCAAAATGATAATACTTCGTTGCCAATTGCTGATAAGTCTAACTGTTTATATTCTCTGTATTTCAAAGCCTTAAAAACTAATCTGATGTGTGTTTAAAATTGGACGCAAAGTTAAAGTTTTTACACCAAATTTTTGATTTTCTTTTAAGGCAACGTTTTAAATGAAAACTAATCTTTATTCATATACATACTCCTGAATAGTTGACACGTTTTCTTAGGTAAAGTACTGATAGACATTAAACTTACGAAGTTTGATAAACCTTTAGTTATAACTATTTGTTAACTTAGTATACAATTAACTTTTATTTTATTGGCATTATTTTTTTAGCTGGAAATTAATTAACTTAATATTAGGTTTTTACGAACGCGCAGATATACCCATTTAATATCAATAACTATAACAGTATCAACCAATAATTTTGTTTCTTAAGTATTATCTAAAAACTAACTTGTTAACGCTCTAATTCTGCCTAAATGAACTCAATAGGTAAAAATATTAAATCGCTCCGACAGTCGAGGAACTGGTCACAGGAACAGGTTGCAACTAAGCTGGGAATTACCGCGCCGGCTTTTTCAAAAATTGAGAGTGGATTTACCGACATCAACTTTTCAAGATTGGATCAGATAGCACAGTTATTCGGCCTTTCTGCTGTTGAACTAATTACTTATCATAATCAGGAGGAACAGAAAAAATACAATAGCGAGTTGCAGCAACTAAAAGACAAACTGGCCCTTAGAGAAGCTGAAATTATTGAACTACAGAAAAAAGTTATTTCACTGCTTGAGAAAAGTTAGACTATTAATCGTTCGCGTTTTCTGTTAGATCCAGGTTCATTTGAATTAATGGACGGTTAACTTTTTTGCGGTTAATGCGCTGCTCTAAGCTTAAAAGCAGCGCAGGAACCAAAATCAGGTTCGATAATAAAGCAACCAATAAGGTAATTGATACCAAAATGCCCAACCACATGGTTCCCTGAAAATTTGAGGCTGCAAAAATTCCAAATCCAAAGAATAAAATCCCTGCTGCATAGATCATACTTACCCCTGTTTCACTCAAGGCTAAAGCGATTGCTTTTGAAATACTATTGTCTGGATTTTCTAGCTCCTGGCGATATTTGGTTAAAAAGTATATCGTTTGGTCATTGGCCAAGCCAAAGGCCACACTAAAAATTAAAATAGTTGAAGGTTTTAAATTAATTCCTGCATAGCCCATAATTCCAGCTGTAAAGATCAGGGAAATAATGTTGGGAATTAAGGCAATGCCGTTCATTCGCAAGGAGCGGAACAGGACAAAAATGATGATTGAAATTAATCCTATAGCTAGTAACAAACTTTCCTTTAAGTTTTGAACCAGGTAATCTGTTCCTTTTACAAATATCCGGCTAGATCCCGTAAACACCACATCGAACTTGTCTTTAGGAAAGATAGAATCGGTTTTGACCTCAAGTTCTTTTAAAAGTAAATTCATTTTTTCAGAGCCGATATCGGCCATTTGGAAACTTATACGGGTCTCACTTTTGTCTTTATTCAAGAAGGCTTTTAACATCGATCCTGATCCTTTTCCACTTGATTTACCCGCGTAGGAAAGAATGAATGCTTGTTCCATTGAATTTGGTAAGCGATATTGAGCGGGATTTCCATTGTAAAAACCCTGGGTGGCCATTTTCAACACCTCGTCTAATGACAGGGCCCTTGAAATTTCCGGATAGGATGACACCATATTCTGGAACTTATCAATCCGATGAATGAACGAAGCATTCATCACCCCGTTTTTCTTTTTGGTATCAATGCTAACCTCCAACGGAAGAATTCCATCGAAGTTCTTTTCAAAAAACTTCAAATCCTTATAGATAGGGTCATTTTTTGGTAAATCATCGACCACAAAACCATTTGCGCGCATTTTAGTTACGCCAAATAAGGCAATTGCAACAATAACTGCCGAAGTGATATAAATTGCTTTACGGTGATGAAAAACTAAATAATCGATTTTCGTTAGAAAAGCGGTAATGCGCTTTGCTTCCAAATGACGGGTATGCTTGATTGATGGAGCCGGAAGAAAACTGAAAATGATAGGAACCAATATCATTGAACAAATATAAGTTGCAATGATATTGATAGCAGCCACATGGCCAAACTCGGTTAAAATAGCACTATTGGTAAATGAAAATACTCCAAATCCGATGGCTGCAGAAACGTTCGCAAGCAAAGCCGTAGGGCCAATTTTTTGAACAGCAATTTTCAGGGAGTGCATTTTGTCGCCGGTCTTTTTAAACTCGTTATGATATTTATTTAAAAGGAGTACACTATTGGGAATACCAATAATAACGATCAGCGCAGGAACAATTCCCAACAATAAGGAAATTTGATAATTGAATAATGCAATTACCCCCAAGGCCCAAACCACTCCATTGATAACCACAAGTAATGGGAAAAACACCGCATGAAATTGGCGGAAAAACATGGCTAAAACTACACCTGTGGCAATAAGCGCCAAGAAGAGGAATAAAACAAACTCTTTGGCAATTTTATCCGAAAGTTTACTTCTTACCCAGGGCAAACCCGAATAATGAAGTTCGATCTTATGCTTTTGCGAAAATGTTTCGGCCAGTTGATTGATTTGATTAACAATTTTTCCGCGATATTTTGAATTTAAGATTTGCTTATCAAAAGTGATGGCCATTAAGGTGGCACCATTACTGGTGTTGAATAAAAGCCCATCATAAAATTTTAAGCCTTCAATTCGTTGTTTTAAGGAGTCAACTTCGGCTTGAGATGTTGCCTGATTTTTAACAACAGCTTCCAGTACAAATTTCTTTTCTGCAGTATCCTTTTTTAATTCGAAAACGCGGCCAATAGAAAGTACTTCCTGAATCCCTTTTATAGCTTTTATTTCATTACTTAACTTCGACCAGTCGTTAAAAGTGTCTTTCTGCCAAATGTTTTTGTCGTTCGCCCCTATAACCAATACGGCCCCGTCTTCGCCAAACTTCTCCTTAAATTTATTGTACTCCACATAAGAAGGATCATCCAACGGAAGAACTTTACTGCCAGCGTAAGCCAGTTGCAAATTCTTACTATGATAAGCCATAAACGCGGTTACGCATAAAATTGAAATGATCAGGATATATCGATTCTTAAGTACAAAGTTCGAAATAAAGGTCCACATGGTTAAAAAAATAAGTGTCGCGAAAGTACGTATTTACTTTGATTTGCAATTTTTGATTTATGTTTGATAACTGTTGAAATCCATAAAAATTGTCGTCATTACAAAAAACTAAAGGGATCGTTTTAAAAACCACCAACTATGCCGAAAGCAGTGTGGTTGTATTGGTGTTTACCGAACAGTTTGGTTTGCAATCATTCATTGTAAACGGTGTTAGAAAACCTAAAGCAAAGTTTCCTCCAAGTTTGTTTCAGCACCTCAATTTGCTTGAAATGGTTATTTACCATAAAACAAGCGGAGGGCTGCAACGCATTCAGGAAGTGAGAAATATTCCCGCTTATATTTCTTCCCCATTTGATGTGATTAAAAGCAGCGTATTAATGTTTTTAAACGAAGTGGTTTATAAATGCCTGAAGCAGGAGACCCAGGAGCCGCATTTATTCTCCTTTGTTTATAATGCAATTCAGTTCCTCGACCTTCATCGTGGAAATGTGGCTAATTTCCATTTGGTTTTCCTTGTTCATTTTGCGCGTTTTTTGGGTTTTTATCCCGTGGTAAATAATGCTACGGATAATGAATATTTCGATTTGAAAGAAGCCGTATTTACTAACGTGAGACCAACCCATTCACAGGTAGTGGTGCAGCCTTATAGTGGTTATATAGCCCGGTTATTGCAGTTAAACTTTGAACATATGGAAGAACTGCGAATAAACTCCTCCGATCGTAAGGTCTTATTACATGCTCTAATTGATTTTTATGAATTGCATGTAGATAACTTTGGAAAACTAAAATCATTTGAGGTGCTGGAAGAGGTGCTGGGTTCCTAATTACAGTGAATCATAAAAACTGCCTTGGTGCAGAAAAAATATTCTTGCTGATTATCAACGGGTTTTTATAGTTAGAAAGATTTTTTCAAAAAACATTTTGCGTTTTATAAAAAAGACCTCATATTTGCAGTCCCAAAACGATGGGAGATTAGCTCAGCTGGTTCAGAGCACCTGCCTTACAAGCAGGGGGTCACTGGTTCGAACCCAGTATCTCCCACTAGAATTAAATAACCATCGTTTAGGGAGATTAGCTCAGCTGGTTCAGAGCACCTGCCTTACAAGCAGGGGGTCACTGGTTCGAACCCAGTATCTCCCACAAATCTAAAGCCTCAGAAATTCTGGGGCTTTTTTTTTGAAAAGTTATATAGGTTTTAAACAGCCAATAAGAACCTGTAATAAGTACTTTTCATTTTGTGTATGAGAAATTTTTCATGCATTTTTACAAAACAGCCAGTGAGAAATAATTAGTAACTAATACTTGCTAGTTATACTCAAGTTGAATCGCAACGCGTTAAGTGTTGAAGATGTGAATACATTTATAGGTTACAGCTATACTCAGTACTTGAGTATTAACCATTTCTATTAAGTATATTTTAAAACGAAACAGCCAAATTCTTAAAATATATACTCACAACCAGTTACATGCGTATTCCGGAAGGGAATATTTAATCACTATTTAATATGAAAAAAAACGCGTTAAGCCTTATGCTGCTTTTGATGTTATCATTGGCAACAATGGCTCAGGAACTTGTTTCGCCAAATGGTAATCTTAAATTATCATTCCAGTTATCTGATGGAACCCCAACTTATAAACTGATTTATAAGGGTAAAGAGGTTGTTAAAACCAGTAAACTAGGGTTAGAGCTAAAAGAAGGTGCTTCATTACTTAACGGATTTACCGTTAAGGAAACTAAGTTTAATGAAGTGAATGAAAACTGGTCGCCGGTTTGGGGAGAGGTTAAAACCATTAACAACCATTATAAAGAGTTATTGGTGGTTTTGGATCAGAAAGCTGAAAATAGATTCATTCAAATTCGATTTAGGTTATATGACGATGGATTGGGATTCAGGTATGAATTTCCTCAGCAGGATAACTTGAACTATTTCATTATTAAAGAAGAAAGAACGCAGTTTGCCATGAATGGTGACCATAAAGCATTTTGGTTACCAGGTGATTATGATACCCAAGAATACAGTACCGTAACTTCAAATCTTTCAGAAATTAGAGCAAAAATGAAAGAGGCGGTTACGCCAAATGCTTCTCAGCAACCATTTTCGCCTACAGGTGTACAAACATCATTAATGATGAAAAGCAAAGATGGATTGTACATTAATATCCACGAAGCAGCCCTGGTTGATTATGCCTGTATGCACCTGAACCTTGATGACAAGAATATGATTTTCGAGTCATGGTTAACACCAGATGCAAAAGGTGACAAAGGCTACTTGCAAACACCTTGTAAATCACCATGGAGAACCGTAATGGTAAGCGATGATGCCCGCGAAATACTTGCTTCAAAATTAATACTTAACCTTAACGACCCTTGTAAATACACCGATGTTTCATGGATAAAACCCGTTAAATACGTTGGTGTTTGGTGGGAAATGATCACCGGC
Source organism: Solitalea longa (assembly GCF_002920915.1). GTDB lineage: Bacteria > Bacteroidota > Bacteroidia > Sphingobacteriales > Sphingobacteriaceae > Solitalea > Solitalea longa. The sequence continues at coordinate 24,832 of NZ_PQVF01000014.1, forward strand.
AAAAGCACTTGGGCGTATAACAATCTTAATTCGGTAAAATTAGGTGAGCTTGATTATTCAAAGACTACTCCAAATGGTAAGCATGCAGCCAATACAGCTCATGTTAAAGAATATATTGACTTTGCTGCACAGCATGGCTTGGATGCCGTTTTAGTGGAAGGCTGGAACGTTGGATGGGAAGATTGGTTCGGAAAATCTAAAGATTATGTATTCGATTTTGTAACTCCTTATCCAGACTTTAACGTAAAGGAATTACATGATTATGCAGCCAGTAAAGGTGTACGCTTAATTATGCATCACGAAACTTCGGGTGCGGTTCGTAATTATGAACGTCATATAGACACGGCCTATAAGTTTATGGTTGCCAACGGATACAACGCTGTAAAAAGTGGTTATGTTGGCAATATTTTGCCAGCTGGAGAAAACCATTACAACCAATACATGGTGAACCATTACTTGTATGCGATAACAAAAGCTGCCGAATACAAGATCATGGTTAATGCACATGAAGCTGTACGTCCTACCGGTTTATGCCGTACTTATCCGAATTTAATCGGCAATGAAGCCGCGCGAGGAACTGAGTATGAGGCGTTTGGAGGAAGTAATCCTGACCACACCACTATTTTGCCATTTACCCGATTAATGGGTGGCCCAATGGATTATACGCCGGGTATTTTCGAGACCAGGATCAGTAATGTTAATCCTGAGAATAAATCATTTGTTCGTAGTACATTAACCCGTCAGTTGGCTTTATATGTGACCATGTATAGTCCATTGCAAATGGCTGCCGATTTAATTGAAAATTACAATAAGCATTTAGATGCATTTCAGTTTATTAAGGATGTTGCTGTAGATTGGGATGATAGTAAATACTTAGAAGCGGAACCAGGCGATTATATTACCGTTGCTCGAAAAGCTAAAGGAACCAATAACTGGTTTGTAGGGTGTACCAGTGATGAGAACGGACATACCTCAAACTTAACATTCAATTTCCTGGATCCGAATAAAAAATATATTGCTACTGTGTATGCTGATGGAAAAGATGCACATTACGAAAAAAATCCGCAGTCGTACACCCTTACTAAGGGTGTAGTAACCAGCAAAACCAAGCTTACATTAAAGGCAGCTCCTGGTGGTGGATATGCAATCAGTATTATTGAAGCTAAAGATACAGCTTCATTGAAAGGCTTGAAACCAGTTAAATAATTTTGGTTAAAATAAAAGCGTACGATCCGTGGTATAGAGCTATGGATCGTACGCTTTTTTATTTAAGCTTAAGAGTCACTTATTTTAATCGGGCTTTTAAGAATGCCAAACTTATTTCATATGCATCAGCTGTTGATTCTTTATCGTATAGCGGGTTGCTTGGATTTGCAAAAGCATGATCGGCGTTGTATGATTTTACGGTTAGCTTTTTACCAGCTTTTTGCATATTTTCTTCAAACTCTTTCACTACCTGTGGTGTTATCCATTTATCTTTTTCAGCAAAAATACCAAGCACATCGGCTTTTAAGGTTTTAAGTTTTGCTTCATCTTTTTCGGGCATCCCATAGTACATAATACAACCCGCAGCTTGTGGTCCGGCTAATAATGAGGTTTGCATGGACCAGCCTCCGCCAAAGCACCAGCCAATGGTGACAATTTTAGCCTTTGTCCCGGCATATTTAATTGCCGCATTAATAATGCTATGGGCCCTTTCTTCCGTTACACTTTGCATATATTTCGACGCTTCATCCCTGTTGGTAGCTACCTGCTTATCGTATAGATCAAGTGCGATTACGTTAACATTGCCAAGGGCATGGTATAGTTTTTCTGATTCTTGCTTAATGTAGTTATTGAGTCCATACCACTCGTGAATAACAAAAATATAATTGTTAGTAGGCTTGGCGGCTTTGAACTCATAAATATGAGCTTCTTTACCATCTGCTGCCGGGATCATTACATCCCTTCCAATTTCACTTTTATATTCAAATGGAATAGGATCAAGGTGTGATTGTACAAATTCCCTATCTGTGGAAAATTGCGCGAATTCTTCCGTACTGCTTGCAGATGAAACCTGGCAACAGCTCATTTTAGATTGTGTAAATCCTAAAGCAGGCAATAGCGTAAGGGTCAATAAAAAAAGTTTTTTCATAATAGTCAGATCTTTAAAGAACTCTAAATTAAAGGGATGTTATCAGTTTGATGATATAAAAATAGCCATTTTTCATCTACTGCGGTCCATTGTTTAACTAAAGTCGGTTGTTACTTCTACCTTTGCGCGGCTTCGTGCATCTTCAATAAAAAATATTAAATTCAGCTATCAACTCAAATAAAATATGTCAGTTAATATTCCTTGTTTAGACCTAAATGACTATGTAAATGGTACTCCAGAACAGCGTAAGCAGTTTTCGGAGGCTATTGGCAAAGCATTTAATGATACCGGTTTTGTAACCATCAAAAACCATGGGTTGAGTGATGAGCTTATCAATTCGCTATATGTGCAGGTAAAGCAATTATTTAGCTTACCCGATGAGCAGAAGAAAAGCTATGAGAAAATTGAACTAGCCGGACAGCGGGGTTATACCAGCAAGGGAAGGGAGCAGGCAAAAGGAGCAAAAACTCCGGATTTAAAAGAATTTTGGCAAATTGGGCAGTATGTTGAAGGTGAACAATTAAGCAAAGAAGCCTATCCTGATAATTTAGAAGTAGGGGAGTTGCCTGATTTTAACAGGATTACTAAAGAAGTTTATAAAAAGCTTGAAGCAGCGGGTAGGGACCTTTTAAAAGCCATTGCTGTGTATCTTGGTCTCGAAGAATTCTATTTCGAGAAAAGGGTATTTAATGGAAATAGTATTTTACGTTGTATCCATTATTTTCCCATCGAAGATCCTGATGCCATTTCTCCTGATGCTGTAAGAGCCGGCGCCCATGAAGATATCAACCTAATTACTTTATTGATCGGGGCTAGTGCCGACGGATTAGAGGTACTAACCCGAGAAGGAGAGTGGTTCCCAATTAAAGCCGGACAACAAGATATTGTAGTAAATGTTGGTGATATGTTGCAAAGGTTAACTAATGGCAAACTGGTTTCTACTACACATCGTGTGGTTAACCCACCCAGAGAATTGATGAAAACTTCGCGTTTTTCAGTTCCGTTCTTCCTGCATCCCAAATCAGAGGTTGATCTAACTTGTTTATCATCTTGCATTGATGAGCACCATCCCAAGCAATTTACAGATATGACAGCCGGAGAGTATCTTGATGAACGTTTACGCGAAATTGGATTGAAGAAGTAAGGAAGGTTAGAAGTACGAATTTAACAATCGGAAGTCCGAGATCAGAAATATGAATAAAAAAAGCGCAACCGAATATCGATTGCGCTTTTTCTTTTTTTCTTGTCTCCTGTTTCTTTATTCTTGAATCCTATTCTACCTAAAAACCTAATCTATCTTTATCTTCTTCACTTTCTTCAGCAGGAGGAGTTTCTGTTGCATATTTAGTACAATCGAGCTCAATGCTTAAGGTATCAGGAGGAGTAAAGTCTCCTTTTGAGATCTTTAGCGTTGGATCGGCATAAACCTTTTTCATGTACAAAGCCCAGGCAGGCAATGCGGTATTAGCTCCTTCACCTAAATTAAGCGAATGGAAACGCATGCTACGGTCCTCGCAACCCGTCCAAACTCCGGTAACCAGGTTAGGGGTTACACCCATAAACCAACCATCGCTTTGATTTTGTGTGGTTCCGGTTTTAGCGCCAATAGGCATATCCATTTTATATTTACCGCGTAAACGTAAACCGGTACCGCCGGGTAATATGGTGGTTCCTTTTAGCATGAAACACATTACATAAGCTGTTTGTGCGCTTATGGCTTGCTTTATTTCTGGTTTGTTTTCATAAATAATGTTGCCGTTTTTGTCTTCAATCCGAAGCAGGTAAATAGGTTTTGTCCAGATACCCTTATTGGCGAAAGTACTATAAGCGCCCACCATGTCATAAAGGGTAATTTCGGCAACTCCCAAGCCAATAGATGGATAGGGAGGTATCTCCGAAGTGATGCCCATATCATGGGCGTACTTGGCCACAATTTTTGGTCCTAATTGTTTCATCAGGTACATGGTGATAAGGTTTTTCGATTGCGCCAAACCTTCTCTCAACGAGTACATGCCACCTGTTTTACCATCAGCGTTTTTAGGGGAATAATTGTCAAAGTCTTCGAATACGATCGGCTCGTTAGGAACTTTCATACATGGAGAAAATCCATTATCAATGGCTGCGGTATAAACAAAAGGTTTAAACGTTGAGCCTACCTGGCGGGCTCCGGTGGCTACCTGGTCGTACTTGAAGAACTTAAAGTCATTTCCGCCAACCCAAGCTTTTACATAACCTGTTTGCGGGTCCATTGACATCATGGCCGAACGCAAAAAGCGCTTGTAATATTTAATTGAATCCAGCGGACTCATCGTAGTATCAATTGTTCCTTGCCAACTAAATACCGACATCTTAACCGGTGTTTTAAAATCTGATAAGATCTCTAAATCAGATTTACCCAACTCCTTCATTTCACGGTATCGGTCGGTTCGATGCATTGCCTGTTCTAAAGCTCCCGGCGACAAATCAGTGATAGGATCTTTGCCCATGTTTTTCCAGTGCTTTAAAAACTGTTGCTGCAAATCCTTTAAATGGGCCTCTTCCGCTTCCTCGGCGTATTGCTGCATGCGCGAATCAATTGTAGAATAGATCTTTAGGCCATCGCGATATAGATCATAAGGAGTGCCATCAGATTTAGCCTTTATGGTGCCATCTTCTAAAAGTTTAGAAATTTCCAGGCGAAGATATTCCCTGAAATAAGCCGCCAACCCTTCATTATGGCTTTCCGGGTTATAATCCAGTTTTATAGCACGGGCCTTAGCAAGTGAAGCATTTTCGGCTGAAAGAACCTCATTCTTCACCATCTGGTCCATCACCGTGTTGCGGCGGGCTAATGCACGTTCCGGATAGCGGATAGGGGAATAGTAACTGGGGCCTTTTAAAATACCGATCAATAAAGCTGCTTGCTCAACGGATAGTTTATCAGGTGTGGTGTTGAAAAATGTACGGGCGGCCGTCTTAATTCCGTAGGCATTACTACCAAAGTCAACGGTGTTAAGGTACATCGCCAAAATTTCCTGCTTGGTATAGTTTCGCTCCAATTTAACGGCTGTAACCCACTCCTTTATTTTTGTGACATAGATATTCTTCTTCTTTTCGCGTCCAAATAGCTTTTTTGCTAGCTGTTGTGTAATGGTACTTGCGCCTTGGCGTTTTCCAATCAGATTGTAAAAAACGATCGTAAAAGTTCGGCTAAAGTCGATGCCCGAATGATCATAGAAACGAGAATCTTCGGTAGCGATCAGGGCATTTACAATGTTTGGCGATAACTCAGTGTATTTTACAAATGAGCGGTTCTCTAAATAATAAGTTCCAATGGTTTTTCCATCACCCGAGATTAGCTCCGAAGCGATATTGCTTTTAGGGTTTTCAAGGTCTCTGAAAGAGGGAAGTTTGCCAAAAAGGCCTAAGGCTATTGATAAAATGAAAAGGGCAAAAATACCGATGCCGCCTAAAACGAGCAGCCAGAAATTTTTAATATACCTACGTAAATCTTCTTTGCTTAATTGCGACTTGGTCATTATTGATCTTAAAAGTTAATTCTAAAGTAATCTCTATATTCTTCAACGGTTTGCTGGCTTACCAGACGTGCAAAGTTATCAGATGAAATAATGAAAAAGTCATATTTGTCATCCGATAGTCCTACAATTTCTTCACGGTTATCTCTGAACCTCCGGTAGTATTCTTTGGCGGTTTCCAAATCCCCAAATTGATTTACCGAGATCAACTGTGTTTCATTATTGATCACTTTGCTGCTGTGCGTGTAGTTTTTATCGCTATATACATTACGGTTAAACTGACCGAGTCCTTGTCGGATCCGATTTAAGTTGGCAGTAGGGTTATTTATCGCAATAACAAAAGTATACACCGCGTTTTCAGCTGGCTTTTTGAAATAGCTTTTTGCTTCAGCTGTCGCAATTTCCTGTTTTCGTTGCTGTTCTTCCGCCTGTTTTTCAGCCTCAAAACGCTTGCTTATTGATTTTGCATCAGTGGCTGTGGCAATTGAGGTTTCTTCCAGTGCAAATTCTCTGGCTTCAAAATCACTGCGATTGCTTTCAATGGAGGCAATAAACTGACCAGCCTGTTTGCTGGCTTCCTCGTTTGGATAAATCTGTTGAATTTTATGCAATTCCGATTCAAACGGCGCCAGTTTTTGTGTTTTGCCGATGGCCAAGGCTGCCAATAAGGCAAATTTCGATTTTAAATAAGCATTTGCCGCAGAAGCCTGAAAGGCTTTATTCGCTTCAATTACTTTATCGTAATCTCGGTTTTGATAATCTTTATAGGCCGTTTCGTATAGATTTTCACTTTCCTTTTGGGCACTGGTAGAGGTTTGAGTTAAACCTGGATTACGCATTGCAATTGTATAAGGCGAAGTAGGATACTGATTATATAAACGATTTTTATATTCTTCAGCTTTGGCCGGATCACCTGCTAATCCGTATAAACGGTTAATATTAAAAACAATTTCGTCAGCATTTTCCATTGGTGGTGGATTGTTCAATGCCAATTCGTAATATTTAATGGCGCTTTTGTATTCTTCCAGGTCGTCGTAATAAATAGTACCCAGTCGTAAAGCCGCATGTTGTTTTCTTAAATTGGAAGAATCAAGTTTGGTTGGGGTTAATGGTAAATTATTAACTAAAATGGCCCTGATTTTTTCCGGCTGCGAAGCATCTAATTTTTTTAGATCAAAAGATGGATCGGTGTCGAATATTTTGCTGGCTGTTCCCTGGGTGCTGCTAATACGCCAGTTATCCTCTAGCTGACGATTTCCCCAACGGCGCACAAACTCATTATATCCGGCAGCAATTGCATTGTTATTATAAAAGTACCACGTAGCTCCTCCGCCTTCTGCATTATTAAACCGATTGATCGCTTGTGTATTGTAGTTGGAACTAAACTGGCTCTGTTCCATCTTACTTTCGTTAATATCACGTTGTATTTTAGCTACCTTTTGGTCAATGATTTTATTTCGTTCGGCCTCTGGCATAGCAGCAATTCGTTGCAGGCTATCTTCGCGGTCAATGGTTTTTATATTAACAATTAATTCGTTTAGCTTGTTGCTGCGTTCAATGATCTTATCATAGTCGGGCAAGTCGCGTTGAACAAATGCCCTGGTGCTATCATAATACGAATGCGCTTTGTCGTAATCCTTTCTATCGAAATAAATATTAGCAATTCTTGAATAGGATAGTGCTTTCTGATTTAGGTTTTTGCCCGTATTGGCCACTGAAAGCTTATAAAAGGTTATTGCTGAATCGGTCTGATTTTTACGCTGTGCAATGGCTCCTAATACAAAATAGATCTGATCCTTATAATTTGTATTTTTTTCATCATCTAAAAGCTGGTTTAGTTTTCTGATCAAATCATCGGTATTACCACCTTCCGAAATATTGGTCAATCTAAAGGCATTGATCTTTGAGGCCAATTCGAGCTCATAAGGCACTTGCATGCCTCTCACCTGCTTAAAAGCATTAACCGCATTTATATAGTCTTCCTTTTTTTCATAAACCTGTCCTAATACATAATAATAATTGGCTTTAAGCAGGTTATTCTTTTTTGTTGATTTTATGGCTCTTTCAAGTGAACTGGCAGCTTTATCGTAGTTTTTTTGATTGATGTTGAACTGGGCAATGGCCGTATAAACAAAACGTTTTGATTTTTTTGCATCAGCAATATTAGCCTCAGCCATTTCAAATACTGTTGTAGCATCTTCAACAAGCTGATCTTGCATTTTCGACAACCCAACCCAGGCAAGTGCCTCCTCCTTTAAATCTTTATTAGGGAAGGTGTTAAAAACATATTGAAAAGCCTGAGCAGCATTATAATTATCGCCTTTATAGAAATAAGCTTTCCCTACCAGCATATAAGCGTCGTCGGTCCATTTACTTACTTTATGATTGGCAATTACTTTTGAACACTTTTCAACGATCAGATCCATATCACCGGCCATTCCTGCTGCGGCACCTTCATCCGGCAATTTTAAAAGTGGTAAAATGTTTGAATAAGAGACCGTATAACCGCCTTCGAAATTGTCAACGTTTTTCCGGTAGATTTCTTTGGCGTTAAAATAAGCGTTAAAACGGGCGGTGGTATTATGATAGGTTCCTTTAACAACTCCCACCCGGTTACCCATCGGATCATACATTTTGCAGGCGCCAACAGCAAAAAGCGTTGCGCCTAATATCATTGGTAATAACTTGTTTTTTAGCGGTATTTGCAATGGAATGTACCTTTTGTTGTTAGCAAATATAAATGATTGAAGTTAAACTTAACTTATAATAAAACGCTGCAATTATAGAAATGATCTTGCCAAAAGGTAAACAATTTCTAACCTTTTGCAGTAAAACACTTTATTACCGGCAATTGCTTTAAAACTTTTTAAAGTTTATTTTGCCCAAACCAAATCAAACCAATGCCAAGCCGTAAAGAAAAAATTGTTAAACAGCTTAAAACTAAATATAAGCTGGTGGTGCTTAATCACGACACATTTGAAGAGCAGATCTCTTTTACCCTCAATTTGTTAAATGTATTTGTTGCCGTTGGAGTTGGTGCCATGGTGCTCATGTTCCTGTCGGCTTGTATGATCATTTTTACTCCGCTGAAGGAATATATTCCGGGCTATGCCGACGTATCCTTAAAGAAAAATGTAGCTGAAGCGGCTATTAAAGCCGATTCGTTGGAACAGATGTTTAAAGCTCAACAAAAGTATTTAGATAATATTAAAAATGTGGTGGATGGAAAAGTGAATAGCGCCGGTGCCGACTCTATTCCACAATTGGCCAAAACTTCTGTCGACTTGGATAAAAAATACCCCAACGATGTAGAAGAGCTTAGAAGTTTTATAGAAACCGAAGAAAAAAATAGTGCAGAAGGAGCTCCAAAAGCTGTTAAAAAACAGTCAATAGTTGATTTTCAATTTGTTAAGCCTGTTGAAGGGACGGTGAAGGTTGCCTGCGATTTGAAATCCAATAAAACGTATGAAGTTATAACCACAGCTCCCAAAGCCCAGGTGAGATCGGTTGCCGATGGAATAATTTTATATAGCGGACTTACTTCGGAAGCAGGATATATGCTTATTATTCAACATGCTGCAGATGTTATTTCAATTTATAAGAACTGCTCAGGTGTGAGTAAAAAAGTAGGGAATTATGTTGTAGCAGGGGAGTTTATTGCCGTTTCAGGAAATAACGGTAAAGAGATCAATGGTCCGCAACTTGCATTTGAGTTATGGAGCAACGGAGCTCCGGTTAACCCTTCCGAATACTTAAAATTTTAATTTTGAAGATAGGGTGTAAGCACATTTAATTTCTAAATTTACCTCCATAAACCAACTAAATAACCAAATCAACTAAACCATGTTCAAAAAGGACAAATCTCAGGAAACAGAGGAAGCCTATGGCTCTATTAACCTCATTGGGGCAGGTACCAACATTACAGGTGATATTGTTAGCAAAGGCGATATTCGTATTGATGGTTCTGTAAAAGGAAATGTAACTTCATCGGCCAAAGTTGTTCTTGGCACTTCAGGCTCGGTAGAGGGCAGCATTGTTTGTGCAAATGCCGATGTTTCGGGTGCTTTGCAGGGCGATATTAAAGTAAGTGAATTATTATTCTTAAAATCCACTACCCGTTTGAATGGTGATATATATACAAATAAGATGGTAGTAGAATCGGGAGCTGTATTTACCGGTAAATGTAATATGGGCGCCCAAACCAAACTACTTATCAATTCAGAAGAATATGGAAAAACCAACGGACGAAAAGCGGAAAGCGCTGTTGCGTAGTTACGCCCGATATTCGGGAATGGGTTTTCAAATGATCGCCATTATTGGTGCTTTTGCTTACGGTGGCGTAAAACTGGATGATCACATTAAAGGCAATCAGCCCTGGTTTACCATTTTAGGGTGTTTATTGGGCATAGGCCTGTCCTTTTATTTTGTGATAAAACAACTACAAGAGTAAAATTGGCACATTGTTGAATTGTTAAATTGCACATTACTTATAGCGTTAACAATTCAACAATTTGACCATTTAACACTAGTACAATATTCCTTTCCTACTTAGTTTAATACTACAATCATCTTCTAAAATATCTGCAAATCATCTAGTTAACTAATGCAAATTTTTGCATCTTTGCGCCGATATTTTAAAAACACCTTGATACAGATTTTATTACCCTTTTTAAAAAGGTTCGCCGTTTTCTCAATTATCATTGCCCTTGTAATAGGAGGTATTCAATATTTGTTAGCCGATAAACAATTGTTGATGGACAAAATTTGGCTGATCTATTTCTTTTACAGTTTTATTACCCTGTTTTCGTTTGTATTGGCCAGCTATGGATTGAAAAAAGGTGGGGAGTTTTCAGTGCTAGCAGTGCTGGTTTCGGTTGTTTTTAAAATGCTTTTGTGTATGAGTATGGCGTTGGTATTTATCTATAAAAATATGGTTACTGATAAATGGGCCTTCATCAGCAACTTCTTTCTTTTATATTTATTGTACACAATATTTGAAGTTTATAATTTAATATATAACTTGCGCGACCAAAAAAAATTAGAAAATCGTTAAATAAATGCGCTTAAACACACTTTTTCTTAAAAAACTTTTCGTTTTATCGCTGATTTTTGCATTTATCGCAGGAGTTAATGCTTCGGCGTTTGCTAACTCAGAGCATAATGAAACCGTATTAAAAGACAGTGCTCATGTAACTGAAGCGCATGCTGAGGGTGAGGGTCATGCTGCCGGCCATGGTGAAGAGCCTTTTGAGCCTACCAAAGTAATTATGGAACACATTTCCGATTCACATGATTGGCATTTGTGGGGTCACACTTCAATTGGCTTACCTGTTATTTTATATACGGAAGCGGGTCTTGTGACTTTCAATTCTTCAGAATTTCACCACGATCAGGAAGGCACGCATGTAGTAGAAAAAGACGGACAGAAATTTGTACGTTTTGAAAACAAGATCTATTACGCTGCTGAAACTGCAAATGAAAAAGGTCAATACCTGACTTTAGCAGATGAGCATCCTACCAATGCAAAACCACTGGACTTTTCAATCACCAAAAATGTTGCTTCAATGTTTTTATCGGCAATTATCCTTTGCCTGGTATTCTTCAGTGTTGCTGCTGCTTATAAAAAACGTGAAGGAAAAGCCCCTAGAGGTTTGCAAAGCTTTATCGAGCCAATCATTGTATTTGTTCGTGACGAAGTTGCCCGTCCTAACATTGGACACAAATATGTTCGCTACATGCCGTTCTTATTAACGGTGTTTTTCTTTATCCTGATCAATAACCTAATCGGCTTAATTCCGATTTTCCCAGGAGGAGCTAACTTAACGGGTAACATCGCTGTAACCTTCGTTTTAGGTACTATCACATTCCTGGTTACCAACTTCAGCGGTAATAAGTATTACTGGAAACACGTATTAGCTCCGGATGTCCCATGGTGGTTATATCCAATTATGTTGGTGGTAGAGGTAATTGGTTTATTATCTAAACCTTTTGCATTGATCATTCGTTTGTTCGCAAACATTACTGCAGGTCACATCATTGTTTTGAGTTTGATCTCTTTGATCTTCATCTTCAAAACCTTGTACATCGCTCCGGTTTCAGTAGCATTCGTATTATTTATGGATGTATTGGAATTGTTGGTAGCGTTCCTGCAAGCATTCATCTTCACTATGCTTACCGCTTTATTTATCGGTACTGCTGTTGAGGAGCATCATCATTAAGATAGTCAATAGACTATAGTTCATGGACCATGGTCTGTGGACCGAATAACAAGTAATTATTTTTTAACTAAATAAATCTATAACAAAATGATCGGAAGTATTGCTGCAATTGGTGCTGGTTTAGCTGTAATTGGTGCTGGTTTAGGTATCGGACGTATTGGTGGTTCTGCAATGGAAGGTATCGCTCGCCAACCAGAAGCTGCCTCAAAAATTCAAACTGCAATGATCATCGCTGCAGCCCTTGTAGAAGGTGTTGCTTTATTCGGTGTGGTAGTAGCTTTATTAGGTACTCGTTAATTATTGCAATTAAAATTAAGCCTGCGGCGATTGGCAACAGGCTTAGTTTTAAAAAAAGACATTTGACCAGATTTATTAAAAGAACTTTTTATAACCATCTTATATAATGGATTTAGTAACCCCTAGCATCGGATTGGTTTTTTGGACCACTGTTACGTTTTTCTTTCTTTTTATTCTTTTGCGCGTATTCGCTTGGAAACCGATTGTTTCGGCGTTGAATGAGCGTGAACGTTCAATTGAAGATGCTTTAAATGCAGCCGATAAAGCGAAAGAAGAGTTAACCCGTTTAAATCAGGAAAGCGATAAATTATTAAAAGATGCGCGTTTAGAGCGTGATAAGATCCTGAAGGAAGCTAAAACCTTAGGAGATAATCTTATTGCGGAAGCTAAGCATAACGCACAAACTGAAGGCGCTAAAATGATTGCAAAAGCACATGATGAGATCAATGCTCAGAAAAATGCGGCTTTAGCAGAAGTTAAAAATCAAGTTGCCTCTCTTTCTATTGATATCGCAGAGAAAATTCTTCGCAAGAAATTTGAGAATGCTGGTGAACAGCAAACTCTTGTCGCTGAGTTGTTAAAAGACGTAAAACTAAATTAAGAAGTTACGAGTTGCTGATTGCGAGTTGAAGATTCTAGAATCTATTCCCGTAATACGAAACCCGAAACCCGTAATTAAAAGAGAAATATGTCAGAAATTAAAGTTGCTTTACGGTACGCTAAAGCATTGCTTGATCTTGCCATTGAACAAAACAAGGTAGAAGCGATCAACAATGATATGAAGTTGTTTCATCAAACCGTTAAAGCTAATTCAGAGCTCCGTGCAGTGCTGGCTAATCCCATCGTTGCTCCTGCTAGCAAAAAGAAGATATTGAATAGCTTGTTTACTGATAAAGTAGACAATGTGACCATCACTTTCTTTAATCTGATGGTTGCTAAGGGTCGTGAGGAGTATTTATATACTACCGCAAAGCAATTTGCTGAACTTTACAATTTGCTAAAAGGAATTGTAAAGGCAGAGATTGTTTCGGCATCGGCACTTACCGAAGGAAATAAAATTGAACTTATTGCCAATCTTGAAAAAGAATTAGGTAAACAAGTGATCTTAAAAACCAAAGTTGATCCTGATTTAGTTGGGGGCTTCGTTTTAACAGTAGGTGATAAACAGTTTGATACAAGTATTGCCAAACAGTTAAGAACGCTGAAAAATCAATTGGTAAGCAAGGGCTTTGCAGCTCAAATTTAATCAAGAAAAAAAGTAAAAATTATAACTAAAATATCATGGCAGAAGTAAGACCCGACGAAGTTTCGGCAATTCTACGTCAGCAATTGGCGGGCTTCAAGTCAGAAGCTGAGTTAGAAGAGATAGGAACGGTGTTGCAAGTGGGCGACGGTATCGCTCGTGTATACGGCTTAACCAAAGTTAAATCTGGTGAGCTTGTTGAGTTTAGTAATGGTTTACAAGGTGTTGTAATGAACCTTGAAGAGGATAACGTAGGGGTTGTATTGTTGGGTGCTTCAGAAGGTATCAAAGAAGGAGACACTTTAAAACGTACCACCCGTATTGCTTCTATCAATGTTGGTGAAGGTATGTTGGGCCGTGTTGTTAATACCCTTGGCCAGCCTATTGATGGTAAAGGTCCTATCGCCGGTGAAACTTTTGAAATGCCATTAGAGCGTAAAGCTCCAGGTGTAATTTATCGTCAGCCGGTAAACGAGCCTTTACAAACTGGTATTAAAGCTATCGATGCGATGATTCCTATCGGTCGTGGTCAGCGTGAGTTGATTATCGGTGATCGTCAGACTGGTAAAACAGCTGTAGCTATTGATACTATCATCAACCAAAAAGAATTTTACGATGCCGGTAACCCTGTTTATTGTATCTATGTTGCTTGCGGTCAGAAAAACTCTACTGTTGCCAACATCGTTAAAACATTAACAGAGAACGGTGCAATGCCATATACTGTAATTGTTGCTGCATCTGCTGCTGATCCTGCTCCAATGCAGTTCTACGCTCCATTTGCAGGTGCTGCAATTGGTGAGTTCTTCCGTGATACAGGTCGTCCTGCATTAATCGTTTATGATGATCTTTCTAAACAAGCAGTAGCTTACCGTGAAGTATCGTTGTTATTACGTCGTCCACCAGGTCGTGAGGCTTATCCAGGTGACGTATTCTACTTACACTCACGTTTGTTAGAGCGTGCTGCTAAGATCAACGCAACTGACGAAATTGCTCAGCAAATGAACGATTTACCTGATTCATTAAGAGGTAAAGTAAAAGGAGGTGGTTCATTAACGGCTCTTCCAATTATCGAAACTCAGGCTGGTGACGTTTCTGCATATATCCCTACCAACGTAATTTCAATTACTGATGGTCAGATCTTCCTTGAGTCGAACTTGTTCAACGCAGGTATCCGTCCAGCTATCAACGTAGGTATCTCGGTATCACGTGTGGGTGGTAACGCGCAGATCAAATCAATGAAGAAAGTATCAGGTACCTTAAAGCTTGACCAGGCTCAGTTCCGCGAGTTAGAGGCCTTCTCTAAATTCGGTTCTGACTTAGACGCTTCAACTAAAGCGGTGTTAGATAAAGGTTCTCGTAACGTGGAAATCCTTAAACAAGGACAGTTCTCTCCACTTACGGTTGAGAAACAAACTGCAATTATTTATTTAGGTACTAAAGGTTTATTACGTGCAGTGCCTGTAAATAAAGTAAGAGAGTTTGAAGCTGAGTTCCTTCAGGCATTAGATGCTCGTCATAAAAACGTTCTTGACTTATTGAAAAAAGGTCAATTAACTGACGAAGTAACCAACGTTTTGGAAACTGTAGCTAAAGAGCTTTCATCAAAATACTAATTCAAATTAATTCCGAGTTAAGGGTTGCGGGTTACGAAAATCAGATTTCGTAACTCGTAACACGAAACCCGAAATAAATATAAAATGGCCAACTTAAAAGAAGTACGTCTTAGAATCGCGTCTGTTAAGTCAACGCAACAGATTACCAAAGCCATGAAAATGGTTTCGGCAGCAAAATTTCGCAGAGCCACAGATGCTATTGTTCAAATGCGTCCGTATGCTAACAAGTTGAAAGATATGCTTGCTAATTTGAGTGAATCAGTTGCTGATATGGATAATGTTTTCACTCAAGAGCGCGAATTAAACAACGTG
The DNA here is from genome assembly GCF_002920915.1 of Solitalea longa. Classification (GTDB taxonomy): domain Bacteria; phylum Bacteroidota; class Bacteroidia; order Sphingobacteriales; family Sphingobacteriaceae; genus Solitalea; species Solitalea longa. Next base: position 40,164 of record NZ_PQVF01000014.1, read on the forward strand.
TTATTGGTGGTTATCACATCTAATCGTGGCTTGGCTGGTGCTTTTAACAATAACGTAATTAAAGCCACTAACGCCCTGATTGCTGAAAAATATGCTGAGCACCAAAAGCAAGGTAAATTGCATATTGTTGCTGTAGGTAAAAAATCGCAAGACTTTTATACCCGCAATAAGTTTCAGGTAATTGGTAACAATAACGAGGTTTTCAATAAGTTAAACTTTACCAACGCTTCTGCCATTGTTGAGGCCATCATGGATGGTTTCGCCGCTGGTAAGTTCGACCATGTTGAGATGATCTACAACCAATTTAAAAATGCGGCTGTTCAGATCTTAACTCAGGAACAATTGTTGCCTTTGCCAAAAGCTGTTCAGGATGCTAAAGCAAGTAAAGTTGATTATTTGTTTGAGCCTTCAAAAGAGGAAATTGTGGAAGAGTTGATCCCTAAATCAATTCGTTTACAATTCTACAAAGCATTGTTAGATTCACATGCTGCCGAGCACGGTGCGCGTATGACTGCAATGGATAAAGCAACTGATAATGCTGGTGAATTGTTAAGAAGCTTAACACTTCAATACAACCAGGCTCGTCAGGCTGCTATTACCAACGAGATCCTAGAGATCGTTTCTGGTGCCAATGCATTAGCAGAAGCATAAGAATCAATATAATTTATTTCGATAAGCCCCGGTTCCAAAAGAATCGGGGCTTATTGTTGTTAGCTCTTAGCAAGCGCTTTTCAAAATTATAGATTATCTAAAGCTATCCTGTTGAATTTCAGCTTTAAAATCTTATTTTAAAGTAAAATAGGATAACCTATGGATACAAAGAATGGCTTGCAAAAAACGTTAAGTCCTTTTATGCTGTGGGGGCTGGGGGTGGGTTATGTAATATCAGGAATGTATTTCGGGTGGAACCTGGGTTTGGAAAAAGGGGGGACACTCGGAATGGCAATTGCCACCCTGGTGATTATGCTGATGTATGTTACATTTACTTTTAGCTATACAGAATTAGCATGTGCAATACCCAAGGCCGGCGGTGTGTTTGATTATGCAGGTAAGGCACTGGGAAAGAATGTAGGTTTTGTTGCAGGTATAGCTCAAACAGTTGAATTTATTTTTGCCCCTCCAGCCATTGCTTTTGCCATTGGCGCTTATTTTAATGCTTTTTTTCCTCAGATTCCAATCCTAGCCAGCGCACTGGTAGTTTATTGCCTATTTACAGCTTTGAATATTTACGGCATTAAAGCGGCTGCCTCTTTTGAAGCAATAATAACTGTTCTGGCTGTAGGTGAGTTGTTATTATTTGCTGGTTTAAGTGCTCCAAGTTTTAAAACTGAAAATTTAGTCAGGAATGCTTTCCCTAATGGTTGGTCCGGTGCATTTGCTGCAATTCCATTTGCCATATGGTTTTTTTTGGGAATAGAGGGAGTAGCAAATGTCACAGAAGAAACAAAAAATCCGCAGAAAGACATTATTAAGGGTTTTGGCTGGGCCATTTTTACTTTGGTGATCTTGTGTGTTTTAGTCTTTGTTTATTCTATAGGTGTTGGGGGCTGGGAAACAATAGTATTTAAAAATGGCATTTCCGGAGCAACCTCAGACTCTCCGCTTCCTCTTGCTTTAGCAAAAATTACAGGGGATAATCATGTAATGTATCACCTCTTAATTACTATAGGTATGTTTGGTCTCATTGCCTCTTTTCACGGATTAATTCTGGCTGCCGGTCGTTCTACCTATGAAATGGGAAGGGTTAGAAATATGCCCACTTTTTTAGGGGTGATTTCGGGTCGATTTCAAACACCCGCAAATGCATTGCTGGGCAATATGGTCATCGGCATTATTGCATTATTATCCGGAAGAACAGGGGAGTTAATTATCCTGTCGGTTTTTGGGGCACTTACCCTCTATATCATTTCCATGATTTCATTAATTGTATTGCGACGTAAGCATCCTCAACTAAATCGTCCGTTCAAGGTTCCCTTTTATCCGTGGTTTCCCATTCTAGCCTTAGCAATCGCGTCTATCTCGCTAATAGCCATGTTTATTTATAACCTAAAACTAGGGCTGATCTATTTTGGATTACTAGTTGTAAGTTTTTTCTTGTTTAAAGTATTTAATACCCACAAAACTCTTGTTTATGATAGCACAGGAAATTCTTGATTACGTTAATCAGCATCCTTCTGGCAAAGTGAAATTGGCCGTTGCTGACATTGATGGAGTTTTAAGAGGAAAATATGTTTCTACGGATAAGTTTTTATCTATTGTTGAAGGCCGTCTCGGATTTTGCGATGTAACTTTTGGTTGGGATATGAATGACGCTGCCTATGATAATGTTCAATTTACAGGTTGGCATACCGGTTATCCAGACGCATTGGTTCAGCTCGATATGAATACATTCAGAAAAATTCCCTGGGAAAATGATATTCCTTTCTTTCTGGGTGATTTTATTAATGCTGATAATGTACCTGCTGTGGTTTGCCCTCGTCAGTTGTTGAAAAAGGTTGTATATGAATGTGAACAAACAGGCTTTAAGCCTTACTTTTCACAAGAGTTCGAATGGTTCAATTTTGAAGAAACCCCTTCCAGTCTAAATGAAAAAGGGTTTCAAAATCTTAAAACGCTCAGTCCTGGAATGTTCGGGTATTCTATTCTTCGTAGTTCATTGAAAAATGAATTCATGACAGATCTTTTTGAATTACTTAAGCGTTTCGAAGTTCCAATAGAAGGGTTACATACCGAAACGGGGCCTGGAGTTTATGAAGCGGCCATCACTTATGCTGATGCGCTTGAAGCTGCTGATAGGGCAACGCTATTTAAAACTGCTGTAAAAGAAATTGGCTACAAACATGGCATTATTGCCACCTTCATGGCTAAAATAACCGAAAATTTACCCGGTTGCAGTGGGCATGTTCATCAAAGTTTGTGGGATTTAGAGTCAAGCAAGAATCTGTTTTACGAAGAGAAAGATGAGCAGCAGATGAGCGCTATTATGCGAAGCTATATCGCCGGACAGCTTTATTGCCTGCCACATATTTTACCGATGCTGGCACCAACCATTAATAGCTATAAACGTTTGGTTGAAGGAGCCTGGGCTCCAACTACCCTAACCTGGTCTGTTGATAACCGAACGGTAGCTCTAAGAGCATTACCCTTTAATAAGAAGTCGACACGTTTAGAAACAAGAGTAGTTGGTTCGGATGTCAATCCTTACTTAGCTATTGCCGCTTGTCTGGCGACGGGTTTATACGGGATAAAGAATCAACTTAAATTAAAACAACCGGCTACAGTTGGAAACGGATATCGCGACTACTCAAATGGAACACTGCCTAACAACCTTTATGAAGCTACGCTACAGATGAAAAACTCAGTAGTTGCAAAAGAGCTGTTTGGTGAAGACTTCGTGAATCATTTTACCGCAACAAGAGATTGGGAATGGCGCCAGTTTTCAAAGACGGTGACTGATTGGGAATTGAAGCGTTATATGGAGATCATTTAAAAACAGTGAACTATGACTTTTGACAAAGTATATCAGTATAATTTTCCAACTACTATTCGATTTGGAGCGGGTTCGGTAAAGGAGCTTTCGAATTATTTAAAAAATAATGATTTGCATAAGCCCTTAATAGTTACAGATAGCTTAATTGTGCAGCTTCCATTTTTTAAAGAAATAGTGGATGATCTGCAAAAACATAATATTTCAGTAGAAGTATTTTGTGATACCCATAAAAACCCTGTGAAATCAGATGTTTATAAAGGAGTTGATGTATGGGATAACACAAACAGAGATTCAATTATTGGCATTGGGGGCGGGGCTGCCTTAGATATTGCCAGGGCAATAGCTTTACGTGTTAATCATCGTGAAGATCTATTTAAATACGACGATTTAATTGGAGGAGATATTTTTGTAACGAATGAGGTCCCTCATTTCATTACCATTCCAACAACCTCCGGTACAGGAAGTGAAGTAGGGCGTAGTGCTATCATTGCTGATGATGAAACCCATCAGAAAAGGATTCTTTTTTCGCCTAAACTGATGGCCAAAATTGTATTTGCCGATCCTTTGCTTACCATGGATTTACCGCCATTTGTTACAGCTGCTACCGGAATGGATGCGCTTACGCATAATATGGAGGCTTTTTTGGCAAAAAATCCACACCCGATTTGTGATGGGATTGCCCTGGAAGGTATTTCGTTGATTAAAGATTCATTGGAAAAAGCGACCAATAATCCTGATTTGGAGTCTAGAAGTAAAATGATGATCGCTTCTATGATGGGTGCTATTGCTTTTCAAAAAGGATTAGGAGTGGTTCATTCTTTGGCTCATCCGCTTTCTTCATTATTAGATACGCACCACGGTTTGGCAAATGCAGTAAACATCCCATACGGTATAGCGTTTAATATTGAAGGGTTTGAATATAAGTTCAGGCGAATTTCCAGAGCCTTGGATTTAAAAGAGGAAACAGGCGTGGCGGTGGTTAATTATTTGTTTGAATTGAATTCGAAGATCAACATCCCTCATAAATTAAGTGACATAGGCGTTCGGGAAGAGCATATTGAAACATTAGCGGATATGGCAATAGCCGATTTTGCCCATCCAAATAATCCCAAACCTGTAACACGTGATGACTTTAAATCATTGTATCTAAAAGCACTATAAGCTAAAGGTTTTATAAATGTTAACTATAGGTGTAACGGATTGCAGTAAGTACAGTAATTATAGCAACTGGATAATTTCGGGCAGTGATGATATTGAGATCATCAAGCTGAGCCCTGCAAAGGCAAATGTTGAAGATCTCAAAAAGTGTCATGGTTTGTTGCTTACCGGTGGCGAAGATGTAAATCCTCAGTTTTATAATAAGCCTGAATACCTGAAATATTGTTATGCCGATGATGTGAACGAAACTCGTGATGAGTTTGAGTTACAATTATTGGAACTAGCGATAATGGATAATCTGCCAATTTTAGGTATTTGCCGAGGGATGCAGATCGCTAATGTTTTTTTCGGAGGAACACTCATTCCCGATATTCCTTCATGGGATAAACCTTCTCATTCAAAACTTCTGGATGGAAATGATCAATATCATCAGGTACAAGTCGATGATTCTTCATGGTTATCAAAAGTTTTGACCCAAAAACAAGGACTGATCAATAGTAATCATCACCAGAGTGTTGATAAGGTTGGAGAGTTATTAAAGATCAGCGCCTGCTCTCCGGACGGGGTTGTTGAAGCTATTGAGTGGAAAGAACCTGATAAAAAGTCTTTCCTCTGCATGGTTCAATGGCATCCTGAACGTATGAATGATCAGGAAAGCCCCTTTGTGAGGAATATAAAAAATACATTTCTAACTGCTTCAAAGGAAAAATCAGTTTAGTTCATGTTCTTTAAACCTACTGCTATGAATATTATTAATCCGGCTACAGAAGAAATAATTGCAACAATAGATGAAGATACCCAGGAAACACTCCATCGAAAGTTTGAAATTCTTCAAACTGGACAGATCGCTTGGGCTCGGCAACCATTAGCGGAACGGATAAAGATTATTCTCAGTTTTTATCATTTGCTGGAAGATGAAATAGAATATTTAGCTGGAGTACTCACCTCGGAAGTAGGAAAGCCATTAAATCAAAGTCGTAATGAGATAAATGGAGCAAGAAATCGTATTACTTGGATGCTCAATAATGCTGAAAAATACTTAAGCGACGAATGGATGACAATTGGTGAAGGTCTAAAAGAGAAAATTACCTATGAGCCGTTAGGGGTTATTTGCAATATCTCCGCCTGGAACTATCCTTATTTGGTGGGTGTAAATGTATTTATTCCGGCATTGTTAGCTGGCAATGCGGTGATGTATAAGCCTTCAGAGTTCTCAACGCTAACGGGTATACAAATAGGTAAATTATTAAAACAAGCGGGACTTCCTGACCAGGTGTTTCAAACAGCTCTGGGAGCAAAAACAACTGGAGAAGCTTTGCTGGATATGGATTTTGAGGGTTATTTCTTCACAGGTTCTTACCAAACGGGAAAATATATTTATGAACGAGTTGCTACTAAAATGGTTCCTTGTCAGTTGGAGCTAGGTGGTAAAGACCCACTTTATGTGGCTGATGATGTGAACGATATTGAAGCGGTAGCCGCTTCAACCGCCGATGGTGCATTTTACAATAATGGACAAAGCTGCTGTGCCGTAGAGCGTATTTATGTGCATGAGCGGATTTATGATGAATATGTTAATGCGTTTTTGAAAGAGGTTAGATCATGGAAAGTAGGGTTGCCAACAGAAGATGGTGTGTATTTAGGTCCGTTAACTCGAAAGAACCAAATAGCTATTCTTGATCAACAAGTGAATGAAGCTATTGAAAAGGGTGCGATTCTTCAAACTGGAGGTAAACGATCAGATGGTAAAGGGTATTATTTTGAACCTACGGTTTTAACAGATGTGACAAATGAGATGAGGGTTATGCAAGAAGAAAGTTTCGGTCCTATTATCGGAATAATGAAAGTGAAAGATGATATGGAAGCGTTAAAGCTGATGCAGGATACCCAGTATGGATTAACGGCGGCTGTGTATGCTAATGAAAAAGAGCGGGCCGAGCGAATACTGAACCAAATTAATACCGGAACGGGTTACTGGAACTGCTGCGACCGGGTGAGTGCAGCCCTGCCCTGGAGCGGACGGAAACATTCGGGCTTTGGCGCCACACTTTCCCATCAAGGTTTTCGGGCATTTACAAAACCGAAAGCCTGGCATATGAGGGAGTAATTGCCTAATCGCCAATAATTTTATGACACAAGCCATGGTTACAAAAGAATCATGGCTTATTGTTTATTATACACTTAGCATTTCTTTCTTAATATTTTATTGATTTTAGATATTCGTTAATTTAAATAACAAAATGACAATAAATTAAATATTGCATTGACAAAATGATAATATTTCTTAATTTGCGTTTCAATTCAATTTGTACAAAATGGAACACCTGAGTGATGCACTACTGAATGACCTGCATTTGGTTAAAGAACGTATGGGAAATTCATTCCATGATCTGGAATTTATTCTAACTTGTTTAAAAGAAGTTTTGGAAGAGAGCGGAGAAAGCGATTTGGCCCGTTTTATTCCATGGATAAATGAAGAAACACCCAAGGGTGTGGAACTTGGAATTAAGCATATTCAGTTATATTCAATGGTGTTTCATGTATTGAATTTAATTGAGGTGAATGGCGCTGTTCAACATCGTCGGAAAAAAGAAAGCGACTGCTTGTCTAGTGCCAATGGACTTTGGGCCCAAAAGCTTCATAATTTAAAGAAAGAGGGTTTATCGGCCGCTGAAATCGCCGGTAAATTAAATACCGTTAAGGTTGAGCCTGTTTTAACGGCTCACCCTACCGAGGCAAAACGTATCACAGTTCTTGAGCATCACCGTCAGCTTTATTTGTTGTTAGTACAACGTCAAAATTCAATGTTTTCTGAGCAGGAACAAGCTCAGATCACGGATGAGATCAAATTACTTTTGGATACATTATGGCGTACCGGTGAGATTTACCTGGAAAAACCTAATGTTGAATCGGAGCTGCGCAATGTACTCCACTATTTAACTAATGTTTTTCCGGATGTTCTTCCTATTCTCGACCGCCGCTTAGAGCAAGCTTGGGTAGATGCAGGCTTTGATCCGGAAATGATCGAGGACATTCGTAACCGTCCAAAGATTTCTTTTGGAAACTGGGTTGGGGGGGACAGAGATGGGCACCCGTTGGTAACAGATGTTGTAACGGCCGAAACATTAAAAACACTACGTCTGAATGCATTTGTGGTAATTCGCCGTTCGTTGCTGGACCTAGTGAAAAAACTAAGCTTTACACATTCTTTGGATGAAGCTGATCCGGCATTGCAACTGCGTATGCTCGAAATGCGGGCGGTTCTGGGGAAGGAAGGTGACGAAGCGTTTTTTAGGAACAATGGTGAATGTTTTCGTCAGTTTGTGAACCTCTGCCTGGCTATGCTTCCTGTAAAAGTTAAGCGTAACCACCTTGTTGAACTTAAGGAGGAGAATGTTGGTTATACTTATGCAACGGAACTTTTAAATGATCTGGTTCTTTTAAGAGAATCAATGATCAAATACGGAGCGAAGCGCGCCGCTTTAAGTTATTTGAATAATGCAATTCGAGTGGTAGATACATTTGGTTTTCATTTAGCTAAACTGGATGTTCGCCAAAACTCTGCTTTCCACGATAAAGCCATTGACCAGTTGCTTCATGCCAGTGCATTAAATGGCGACACCTATGCAAACTGGACGGAAGAGCGTAAGCAAATGTTTTTGAACTGCGAGCTTCAATACAACAGGCCATTTGTTCATCCTTCAATTAAGTTGCAAGAAAATGCCAGTGCCGTTTTAAAAACGTACGACGAGTTGGCAAAGCATGTTGAGAAATATGGAAATGCGGCAATTGGTTCATTAATAGTGAGCATGACTCGCAGCGTTTCCGATTTGTTAGCGGTTTATTTATTGCAGCGCGAAGCAGGGCTTTCGGAGTTTACCGAAGACGGTTTAGTTTGCTATTTGCCTGTGGTTCCTTTGTTTGAAACCATCGGTGATTTGGAAAACAGTATAGATATCATGGAAACCTTCCTGTCGCATCCGGTTACGCAACGCAGTTTGGCTTACCAACGTAAGCAATCAAACGGTGCCGACCTGGTACAAATGGTAATGGTGGGATATAGTGATAGTAATAAGGATGGTGGTATCCTGGCTTCTCAGTGGTCATTGTATAAAGCTCAGTATGCTCTGGCCGAAATTGGCAAGAAACACGGCGTTCGTATTCGTTTCTTCCATGGCCGCGGAGGTTCAGTAAGCCGTGGGGCAGGACCTGCAAATTGGTTTATTCAGGCATTGCCGCATTCTTCGTTACAAGGAGACTTAAGAGAGACGGAACAAGGTGAAACCATCGAGCAGAAATATGCCAATAAAATGAACGCCAGTTATAACCTGGAATTGTTATTGGCCGGAACTGCTTCTTCTACATTATTACAACAGCATAAACCTAGAACACCTCATTCATTAGGTGCTATTTTTGAATGGATGGCAACAGAAAGCTGTGAGTTTTATGGCAAATTGATTCATAACCCTAATTTCATTCACTTCTTTAGTCAGGCTACGCCAATTGATGCAATCGAATCAAGTAAAATTGGTTCGCGTCCGGCACGTAGAACCGGAGAACGCACCTTGGCCGATCTGAGAGCAATTCCTTGGGTATTCAGCTGGAATCAAACCCGCTGCAATATGACCAGTTGGTACGGCGTTGGATATACCCTTGAGCGTTTATTCAGCGAACAGCCTGAGAATTTTAGCCGCTTAAAAGAAGCCTTAAATACCGATCCTTTGGTAAGGTATGTATTCACGAATGTGGAATCATCGCTTGATTCAACTGACGAAGAAATTATCAAGGCTTATGCCGATTTGATGACCAATTTGGAAGCGAAAGATGAAATTCTGGAATTGTTGCTTGAAGAGCTGAACAGAACCCGGGCTATGTTTGCTAAACTTCAGGACAGTAGTTTTGAAGAGCGTCGTGAAAATCGTTATCATTCAACCCAACTGAGAGCGGTGGCGCTAAAACCACTTCATCAAAGTCAAATAAGGTTGTTAAAACAATGGAGAGAAATGAAGAAGACCGGAGAGGATACTGAAGAAATTCTGATAACGCTTCTTACTTCCATAAATGCCATTGCAAGTGCACTTGGAACAACCGGATAATAAATCAAGTTCAATTATATACATGAGCGCCTTTGATTATTTCGAAGGTGCTTTTTTATTTTTAAAAAGGCATGTCAAAAGCCACTATCTCGCAACCTTTGTCATTTTAAGATCATTTTACCGCTAATTAAATGATTGATAATTAATTACTTGTATTAAAGTCAAGCTGAGTGTGAATTATTTTACTTAACATTGCGCCTTAAAAAATTAACATAATGTTAACCAACTTTCAACCAAAAAGATTTACCCCTATTTTAATTTTGGTATCGTTGATCGTGATTGTTTCGATGATTACGCGGACGGTATTGATTTTTCACCCTACTACTGATCTTCATGGTTCATATGGCTCACTTTTAGGTGTTTATGGACTGGGTTTATTGTACGACCTGTGTATGGCATCGTTTGCTGCTATTCCTTTTGTGCTCTATTTATGGTTTTATAATGATTCGGTTTACAAAAAACCTTATATCTATATTTTAACAGGTGGATTTATCGCTCTTATTAGTGTTTTATTATTTACCAATATTATTCCTTCCGATTTCAGTAAGCCACTGTTCAAAGGCTTTGTTGGGTATGTTATATTTCGCTTAGCTGTATATATATTTCTTTGGAAAAAAGAAGAAGCTTTCAGAGTAAAATGGCGAAAAGCGGTTTTGATGATCGATTTCTTTGTTGTTTGCTGGTTATTGGTTTTCAATGGAGTAAGCGAATGGTTTTTTTGGAACGAATTCGGTACTCGATACAACTTTATTGCTGTTGATTATTTGATCTACACAAACGAGGTAGTTGGAAATATACAACAATCTTATCCCTTACCTTTGCTAGTCACTTTAATAACTCTTGTAACAGGGGGAGTATTTTGGATAATTCGCAAGCCATTAATCCAAAGTGTTGAGACGCCTTCTCCTATTTTGAAAAGAAGCATGGTGGCCATTGCATTGCTTATTACTCCATTAGTTACACATTTTGTGGTAAAAAGCAGCTGGAGAGTTTTCAGTTCCAATACCTTTGCAAATGAGCTTGCTGGCAACGGTGTTTACCAGTTTGGCGAGGCTTTTCAAAATAACCAACTCGATTATAACAAGTTTTATAAGCGACTATCAGATAAAGAAGCCTTTACCATTTTGCGTAAAGAGTTAAGTGCTCCAAATGCCAAATTTGTAAGTGATGATGTGTTTAATATTGAACGTGAAATCACTCATGATAAGCCAGAGCAAAAGAAAAACATCGTTTTAATAAGCGTTGAAAGTTTAAGCGCCGATTTTTTAGGGACTTTCGGTAATACTCAAAACATTACACCAAATCTCGATTCGTTAGCTAAGCACAGTTTATTGTTCGGTAATTTATATGCCAGCGGTACACGTACTGTTCGCGGGCTTGAAGCTTTATCGATGGGAATTGCGCCAACTCCTGGCCAAAGTATGGTTAAGCGTCCGGATAATCATAATATGTTTACCATTGGTTCAGTTTTGCGTAGTAAGGGTTATAAAACTCAATATGTTTACGGAGGATATAGCTACTTCGATAATATGAAAGAGTTTTTTAGTGGTAATGGATATGAGGTGATCGACCGCAGTGCTATTCCTGCTGATAAAGTTCATTATGAGAACATTTGGGGTGTTGCCGACGAAGATCTGTTTACACTTGCCTTGGATGTTCTGGATAAGAACAGTAAAGAAGGAAAGCCTTTCTTTACCCAGGTAATGACTGTCAGCAACCATCGTCCGTATACTTATCCTGATGGACGTATTGACATTCCTTCCAGCAAACAAACAAGAGATGGTGGTGTAAAATATACCGATTATGCAATTGGTAAATTTATTCGTGAAGCCTCTCAAAAGCCTTGGTTCAATAATACAGTCTTTGTAATTGTTGCAGATCATTGTGCATCAAGCGCCGGAAAAACAGATTTGCCGGTAAACAAGTATCATATTCCTTGTTTAATTTACGCTCCCGGATATATTGAGCCTAAGGTTGAAAACCGCTTGATGGCGCAAATAGATATTGCTCCAACTTTGCTGGGTTTGCTTAACTTAAATTATCGCAGTAAGTTTTTTGGTAAAGACTTATATCAAACCCCTATTGGGCAAGAGCATGCTTTTATCAGTACTTATCAAAGTTTAGGCTTGATAGAAAATGATACACTTTCGGTTCTTACACCGGTTAGACGTTCAGAACAATATATTCCAAATTTCAAAGATGGAAGTAAACAGAAAAAAGTAACCAGTGACGAACATTTAAAGGAAACGGTAGCCTTTTATCAATGTGCTTCATGGCTATTAGCAAATAAGAAATACAATGCCTTGTACTAGTTAGCAATCGGCAATCGACAGTCGGCAGTCACCATTATGGAGACTGCCGACTGTTTTTTTAATGCTTTATCTCCGGATCAGTTTCAAACTTTAATATCGAATAGATGGAGTAACAGTCTAGGAGATTGAAGACTGCCGACTGCCGGCTATTTCTTTACATCCGAATCAGGTTCAAACTTTAACGATACCGAATTAATACAATACCTGTCTCCTGTAGCCGTGGGTCCATCATCAAAAACATGACCTAAATGCCCTCCGCAGTTAACGCACAGTACTTCCGTTCTGATCATTCCAAAGCTGATGTCTTTATGGTATTCTATGGTGCCAGGAATGGCTTTATCGAAGCTTGGCCAACCACAATGCGAGTCGAACTTCGTGCCTGATTCAAATAATTTGGCTCCACAGGCTGCGCAATGGTACGTGCCTTTTTCATAGAAATTTTCGTATTTGCCGGTAAAAGGTCGTTCAGTTCCTTTTTGGCGCAGAACTGAATACTGCTCCGGTGTAAGTTCCTTTTTCCAATCTTCTTCCGTTTTTTGAACTTTATAGGTCATTTTTTTATCCTCCGTTTTTACTTCTGATTTATTGTGCTGCGCACATGCAGTCGTGCCGCAAAGCAATAAGACAAAAGTTGATAATAGGGTTGTTTTAAGCGTTTTCATTGAACTGAATTTTAATTCAGATATAGTTACGAAACGAAGTGAAATAGAGTTTTGTTTTTGGCCAACCGCAAGTAAAATATTACAATGAAGGATTATTTCTCCATCTGCAGTTGTTTGATATTCTGTAAAAGAGCTTTTAAGTCGCTATTGTTGGCCAGCTCATGCTTTGCCGCCGCATAACCCATTCTAAAGATCTCGTCGGTACGTTTAACATGAAACAAACTGGTTCCACCCAATCCTTTGGGTTCAATGATTACATTGCAAAGAGGTTTCTTGCTATCGGTTCGTGCATTTAGGCTAATCACCACCGAACGTTCAATTATCGTTTTTATCCCACTTACCGAATCAATCCGATCTAAATGATTGCAGCACGATCCTATAATAAAGTCGCAGTCGTCCATGATCACTTCTACCGGAAAATTATCCAGCAATCCGCCATCAACATATACTTTACCATCAATTTCTATGGGCTTAAAAACGGCTGGGATACAACTGGATGCTTGAATGGGCTTAATTAATTCACCTGAAGAAAAATAAGCGACCCGGGCATTGCCTATGTCGGTAGCGGCCACCACCAAAGGCGTTTTTAGCTCCTCAAAGGTTTTAGGTAGAAATTGCTGATAGAGAAGATTGGTGTTTTGTAACGATAATAACCCAAATCCTCTGATAGTAGGTTTTATGTACTTGAAAAGATTGGTGAATTTAAAGGTGTTAAGAATGAAATCGGGTTGATAACCATTGGCTAGAAAAGCGCCTACAATGGCTCCGGCACTTGTTCCCGAAATTTTTGAGAACGTGATACCTTCCTCGTACAATGCTTTTACCACCCCTAAATGAGCAATTCCGCGGATGCCTCCGCCCGACATTACCAAACCAATTTTCATATAGTGCTATTTTCAGTCGTCAGTCTTTTGGTCTTCAGTTGCCCGTAATCAGTCTTTTGCGTACTCCAGACTGAATATTGCTGACTGAGTACTGTAGACTGCCGACTGCTTACTTAGGTTTATACTTCGAATCCTTTAGTATCTTCTGACTGTCGCTTTCGTTCATTAACTGTGCCAGAGTTACTTCCGGATTCTCCTTCATATACTGACGCACGATTTGCCAGCCTGTCCAAACACCTAACATTGGTGCCGAATCATTTTCCTGACCAGAAGTAAATGGCGCATCGTTCAAATATTTGGCATATTTCAGTTCATCAGTTGAATACAAAAGTCCCTGGCCCATAAAATCCGTCCACATGTCAGCTTTATAAGTATTACACCACTCAATTTGTTTTTGAGAAAACCCAATTTTTGCACTATCTGCCACATCCGGCAACGTGCTGTCTAAAAAGTACAAAATTTTACCGTTATAAATCATACGGTGCAACAGCGTTTTATCTCTTTCATTCATCGGAAATTGCTGCTGTGCAAATGCTTTTAAGGCAAATGGGGCAATATGATCCTTGTTAAGTTTTCGTTGAATGAAATAAGGCAGGTTGACACTTTTCGACTGATAAAAACGATAGCCTTTACCCATGAACATATCCAATTCAATAGCCAGCGTATTGTTTACGGTGCTTGCCCCCAATTGGAAATCAGCAAGATAAGTGACTATCTTCGGCACCTGTTTTTCAGGAAAATAAAATTTATAGTATTTGAAAGCAGCCGTCAGCTGTTTTTCAACGTCATCTAATTTTGGGTATACCGAGTCAATATCATGTTTTAACAAGCTAAAATCACGATTATCCTTGATCATGGAAATCATGTTAATATTGTTGGTGTCAATAGGATCGGTATTTCTTAAAATATTGCGAAAATAAATTGGGTAAAAATCGGGGTATTTTGCTTTCAATTGTGCTGCTGCTTTCACAAGCTCGGTCGTATCGATGTTAAACAGATCCTGTTCAAAACGATCAATTTTAACTGATAATTTGATGTCTGACACATCGGGATGCATTTTATCGCGTTTACAGCTAAACAGGCTCAATATTGGTAGAAGGCAAATGACAACAATCTTTATCTTCGGCATAAATTATTTTTGGTTTTAAATTGATGTCGGCAAAGGTATTTAATAATGTGTGAAGTTCGATTTAAGAAATATGATTTTATGGGGCGCAGGATGAGCGTCCTAACAGTTTAAAAAACTAGAACTAGTGTTAATATTTATAAGATAACTATGTATAAAAGAACATTTTTGATTATTGGGTTGATTTGCATCGGATTTGTGAGTAAAGCACAAAATTTTGATTTGGGTATAAAAGCTCATCCATTATTTGGTTGGATGAAACCTGATCAGGGATCAAATAGTGGTGCGTTTACCGGTTTTTCTTACGGGCTTATGGGTGATTTCTATGTTAAGGAACGTTATGCCTTTAGTACAGAATTTGCCGTTACCAGTATGGGTGGAACAATAATAGAAGGCGATTCCCAAAATGGAATAGAAACTACCTATAAGATAAAATACATTGAGATTCCGCTATCCATGAAACTTAAAACCAACAAAATGGGGCAGGGGCAGTTTTATGGTCAGTTTGGTTTTGTGCCGGGGTTTAATATAGGGGCGAAAGCAAGTGGTACGCAAACAGTAGGTGGCATTTCCACCGATTTTGATGACAAAAATGTGCAAGACAATATTAACGGTGCCCGACTAGGACTTTTAATTGGTGGAGGTTATGAGTATTATTTTGATAACAGTACCCGTTTGGCCTTGGGATTAAGTTTTAACAACGGTTTTACCGATGTTTTTGATAATGGGAAAGCCACCAATTCTTATATGGCACTTAATGTAGGTATTTTCTTTTAGGGCGAAGAATTAAACATTGATCCTTAAAACCTTTTTATCTTTGTGGCAGTTTAAAAAATATACCTGAAACTGAATATGAAAATCGCACTGGCTCAATTAAACTATCATATTGGCAACTTTGAATCGAATACCCAAAAAATTATTGAAAGTATAAAAGCAGCAAAAGCGCAGCATGCCGATCTGGTAGTTTTTTCGGAATTAGCGGTATGTGGTTATCCGGCGCGCGATTTCCTGGAGTTCGAAGAGTTTATTGATCATTGTGACGAGTCTATCCGACTAATTGCTGCTGAATGTGTGGATATTGCGGCAGTTGTTGGTGCGCCATCTGTAAATCCAAAATTAGAAGGTAAAAACCTGTTTAATTCTGCCTACTTCCTTGAAAACGGAGTTGTTAAGGCCAAAGTGAATAAAACCCTTTTGCCTACTTATGATGTTTTTGACGAGTATCGTTATTTCGAACCTAATACGGAGTTTAAGCTGATTGAATTTAAAGGCAAAAAAATAGCTTTAACTATTTGTGAAGACCTTTGGAATGTTGATGAAGATCCATTGTATGTAAAAGCTCCAATGGATGAGTTGATCCATCAAAAGCCCGACCTCATGATCAATATTGCAGCCTCTCCTTTCGATTATCGTCACCGCGAAGACAGGTTGAAGGTTTTGGGTAATAATTGTGAGAAGTACAATTTACCTTTGATTTATGTAAATCATATCGGGGCCCAAACCGAGCTTATTTTCGACGGCGGTTCAATGGTGATGAATGCCAATGGCAGCCTGGTCGAAGAAATGAACTATTTTGAGGAAGATTTATCATGCGTAGAGTTTAACAGTGATCTTATTACCCTGGAGGCTGATAAAGCAGTAATTGCAGGAGCCTGGCAGAATGAAGATAATAGCAGTTCGCTGGATGTGGCCGAACACGAAAGCATTGAACGTATCTATAATGCCCTGGTTTTGGGGATAAAGGATTACTTTACAAAATCGGGCTTTAATAAGGCTATATTGGGTATGTCGGGGGGGATAGATTCAGCAGTGGTTTTGGCTTTGGCCGCTGAAGCCTTGGGAAAAGATAATGTATTGCCTGTTTTAATGCCTTCACAATATTCCACCGATCATTCTATTGATGATTCAATTGATATGGTTAACCGTATTGGCTGTAAGCATGAGATCATTCCCATCAAAGACATTTTCGAAACATTTGAATCAACCTTAAAACCTCAGTTTAAAGATCTGCCTTTTAACCTTACGGAAGAAAATATGCAAGCGCGTATTCGCGGAGTGCTATTAATGGCCATGTCGAATAAATTCGGATACATTTTATTGAATACTTCCAATAAAAGCGAAAATGCGGTGGGCTACGGTACCCTTTATGGAGATATGTGTGGAGGCCTGTCCGTAATAGGTGATGTTTACAAAATGCAGGTATTTGCATTGGCCCGATATATAAATCGAAACGGGATAATTATTCCCGAAAATATCATTACAAAAGCACCTTCGGCAGAGTTGCGTCCCGATCAGAAAGACAGTGATTCATTACCTGAATACGAGGTGCTTGACAAGGTTTTGTATCAATATATCGAATTAAGAAAAAGCTCTAAAGAAATAATTGCACAAGGCTATGATGAAGCCCTTGTTAAGCGTATATTAAGGCTTGTTAATATTAATGAGTATAAACGTCACCAAACACCTCCAATATTAAGAGTTTCGTCAAAAGCCTTTGGAGTTGGCCGACGAATGCCTATTGTAGGTAAATATATTTTTTAAACAATAGTTAAAACCAGTGGTAAATCGCTTATTGCTAGTCTGTTAAGGAAAGTGTATTTTTTACAACAAGGTCTTTTAAAAATCAATTTAATAAGTAAATTTACCACCCACACAAATTATTATTATGGAAAGATATCTTGGTATAGATGTGGGGGGGAATCACGTTAAAACCGGAATCGTTGACAATACTGGAGAGATCCAGGATTTCAAAAGTTTTGAAACAGCCGAATTAAGAAAAAACGGCCAGTTCGTGGAAAACCTTCTTGATCGAATTGTTTATCGATTGATCAATCACAAGGACGTTCAAAAGATAGGAATCGGCTTGCCGGGCACTATTACTAAAGATCGTTCTACTCCAATTGAAATTACTGCAATACCTGAAATTAACGGGGTGAAATTGCAGTCAGCTTTTCAAAAGCGTTTTCCTGGAATGGACATTTTTCTTGAAAATGATGCAAACGCCGCAGCCTTGGGCGAATTGCATTTTGCCAAAAAAAGAATTCCTGACACTTACGGATTTATTACCCTTGGAACCGGTATTGGAAGTGCCGCGGTGATCGACCGCCGTATTTTCACTGGCGGTGATGGTAATGGTTTGGAGTTAGGGCATATTCCTTCAAGAAACAATAAAACGCTTGAGCAGAATATTGGCAAACAAGGGATTATCAACTTAATTGGTGAACGTTTGGAAGCTTATAGCGGTCAAACCAAAGTGTCACGTGAAGAGCCTATCTCTGCAACCCGTACAGTAGTTGCGGCTACTGAAGGTGATGAATTTGCCCGCAACGTATTTTACGAAGTCGGCGAAATTTTAGGTGAAGGCTTGGTTTCTTTCATCCGCATAATGGATATTAAAACCATTATTATCGGAGGTGGATTATCTGCTGCCTATCAGTTCATCGAACCTGGTATTAAAAAACAACTCGAGTATTATTTAACACCTTATTACCTGAAAGATCTTAAACTTTATTTAGCTTCTTTAGGTAATGATGCAGGTTTGTTAGGAGCTGCTTCACTTTGTTTTGATTAGGAAATAATTTAATCAGATAGTAGAACCGCCTAGTATTTTATTAGGCGGTTTTTTTTGTTAGAGCCCGAATTTATAAATTAACCGAATGCAAGCATTAATCAATTATTTCACTGTTCAGGGCTTTCTTGAAGAAAGTTTGAAAGCTTTTTTATCCTGCATCAAACCAAGGAAATTTAAAGCCAATGATTTCATTATGGCAGCCGGGCAAACAGAGAATTACCTTTCTTTTATTAGTTCGGGAGCAGTGAGGTATTTTGTTTTAGTGGATGATAAAGAAACTACCTTTGACTTTGCGTTTGCCAACTCTTTTTATTGTGCCTATGATTCGTTTTATGATCGAAAACCCTCTCAGCTTTTTATTCAGGCGGTCACTGATTGCGAACTGTATTCTATTTCTTATCAAAATTTAACTGAATTATATAAGCAGTGTGACACGGCACGTTTGTTGGGGCAGTTGGCAACAGAATCCCTGCTTTCGAAAAAGGTAAAGCGGGAATTGGATTTACTTACAAAATCTCCTGCTGAGCGATACTTAAACTTGTTTTCGCAAAATCCTAAATTGATTGAGCAAATTCCTCAAAAGTTTATTGCCTCCTATATTGGTGTGGTTCCCGAAACATTAAGTCGCATTCGTAAGCGCATTAGTTGACCAAACTCAATGACCGCCGAAAATCTTACGCTCAAATTTGTGTCGAAAATCAAATATTCGACATATGAAAATTACTATTACCCACATCGACACAGCCTGTGTTTTAATCAACATCAACGGGTTTAAAATTTTAACCGACCCCACCCTCGATAAAAGAGACAAGCTTTTGCCAAGCTATGTAAGCAAACCGCTCTCTTTTTCTAAAAAGTATTTTAACCCGGCCTTAACGGCAAACGAAATAGGAGATGTTGACCTGGTGTTGCTAAGCCATGATCATCATAAAGACAATTTAGATAATAAGGGGCGTGAATTTATAAAGAAGGTGCCTTTGGTTTTATCAACCGTTGATGCGGTTAAGCGCTTACAGCAAACTAATGTTAAAGGATTACAAAACTGGCAAGAGTTTTCAATTGATAATGACCGGATCAGTGGTTTGAAAATTACAGCAATTCCGGCATTGCACACTACTATTAAACGGCTTAAACCGATTATCGGTGAAGTAATTGGTTTTATGATCGAATGGCAGGAAAATCCCAATGGAGGGATTTATATTTCGGGTGATACGGTTTTATTTGATGGGATTTATGAGCTCGCAAAACGGTTTCCTAAGATTGAAACGGCTATTCTGCATCTGGGAGCAGGTGCGTTCCCTTATCTGAAAAAGGGTTTACGCTTAACGATGGATGCGGCAGAGGCAGTAAAAGTGACGAAATTGTTAAACCCCGAAAAAGTAATTCCTATACATTATAAAGGCTGGTGGCATTTTAAAGAATCAGTTTCTTCATTGCATGATACCGTTACACGGTCGGAGGTGAGTGATAAATTTATTTGGCTTGAAAGTGGAGTAGAAACGATGATTTAACCGGAAGCGAAAGCTTTGATTAGACGAAGGTTTTGAGTTATTCTCAAAACTTTCGTCTAATCATGCATTTCAATATTTAGGCATTTAACTTAATCCCTCTGCTCATAAATTTCCATAAAAAGGAAAGCAGAATAAATCCGAAGGCAAAAATACTCCCGATAACAGCGATGATATCTCCACGCGTGCTATAAAAGGTAAGGGTTGTATTCAGGTTGATGTCAGCTTTAATTGCTGTTGGTTCCCACCATTTGGTTTGTTTAATAATATCGCCGCGTTGGTTAATAAAAGCAGAGATGCCTGTATTGGCCGATCGTACAATGCTTCTTCGGGTTTCAATGGCCCTGAGTTTAGCATATTGAAAATGTTGTTTATAACCGGAGGTGTTTTTCCACCAGCCGTCGTTGGTGATGATGGCCATTAGTTGTGCATCTTGCAAAACATGGTCAGCCATAAAAGAACCAAAAATTGATTCATAGCAAATAGCAGGAGCCACGCCAATGCCGCTTTGTGCATAAAGCACAGGGTTCGCATTATCTTTTCCATAGCCACCTGATGTTCCTCCCAAGTCAATAACAATATTGCCTAAAAAGCCTAACACATTTGAATAAGGGTAAGATTCAACTCCTGGCACTAATTTACTCTTGTGATACACCTGCACCTTTGATGAGTTTTCAATGAGCATACCAGCATTGTAAACATCGTAATATCGGCTGCTTTCTTTATTGTATCGGGCTGTCGAAGTTCTTTTGTCATTGTACCATTTAACGGTTACGGCACCGGTTAATACATTTCCATTTTTATATTTCGATAGAAAACGCTTTATTAATTCCACGCTGGGGTCATAGGGCAAATCATCTTCTCTAACCAATGGAATAATAGCTGTTTCGGGCCAAATGAAAAACTCCGTATTGGGCTGGCCCAAAGAATCAGAAAGGTGAATTAATCGTTCAAGCTGTTGTTCGGGCGGAAGTCCATTGAATTTTTCAGTGAATGGATCAACATTAGGCTGCACAACAACCACATTTGAAGGATTTCCGGCTTCTTCAAAATGATTATATATCCAAAGAGAAAAAGCAACGGGAATGGCCAAATGAAGAGCAAAACGAAGGACAAGCCATTTTAAGCCGGCAAGTGATTTTTTCTCTGCTTTTAATATTAATGAATATTTGTAGATACGATAAACTAAAACATTAGCCAGTAAGATCCATAAGGAACCTCCAAAAACACCTGTATATTCATACCATTGCACTATTTGGTGGTATTCTGCTAAGCCATTTCCTAAGGTCATCCACGGAAATGCCAGTTGCCATTCCTGGTGTAAGTATTCATAGCCTATCCAGCCGCAGACAAGTGCAGCCAGGGCAATATTTTCGCCAAAGTTTCTCCGCACCTTGTGATATAAAAGGAAAGCGAAACTTATTAATAAGGAGCCCAAAAGTAATGGCACACTTACAATAGCAAGGGCTCCGGCAACACCAAGTTCTTGTCCGGCGTTATAGATCCAGTATAACGATAAGGTGTTCCAGATAAAAAAAGCAAAAAAACTGTTTCTGAATATTCTTCCTCCGGCCTTAGGCACATGCTTTAATTGATCGGCTAAAATCAGTAAAGGAACCAGGGCAACAAATAAAAGCGGAGCAAAAGGTAATGGCGGCCATGCCAACCATAATAATAATCCGGTTAATGCAGGTAGAAGCAGGTTTTTTGTCTTAAACATGTTTTTGAATAAAATGTATTTAAATGAAAGCAGTTTACACTACTTATTCTTAAGTATATCTTTTAATTGTTTTTCTAATAATTGTTTATCGGGTAAGTACAACTGGTATTTTGAAACGAATATTTTATTGGATAATCCTCCGGTTGCAAATTCTACCAATACTTCATCTTTTTCAGCAGATAATATAATTCCTATTGGTTCATTATCTCCATCTATATTTTCTTCTGTTTTAAAATAATTAAGATATAAGTTCATTTGGCCAATATCCGTATGTTTCACTTTCCTCGTTTTAAGGTCTATGATAACGAAACACCTCAATATGCGATGATAAAATACTAAGTCTACATAAAAGTGAGTGTTTCGTAAAGATATTTTATACTGTCGAGCGACAAATGTGAAGCCTTTTCCTAATTCCAAAAGAAAAAGCTGCAAATTGTCTATGATTTTCTGCTCTAATTGTTTTTCAGAAACTTTATTTGAATGAGGAATATTTAAAAAGTCCAGAATATATGGGTCCTTTATTATTTCGATTGGCGAAGAAACTACCTGACCATTTTTGGCAAGGTCCATAACCCCATCTTTATTCCTGCTAAGCGCTAAGCGTTCAAATAATGATGAATCTATTCTTCGTTCCAACTCTCTAACAGACCAGCCTTCGTTTATACTTTGTTTTTCATAAAAGTTACGTGCAGTATCGTCAGATAGACTTAGCAAACTTATGTAATGGCTCCAACTCAAATTGGCAGACACTGTCTGCCAATTTGGATATGTAATATAAAAACGACGCATGTCTAGAACATTTCGTCTGCCAAATCCCTTTCCATATCGCAGGTTCAAATCTTTGGATAGCTTTGATAATAAGCCGCTTCCATATTCTGCACGTTCATTTCCATGCTGTTCAAACTCAACAATGTGTCTGCCAATTTCCCAGTTAGCTTTTACTAATTCATTGTTGATGAAAGTAATAGCTTTTTGTCGGGATGCTTCTATTGTTTGACCAATAGAAAGAAGGAGGTCGTCGTAGTTGTTTTTCATAGGCTAAGAATCATAACTATCTAATCCTCATTGTTTGTATACTTGTCTTTATTCTTGCTCCTTTTTTCTTTAGCCTCTGTTCCGCCTACACAAATCACAAATTCACCTTTTAACACATTGTTTTCAAAATGTGATTTTATTTCTTTTAAGGTACCCCGAACATTTTCTTCAAACACCTTGCTGATCTCTCTTGATGCACAGCCTTGACGGTCTTCACCAAAATACTGAATAAATTCTTCCAGAGTTTTTAACAAACGATGTGGCGATTCATAGAATATCATGGTCCTGTCTTCCTGCACCAATTCCTTAAGCCGTGTTTGACGGCCTTTTTTTACAGGCAGAAAACCTTCAAAACAGAAACGGTCGCAAGGGAGCCCCGAGTTTACCAACGCCGGAACAAAGGCGGTGGCGCCAGGCAAGGTTTCCAGGGGAATCTCTTCTTTAATACATTCGCGCACCAGCAAAAAACCGGGGTCTGAAATGCCCGGTGTCCCGGCGTCACTGATCAGGGCAATCGTTTGGCCTGCTTTTAAAAATTTGATCACCTCTGCCACTGCTTTATGTTCATTATGCTGGTGATGCGAAAACATCTTTTTGTCGATTTCAAAATGTCTTAGCAGCTGCCCGGCATTACGTGTGTCCTCTGCCAAAACCAGGTCGGCCTCTTTCAGTAAACGCAGCGCCCTAAGGGTAATATCTTCAAGATTGCCAACAGGGGTTGGGATAAGGTAAAGTTTTCCGGTCATTATTTTTATGATTACACCGATTTTAGAAATCTGAATTTGAATAGATTAAAAAGGGATTGTTGTTAATGAGGGCTGATAGATAGTTTTTAACAATTTAACCATCTGTCAGTTTAACAGTTCCATTTTTTTATCTTTACGCACAAATTTGAGAACGATGCTGCAAATTAACTACATCAAAGAGAATAAAGAGGATGTTTTGGCCCGTTTGAGCAAAAAAAACTTTAAGCAGCTTGAACTGGTAGATGAGATTTTAGACCTGGATCAGAAACGCCGTAGCACACAGACGCAATTAGATAATGTGCTGGCGCAATCAAATGCCATGGCAAAAAGCATCGGAGAGTTGATAAAATCCGGTCGCAGGGAAGAGATAGAGAAGATAAAAGAAACTACTTCGCTTTTAAAAGAAGATATAAAGGTATTGGGAGAGGAGCTTGTAGGGTTGGAACAGGAAGTTCACAACAAACTGGTTCAGTTACCTAATTTACCACATGCTTCGGTTCCTGCGGGTGCTACTCCTGAAGAAAATGAGGTAGTGTTAACACATGGTGTTATTCCAACATTACCCGAAGGAGCTCTGCCTCATTGGGAGTTGGCGGCCAAATATGATATCATTGATTTTGAATTAGGCAACAAAATTACCGGTGCAGGCTTCCCTGTTTATAAGGGCAAAGGAGCCAAGCTACAACGCGCCCTTATCAATTTCTTTTTAGATGAGGCCGAAAAAGCAGGCTATGCCGAAGTTCAGCCACCGATCTTAATTAATGAAGCATCAGGTTTTGGAACCGGGCAATTGCCCGATAAAGAAGGTCAGATGTACCATGTTGGAATTGATGGTTTGTACCTTATACCAACAGCTGAAGTTCCGGTAACAAATCTTTACCGCGATGAGATCGTTAAAGAAGATGAACTGCCAATTAAGAACACCGCTTATACTCCTTGTTTCCGTCGTGAAGCAGGATCGTATGGTGCTCATGTGCGCGGCTTAAACCGTTTACACCAGTTCGATAAGGTGGAAATTGTACAAGTTGTGCATCCTGAAACATCGTATGAAACCTTGGAGAACATGAGCTCATACGTACAAAGTTTGTTGCAAAAGTTAGAATTGCCTTACCGTGTGTTACGTTTATGTGGTGGCGATATGAGTTTTGCTTCTGCTTTAACCTACGATATGGAAGTATATTCAACTGCCCAGCAACGCTGGTTAGAGGTTAGTTCAGTTTCCAATTTCGAAACCTTCCAGGCTAATCGTTTAAAATTACGTTACAAAGGCAAAGAAGGTAAACCCCAGTTAGCACATACTCTTAATGGAAGTGCCTTGGCATTACCGCGTATTGTTGCTTCCATTTTGGAAAACAACCAAACTGAAAAAGGAATTAAAGTTCCGGCGGTTTTGGTGCCGTATACCAGGTTTGAGTACATCGACTAAGAATTTAGTCTTGATAAATGATAAAAGGGAATGCGTAAGCGTTCCCTTTTTTGTTTGAGCTCTTTTGAAAAAGGATACTAAAGTGCATCGACATTTCTCTTTTTATGATATCTATCATTTTTCTTTAGAAATAAATTTTAGCTACACTTTAAAATTTTTCTATTTTTGCGAGCGCGAGCCTGTCGACTATGAGCTCCTGATTTAATGAATTGGCATTGCTGGTTCAGAAATAATAATTGGTTTAGAATAAAAGGTCTTTATTGTTTTAATTTTAATAAGGATAAGGTTTCAATAAAACGGTTATTTTTCTTAAACGTAATGCAATTCTCAAACTAGCATATTCTTTATTGAATACCTGCAGAGCAACGTTAAAAATTCAATCTAATTAACAATTAATGAATATCAGGAAAGTACTCATTGCCAACAGGGGCGAAATTGCTATTCGTATTGCCCGAGCTTGTAACGAACTCAACATCTCTACTGTTGCTGTTTATACCTACGAAGACCGCTATTCTTTACACCGCTACAAAGCTGATGAAGCGTATCAGATTGGTGAAGATAATGACCCCCTAAAGCCTTACCTTAATATTGATGAAATTATCCGCATTGCCAAACAATGTAAGGCAGATGCAATTCATCCTGGTTATGGTTTTCTTTCTGAAAATAAAGACCTGGCGCAGAAATGTGCCGATAATGGAATCATTTTCGTTGGCCCTCGTCCCGATGTGATGCAAGCCTTGGGCGATAAAGTGATTGCCAAAGAAAATGCGAAGAAGGCACAGATTCCTATTATTGAGGATAACGAAAAAGAGCTCATTGACTTTAACGTTGCTTTAGAAGAAGCGAACAGAATTGGCTATCCGTTAATGTTGAAAGCTGCTGCCGGAGGTGGAGGTAGGGGAATGCGTGTTATCCGCAATGACGAGGAGCTCGAAAAAGGCTTCCGCGAAGCGAAGAGCGAGGCGAAAAATGCCTTTGGTGACGACACGGTTTTCCTTGAAAAGTACATTGAGAATCCTAAACACATCGAGATTCAGATTGTTGCCGACAGTTTTGGAAACATTCGCCATTTGTTTGAGCGCGATTGTTCTGTACAACGTCGTTTTCAAAAGGTAGTGGAAGTAGCTCCTTCGGTGGGCTTAAAGCAGGAAACACGCGATAAGCTTTATGAATACGCTATCCGCATTTGTTCAACGGTAAATTATAATAACGTTGGTACCGTTGAGTTTTTGGTGGATGGTAAAGAAAATATCTACTTTATTGAAGTAAATCCACGCGTTCAGGTAGAACACACGGTTACCGAAATGATCACTGGAGTTGACATTATTAAAACCCAGTTGTATGTAGCCGATGGTTACAAATTAACCGACCCTGAAATTGGCTTGGGTGACCAAAGCAAGATCAGTTATAATGGGGTGGCCATGCAGTGTCGTATCACTACGGAAGATCCGGCAAATGGCTTTAAGCCAGATTACGGAACGCTGATCACCTACAGGAACGCTACTGGTTTCGGTGTGCGTTTGGACGAAGGTTCTACCTATCCGGGTATGAAGATCAGTCCTTTCTTTGACTCAATGCTGGTTAAGGTAAGTACCTGGGGTAATGATTTAGATGATGCCGCAAAAAAAATGCATCGTGCCTTACGTGAATTCCGTATTCGTGGTGTAAAAAACAATATCCAGTTTTTAGAAAACCTGATCGCTGTTCCAGAGTTTGTGGCCGGTAAAGCTACTGTAGGTTTCATTAACGAGCACCCTGAATTGTTTAAGTTTACAAACCGCTTAGACAGGGGAACCAAAACCCTGAAATTTTTAGCGGATATCGCGATTAACGGTAATCCGGATGTAATCTCAATCAACCAAAATGCTCGTTTTGAAAAACCAATAATCCCAACCTTTGACCATACGGCTCCTTATCCTAAAGGAACCAAGGACTTGTTGACTGAACTTGGTCCGGAGAAGTTTGCCCAATGGTTGAAAAACGAAAAGAAGATACTTTATACCGATACCACTTTCCGCGACGGCCATCAGTCGTTGCTGGCAACCCGCATGCGTACTTACGATATGTTAAAAGTGGCAGAAGGCTTTGCCAAATCCCACCCACAAACCTTCTCAATGGAGGTGTGGGGTGGTGCTACTTTTGACGTTTGTATCCGTTTCTTACGTGAAGATCCATGGAAACGCCTGGAGTTATTGAGAGCCGAGGTTCCTAATATCCTCTTGCAAATGCTGATCAGGGGATGTAATGGTGTTGGCTATTCGGCTTATCCGGATAACCTGATTGAAAGCTTTGTCGAAAAGTCGTGGGAAAAGGGTGTGGATGTGTTCCGCATTTTCGATTCACTGAACTGGATGGAAAATATAGCTCCATGCATTGAAATGGTTCGTAAACGTACCGGAGGTATTGCCGAAGGAGCGCTGTGCTATACCGGTGATATCCTCGATCCGAAGAAAACAAAATACACACTTAAGTATTACCTGCAGCTTGCCAAAGATCTGGAAAATGCAGGATCGCATATTTTGGCCATTAAAGACATGTCGGGCTTATTAAAGCCTTATGCTGCCTCTGAATTGGTAACTGCCTTAAAAGAAACGGTTAAAATTCCGATTCACCTGCATACGCATGATACTTCGTCCCTGCAGCCGGCTACCTATTTAAAAGCAATTGAAGCGGGTGTTGATGTGGTTGATTGTGCTATAGGAGCCTTGTCGGGATTAACATCGCAGCCAAACTTTAATGCGGTTGTTGAAATGATGCGTTTCCACGAACGTGAAAATCCTTATGATATTAAGTCACTGAATCAGCATTCAACTTATTGGGAGGCTGTTCGCGAATACTACTATCCATTTGAATCAGGAATGAAAGCCAGTTCGGCTGAAGTGTTTCAGCATGAAATTCCAGGTGGTCAGTATTCAAACTTAAAAGGACAAGCAATTGCACTGGGCTTAGGCGAGCGTTTTGAGATGATCAAAGAGCGTTATGCGGAGGTTAATGAATTGTTTGGCGATATCGTTAAAGTTACTCCTAGTTCGAAAGTGGTGGGTGACATGGCTCAGTTTATGGTTTCAAATAATCTTACCAAAGAAGACATATTGACCAAAGGCGAAACCATTTCCTTCCCCGAATCGGTTATTCAGTTTTTCCACGGAGAGATCGGCCAACCGGCAGGTGGTTTTCCGGCACAATTGCAAAAGATTGTACTAAAGGATAAACAACCATATGACGATCGTCCGAACAAACATATGCCGCCGATTAATTTTGATAAGGAATTTGAAGCTTTCAAAAATGAATTTGGCGCCCAGTTACAGTTCACTGATTTCCTTTCATACAAGTTCTATCCTAAAGTATTTGAAGATGGCTTGAAGTTTTGGAACGAATACGGCGACGTTTCGGGAATTCCAACCAAATATTTCCTGTACGGAATGAAATTGGGTGAAGAAACTACGATCGAAATTGCTCCCGGAAAAACATTATTGGTTCGATTATTGAGTATAAGTCCAGCCGATGAAAATGGAATGCGGACGGTATTCTTCAAGCTTAACGGTCAAACTCGCAACATTGATGTATTAGATAAGTCGATTAAAGTGCTTAAGCAAGAAAACCGCAAGGTCGACAAAGAAAACACTAAGCATATCGGTGCACCTTTACAAGGAATGTTGTCGAAAATATTTGTTAAAAAGGGAGATTCAGTAAAGAAGAATCAGCCATTGTTTGTAGTGGAAGCCATGAAAATGGAAACAAATATTACTGCCTCGCATGATTTTACGGTGGGAGCACTGGTACTTGATCCCGGAACTTTAGTAAATACCGATGATTTAGTACTGGAAATGAATTAACAAGCTTTTTAATCTTTTATCTATAATTTGGGACAAGCGGCCGCAAGGCCGCTTTTTTGTTTTAATGACAATAAAATAGTAGGGGATCTTATACTAGATAACCGTCCGATTCGTTATTCCTACAAGTGTTGTGTATGTAAATGTACTTTGTGTATCTTTCGGGCTTTAAAATCAATCACTGTTTAAATTGAATAAAGTTGCTGAGGATAGTACGTTTTTTGTTGAGCGAGATTTTGATGAGGCTATGTTTAAAGAGCTGTTTGATTTGTATGCGTCCAGGATTTACAAGTTTGGAAATTCTTACCTAAAGTCATCCCTTGATGCGGAAGAATTGGTGCAAGATGTTTTTGTGAGGGTTTGGAATAAACGCCAAGAGCTGGATCTGTCGAAAAATATCCAATCGTATATTTTTAAAATAGCGGTAAATCTTATTTACGATCAGCTTAGAAAACGAAAGCTTGAAAAAATGCATGCCGAACTATCCGTTTTCCAACAAACGGAAGAAGATGACTCTACCTGGAATAAACTTGCATTAAATGACCTTCAGAGTCAGTTAAATACTTTAGTTGCTCAAATGCCAGAACAACGGAGGCAGGTATTTACAATGAGCAGGTTTGATGGTTTGAGTTATGACGAAATTGCTCAACAGCTAAATATTTCTAAACGAACCGTAGAAAATCAGGTATACCGGGCAATGGCTTTTCTGAAAGAGCATATTGATTCCAGGTATATCTTGTACATCGCATTCTTCTATTTCTCTTAATACAATTCTCTTTTTAATTTTTTTTAATGTGCGCGTGAGTAGTTAAGGTTACTTGTACGTATTAATAGTAGATGACCTGTCTTAAAAGGTGATCGTGCGCTTTTTTATGAGCATACAATTATGAAATCAGAAAACAAGGAAAAGATCATTCAATCGTTTTTCAACCCGGAAATGGAGTTTGAAATTAAGCATGATCTATATAAGCAATTGGAGCAAACTGAAAGCTCGGCTGAGGAGCAAATAATAACGGCGCCGCTGTTCGAGAAGATTTGCGAAACGATTGCTGAAAATGAAAAGCAGCAAAAGCGTAAAAAAGTGATTCGCCTGATGACTTTAATTGGGTCAAGGGCAGCCATTTTTATCTTGGGAATGCTGATCTATGTTTTTGCCCTTCAGCCTTATTTTCGAAAAAATACCAATGAGTCGGAAATCAGGATTATTGCCGACAATAAATCAATTTCACAAACAATTTTACCCGACGGCTCATCGGTTTTCTTAAATGCAAATTCTGAATTAACCTATAAGCTCAACTCTTCAGACAAAAGAGAGGTGTTTTTAAAGGGAGAAGGCTGGTTTAAGGTTACAAAAATGCCTGAAAAACCATTTATTGTTCATGCAGGTCAGTATAAGGTGGCGGTACACGGAACAGTTTTCAATGTGAAAGCTTATCCTCAAAATAAAGAAGTAATAACTACGTTGCAAGAAGGGTCTATTGAAATTTTGCCGGAAAATGATATAAACGTAATTAAACCAACCTTAATGATTCCGGGCCAGCAGTTTTCGTTTAACAAAGAGAAAAAACAGTCAAGCTTAACTACCGTTCAGCCTGAGCTGGCTTCGGTATGGAAAGAAGCAGAGATCAGATTTGAAAATAAAAACTTTGGCGACCTGCTGAAAATTCTGGAAAGCAGATACAATGTGCAATTTGAAGTTAATGATCCATCATTATTTAAATACCATTATGATGGAAGCATTAGGAGTGAAAATATTATTCAGGTGCTGAATTTAATTAAAGAAACACTTCCGATTAAATATCAGCTCGTTAGTGGCAATGTAATAATGATAGAGAAACAACCTTAATGTATTAGGAAAACAAAATGTATTGTCTATGGAATAAAAAAAATTACTAATGGAATTAAAAAAGAAAAGTGCCGAAAGAAAGGTCGAAGAGTCTTTCGGCACATAAGATCAACTTAATTGAACTTTTGAATTAATCTATAATTAAAACTATGCAAAAAATAATTAAAAACTACTTTAATCCTATAAAAGAGGGAAAAAAAGTAGGGTTTAAATGCATGCTGATCATCCTGTTGGTGGCAACGTTTAACATAGGAACAGCATATTCGCAATCACAAAACGTATCGCTGGATTTTGATAATACACCTATTACAGAGGTGTTTAAATCCATTGAGGCGAAAACGTCTTATCGTTTCTTTTATCAGCGCGAACAACTTGATGTTAACCGAAAAGTTTCGTTGCATGTAAAAAATAAGTCGGTTCAAGAGGTGCTAAACTCATTGTTTGCTGGCTCAAATGTTAATTTCACTATTCAAAAAGACAACCTTATCCTTCTTAAAACCACTCAAATAAGTCAGGGGACAAAGGAAGAAAGTCGCAAAGTAACCGGAATCGTTACTGACGATGAAGGGATCGCTTTGCCAGGTGTTTCTGTAAGTGTTAAAAAAACAACAGGGGGTGCTACTACCGATATAAACGGAAAGTATGAAGTTACAGTTTCGTCGAGCGAGTCGGTATTGGTGTTCAGTTATGTGGGGATGACAACACAAGAAATTACGGTGGGAAATAACAAAACTCTTAACATAAAGTTGCTTAACAACGCCATTGGTTTGAAAGAAGTTGTCGTGTCGGTGGGTTATGGTTCAGTAAATAAGAAAGACGTCACCGGATCGGTAGGTACAATTAGTAATAAAGAGTTTAATAAAGGAACGGTTGTTAACCCGGTTGATCTAATCCAGGGTCGCATGCCAGGTATTAACGTGGTTAACAATGGGGGTGAGCCGGGTGCCGGTGCATCAGTTCGTATCAGGGGATCGAACTCTGTGCGTTCAGGTCAGGATCCTCTCTATGTAGTTGACGGAGTTCCCTTAGATATTACCGATGTTCAGCCAAGTGGGGCTACAGTTACAGGTACAGGTAGTGCCGCAACCAAAAATCCATTGAACTTCTTAAACCCGGATGATATTGAAAGCATGGATGTATTGAAAGATGCATCTGCTACTGCTATCTATGGTTCACGTGGTGCAAACGGTGTTATTCTAATTACCACTAAAAAAGGAAAATCAGGTAAAGGGGTTTTGACTTATTCGGCAAACACCTCAATTGCTGAACTTCCAAAACAGTTAGACTTATTGAATGCTCAGGAATTTCTTTCTTTCAGAGCTGATAGAGGTTTAACAGGTGCTGATTATG
Organism: Solitalea longa; assembly: GCF_002920915.1. GTDB lineage: Bacteria > Bacteroidota > Bacteroidia > Sphingobacteriales > Sphingobacteriaceae > Solitalea > Solitalea longa. Next base: position 71,927 of record NZ_PQVF01000014.1, read on the forward strand.
GGTCTAACACTAACTGGCAGAACCAGATTTACAGAACAGCCCGTACGCAAAGTCATAATTTATCCTATGGTGGCGGTAATGACAAAGGTTCTTACCGTGCTTCATTAAGTTATTTAGATCAGGAAGGTATCATTAAAAAAACCGGCTTAGAGAAATATACCGGACGATTTAATGTGATCCAAAACCTGATTAACGATAAATTACGTTTAGAAGCTAATTTAACAGCAGCTCGTACCAATGACCAGCGCGTTCCTATTGGTGAAACCGGAGGCTTTGAGGGCGACGTGATCTTATCGTCATTAAAATTGAATCCTACTTTGCCTGTTTACAATCCTGATGGAACGTTTAAACAGATGAGTGCTGATGTGCGTAACCCATTGGCAATGATCGATCTGACAAGCGATAATAATCAAACCGACCGTGTTATGGGTAACATCAGCGGATCATTTGAAATCATTAAAGGTTTGAAATACAAGATCAACCTGGCTGCTGATCAATCAAAAGCATCGAGGAAAGTAATGCAAAACCAAAGCCTTATTTATTTAACAAATAAAGGTACGGTTGATATTAGCGATGTTTCATTGTCGAGTAATTTAATTGAGAACTACCTGACCTATGATTTCAACATTAATGAGAAGCACCGTTTTAATGTTTTGGGAGGTCATTCATACCAACAGTTTAAAGTTTATACCTATAGATTTAGTGAAGATGGTTTTACCATTACCGACTTCGATTACATCAATAACTTAGCTTTAGGAAACTTTAAAGCAGCTACTGTTGGATCGTCAATCACTAAGAATGCATTGCAATCATTTTTTGGCCGTGTTAATTACAACTTAGACAATAAGTATTTAGTTACTGCCACATTAAGAAGTGATGGTTCAACAAAATTTGGTGCAAATAATAAATATGGTCTTTTCCCATCTGCTTCATTTGCATGGAAATTAAATGAGGAAGAGTTTGTTAAAAACCTGGGTGTCTTCAGCAACTTGAAAATGCGATTAGGCTGGGGTATTACCGGTAACCAGGAAATTCCTAATAAGATCTCTCAAATATTGTTAGGTTCTTCTTCGTCAGGTAATAATGCCATTTTAGATGGTTCTGCCAAGAATGTAACTTCAGGTATCACACTTTCCCGTACACCAAATCCTGATATCCGCTGGGAAACAACCAACCAGGTGAATGCCGGTCTCGATTTTGGGTTTTTAAATGGACGAATTACTGGTACCATCGATTATTTTGATAAAACAACCAGCGACGTATTATTACAAGTAAACTCCATTGCTCCAGCTCCAACCACCACAGTATGGTCCAACGTTCCGGGTATGAAAATCTTGAACAGAGGTTTTGAGTTGGGTTTAACCGGTGTCATTGTAAATAATAAAGGTCTTACCTGGGATGCAGGCGTAAACTTCACCACTATTAAGAATGAAGTATCGGGCTTGCCAATGAGTCAGATCACAACAGGCGCGCCAAGTGGTCCGGGTATTACAGGGTTCTCTTCACAGGTTGTTAAAAACGGCTATCCAATTGGAACTTTCTGGGGACGTAAGTTCTTAGGCTTTGATGAGTTGGGTAATAGTACGTTTGAAAAAGATGCCAACGGTGTTGAAATTCAGCAATCTTTAGGATCTGCCATGCCTAAGTTAACCTATGGTTTTAATACAAGTGTAAGTTACAAAGGCGTAGACTTAGCGGTTAATTTAAATGGCGTTTATGGCAATAAGATCTATAACAACGTTGCAAATATTATGAGTCAGAACACCCTGATTTCTAAAGAATGGAATGCAACGAAAGATGCTGCTCAAAGCAAAGAGAATCCAAACGGGACATTAACCTACAGTAGCCGCTTCATTGAAGATGGATCATTTTTACGCTTGTCAAATGCAACTTTGGGCTATTCTGTTAATGTGAAAAGCATTAACTGGTTGAGCAAGTTACGTTTCAGCGTAACCGGTAATAACTTGTTTGTAATTACAGATTATTCTGGTTACGATCCTGAAGTTAACGCCGATCACTCAGCAAGTGGTGTGCCTTCAATGGGTATCGATTGGACTACTTATCCAAAAGCCCGTACTGTTGTTTTCGGAGTAAATGTTGAATTCTAAATTCTAAATGACAATTAAGCATGAAAAAAATATATATTCTGGTAACTGCCCTGACTCTTTCCCTAACAGCATGTTCGGTAAATGAGGAAATTTTAGATGAGGCTAACGGAGGAAACGTTGTTTCAGATAGTAAAAACATGGAAATGATTGCAGCTCCTGCTTACGCTTACCTTAGAGATTTGCAAGGTGGATCATCAGGAGTTTGGGGCACCGTATTAGCAACTACAGATGAGCTTGCTTGGCCGGGAAGAGGAGCTGATTGGCAAAGCCCTGATCGTCAGGCGCTCTCTACTCATACATATACCCCAACAAATAGCAATATTAAAAATACCTGGAATAGTTTTTTGATAGGTATAAATAAGAGTAACATATCATTAAAATACCTGTCAGCATTTCCACAATCAGAAAAAAAAGATGGGTACATGGCTGAGATTAGATTTATCAGAGCGCTGTGTATGTTTAAACTGATGGATAACTTTGGTAAGTTTCCGTTCAGAGAATACACCGAAATTGATTTCTCTAAATCTCCGGTAATATTAAAACGTGAACAAGCTGTTGAGCGAATCATTAAAGAGCTGAATGAAATCATTCCGCTTTTAAAAAATAAGTCTGACATTCCTTATGGCAGAGTATCAAAAGCTGCTGCACAAATGTTGCTGGCTCATGTTTACCTGAATCATGAAGTTTATACCGGTAAAACTAAATGGGCCGAAACCATTAAAGCATGTGATGATATTATCAATTCGGGGCAATACAAAATTGCTGATGATTATTGGAAGTTATTCCAATTTGATAATGCGGCCTATTTGCAGAGTACCGAAAGCATTCTTTCAGTTATTTATGATGAAACAAATGGTTTAACTGGATCAGAATGGGTTAGAATAACAATACACTACAACCAAAAATTTGGCAATTTTACTGCCGGAGGAAATAATGGATGCTGTACTACTCCTGCCTTTGTGAATACATGGGACGAGAGTGACCAGCGATTCAGCGATAGGCGTTTAATTGGTCAATTAGGTTTCAATCAAGGATTCCTTATCGGCCAACAATACTCAGTTGCTGGTGTTGCATTAACAACCCGCGATAATAAGCCACTTATCTTTACAAAAGATTTTAGTATCGCTAATTCAACAGAAGCTCAAGGTGTACGTATTGTTAAGTTTGCACCTAACCCACCAACCACTAACACCGGTGCTGCAGGAAATGATTTTCCGTTGTATCGTTTATCTGATACCTACCTGATACGCGCTGAGGCGAAATTTAGAGCAGGTGATGAAGCTAGTGCCTTGGAGGATATTAATTATATAAGAAACACCAAACGCGGACAACCGGCTTATACTTCACTCGATCTAGATAAAATTTTGAACGAGCGTGGATATGAGTTGTATTGGGAAGGTGGTCGTAGAACCGATTTGATCCGTTTCAATAAATACAGAGCTCCTCGTGCTGAGAAGAATTTTGAAACACCGGCTCACATGGTGCTATTGCCAATTCCAATTAGTGCAATTGAAGCTAATCCTGATTTACTTCCAAATAATGGGTATTAAAAGAAACGATTGTAAGTAAGTTAACCACTATTGGCAGCTTTTTTTGTGGAGGCTGCCAATGGTTAACAAATGGATTGTTTCCTTTTTCATGCTTCGCAATGATCATTGCATAAGTTATTTACTGATAATTTTTATAATTATATAGATGAAGCAATTCGTACTTGCATTGTGCTTTACAATGCTTACTGGCTCGCTTTCAGCCCAAAAAATACAACCAGTGCCCAACTGGTTAAAAACTGCCGTATTTTATCAGATTTATCCCCAGAGTTTTCAGGACACCAACAATGACGGTATTGGAGATATTAATGGTATTACTCAACGGCTTGATTATATTAAATGGTTGGGATGTAATACTATTTGGATCAACCCTTGTTTTGAGTCTCCTTTTTTTGATGCCGGATACGATGTAACGGATTATTACAAAGTGGCCCCCCGGTATGGCTCTAATCAAGATCTGGAGAATTTATTTAATGAAGCTCACAAACGCAACATGCGGGTTTGTTTAGACTTGGTTGCAGGGCATACCTCCGATCAGCATCCATGGTTCAAAGCCTCTCAGCAACAAACGCCAAACGAATTTTCGCACCGGTACATTTGGACGAACGATTCAACCTTAAAACCAGAAAGGTTTGTTGCCGGGAAATTTGAACGTAACGGTACTTATCGTAAGAACTTTTTTGATGTTCAACCTGCATTGAATTATGGTTATGGTAAACCTAATCCTGCTAATCCCTGGGAACAACCGGTAACAGCTGAAGGGCCTCAAAAGACAAAAGCCGAATTGATCAAGATCATGGATTTTTGGATGGATAAAGGCGCTGACGGTTTCAGGGTTGATATGGCAGGCTCTTTAGTAAAGAATGATCCTGATTTATCGGCAACTAATAAGTTATGGAAAGATATCCGTTCTCATTTTCAATCAAAATATGCTGATGGGATTTTAATTGCCGAATGGGGTGATCCTGCAAAATCGATCAAAGCTAACTTTATGATGGATTTTCTCATCCATCTGCGAAATTCGGGTTATAGCTCCCTGTTTTTTAATAAAGAAGGTGTTTACCGTCATGATACCTGTTATTTCAGTAGTCAGGGCAATGGCTCTCCAGTCAATTTCATTAATATCTATAATCAGCAATTAAAAGAAGTTATTGCGGGTAAGGGCTACTTGTGTTTACCAACGTCCAATCATGATTTTCAGCGCCCGGCAAGTGGCGACAGGAATACTGTTGAGCAATTAAAGGCTGCTATGGTATTTTTCTTAACCCTGCCAAGCGTTCCCTTGGTTTATTATGGTGATGAGATCGGGATGAAATACGTCAGCGGTTTACCCAATAAAGAAGGAAGCGTGCTAAGTAAAGGTAATCGTGCTGGAACAAGAACGCCTATGCAATGGGATAAAACCAAAGGCGCCGGTTTCTCCGATGCTGATCCTAAGCAGTTTTATTTGCCGCTGGATTCTTCATTGAACCGCCCTGATGTGGCTACTCAATTAACAGACTCAAGTTCACTCCTTCATTTTACCCGTAAACTGCTGGCTTTAAAGAGTACTTCAAAGGCTTTGAGAACAGAAGGATCAATTAGGTTTTATAACACGGCTGAGCATACCTATCCTTTGGTTTATCAGCGCAAGTTCAAAAACGAAACCTTCCTGATCGTGATCAATCCATCTACTAAAGAACAGGCGATTCAACTAAAGTCAGATAAAAAGATTAAAAAGGTAAACTCGACGCTTGTTGATGGGGTAGAGTTGAACGCCGATAAAAGTAAAGGATTAACCATTACAGCTAAGGCAAGCAGTTATGGCATTTTCAAATTAAACTAAAACCTGATAAGGCTATGTTCAAGTATAAATTTAGAGGTTGTGGCTTTATTGCCTATGAACGTAACGCTGAGCACCCTGCTGAACGTCACACTGAGCTTCCCGCTGAATGTCACGCTGAGCGGAGTCGAAGCGTAGCAAATTGGTATTCTAAAATTAAATCATATAGTAAAAGCGCATTTTGTATCGTTGCAGCAGTTTTGCTTTCGGCAATTAACGTTAAAGCCCAGGTTGATCCCTGGATAATCAAAGCCGATAAGATCGACCCATCTAATTATTACGGGGTGAGTGTAGCCAACGGAATGGTTGGTATTGTTTCCTCTCCCGAGCCTTTTAAAGTTAAAAACATTGTACTCGCCGGGGCCTATGACCTGTATGGCCGGGGGCGTGTAAGCAACTTTATAAACGGTATTAATTTGCTGAATATGGGCTTGTCTGTTGATGGAAAGTCAATTTCGGCTAACAATATCAGCAACTTTACCCAACAGTTAAATATGAAGAATGGAAGTTTCACCACTTCCTTTAATGTGGGTGAAAAGGCCACTGTCAATTATACCGTTTATTCATTAAGACACTTGCCGTATTCGGTAATGGTTGATGTGAGTGTAAGTGCTAAACAAGATGTGGAAATAGGGGCTTCTAATAGCATGGAAACTCCTGATGCCTTGCGTGATGCTCAAAACTATTTTAATGAGATTGTCCGTTCGCATGTAGCTATCAGTTTGCTTACCACAACGGCAAAAAGTCCTACCGGTAAAATTGGATTGGCTGCATCCACCACTTTCTTATTTGACGAACCTAAAGATCAGCAGCCTAATATTATTCATGCTATGTATGATAATAATAGGCATAGCATGCGGTTTACAAAGAAAATACAAGCTGGAACGACCTATTCATATGCAATTGCAGGCGCTGTTTTGAGTACAGCTCATCATCCCGATCCATTAAATGAAACGGAGCGCCTTGCCATTTTTGCCAAAATGGAAGGTAAGCAACGCTTAATTAGTTTGCACAACAAGGCCTGGGATGATCTATGGAAGAGTGATATTTTGATAGAAGGTGACGATCAGGCGCAGCAAGATGTTAGAAGCATGCTGTATCATCTGTATGCTTTCTCGCGGGCAGGTTCTGGAATGTCTTTGTCGCCAATGGGATTGTCGGGTTTGGGATATAATGGACACGTATTTTGGGATACCGACACCTGGATGTTCCCTCCTTTGTTGGTTTTGCATCCTGAAATAGCTGAATCATTGATCGATTATCGATTTAAGCGTTTAGAAGTTGCTAAGCAAAATGCCTTTTCGCACGGTTATAAAGGCGCCATGTTTCCCTGGGAAAGTGCTGAGTCAGGTGCCGAAGAAACACCTGTTTGGGCATTAAGCGGTCCCTTTGAGCATCATATAACAGGATGCGTTGCCTTTGCAACCTGGAGTTATTACTGTGTTACACAAGATAAAGAATGGCTGAAAAACAAAGGCTGGCCAATAATTGAAGCTACTGCCGATTTTTGGGCCAGCCGTGTGGAACGCAATGGCCCGGGTAAGTTTGATATAAAAAATGTGGTGGCTTCGGATGAATGGGCCGAGAATGTTGATAATGATGCGTTCACCAATGCCATTGCCAAAGCAAATTTGGAAATCGCTAATCAGGCTGCTAAGCTCCTGGGTAAACCTGAAAATGCTGATTGGAGCCTGGTTGCTAAAAATATTCCTATTCATCAATTTCCTGATGGGGTTACCCGCGAACACGCTACTTATAATGGTGAACCAATTAAGCAGGCTGATGTGAATTTGCTGGCCTATCCGCTTAAGAGAATTACTAATGAGGTGCAGATCAAAAAGGATCTTGAATACTATCAAACACGGGTTCCTGTTTCAGGTACCCCGGCAATGACGCAGGCTATTTTCTCTTTGCTCTATGCACGTTTGGGAGATGAGCAACAAGCCTATCACTATTTCCAGGATGCATTTATCCCCAATTTAAATCCTCCTTTCAGGGTAATTGCCGAAACCAAAGGCGGAACAAACCCGTATTTCGCAACTGGTGCCGGTGGTGTGCTGCAAGCGGTTTTAATGGGTTTTGGCGGATTAGATATTACACCAAAAGGCATTCAGCAAGTGAAAAGTAAACTGCCTGCTCATTGGAAATCATTAACCATAAAAGGAGTGGGCCCTGCTAAGGCTACTTATCTCATAAAGAAGTAAACCAAGGCATGTTTAGAAGAGATTTTCTTAGAAGTTTAGGTTTACTTGGGGCGGTGGCCGCAATACCTACAGGAGTGGCTAATGCTGCTGAGCATTCAGCAAAGTCATTAAATCCGGTAGAACTTATCACGCTTAAAGGTAAAGTTCATGAGGGGAGAAAGGGAATAGCGGGGGTAATAGTAAGCGATGGCATCAATTGCACACAAACCGATAAAAACGGTTTCTACAAATTATTAAGCAATAAAACTGCGGAGTTTGTTCATATCTCTATTCCGGCTGGTTTTCAAATTGAGCATGAGAAAGGGATAGCCTCTTTCTACAGGGCTATCAATAAAGGGGAAAAGGTTTTTACTGCCAATTTTGAGCTGAAAAAATTGGCAGTTGATTCAGATGATAAACATCGTTTTGCTGTTTGGGCCGATCCTCAAATAATGAATCGTAGAGATGCTGATCTATTAATATCAACCACTGCTCCCGATTTAGCCGAATTGGCAAAGAATTATTCCGATCAGCCTTTTCATGGTATTTGTTGTGGTGACCTGGTTTTCGATAAGCATGAGCTTTTTGCGGATTATAAACAGGCCGTGGCATTAACAGGCGTCCCCTTTTTTCAGGTGCTTGGTAACCATGATATGGATTATGAGAATGTGCGGAGTGATGAATTTTCGGCCGTAACCTTTAAGCAACATTTTGGTCCAACGTATTATTCATTTAATAGGGGAAAGGCTCATTATGTCGTTTTGGATAATGTGTTCTCTATCGGAGCTGGCAAACGCTATATAGGCTACTTAACCGAAAGTCAGTTAAGCTGGCTTGAAAAAGATCTGGCTTTGGTCCCTAAAGATTCATTGGTTATTGTGGTAATGCATATTCCTTCTGATACAGCTGAGAAAAAACGCTTGGGTTTAAAAGAAGAAAACATCGTGAGTGTGTTATCCAACCGGAAACAATTGTATAAGATCCTGGAGCCTTTCAACACTCATATTATCTCAGGCCATACGCATTGGAATGAAAATGTGATTATCAATGAATGCTTAATGGAGCATAATTTAGGAACTGCTTGCGGTGCTTGGTGGGCTGGTCCTTGTTGCGGCGATGGTACTCCTGCTGGTTATGGTGTTTTTGAAGTGAATGGAACTCAATTGTCCTGGTACTATAAATCAACCGGAAAGGATAAAAATTACCAGTTGGAGGTTTACAATAAAGGTTATCACAAAAAGTACCCGGATGAGCTATTGGTGAATGTTTGGAATTGGGATGAACACTGGAAAGTGGAATGGCTGGAAGATGGAAAGGAAAAAGGTGCCTTAACCCGAATTACTGATTATGATCCTCTTGCGCTCGAATTGTACGACGGCCCAACTTTACCTGCAATGCGTAAATGGGTTGAACCGATCATAACAGATCATCTTTTTACATTAAAACCATCAGTAACTGCAAAAGAAATTGTGGTAAAAGTAACGGATCGATTTGGCACTGTTTATACAAGTAAGAAAGTGGTGAGTTAGTTTTTAGATGGAGAGAAAATTAAAAGGAAAAATCTGATAAAGGTTTTTAAACGGATTGTTAAAAAGAGACCAAATCAAATAAGCTGGGCGGCCGAAAGGCCGCTTTTTGTTTTTAGGATAAACTATACTGATTAATTGAAAATATTTTTCATAAAACAGACCGAATGGTCTATATTTGACTATGCAACAAAGTAAAGCTGAACGTACCCGGGCGATGATCATTGAAAGATCGGCAGCCCTTTTTAATGTGAAAGGTTTCGCCGGGACTTCCTTGAATGACATTTTAGTCGCTACCGGTTTAAAAAAGGGAGGGGTTTACGGGCATTTTAATAGTAAGCAGGATATTGCCGTTGAGGTATTTAATTATGCATATGCAGAACTGGAAAAGGCGCTTGTTGCTGCAGTAGCTAAACATGAAAACAGCCTTGAAAAACTAAAAGCAATTTTGAGCTTTTATCAGAATTATAGCAGTCAGCCCACAATTGAAGGCGGTTGTCCCATCCTTAATTTTTCAATGGAGGTTGATGATACCAACCCCGAGCTGCGTAAACATTTATTGTGGGCAGTAAATAGGTTGTTAAAATCATTGACGCGTATTATCCAAAATGGACAAGAACTAAATGAAATAAACCAGGCCGTAAATGCTGAACAATTTGCCGTATTAATGTATGCCCAAATAGAAGGTGGAATAATGCTGTCTAAACTTGAGGGAAATGACCAGAAATTACAATTAGTACTTAATCTTCTTTCTAACCAAATTGAACAGCAACTACCTCTATAATTTTTTTGCCCTAAAAAAGACCGTTCGGTCTATAAAATAATAATATGGAAAATCAGAAAAAATCAACTACTCAAATCAATCATTATCCCGAAACTTCTTATAAAGTCAGGTTTAGTGATTGCGATCCTTTCAGGCATCTTAATAATGCCCGTTATCTCGACTACTGCCTTCATGCCCGTGAAGAGCATTTGAAACAATTTTACGACGTCGACTTAAATCTATTTGCAAAGCAAGGTGCTGCATGGGTGATAAGTGGCCATGAAATTCAGTATTTGCGGCCAGTAATGCTTGGTGAGGAGATCAGGATCAGAACGGCTTTGCTTGATTTTAATTTAACATCCATTTGGGTGGAGATGAGTATTTGGGATCAGGCAGGGCAGGAGTTAAAAGCAGTATTATGGACCCAGTTTGTGCCTGTATCAGTACTTAGCGGAAAGAAAAAAGAACATACCGAAGAAATGATGGCCTTGTTTGAGCAAATTAAAGTTGTAAATGAGCCTGATTTGGAATCAATGAATTTGACGAAACGGATTTCGCAGTTGCTTCAAAAAAACAATGCTATTGTTGAAGTAAGTATTTAAGTTGTATACGCAGTGGAAAGTTTAATTATACTTTTTATAGAAGCTGAAATTGAGAAGATTTTGTTAAAATGATATTTGGTCTTATACAATTTTATCTATCTTTTTAGCGACCAATTTATGTATATGCAAACAAGTCAACCAAAAAACAAAATTTGGGAAGTAATTTTTGCTTCCTCAGCCGGTACGCTCATTGAATGGTACGACTTCTATATTTTCGGAAGCCTTTCATTAATTATTGCTGAAAAGTTTTTCCCGGCCAGCAACCCAACCTTAGCATACGTGTCTACTTTAGCCACATTTGCGGTAGGTTTTGTGGTTCGGCCTTTCGGCGCCATAGTCTTTGGCCGCCTGGGCGATTTGGTTGGGCGTAAGTATACCTTCCTGCTCACCTTGCTGCTAATGGGGGGCGCCACTTTTGCCATAGGCCTTGTGCCTTCATATCAGCAAATTGGAGTTTTCGCACCCATCATTGTTTTACTGCTGCGTCTGGTTCAGGGCTTGGCTTTGGGCGGAGAATATGGCGGCGCGGCTACCTATGTTGCCGAGCACTCTCCCGAGCATAAGCGAGGTTATTATACAAGCTTTATTCAAACTACCGCTACTTTAGGTTTGTTTCTGTCCTTGGGGGTGATACTGATTACCCGTTTGCTAATGCCTGCTGATAGCTTTAGTGCCTGGGGATGGAGAATTCCGTTTTTATTATCGGTTTTTTTAGTCATCATGTCGTATTACATCCGTATTCGTTTACATGAATCGCCATTGTTTACACAGCTGAAGGCCGAAGGAAAAGTGGCTAAAAACCCTTTGAAGGAAAGCTTTGGAAACAAAGAAAACTTGAAAATGGTGCTACTGGCCTTATTTGGAGCCACAATGGGCCAGGGAGTGGTATGGTACACCGGACAGTTTTACGCATTATCATTCCTTCAAAAAACAATGAACATTGAATTTGTACAATCAAATGTGATCATTGCCATCGCCCTATTACTAGGAACACCGTTCTTTATTGTTTTTGGAAAACTTTCGGACAAGATCGGAAGAAAGAAGCTTATGCTTACCGGTATGCTGATTGCCGCTATATGCTACTATCCGATCTATAAAGTGATGGATAATACCGTAAATATTACTGAAAAGACAGAGATTGAAAGCAAGAGAACAGTTGAAACATCGACTGTTAAACAAGCTGATGGAACTGAAGCTGCCAAAGTAATTGAAACCAGGTTGTATGATGACGGTACAAAAATTAAAGAGACAAGTATCAGTAAAGCAGTGGCTCCTTCTGAAATTAAAAAAGAAGTCTCGCTAGGTCTGTCGAATGTTATTTTACTGATAGGCTTGATATTCGTCCAGGTTCTTTTTGTGACCCTTGTTTATGGTCCGATTGCAGCATTTTTGGTCGAGCTGTTTCCAACGCATATCCGTTATACGTCCATGTCCCTTCCATATCATTTGGGAAATGGAGTTATCGGTGGACTGCTGCCAACGATAGCTACTTTGCTGGTGTTTCAAACAGGCAATCACTTCGCCGGATTGATCTATCCGATCAGCATTGCATTGGTCTGCTTTATTATCGGACTGATCTTTATTAAAGAAAAGCCTGTTGAAAAGCCTGAGAATGTAGAGCAGGTTGTAAAAGAAACGGTTTAAATCCAAAACTATTTATACAGGAGGCTGTCTGAAAAAGGCTTAGCGTTATTCCTCTAAGCGAAGTCGAAACACCTTTCGACTTCGCTCAAGGTGACGTTGTCAGGCTGAGCGTAGTCGAAGCCTTAAAACGGTCCGCCATGAATTAAATCTGTGCTTTTTCAGATTTGCAATCCCGAATAGCGACGCCCTTCGGTTACGCTCAAAGTGACGATGTCAGGCTGAGCGCAGTCGAAGCCTCCTTGCTCATTCAACTCATTCGGGTATTGAATACTGAATTGAATTCCACGCTTATGTGTGTCCGGATTACAAATCCGGACACACATTGGTGCCCTTCGGCTGTGTTCAGGGTGACAAATGTTGTCAGGCTGAGCGCAGTCGAAGCCCCTTAAAACACCCCTCCATGGGTTAAATCAATTAATTTAGAGGTTAACCCCGGGAAATACGAAAGCGATTTTAGTGTAAGATTAGTTACGGCAGGTTTGCCAAATAATTGTTGAAATATTCTTCCGGCCCTTAATCTCGAATTGAAGTTTTTTCGCCAAAGGTTTGTGTAACGATCCTCCGCTTGGCTTCGAGTTAATTTCCCACCTAAATATTCAATGATAACACCACTTAATAATTTCGAAGAATGCAAAGCCATGCTCATTCCATTGCCACATAAAGGAGTTATCATCCCGGCCGAGTCACCGGTCATGAAAATGTGATCCTCCACAAGTGTTTTAGCGGCAAAGCTGATTTGCGAGATGGCAAGCGGCTCCTCGTAAAGAAATTCAGCATTTGAGAAATAGCGGTTAAGAACAGGGTTTTTCTTTAAAAGATTATTCTCCAAAAGCCGGATGTTATTGTTGTTTTGCTGAAGTTTTTGAGCGGTGGTGAGGTAACATAAACAAAGACGGTTATTGTCCACTGGCGAAATACCGCAATATCCATCTTCGAAATTGTGTAATTCGATCAGATGTAAAGGGAAATCAAGTTTAACATGATATTTAACGCCAATATACTGTTGCGCATTTTGCTTGGTAGACTCAATGAAAGGGCGGTTAAGTTTAATATCGAGATTGGCACGCTTGCCCCAGGCTCCGCAAACCACTTTTGCTGTAAAGTTTCCGGCAGTGGTCTTTAGCAGGTGCCGATCGCTACTGAAAGTAATATCTGTTACTTTGGTACCGGATAGCAGTTCAGCGCCACAACTGCGGGCAATTAAAGCAAGCCGATCATCCAAGGTATAACGGCTTATTCCAAAACCGCCTGGGCTAAGTGTATGCCGAAGTAATCGTCCCTTGCAATCAGAAATAGCCAGTTTGGTAATTCGGGGAAGCTGCATTTCTGTAAGCGGCAAACCAATCGATTCGAGGAAATCCCAGGATTCCATCGAAATATATTCTCCGCAAACTTTATGAAAAGGATACTGCTCTTTCTCAAACAGAATAACGCGATGTCCGGCTTTGGATAGCTGAATCGCTAGGCTTAAACCGGCTAAACCACCGCCAATAATTGCAACCTCAAAGTCCATGGGTTCTTGCTGTAATTAAATGCCTGAATGCCCACTGCCAGCTGATCTCAGCTGTTGTTATCTCGGCCTTTCTTAATAATACCATCCATTCGCCATGATTAAATCCACGGGCCACGGAAAGCTTAGCATCGTTTTTTACCAGGTATGATTTGGAAAACAATGTAGTAAGAAAACGGATACTGTGATAAGCTAAGAAATGACGATGAAGATCATTGATAACAAAACCGATTTTGGCGTTCTTACCCATCCATTGTAAAAGTTCAATTATCTCGGGATTGCTAAGATGATGGCAAAAAAGAGATGAAATAATAATATCGGGTTGTAATTGATCAGGCTGAATGGCTCGGTAGTCGGTCTGGATAAAGGAAATTTCAGGAAAGCCAATGCTTTCCTTTTCAGCAAAACGGATGCATTCGGGTTTTAGATCAACGCCAATGAGCCGCACCTTTCTATTGGCTTTACGGGCCCAGCGGGCAATGGCCCGAAGGGTATCACCACCACCACTGCCAAGATCCAGAATGGTTATAGTTTGCTGCAGTTTATCGCTTAGCTTTTTAACACCTTTAACGGTAATGGCATGCCCTCCAAGGAAGCGGTTAATAAAATCCAGTTCCCGAAGATTTTGGGCCAGATCATTATACGGGATGTTTTCTTCATCGAGCAATTCCTTTTGAGAAGAACGAATGCTGAAGTTCATTAGCTGAAGAAAACCTAGTTGGAAAGCAGCATGCTTTCCATCGTTAATCCCGGTCCAAAACCGGCAGCAAATACGATTTCTTTAGCCGTCCAGTTAATTTTTTTATCCATCAGATCTTTTAGCACATATAAAACGGTAGGGGAGGACATATTGCCATAGTTTTCGAGAGTTGCATAAGCCGAATTTAGATCATCTGCCGTAATGCTGAGTTCCTTTTGAATGACATCCAAAATGCGCTTGCCTCCCGGATGAATGGCCCAATGGTTAATATCCGACTGCGATTTCCCTAATGATCCTACAGTTTTGGCAACCAGGTTTTTGATGCCTGCCTCCACCAAATCGGGGATATAATTACTCAGGGTCATTAAAAAGCCAGTTTCCGAAAGTTTCCATGCCATGTCCTTTTTGCCTTTGAAATGTATTTCGGAATGGGTGTTTTCGATCTTAAGACCTTTCCAATTCTTTTCATCAGCAGTTTCATCAGAGCATACTAAAGCAGAAGCAGCTCCGTCGGCAAATAACAAATTAGCCATCATGTTATCCGCATCGTTTTTGGCCTGGAAGTGAATGGTGCAGATCTCAACAGATACAATTAAAACACGGGCATTTTTATCGGCCTTGCATATCAGATCGGCATGCTTAAGGGCATGCAGCGCTGCATAACAGCCCATGAAATTCACTGATGTTCTGTAAATGGTATGTTCAAGTCCTAAGAGCTCAACCAACTCGATATCTAAACCTGGAGCCGAAAGACCGGTACAGCTTACGGTGATCAGGTGCGTAACTTCAGCGGGTTTTATAAATCCATCCAAACTTTTGTGAGCCGAATCGGCTCCCAGTTGTCCTGCATGTTGATGATAAACTTTCATACGGTCATCCAGGCTTGGATCTTCTTCCACATTGTCGAAAAAAGAAGCATGGTGACTGGCATAGCGCTCAGAAAATTCGGGTAAAACGGAATACCTGGTTTTTATGCCACTTCGCTGGTAAAGTATATTCAATAGCTTTTTCTCATCCAACGATGGCTGCAACATCTCTGTCATGTAATGTAAAATATCCTCTTGCTTATGTTTAAACGTTGGATTTGCGGTGGCTATTGATATAATTTTACTCATAGTATTTGGTTTAAAATGAAAAGCGTAATAAAACAAGCGTTAAGGCAAACCGATGCAATGAGGTTCATGCGCATGGTATGCTCATAGTCTGCATTGCAAGGGTTGTTCCAAACCTTTATAAACCAACTTACGAAATAAAAACCAATGGGTATAAAAAATAATTGAAGGATATAGAAATTGTTGAGATGAAGTATTTCTGTGAAATAAGCCAGGAATAAAAGGTTGGCAAGCAGAAAGGAAATAGTACTAAAAATAAATGTCCCCCGATAACCTAATTTATAGCTGAGTGTGATATCTCCGTTTTTCAGGTCCTCCTCATGCTGATAGATCTGGGTTAAGGGATAAACTCCGGCAAGTAATAAACTGCTGGCCATCATTGCCCATTTGTGGGAAGCAGTAATTGATGTTAAGTCTAGTAATGTTGCTGCATGCATGCTCATCAGAAAGGTAAATCCTCCCTGGAATATCACCACCACCCAAAAGCCCAGGTAAGGGTATTTTTTTAAGCGGATACCTTTATAGCTATAAGCTCTTGAAGCTAATATGTAAGCAAGTAAACAGAGAAAGAAAGTAGTGGAAATAAAAAAGGAAAGACTTAAGCCGAGGAGATCGAGGAAGAGAGCTGCATAAAATAGTTTTTTGGTGGGCTTAGGAGGATATTTTAAGCCACCTATGCTTCCTTCGTCCTGGTCCATATAGCTGTTATATCCGTTGCTGGCCGGGTAGATAAACAGGTGAAGTATGATAAATGATAAAATTGCTGTTTGCCACTTTATTGTTTCGGTCTGACTTAAGGCAAACAAAAATACCGGCATTAAAAACAACGAAAAGTGAAAGCGGAGCAGCAGCAAGGTGTTTTTTGCTTGGTTCATGGTTTTAGTAGTTAGGCGATATTCCTCCGTCCATGGTCAATCGTCCAGATTTAGTAGCCATAATCGATAGTCCATGGTCCATAGATAGCGAACTGCTGACTAAGTACCGCCGACTATCTAATCCTTTCTGCGATCAAGCGAACAATTTCATCGCAATGCTGACTGCCGATCATGTACACCAAGCCATCCTTATCGGTAAGTTTAAGGGCATATTTGCCACGGGTATAAAAGCGAATGGTGCCTTTTTTATGGAGGTTATAAACCGGATTATTCAATAAGAAGCTGCTGTAAAGCACCTTTTCCACACTACGAATGCTGCCAAAATCGATCTTTACGCGGCTGGTGGTCCAAAAGCCATCCAATACCATCGACTGCTCGTATATGGAGGTTTTATAATGGATGATAAACGTTAATAAGCCCGAAATGATTAAGATGGAAACACCCACCACCAACAACAGATCGGCGTTGCGGTCGCGGTTTTCTTCTATATAATAAATGATAAAGCAAAAGATGGCCAATACCAGCCTGGTAAGCAGCCAGCTACGGCTCAGTCCCAAAAATTGTTTTTCTACGAAGAGTGCTTTTTCTTTCATGCAATAAGCATTGTTTTTCGCAGGCAAAATAGAAATTTTTTTGCAGGGATGATGGAAGTGGTAGAAAGAAATTAAGAAAGGACAGACAGGAAGAATAAGTATTTTAGCAGGCAGAAAACAATATAATGCTATTTGTATCTTGCCTTATTTCAGGCATGAAGCTTAATCCTTCTTTAATTTTTGTTGATCAGTAGTGATTATTATTGATTTATTACTTTTACGAAAATTACAAATTATGGTATTAAGCAGATTTTGGCTCTCTATTTTCATTTCTTCAATTGTATTTGTTGTTGTCAGTTTATTTACGGGAAACAGTTACACCATTGATTTTATTTTGAATGGAAAAAAAGACGACCCAATTTTAATCGCTGAAAAATACATTAATCAGGTTCCTGTTTTTGTAAAAGACAGCATCGAAAAAGCGCCAAACCAAACGATGGTGGTTAATAAGATAGCTACCAATCCGGATACGACTTACATTTATAAAAATAAAACGGTTAAAATTTTCAGTGGCGTTCAAAAATCAGACGGACTTTTGCCTACCTGTAAAAGCACATTAATTGATTTGATTTTGCCACTTATTGCTTATTTGGCATTTTTCTGTGGATTGATGGAACTTTTAATCATTTCGGGAGCTACCGAAAAGTTAGCAAAAGTATTGAGTCCGGTCTTCGTGAAAGTGTTTCCAAGTATCCCCAAAAATCATCCCTCGATATCCTATATGACCTTAAACTTTGCCGCCAATTTCTTGGGATTGGATTCGGCTGCCACACCTTTTGGATTAAAAGCCATGGAAAGTTTACAGGAAATAAACCCCGAAAAAGACAAAGCCAGTGATGCCCAGATCATGTTTATGTGTCTTCACGCCTCGGGACTTACCTTAATTGCGACTTCTATAATTGGGTATCGTGCAGCTGCCAACGCCGCCAACCCCGCCGATGTGATGCTGCCTTGTATCATCACCTCCTTTATCGGTACTATTGCTGCTTTTCTTATTGTGGGAGTAAAGCAAAAAATTAACTTCAAAAGTGCGTCATTGGTAATAGGACTCATGGTGTTAATTGCCGCAATTATAGGCTTGTTGATGTATGTAAACCATTTGGACCTAATAGGAAAAAATTACTTTACATCTAATCTTTCAGCATTGATATTGGTCGGAATTATTGTTGCTACTTTGATCTTATCATTTGTTAAGGAAAAGAAATTTGGGGAGGCCAAAACCACTGTTTATGAGACCTTTGTTGCGGGAGCCAATAATGGCGTTAAAACGGGAGTTACCATTTTTCCTTATGTTTTAGGGATGTTAGTTGCTATTTCTTTATTCAGAAACAGCGGCTTGTTTGAAATTATCAGCAATTGGATTGCTTTTGCATTTTCCAATATGGGAGTAAGCAAAGAGATCACAAATGCTTTACCGGTAGCGTTGCTTAGACCTTTTAGTTCCGCAGGATCCCGGGGGTTTTTAATTGATTCGATGAATACTTTTGGCGCCGATTCCCTAACCGGAAGATTGAGCAGTATTTTTCAATGCAGTGCCGAGAGTACTTTTTATGTGATTGCGGTTTACTTTGGTTCCGTTAATATAAAAAACACGCGCTACGCTTTAGGGACTATGCTTTTAGTCGATGTAGTTTGCGTGATTACTGCTATTTTAGTGGCGACCTGGTTTTTTTAACTATTTTGGTTAATCATTTTTAGAATGCTGAAAACCTTGAAACATTGCCTGGATGAGAACAATAAAAGGTTCAGCTAAATCAGCTATATACGCAATTAAATAGTACTGAAAATAAAATGAAAGGGAGCCCCAGCTCGCGCGCGTTTGTAACGCGTGCGAAATACTGGTTAGTGTTTGTAACACCAAATAGCAAACTAATAATAAAGCTCGAGGATAAGCCCGGGCTTTATTGTTTTCAAGTATAAATTGTATTTTCGGCTAACAACCTCGTTATCTGAATTCTTAGCGTATCAGGGTCTCCCTATGGAAGACTTAATTTAACTAGGGCATTATACTATTCCGAATTGATCAGTAACATCCTCTTAAGTTTATGTTAATCAATAAAGGATGTAATACTCTTATTCAATATTCGAAGCTTTGATGAGTATTTTAATTGGAGAAAATATAATGCTTATGCCCTTATCCGATTCCTCTATAATTAAGCCTTCCTTTGTACGCCAATCCACCTCGTTTTCTTTGTCTGTGGTTCCATGTGCCCTCACAACATAACTTATTAAAGGTATATACAAAGTCAGTGTTTTATTACTGGATTTAAATAATTTATTTAACTCAGGACAGTATTTTAATGGAAGAGGATTCTTGTTAATTCTAAAGTCTTTTTTTAATTCATCTTTATTAAAGATTACCTCTCCGTTCTGTTGGAATTGAATTTTTAATAAGGAAGCAGTAAATGTTTTACTCATTGACATGGTTCCATTTAAAGCTAATTCTCGTGATTGAATTTTTCTAACTTCATGAATTAGATTTACAGTATCAATTTTTTGAGCCTTAGTATTGGAATAAACAAAAAGTATACAACCTAAGACCAATAATAGTTTTCTTTTCATTCTATATAATTTTATGGTTGACAACCTGTTCCCTTAGTTTTATCAATATATTGTTTGATATTATTTAAAGTGCTTTGAGCTAATGATGGTTTTTTCATTACAAGCTGTGACCATGCCATAGATTCATGTAATCCACCCCATGCCAATGCCGTTGCGTCACTGTATGATAAAGTAGGAAACAATTCTTTCAATGCATTTGCCATTTCATCAACATAGGCAGCTCCCATGGAATCATGATCATTAAAATAGTTATTTATACCTGAATAATCCATATAAGCATGAAGAGCTTCATGTATAATAGTGGTTGCGATCATTTCTTTACTTGCATTTGGAAGAACATTGCCATTTAACTCAATCATATATGTACCATAATTAACACTAACATACCTACCTAATATTGAGTCAGGCATTGTTTTCAATTCTATGTATCGCAAATTTATCTGATCATTTTTGTTAAAAATTTTGGTAATTAACGTATTAACCTAATTAGTTAATCCTTTTGATAATGTTTCATTAACCATTGCTTTTAGACAAGGGCTATCAACTTCATTTAAAATATCAGTACTATTTTGCTCTTGTACAAAATTTTCTACTTCATTTATGCTTGGAAGACCATTCTTATAAAGCCTATCAGCAACTGCAACGTGATAATCAGATTTCTTTCTAAAATTATCGATATCATTAGCTTTGATTAGATATTCTATTCCATTTGTTTCATTCCTATAAGCAGAATAAAATAGTAACTGACCATACTTATCATAATGTGGTGAGAGAAAATATTGACCAGCTGTGTAGTTGCCGCCATATGAAGGAAATTTTGAAACGTCAAAATAACCGTTGTATTCAATAGTTACAGGTAGATACATTTCAACAGCATCTCCAGTTATATCATCATGTAAATTTTGAATAATTGGAAAACTACCAATATTGATTTAAAGGTTAGGGTTGATTTTCCTGATAGCGCTGGTATAAGTATTATCAATGGTCGTAAATGTTTTTACAATAAAAATGATCATTGTGTGTTTTTAGTGGGTACTAGCGATATGCCAAGTAAATTAAAAAGCAGTACTTCTGAATATCTGGAAAATTTCATTCTAGGAGTCTTAGACAATGACAAAGGGGAGCTTGTTTACAAAAAAGATTTCTCAAATGGTATTATTAAGGGGAAGGATATCTCATACAAGGCAATTCGCAAATTCATGGGTAATACACCCATAATATGCAAAGCACGTTTATTTGCCTATAAGGGGATTGTATATTTTTTTGCGTCTTGGTACCATAAGGAAAACGAAAAGAACAGTGAAGCCGAAACACAAAAGTTTTTCAACTCAATTCAGTTAATAAAAGAATAAATGCCCACAAATACCAACTGCAAATAAAAAGGAAGGATTGTCTGGCCGATAGCAGAGCTCTGAGTTTATGATGTAATCTTGTTTAGGGTGAAAATGCTGTTTGGCTGGCCAGGAGACCTCTTCCCCCTTTGAAAAATTAAGTCCCCCTGCAGAAGACTTAATTTAACTGGGAGCGAGGGTCACAGCTGTCAAACCCGTAGGGCGATGCTGTGTATATTCGAAGAACACAAGGACTGGCGGATTTTCCCGAAAGCAAATTAATCTCCTAGCAAATGTCCAGAATTGATTAATCTGATTTCCTTTTCAAAAATATCTATTAGGCGTTCTTTATAAAGAGCACCAATAGTTTTTTTGAAAACTTTTTTACTTACATTTAATTCATTCATTATTTCATCAGGGGAACTCTTATCACCCAGGGACAATACCCCATTATTCTTTTCAAGCTGATTTAATAGTGTAGCTTTAAAATCTAAAACTTGCTTGTAGCCTATTGCCTGCAAACTCAGATCTATTTTATCATCTTCTCTAATTTGTTTGATGTATCCTTTTTTAATATCGCCGGGATATAGATGCTCAAAAACCTCATTATGATACAAAAGGCCCATATACTTCTTATTAATAATTGCATTGTAACCTAAATCGGTTTTATCGGCAATTATTAATTCAACCTCATCGCCTTGCTTTACATCAAAATCAGACAGCTCAATGAAGTTGGTTAATTTTGTAGACCCAATAATTCTTCCATTTACTCTATCTAAAGAAATATAAACCAGATATTGCTCGCCAATTTCCATCTGTGCTTTTTGCTCACGCAGCGGCACAAATAAATCTTTTGAAATACCCCAGTCCATATATGCGCCTCTTTCGTTTTCACTTACAACAGTTAATGCTACAAATTCATCTACACAGGCGAATGGCTTTTGTATTGTTGCCCTTGGCTTATCTTCTCCATCCAGAAATACAAAAAGATTCAAAGAATCGTTTTCTTGTAAACCCTCCGGAACTTCCATATATGGCAGCAGAGCCTCTCCCTTTCCATCGCTGAAATAAAGTCCAGCTCCTGATTTTTTCACAAACTTAAGTTCGTTATATTTTCCTATTTCCATTTTCCTAAATATTATCCCCTCAAAAAATCCAATGTTTACAAAGATAGCACTCCATCATCAGCATGATGCTATTGTAATTTTATTAATGCGTGCTACAAATAAATTTATACAGTGAAATTATTAGTTCAATTTGTTATTGAGGCTAAGTGTATTTATGTCATATCAAAATTCGAATTACGATTACCTGATACAAAAACTCGATGAGTTTATTCGCAAGTATTATAAAAACAGGTTAATTCAAGGAAGTTTATATGTAGTGGCGATTTTAGCGGCTTGTTACCTGATTTTAACTTCCCGTTCGGGCGAGTTTGCAACGCGTGCGAAATACAGGTTAGTGTTTGTAACACCAAAGAGCCCTGTTATCTGAATTCTGAGTCTTGCAGGAATCAGATTGCAAATGAAACCAACGTCTCTGACCGTCATTAAAAAATGATTTAAAACAATATGAAGGACTACATTATACTTATGCATAGCGATGGCGGCAATACAAATGATTGGATTATATATATTGCTAAATTGAATCAGTTAGGGGTTTTTCAGGGTGGGAGCTCGATGGGTGGTGGTGCCTGCATCTCTAAGACGGGCAAGGTAAAAGAAATTACCAAACATCTTTCAGGTTATATTCGTATTAAAGCCAATAACATAGAGCATGCGCAGGAATTAATCAGAGGAAACCCTACGTTTGAAGCGGGTGGTACAATTGAGATAAGGGAACTGACTCAAGATTAATTGCATAGTAAAAGTCTTAGTACAGCAGGAATCAGATTGCAAATGAAAACATGGTCTTGGTTCGTTAATAGAATTATCAAATACCAAGGAGTGCATGGATAAACTAGTTAGGTGCAATGTATCTTAAATCGGCTAAAGCTTCACTAATTTTACAAGATGTTCCTGGACGAAAAAATTGATAGATTAAAGCGCCTCTTTCAACCTGAAGACTTTAAGGTGCCGTTTACGAGTGGAAGTCAAATTTTAAAATCGATAGAATCCGAATTTATCATCAGGAAGGATGTGAGTAATAGCCACAATAATCTTCGGTGGAAATACAGCAACTGGTTTGATAATATAAAGAAGAAACTTCTGGTCAAAGCCATTGATCTAAATAGGCACAGTGAATGGATTGATAAGCTAGATGTAAATACAAACTATTGGATGGTGATTGCATATCAGAGTGCGCCTTCTATGAAACACTTTGTTTACGATTGCAAGCCCAATGCTCTTTTGGCGTTGCATTCCATCTCACAGGACGATTTCATGATAGTGGATAAAAAGTATTGTTGGTTTGCTTACTTCAGAGTTGATGGGCAAACGCAGCAAGCCGCAATCTATAGAAGTGGAGAAAAATTGACGCCCTTTGAACCGTAGGGAGTAATTAAAAAAGCCTGAGTGTCTCGTCCTATTATAACTATACATCAAAAAAAGATGTATGGAAAAAAAGTTAGAACAAGACCAGTATTTAATTAGATTGCACAAGAAGAGTCGTTACGACAAGCGGCTGATTGTAAA
>NZ_PQVF01000015.1 GCF_002920915.1 Solitalea longa
TGGGCAAACCCGCTTCTACTTCTTTTACGATTTTTGCAATCAGCCGCTTGTCGTAACGACTCTTCTTGTGCAATCTAATTAAATACTGGTCTTGTTCTAACTTTTTTTCCATACATCTTTTTTGATGTATAGTTATAATAGGACGAGACACTTCCTATATGGCCGAATTATGGCAACCAAAAAGAAGAGATAATGGATATTGACCTGGATGGCAAAATGACAGGCAGGCCTGATCCCCGAAAAGCAAGATTGGATGTAATTGAAAAGGCATTTAAGAAGCGGGAAAATCTGCAATTACACGGTATTTAAATAAAGAGGGGGCTTAATAAGCCCCTTAACTTTGGTGCATTGGTAAAACATAGGCATGGTTCATTTGCTAGTTTCTACTTTTCTTTTTACCTTACATTAAAGAAAAATTGCATTTGGGCACCAGAAACATTGATTTTCATTCAGCAGCGCTTAAATTTGGCTCTCTCCGGGGTCACAAGATTTCTTGTAAAACGCAATAGCACTTGAACATTGCTGATAATTCTCAAGGTATCCTTTCATTCCAATCGTAAATTGACCTTTCATCCTAATCACGAATAACCCTTCAAGCTTTTAACGTTCAATAATAAAGCTCCATCCTGTCATAGAAGGGCCAAAGGGCGAAAAAAATTGTTGATTATCATCAACTGGCAACAAATTAATAGTGGATAATTTTGCACCTCCGTTTTAAAAACCAATAATCCTTAAATAAAGGATTTACAAAACGATCGTCTATGGCCACAGGTTATCATACTCCCCAAGAAATCACAGAATATGCTTTACAGGTAGGCATTAAAAAAGCGAATACCGATTCTATTAAAATTTTAATGTTAGGCTTTATGGGCGGCATTTTTCTGGCCCTTGCCGGACATGGCGCTTTAGTGGTGGCTCAACAATTCCCTGATTCACTTGGCCTTGCCCGCCTTTGCAGCGCTATTATTTTTCCGGTAGGACTTATTACCATCCTGTTAGCAGGGGCCGATCTATTTACGGGTAACTGCCTTATCATGATCTCCGTTCTTGGTGGCAAAACTAAATGGGGACCATTTATTAAAAACCTCACTATTGCTTATTTTGGCAATTTGTTAGGATCATTGGTAGTGGTTTTCAGCCTTTATTATCTCAATGAGGTAAATCACACTGATGGATCGTTTGGCGCATATGCCATAAAAGTGGCCGCATATAAATCCAATTTGACTTTCTCTACAGCCACCATTTCAGGCGTTTTTGCCAACTTGCTTGTATGTGCCGGCGTATGGTTATGTTACGGAGGTAAAGAATTGATTGGCAAGATCTTCGGAATATTCTTTCCCATTTATTTATTCATCATTTTAGGATTGGAACACGTTATAGCAAACATGTATTACATCCCCATGGGTTTGCTTTGTAAAAACGATCCAGCCTATTTGGCCGAAGCCATGAGCAAATGGCACGTAACTCCCGAAAAACTAGAGCACTTAACCATAACAAATGCCATTTTTAACAACTTTATTCCGGTTACTATAGGTAACTTTATAGGAGGAGCTCTCTTTTTAGGAGGCGTTTCCTGGTTCCTATATCTGAGACAAGACAAGGAAAATGATGAAGTGAATGATCAGGAATAAAATGAAAATAAGCTAATGGCTCGATCCATAAACCCTAAATAAAACATTCTTAATTATATCAGATCATGAAAACAGTTGCCCCGTTTAAACCAGGTAAGTGGACCAATGGGATCAATCCTTATGATTTCGTTGTACAAAACCTAAGCCCTTATGAAGGTGATGCTTCTTTTTTGGTAGGGCCTACTGAGAAGACCACCCGTTTATGGGAAACCGCAAAAGAAGCCTTGCTTGAGGAGCGCAAAAATAACGGTTGCCGTGATATAGATACAGAAACCATATCAACCATGACGGCGTTTCGTCCGGGATACATCCAAAAGGATGATGAGATGATTGTCGGTTTACAAACCGATGTGCTTTTAAAACGTGCAATGAAGCCTTATGGAGGCATCAAACTGGTTGAAAACGCTGTTGCCGAACGTGGATTGAAAGTTTCTGATCGGGTGGTGGACATTTTCAATTATGCCCGCAATCACAATCAGGCTGTGTTTGATGCTTATGATTCAGAGATAAAAAACTTCCGTTCGAATCATGTTTTAACCGGCTTGCCCGACAACTATGCCCGGGGCCGTATCATTGCCGATTTCCGTCGCCTGGCCCTCTACGGCGCCAATGCTTTAATTGCAGCCAAAAAAGCTGATTTTGCAGCGGTTAGCGGTGATATGGACGATGCCGCAGTGCGTTTACGCGAAGAAATCACCCAGCAGCTAAATGCATTGAATGACATGATTAAAATGGCTGCAGAATATGGATACGATGTTTCGCGCCCTGCCGAAAATGCACATGAAGCCGTACAATGGACCTATTTTGGCTACCTGTCTGCAGTGAAAGAACAAGATGGAGCAGCCATGTCATTGGGCAATACTTCTTCTTTCCTTGATATTTATATTGAACGCGATTTAAAGGAAGGTTTGATTACTGAAGCTGAAGCACAGGAATTGATCGACCACTTTGTAATGAAACTGCGTTTGGTTCGCCACTTGCGCCCAGGTGCTTATGATGAGATCTTTGGCGGTGACCCCACCTGGGTAACTGAGTCGATTGGCGGACAAATGGCTGACGGGCGAACAAAAGTTACCAAAACCTCCTTCCGTTTCTTGCAAACCTTATATAACCTTGGCCCGGCTCCCGAACCTAACCTTACTGTACTTTGGTCAGAAAAATTGCCTGTTGGTTTTAAGGAGTTCTGCGCACAGGTTTCTATTGATACTTCTTCAGTTCAATACGAAAACGATGATTTAATGCGTTCGGTAAGGGAATATGACGACTACGGAATTGCTTGTTGCGTTTCTTATCAACCCATTGGCAAACGTATTCAGCACTTTGGCGCCCGCGCTAACTTACCTAAGGCATTACTAATTGCATTGAATGAAGGCCGCGAAGAGGCACATGGCAAGCTGATCGTAAACAATGTTGCAGCCATCCCAGATGGCCCATTGGAATACGAGCAAGTAATGACCAATTTCAAATATGTGGTCTCAGAGTTGGCCAGGGTGTACGCCAAATCAATGTATATTATTCATTACATGCACGATAAGTATTATTATGAAAGAGCTCAAATGGCTTTGATCGATACTAATCCGGGTATTGACATTGCTTATGGCGCCGCCGGTATTTCTATCATCGCCGATTCATTTTCAGCAATTAAACATTCAAAGGTTATTCCTGTACGAAATGAGCAAGGTCTTACCGTTGACTTCCAAATAGAAGGCGAATATCCTCAGTTTGGCAATGATGACGACCGTGTTGATAATATCGCCAAAGAAGTTACCAGCTTTTTCATCAGCGAATTACGCAAACACAGGGCTTATAAAGATGCTGAGCCTACCCTATCGTTACTAACCATTACCTCAAACGTGATGTACGGCAGAAATACAGGAGCTACTCCTGATGGCCGTAAATCGGGTGAATCATTTGCTCCGGGAGCCAACCCAATGCATGGACGTGATAAGACCGGTGCCATTGCCTCCCTCAACTCAGTAAGTAAGTTGGAATATGCGGATGCACAGGATGGCATTTCGAACACCTTCTCCATGGTGCCTAAATCATTGGGAGCAAGTAAGGATGATCAGGTGAAAAACCTGGTGACTACCATGAACGGTTACTTTGGAAGAGGTGCTCACCATTTAAATGTTAACGTGCTAAACCGCGAAACATTGATGGATGCGTACAACAATCCTGATAATTATCCGCAATTAACCATTCGCGTATCAGGATATGCTGTAAACTTCGTTCGTCTTTCGAAGGCACATCAATTGGAAGTAATAGCGCGTACCTTCCACGAAAGCATGTAATAACCATCCGGGAAAATAAAAATCCCTTCCAGCTACCTGAAAGGGATTTTTTTTATGAACTTTAACGAACTATCTCAACTGCACATTTTCAAAATACTTTTTAAAGATGTCAAGCGTACGTTTTTTTATTTCTGCGGAAGGAGCTTCAACTCCGGGTAAACCATAATCCATTCCCAGCATTTCCCACTTATGGGTTCCTAATTTATGATAAGGCAGAATTTCTACTCGTTGAATACATTTATAATCCGTAAAGTGCTTTCCCCATTCTTCTACATATTCAGGCTGATCACTCCATCCGGGCACCAGCACATAGCGCAGCCACATCGGCAATCCTATGCTTTCGCAGTAGGCAGCCACCTGAAGCGTTGGCTTATTAGAAACACCTGTGAGTTTACGATGCCACTCTTCATTGATGTGTTTTACATCCAGCAATATCAAATCAGTATGCGTTAACAATTCTTTTACCTGGTCATCCAGCAATCGTCCATTCGTATCGAGGCAGGTATTAATGCCTTCATCATGCAAACGTTTAAAGAAAGTGATCAATTTTGATCTTTGCAACAACGGCTCGCCACCCGAAACAGTCACACCTCCATCTGTTCCAAAATATCCAATTTGCCGTTTAGCCCTTTCCACGAGCTCATCGATCTGCACAAGTTGTCCTCCTCTCACATCCAGGGTATCGGCATTCTGGCAGTATAAACAACGGAATTGACAACCCTGAGCAAACACCACCATCCGTATTCCGGGACCATCATGTGTACCAAACGTTTCAAGTGAATGAATACGGATAAATTCAGGATCCTTGTCGTTCAGCTCTTCCGCCTCTATTTCTTGAAATGGCAAATACATTTGTTATAAAATAGTATAAGGTTTGATGAATAATAGACTGCTTAACAATATCGTAATTTAACAATCTTAAACCGAATTAATCGACTGACAATCAACCCAATTTACTTATTCAAAAACCTTATAAAATTTTAATTTGAATGCAGTTCAAAAAGGCACCGCCCAAATTATGCGTTTATTTGGTTATAGGCCTTTATAGCCATAATGCCTTTATAAAGTATGTACAAAACGAAAAGATGAAAGCCGAATGCAAACCATTCTTTGGCAGCTAAGAAAATGAGAGCGTCTAAAAAGTAAATGACACCCCCAACGATAAAAGCCCATTTGTTCATTTTTTTTGCCATAAAAGCCAGGAAAACAAATAAACCGACAAAGATGAAGTCAAGGAATAGTGCTACAAAGTTATAGCTTCCAAATGCCGATATAATTGCTCCATCAATAAGCTGGGTAAATCCTAAACCAAGAATAAAATAGCCTGATTTATTAAAGACACTAAAGAGTGTGTTAATTACTGTTAGACCCGCTATCCCAAAGAACCAATTAGCTGATTTGGCAATTGTACTTATAAGTTCTTCCTTGAGAGTTTCAATGTATTCCATCTCTGCGGAATTCACGGTTTGAGTTGATACTTCTTCTTGATCTACCTGAGTAAAATTTTCCATATAATGGTTTAAAAATTGATTTTTCTTCCTTGCTGCTAATGGAAGCTGCTCTCTGCTTGTTCCAACAGCCAAATGTAATAACAATTAACTATTGGTTAAATTTCAGTATATAAAATCCTCTCAACTTTATTACACGGAGAATTATCATTACAGGGAGAGTCTAAGTCAACGCTTTGCTAACCTTCTTTCAACTCCAATTTTTTCTCATTAAAAACATAATAAACGCCCCAAAGGGAAACCACAGCGCTAATTATATAAAACCACAAACTGATTATTACAGCCGAATGCATTTCCAGTTTTAAATATTCAGCACCGAAAAGAAAAACCAATTCACGGGCGCCCAGGCCCCCGATGGTAAAAGGCAGAATGGCCACCACCGATGACACCATGAAAATCATTAAATAATCAAGGTAATGCTCATGGATACTTAACGCTTTTAAGATACAGAGGACGCAAATTAGCTGAGCTATCTGAACCAATGCTCCCTGGGCATTAGTCCTCCAAAAATGAGATTTAAAAGCTGGAAAAAAGAAGTGGTAGATAGCATAGAACGTGGTTAAGGCAATACCTCCCAACAAGATAATGGCCCATTCCCAGGTTCTAAACACAGGCGACATAAGGGCAAGCAAACAGCTCAATAGTCCTAAAGCCATAAGCCCGCTTGCACGATCGAAGAAAACGGCCCAGAAAAGTTTTTTCACCGGTGTATCGAATTGCTTATTCAGCCACCAGATTTTATAGCCATCACCGCCAATTCCACCCGGAAGGAAAAGATTGTAAAACATTCCAAGCCAATACAATCGAATATTGGCTTTTTCAGAAAAACTTAAGCCTATTGCCCTAAAAAAAGTATTTAAACGGAGAGCCGAACAAATTTTTGAAACAATAAAGAAAACAATGGCCACCAACAACCAGTTTAAATGGATGGTTTTAAAAGCATGTAACAATTCTTTAAGATCTACCTTGCGAAATACCTGCCATAGGCAAATGCCACTGACCCCAATTTTGAGCAGCAGCTTGAAATAAACTCCTAGTATTTTTTTCTCCATGGATAGATCGTTCTTATCTGAAATGTTTTTTCTGATGCAGCCCAAAAGAAACATTACACCCAAGATCAATAGCTGTTTTCCCTATATAGCTTCACCCGCCGACTCAAAAAGAGTAGATAAAAATTGATGATTATACCTAAAGTTAGGCCAATAAATCTTAAACTGCCGAAAAAACGAATGGTTTTTCTGAAGGTATTTAAGTATTAAAGAAAATATAAAAGAAGATCAGCCCAGCCTGAGACAGCCGAGCAGTTTATTTATCGCTTGTTCTCTCCAAACTATCTTTTTTATCTCTTTCTCTTGCCTTCTCGTACTCTTCTAAACATTTACCAAGCGGTTTGCCCTTGTTATGAATACAATCACAAAATTCTTCACACTCTTTTGGATTGCTATTACCGGGACATCCATTCCAGCATTCCTCTGGAGAATTGCCCGGTCTAATATCATACATGATATTGTTTAAAACAACCACTGCAGCCAGAGTTGCCACTACAGTTCCAAAAAACAAAAATGGGAACTTGTTATTTAAGGGTTTTTCATGGGCCTGGTGAACATCCGTTTTAACGTGTTTGAATGGCAGAATAGACTTTAGGCGATCATAGTCCCAGCACAATAAAAATAAATTGGCCAATAACATAAATGTTGCTGCTCGGGTGCCTTCAAACCGAACTGAATAGGCGAGCACACAAATATTAAGAATAATAGGGAAACTGCTAATAGCACCAATAATTGCGGTCCTTGGAATGAGTAATAAGATAGCTACGAATACTTGCGCAACCCCAATAAATGTATAATAGTAGCCGGTATTAAGTAAAGCATCAAAATATTGCCCCAATGGATGGTTATGGGATAAACCGGCGGCAAAACGTTCCCCTAAAATTTTCACAGACCCTGAGATCACCCACGCAACAGCCAAAGTCAAACGACAAAAAACGGCAAAGTAGCGATACCATTTGTTTTCCTTTGCTTCATAATAATAGTGCTCAAACTTATTCAACATACCGATTTGTGCCTGTTTTTTATGTTTTGCCTATCCTGTTAATTTCGCTACCCTTTTGCACCGTTTAGTTATCTTGGGTCCTTATAACGATACACGTCACTCTCGTGAAAACTTGCTCCAGCTGAAAAAACATACTCCCCTTTATCCACGCATTTAAATTTTCCTAACGGAGTGTCGGGCAATTTCCCCTTCCATTTCCACCCCTCATTTTTCAATTTTCCGGTATTTTTATTAATGCTAAACTACTGCCAGTTACAATCAATAAATGTACTTGGAGCCGGATTCAAATAAATATGCTTCACAACCCTCCCCTGTGTCAGGATAAATTGTCAACACCTCCATAGTTTTACTTTTTTTGTCCACAGTCATAAGCTTTCTTTCGTGGTCAGCCAAAAAAGGGTGCTGATTAACTTTTACGATACGAATTGAATTTACATCTATTTGCTCAACTTCTGAACAACTTGTTAATAGTACATGAATGAGTATGATAGTCCAAACTTTCATTGTTCTAAATATATAGTGTTGAATGTTTCTGCTTACCAACCTACCGGAAAACTCCACAATCAACTAGAATTGAACCAATTACAAACCTAAATCAATATAAAACCAAACAAAATAGCGAATCGGTAAGAGATTCGACCTTTTTACCCCTCCACGAGTTTCAAGAGCAACCATGCAACTTATTTAATTAATTGATTTTAAGCAAGTTGAGCCAGATAGATGCTTTCTACTTTTGTCCTCCATAAAGAAATAATAAAAATTAGAAAGGATTTATGCGAGCTCTCTTATTAATATTTGCCTTAGCAATTGCTGTACTTACTTCTTCATGTAGCCAGGATTTCGATGATGAAATGACAAGCACAGACCACCTGCTGACAAAAATAACCACTGACGACAGCGTTAAAAACTTCACTTATATCAGCTATGACGATATGAATCGTATTGTTTCTTTGGAAGTAAAAAATAGTCAGGAGGAAAGTAGCACCTATAAAGAGTTTACTTATAATAACCAACATAAGATTGTGAAAATTAAAACACAGTCTGGTTCAGAACGGATTACCTACAACCTGACTTATTCGAACAACACTATTATTGTAAAAAACGAGGAATTAAACACTGAAGAGTTTATAGTGACACTTGATGGTAACAACCGAATTAGTAAAGTTGCTTCCTTGGTAAACAACGACTATGTAATATATAGTTACAGCGACGACAAGGAGGAATTTCCTGAAAATGAAATGCAAATTGCTCAAGTCTTTTCTTATGACAAAAAGAAGCATCCTTTATCGGCTGCTGCCCAAAAAACACCTTTCTTAGGCTTTCTATTAGGCGTAGACATAATGGGTATTAAAAACTGGGTGTCCATCAATAATATTACTATGGTCAATTACACAGTCTACCAGGATGGTGTGGAAAAGGAAAAATATAATCACTATATAAACTACTCCTATAATGAAGCGGGCTTACCAACTAAAGCAAGCTCAGAAAGTAGAACAGAGACCTACGAGTACACGGTAAAGAATAAAACGAGTCTGTAAAATAAAAAGAGCGTAACTCGAATTCATAGTTTATTTTACTGATTCAGAAATCATACTGTATGAAACCTCAACTAAAACTGAGGTTTCTCTTTATTGATAAGGTTTTTTAATTGCTTCATCAAAGCAGTTTACAAATCAATAGATTAGGATTTTTTAATAAAGATGAATAGGGTACTAAATTAAAACACCTCTAATGATTTGATTTTTTATTGACGTATATGATCTTTCCTAAACCGACTATCAAACTTTAGTTTTTGTTTAGTAATTAGGGTGATTCTATTAGCATCGGGATGATTTGGATTGATTAAATAATTATACTCCGGAGGTACTATGCAGCTAGGTACTTTTAATACAGCGGCATTCTTTTGTCTTACAAAATCATCCCCAATGTATTGAGTTTCTAAAATGGGCGGCTTTGAATCCCAATTTTCCGGCAAATTCTCAATAGGTATTTCTAAAATTTCAATATCATCAGGAATATCAATTTCTACATAGTATCTATCTGTTGGTAAATCTTCACTAATATCTATATGTACCGAAATTTCTAATAAAGCGAGAGCGCGAGATTCTGCAGTATAAACTAAACTAGTATTTAAGCTATTCCATCTGTAACCATTTGCTAACGATGCCCCAATTCCGCTCAATGTGCCTTCAAGATATTTCTCTCTTTCTACTCTAAACACTCTCATCAGGCAAGGTTTCCATGCTCAATTCTATTCAGACAGTTTTCCACTTCCTGTATCCCGGTAATAGAATCCAATAAACTTTCAGGGGTTTCTCCACCTAAAGATAAGTTTGGCTTTTTCAACCAACGCTGAAACTTCTCTTCTTCATTATTGAAAACTTCAATACCAAAATCTACCAATTCCATAAGTAGTAAAACAACTTCACTGTCCCTTCCATTGAGTAATGATTTTTCTCTTAATTTTTTATTATAGGTTGTTTGAGGCAATCCAAAAATGTGCAATACTTCTTTTATAGGCACATTAATTCTCTTACTAATCACATCAATTGATCCATAGGGCACTCCACTTCGAATAATATCAATTCTTTCTGGCTTTGAAGTCCAGGTGTACTCTATCCCTTCAGATTGTAACCTCCATTTTTGAGGGGAATTCTTAGTTTTTTGCGCTCTCTCAATGCTGGCTTGAGGATCGAATACTTTTTTTTGTTGATTTTCCGTTTTCATACAAAGCAGCACATTTACTGTAAATATACAACAATTATGCTCGCAATGCAATGATCTAAAAAGATTGAATTCTTATATAATTTGACAGATTTCCCAATGAATGTATTAGTTCTTATGAATAGATTCATAAATTTCTTTGAGTTGATGTGTATGCCTTTGCACCTGGTAAAGCGTAAACATCAGCCATTCGTATCGGGTAAAAAATCCAAATCTGGGAAATTCATAGCCCAAACAAACTTGCTTAAGATCTTTCGTTTGGATGATCTCGATATGTAGATCCTTATTGCGATTTAGATATTCAGCAATGCCCTAGATCATGTATCTCCTTTTCGGGCAGCACAAAAGCCGGGCATTTAATTTAGTCGAAAAATCCTGAAACAGTATTTTAACGGCTTCCAGTCTCCATTTTGGCCCCAAGACTAAAACTACATTACCTCCCCTTTCAATTTCTCCTTTAAAAATTACTAGTCGGCCAGTGGAAGAAAAAACAGAGGTCACTTCTTTAGCAAAAATATCTACGCCTTTATGAGTTCCTGATTTTCCCCAGGGGTAAAACCAATACGATTTTGAGTTAAAGCTCTTCTTGGCAGCCTTATCAACTGGGTTGACTAAGGTCTGAGGAAGTACAAGTCAGGTTGGTTTTAATTTACCTTAATAGTTTAATAATAAACTATATATTTCCATATAATAATTATTTGGCACATATTTTAATTTTTTGAACTTAAACTAGTATATTTATATCCTAATTTAATTTCTCATTTAGTGTTAAAGAAAAATGGATTTTCATTTATTAAAAGATATCATTGATTTAATGTGGGAATTTGAAAACTCAAATTCCAAATCGAACCTATTTCCTAATGATTTAAGTGGGTTTAAGCAATGGGTAATTTTTAATTCTTCTAAATCAGAGTCCATCGTTGAACCCGATTGGGAGGGCAAGGAAAATGGTCGAAGTCCTGAAAGTGTAATCAGTACATTCATCGTCCACATGAATCGCTATGCCAAAAATTATTCTAAGTCTGCTATTTATGGTTCGGATTTTTCTACGCAGGAAGATTTTATTTATCTCATCAATCTAAAAGCTTTTGGTGAGATGACAAAAATGGAATTGATAAAAAGGAACATTCAAGATAAACCCGTTGGAATGCAAATTATCAATCGCTTGATTTCACAAGATTGGGTGCAGCAGAAAGATTCAGAAACGGACAAACGAAGCAAAGTAATCAACATAACATCAAAAGGTTTAGAAGCACTTGATAAACAAATGGGCAAAATTCGTCAAGCAACCAATATTGTTTCAGGTGATTTGTCCCACATTGAAAAAATGGAACTCATCCGATTGCTTAAGAAACTTAATGATTTTCACCATCCGATCTATTGCCAAAATTTAGAACCTGAGGAGTTGTTGAATGAAGCATTGAAAACAACATAACAATAGTAAAATGAACAGAAAAGTAGCCTTAATAGGTTCAGGATTTTCAGGGCCTTACAAACCATTTGGGCAAATCACACTATTAACCCCTTAACTAAGTTAAGCACGTTTAAAAAAGGAAAAACCAATATTGATAAAGCCATAAAAAACGAAAAGGACAATATTGAAAGACGCTTTATACGGTTATCGGTGCAGAAAAATTGTCCTAATTTTTTAGGATATAATAAAAATATACTTGAAGATGAGCGCTATTTAAGAGAGCACGTTGAAAAGGTACAATCTGATCAC
The DNA here is from genome assembly GCF_002920915.1 of Solitalea longa. Lineage (GTDB taxonomy): Bacteria > Bacteroidota > Bacteroidia > Sphingobacteriales > Sphingobacteriaceae > Solitalea > Solitalea longa. Next base: position 11,930 of record NZ_PQVF01000015.1, read on the forward strand.
ATAAAAATGATGATCAATAATATTTTAAAGAAATAGAATGAAATTTCAACTATACAGGGAGCAACAACAAAGTTGTGATATACAAACAGCTTGGAAGTTTTTCTCCAACCCGTTCAATCTTTCAAAAATAACTCCAAGGGATATGGGGTTTGTTGTATTGTCTAAATTTGTTGATGAAGAAATTTATGAAGGAATGGAAATTGATTATACTGTTTCTCCGTTTTTAGGCATTGCGTTGAAATGGAAAACCCGCATTACACAAGTTGAATTTCAAAAGAGTTTTACGGATTTTCAGGAAAAGGGTCCTTATAAATATTGGAATCATCGCCACGAATTTATTCCAAATGAAAAGGGGGTTTTAATGAAAGATACAGTTGACTATGAACTACCTTTTGGATTTTTAGGCACCCTGGGACACCAAGTTTTAGTTAAAAATAGATTAGAAAAAATCTTCAACTATCGATTTAATGTTTTAGAAAAAATCTTCAGGGAGGCAAAACAGGAATTATGAATTTTATACTAATATTAGGTGTTTTTATACCCTAAAAATAAAGCGAAAGAGGCGAAAAAAGATGATCACCACCAAATAAATCCCACTCCATGAAAATTCTGCTTACAGGAACTTCGGGTTATATAGGAAAAAGATTGCTTATCCATTTGTTGAAAGAAAATCATCATATCGTTTGTTCGGTTAGAGACAAGAATCGGTTCAGCTCAAAAATTTATGATGAAGCTAAGAGTAACATTACTATAATAGAAAATGACTTTTTGCAGCTAAATACATTAGACAATATTCCCGAGGATATAGATGCGGCGTATTTTCTTATACATTCTATGGCATCTGATGATGGGGACTTTGCGGAAAAAGAAAAATTGGCTGCACAGAATTTCCAATCAGCAATTGAAAAAACCGAATGCAAGCAGGTAATATTTTTAACAGGTATCATCAACGAAAACAAATTATCCAAACACCTTGAGTCTCGCAAACAAGTAGAAGCGACGTTGCAATCTCACAAATACGCCTTGACAGTATTGAGAGCAGGCATTATCGTTGGCTCAGGTAGTGCTTCATTTGAAATTATCAGAGATCTGGTAGAGAAATTACCTGTAATGATTGCCCCTGTTTGGGTAAAAACAAAATGCCAGCCAATAGGAATCAGAAATGTTATTGAATTTTTGTCAGGGGTGCTGCTCAAAAGAAATGTCTTCAATCGTAATTTTGATATAGCCGGCACCGAAGTACTTACTTATAAAGAAATGTTGTTGCAGTATGCTGAAGTACGACACTTGAAAAGATTCATTATCACAGTGCCATTTTTTAGTCCACATATTTCCTCCTACTGGCTATATTTTATTACTTCTACTTCATTTTCCTTGGCAAAAAATCTGGTTAATAGTATGAAAGTTAAGGTAATTGCCAATAAAAATAACCTGGCAGAAGATTTACAGATTACGCTAAATACCTATAAAGAAAATATCGGTTTTGCCTTTGACAAGATAAAGCAAAATGAAGTAATGTCTTCCTGGTATGATACATTTTCCAACAATCTTCATCAGCGTAATGTTTGGCAATACCTGGAAGTGCCTGACGAAGGCTGTTTCAAATATAAAAACGAAATGAAAATAATAGACCATGAAACTACGCTTAATCGAATATTTGAAATTGGCGGGGAAAATGGCTGGTATTATGCAAATACTTTATGGAGGATAAGAGGCTATTTAGACCGATTGGTTGGAGGTGTAGGATTGCGAAGGGGCCGAAGAAATGCAACTGAATTGGAGCCGGGAGACAGTCTTGATTTTTGGCGAGTTCTTTATGCAAATCGGACGGAGAAAAGACTTTTGCTTTTTGCCGAGATGAAACTCCCCGGTGAAGCATGGTTGGAGTTTAAAATTCAGGATGATAAACTTTACCAAGAAGCTACTTTCAGGCCTGTTGGCCTTTGGGGGAGGTTTTACTGGTATTTAGTGTACCCCTTTCATGGACTGATTTTTGGCGGGTTGATTAGAAATTTAGTTAGAGCCTGAAGCTAATTGATGCAGACGTAAAGCTTATGGATGACTGGCAACTTAAAATCAACTAAATTAAATGAAACCATTTACTTATTTATTAATTAACTTTTTCACGGTCATCATTTGTTTTATAACATCATTCGATAAAAGAATTCAATTCTATAAGTATTTTGGGGCTTTTGTAAAAGCTGCTATTGTTGTGGCTATCCCTTTTATTGCCTGGGATATTTGGTTTACCAAACATGGTGTTTGGTGGTTCAACTCAGCATACACAATCGGGATAACTATTGCAGGATTGCCAATTGAAGAATGTCTTTTTTTTATTTGCATCCCATTTTCCTGTGTATTTACTTATTTCTGTTTTAATAAATTTATTAAAATGAATTGGGCAGATGCATTTAATACTATTATTGTATTTATAAGTGTAATTGTTTGTTCTGTTATGGCCTTATTGCACCACAATAAGATTTACACCCTTGTTACAGCAGTAGTAACCACCCTTACCTTAATTTATTTACATTTTATTGCCCGTGCAAGCTGGATTGGAAAGGCTTCAGTGGTGTTTTTTATTTTAATGTTAGGTTTTTTACCAGTTAATGGTGTGCTTACCGGTACAGGGTTGGAATCGCCAATTGTAAATTACAATCCGGATGAGTTTTTAGACATAAGAATACTTACTATTCCTATTGAAGATGCGGTTTATGGTTATTCGCAGTTTTTGTTAGTGGTTTACTTTTTTAAAATGTTTCAAAATAAGCCTTATGAAATCAATGAATAAAATATTTATCAGCGTTACTTTAATTATTGGAATTGGTATTTTTTTTAATTCCTGTGCTTCCATCCCCTCGAAAGCACGGCCGGTTGAAAATTTTGATGTTAACCGTTATTTGGGAACCTGGTACGAAATTGCCCGGTTTGATTTTCGATTTGAAAAAGATTTAAATAATACCTCTGCCCACTATACTTTAGATAAAAAGGGAAATGTGATTGTGTTGAATAGTGGTTTTAATTTTAAAAAGCATGAATGGACAAAAGCAGAGGGCGTAGCAAAATTCCGAGGAGATAAGTCGGTTGCAGCACTTAAAGTAAGCTTTTTCGGCCCGTTTTATTCGGGTTACAATGTGGTGGCATTGGATGAAAATTATCAATATGCGTTAATTGCCGGCAGAAATTTAGATTACCTATGGATTCTATCAAGAGAAAAATCCATTCCCCAAGAGGTAAAAACAAAATACCTGAAAATTGCAAAGGAAATTGGCTACGACACTTCTAGACTCATTTGGGTGAAACATGATAAAAACTCCAATCCGTATATAAGTAAAAATTAAGATTGTACAACTTTGGACTTTATCAATATTGAATTAAAAATTCACAGCTCATAATCAGGTAGTTACATTGGAAATCCGCATGATATTTTTAAATCACTTTTTAAGGACAAGCGGTGTTTTGCAATCAATGTATTTTTTCTTATCAAATCGATTCGTAAATTTCTTTGAGTTGATGGGTATGCCTTTGCACATGGTAAAGGGCAAACATCAGCCATTCATACCGGGTGAAAAATCCAAACCTTGGAAATTCATAGCCCAAACAAACTTGCTTCAGGTCTTTGGTCTGGATGATTTCGATATGTAAATTCTTATTGCGATTTAGATCTTTCAGCAATGCCGATAGATCATGCTTCTTCTTTTCAGGCAACACAAAAGCAGGAGCATTTAATTTAGTGGCAAAATCCTGAAACAGTATTTTAACGGCTTCCACATGTTGGTCATAGGGCCGGTCGGGTTCTTTTGTTGATTCATCAGGAACTCCTTTGGTGGCTTTTATAATATGCTCTGCAACTTCACCTGCCGACCAACCACCAAAAGCAGGCTGTTTATCGATATTGTTTGAATCAAATCTGTTAAGCTGTTTGGCAAAAGCATCGAATGTTTGCTCAAATTGCTCCACCAAGGCGGTATTAATTTCAAGTATTTCCATGTCTTTACTAGTTGATGATCAAATTTAACCCAACCATTGAAAAGAGCACATGGGTGATAATGACATATTTAGGGGCTATTTAAGACAATTGTTTGCTCCAGACCATCCAAGGCTGATTTTACGCACTAGGGCTTTTATGTGCTCAGTTGAACCGAGGCTTCGACTACGCTCAGCCTGACGTTAATCACACGTCACCCTGAGCGAAGTCGAAGGGTTAGAACTAGGCCGACCATAGTACCAAATACGGTGGCTAATCCTTTAAAACTTTTAATCTTGATCCTGAATTATGTTCATTAAATTTAAGTAATCCTCAAAAACTCAATACTGCCAATGGACCCAATTCCTTCAGTTCGGTTGCTTTCCATACTTGATAACGACTTTTATAAATTCACCATGCAGTATGCGGTGGTAAAGTTGTTTCCACATGCAAAAGCACGGTACCAGTTTATCAACCGTGGGAAACATGAATTCCCCGAAGGTTTTGACCAGGCCTTAAGACAAGCCGTTGACGCCATGGCCGAACTTCAATTGAGTAAAGAAGAAAAAAGCTTTCTGAAAACCAATTGCCCTTACCTTGATCCGGCTTATCTCGACTTTTTACAAGGCTACCGATACGATCCTTCTGAAGTAACCATCATCCAATCTACCACCAATCTCGAAATACATATTGAAGGTTATTGGTACCGGACCATTTTATGGGAAGTACCCCTCTTATCGTTGGTGAGCGAACTATTCTACAAATTAAATGGTTTAAAGCGTGTTGAAGATGAAGAGGTCTGCGCCATTACCAAAGAGAAAATTGACAAGTACAATCAGCTGGGTGTTACCGTTGCAGATTTCGGTACCCGACGCCGGCACTCCTACCAGGTACAGCGCCTGGTGATTGAAACCTTACGAAAAAATGAGGGAAAGAGCTTTATCGGCACCAGCAATGTGCACATGGCCATGCTCTATAAAACCAAACCCATTGGCACTCATGCCCACGAATGGTTTATGTTTCATGCCGCCCGCTATGGTTTTAAGATGGCCAATTCGTTAGGGCTGGAGCATTGGGTGGATGTTTACCGTGGCGACCTTGGCATTGCCCTTTCCGATACCTATACAACCGAAGTCTTTTTTGAGCAGTTCGACAAAAAGTTCGCAAAGCTGTTTGACGGTGTTCGGCATGATAGCGGTGACCCGATTGAGTTTGCCGACAAAACCATTCAGCATTATCAAAAGCTGGGCATCAACCCACTTTATAAAACCATTATTTTCTCAGATGCTTTGAACTATGAAAAGGTGGTTGCCATTGCAGAACATTGCAAAAACAAGATTGGCGTTTCTTTCGGTATTGGTACTAACCTCACCAACGATGTGGGCTTAAAACCCATGAACATCGTTATTAAACTGACCGAAGCCATGCCACAAAACAAAACATGGACGCCAGTGGTTAAACTCTCTGATGAAAGAGGGAAATACACCGGTCAACCGGAAATGATCGATCTGTCGAAACAAATTTTAAACATAAAGTGAGAGAATGATTGAAGGAGAGAATGTGAGAATGTTTTAATCAACCGCCCCTTTATCAAACCATAGAAAATTCACAGAGTGGCACAAAGCCTCTTGCACTTTGTACTTTGTACTTTATACTTAAATCTTAATTTTGAGCCCACAATCGATATTTATGCAAAAAGGGCCTATTGGAGTTTTTGATTCGGGTTACGGAGGATTAACCGTATTAAAGGAAGTGGTAAGACAACTTCCTGAGTATGATTATTTATACCTTGGCGACAATGCCAGGGCGCCTTATGGCACCCGCTCCTTCGAAACCGTTTATCATTATACCTTAGAGTGTGTTAACCATCTTTTTAACATGGGCTGCTCGCTGATTGTATTGGCCTGCAATACGGCCTCGGCAAAGGCATTACGAAGTATTCAACAAAATGACTTGCCGAAGAGGGGCGACGACAAACGAGTTTTAGGAGTTATACGACCAACAGCTGAAATAATTGGCAAATATACCCGATCAAAGGAAGTGGGCATTTTAGGAACGGCCGGAACCGTGGCGTCCAAATCATATCCTATTGAAATACAAAAGTTTTATCCTGAGGTAAATGTTTACCAGGAAGCTTGTCCGATGTGGGTTCCTTTGGTTGAAAATGATGAATATGACAGCGCCGGAGCTGATTATTTTGTAAAACAGCATATCGACCGTTTACTCAATAATTCAAAAGAGATCGATACCATTGTGTTAGGTTGTACACACTACCCTTTATTATCGGCAAAGATCTTAAAGCAACTTCCGGCAAATATCAAACTCCTTTCACAAGGTGAAATTGTAGCCCATAGTTTAGCTGATTATTTGAACCGTCATCCCGAAATTGAAGAGAAGTGCAGCAAAGAAGGTAGCCGCCGTTTTTTAACCACTGATTCTACTGAAATTTTTGATACCCATGCCAGCCGCTTTTTCGGCAAGCCGGTAAAATCAGAATTGTTGGTATTATAAAAACACGAATGCGCAGTAAGGAACTTGATTGCAGAAAGCTAAACTTAAACCAACAATCAATAATTAAATCTGATCGAGCGAATTGGGTCCTATTCGTTTTAATCCTTGGTGGCATAGGTTTCTTAATTCCTTCCTATTACTTGACTATTAATGCCTTTAAAAGTGAGTATCCTCAATTTGCGGGACTTTTTATGGGGTGGGATTTTTTGGACTTTTCGGTCTTGTATCGATTGGTTCAATCTTATGGGTAGACAACTTAGAGATATATGCTGATAAACTTATTGTAAAATCAATTTTGGGTTATATTAAAAAGACGATTTATTTTGAAGAAATCAAGAGTTGGACAGAAATTGATAAGAAAAATAAATATCTAACTTGGACTGACCTTACTATTTATACGGAAGAAACCAGGTATAAAATTACATCCAACGCATATCATAATTATTACCTCATAAGATCATACTTAATTAATGGTAAACAACGAGATCTTGAGGGTGAAAAAAACTGGCAAAAAAGGAATAATCTTTATTATTCAATTGGTTCCTCATTAATTGGTGCGTTATTATTCTATGGCGCTTATAATAGTTACTTAAAAAAAGACAAGCAACTTTCTTATAATGAACTTTCAAAAATCTCCAGTGTAATTATCAATCAGCCGGAAATAACAAAAGGATCAAAGGGTTCTAAATCCATTAAAATTAAGTTAAAGGATTATCCAAATTTTGATTTTGATATAAATGGAGTAGCATTTTCATCAACCTATGTCGACGACTATATTAATTATGTAAATACGGGAGACACATTAAATGTTTACATTCTTAAAGATGAATATTTGAAAAAAATCACAAAGGAAAAAAAACTAAATTTCTTTGATAAAACAGTTAATTATCAATTCATATCTGTTTACGGGCTTACTGACGCGCAAAAAATTTATCTTTCATTAAGTAGTTATAATGAAACAAATCAAAAAGATAATGAAGAAGGAATATGGCTTTTTTTAGGTTTGGGAATATTCTTTGTTTCAATGGCAATTTATTTGGCGTTTGTAAAAGTTTAACCTAGGGTCGATATAGACTCCGGTCAACCTGGATGCGATAGTTTATAGGCATTCCCTACTGTGTTGTCTACATTGCTCTTTTAAAATTGCACTTCATAAATCTAAAATCGCATTTCTTGTTTTCTATCCTCCAAGAACTATAAACCAATAACCATTAAACTTTGTGTACCTTAGCTCCCTTAAAATAAGCCAGGTCCTATTTTACTTGGAAAAACAATCGGAGAATTTAGTTTCTTCACAATTCATAAACATGACATTTAACGAACTCAATATAATAGAGCCGATTTTAAAGGCATTACAGACTGAAGGATATACACAACCTACTCCTATTCAAGAACAGGCAATTCCTGTTTTGCTAGAAGGAAAAGACCTTTTAGGTTGTGCCCAAACAGGCACCGGGAAAACAGCAGCTTTTGCTATTCCTATCCTTCAATTGCTACAGGCAAACAGCCGACATGAGCAAGGACCCAAAGCTATAAAGGCTTTAATTCTTACTCCTACCCGCGAACTGGCCATACAAATTGGCGAAAGCTTTGCCGCTTATGGCAAAAACCTCAAACTAAAACATTTGGTTATTTACGGAGGGGTTTCACAGTTGGCGCAAACCACGGCTTTAAGCAAAGGCGTGGACATTTTAATTGCCACTCCTGGTCGTTTGCTCGATCTGATGAATCAAAAGTTCATCCATCTTCATAAAATCCAAATGTTTGTGTTAGATGAAGCCGATCGAATGCTCGACATGGGTTTTGTCAATGATGTAAAAAAAGTGATCAGTAAGCTGCCTGCAAAGCGACATAGCTTATTTTTCTCGGCTACTATGCCTCCGGCAATCCAACAACTGGCTGATAGCATCTTAACTAATCCGGTAAAGGTAGAAGTAACACCGGTTTCATCCACTGCTGAAAAAATTAACCAATCGGTTTATATGGTTGATAAAGGTAGCAAGCGTGCGCTGCTCAATCATATTTTGGAAGATAAATCAATTGAAACGGCCCTTGTATTCAGCCGCACCAAACATGGCGCCGACCGTATTTCCCGTGAACTGAACAAGGTTAAAATTAAGGCCGAAGCCATTCATGGTGATAAATCGCAAAACGCCCGACAAAGAGCATTAACCAATTTCAAGAGCAAAGAAATAAGGGTATTGGTTGCCACCGATATTGCTGCACGCGGTATCGACATTGACGACTTAACGCATGTTATTAATTTCGATTTGCCTTACGAAGCAGAAACGTATGTGCATCGCATCGGCCGAACTGGTCGTGCCGGGGCAAACGGTATAGCACTATCGTTTTGTGATGCAGAAGAAATGACCTACCTCAAAGATATTGTTAAGCTTATCGGAAAGGCCATTCCTACAATTGAAGATCATCCTTTCCCTCTAACGGTTCAGCGAATGTTAGAAGTTCAGGATCAGCAAACGCAAAAAAAGAATGATAACCGCCAAAAGCGTGGTTTTTCTCATAATAAAAACAAGGGTGCCACTCAGCACAGCAAGAAAAAACAACATCGAAAGGGAGATCAAAAGGCTAAATAAAACAGCGCAGGAAACAATTGCTAAATTATTCGGAAAAAATTTAGCAATTTTTCATTTCAATTATTTTACTTTAAGCCGATAAACCCGTTTAAACTGAATAGCGATCTTTCATGAAGTACCTGTTTACATTCTTACTAGTTGTTTCTTGTAATTTAAGCTTTGCCTCTACCCTTCCTGACAGCACTTTACAAAAATTAGATCAGATACTTGAACAGCGTCAGCTATTCGATGCTCAAAAAAATAAGGAGATCAGTGCTTTAAAACAAAGCATTATAAATACGGAGAAACTTGACGTTTATCAGCAATTTAAAATTTATTCATCGCTGTACGACCAATACCGAACCTACAGCTACGATTCGGCTTTTATTTACATCAACAAGCTGCAAAAACTGGCTGCAAAAATAAAAGACCCTTCCCTTATTGAATCAGTAAAGATCAAGCAAGGCTTTATTTTGCTTTCATCGGGAATGTTCAAAGAAGGTTTCGATACCTTAAACGCGGTCAAAACCAAGCATTTGCCGGCAACGCTGAAGCAAGAGTATTATTCGCTAATGGGAACGTCTTATTATAACCTGGGCGACTATAATAAAGACACCTATTATACCAACAAGTACAACCAGCTTGGAAGCCGATTTATCGATTCAGCTTCGGCGCTTTTGTCGCCAAATTCTTATGATTATTTATCAATGCAGGCATTAAAGGACCTGAAAGAAAATAAGCTGGATACGGCTCTGGGCATTTTTCAAAAGATTTTGGCCAATTTCAGGCTGAATAATCACCAGTACGCGATCACCACTTCTACGATGAGCGATATTTATATCCGTCGTTCGGATTATAATAATGCCATTGAACTACTGGCACAGGCCGCCATTGCCGATATTAAGTCATCAACAAAAGAAACTACCGCCATTTTAATTCTGGCCAATTTGCTGTATCAGCAAGGCGATGTAAAAAGAGCCTATGATTATATAAAGCAGGCTTCGGAAGATGCCGCATTTTATGGAGCCCGCCAGCGTAAAATTCAGGTGAGCTCGGTGATGCCCATTATTGCCGGTGAAAAACTGAACAGTATTGAAGCTCAAAAACGCGCTTTGATCATGTACTCATCGATTATCACCTTATTAACATTGGTGATCATCGGCTTTATCTTCATTATCATTAAGCAGGTTAAAAAGCTGAAAGAAGCTGAAAAAGTGATCACCGCTTCAAATGCCTCATTGCAGGAAATGAATCATACGTTGTTGGAAGCCGAAAAGATCAAGGAAGAGTACATTGGTTATTCGTTCCATATCAATTCAAATTATATTGATAAGATAGGCCGCTTTAAGAAAGTGATCGTGCAAAATGTGGAAGCCCGAAAACTGGATGAGATCAAACTACATGTTAACCGCATCGATTTAAAGAAAGAGCGTGAAGAATTATATCATGGATTTGATAAAGTGTTCCTTCGTTTGTTCCCTCATTTCGTTCCCGACTTTAACGCCTTGTTCAAAGAAGAAGATCAGATTCGACCTACCGGACTAGAATTATTGAATACCGAGCTACGCATTTTCGCCCTGATAAGATTGGGTATTACCGACAATGAAAAGATCGCGCAGATCCTCGATTTTTCAGTGAATACTATCTATTCTTATAAAACCCGAATAAAAAACAAATCATGGGTTTCAAATGATGAGTTTGAAGACAAAATTATGGCCATAAAAGCCATATAAACTCATTGTTCGTCTATATTTTATCCATATCCATCTTGATTAGCAAACCAGACAACTAGCTAATAAACAGTTAGTTGAAACACAAAATAGACTTTATTTTCTATATTGAAGTTTAATTCATTGCTCTGCTTCCTTTTTCCTCTTTCTTTTGTTTTGTGACTTGGCTCCGGGGCTTTTTGTCGCACAACCGATTTATTTAAAGACCGATTTAAGTAACCAATTTATTTACACAGCAAATGAAAACGAAAAGTCAACACGCTCTTTTCGGCTGTTTGATGTTCCTTGCCTTAGCAACAACAACAAGCAGCTGTGAAAAGAAAGACGACGGTAGCTATGTGGCACCTATCACACGCTACGAGAAAGTTCAGGGTCAATGGCAATTGACCGGGCTAAATCAAACAGACGAGCTGGCAAAATCTACCGGTGGCTCGTTAACCCAGGTAAACTTGTACGGCAAATTCAACTTTAAAGACATGAAAATCACTTTTAATGTTGATGCCGAAAACAACCCTACCTCCTATTCAGTAAGCGGCAATGCACCAGAGTTATTTACCAAAGAAGGTTTTTGGCAAATGGATGCCGCATTTACGACCGGCAAAACCGCTAAGATCTTCTTGTATTCAGACGAGGCTAAAACTCAAAAAATTGACGAGCTGGAAGTGACCACGATGCCCGGAGCAACCACCAATATGGATCTTCGATTGGTACGTACGAGTGCCGGAACTCCATTCCTTTCTTATCAATTCTCACTAAAACCGGTTGAATAATCAATTCTAACAAATACTTAAAATGAAAAGATATTTACTTTCAGCAGTTCTTTTACTGCTTCCATTTATAGGAATGTGTCAGAATGCGATTAATGAAATCTGGACACAGCCGGCTATTTTTAAAGCCGATGAGCAAGTAACCTTGTTTTTTGATGTAAAAGGCACACAGTTAGAAGCCGAAACCGACGCCATTTACTTATGGTCATGGTTCCCTAGTGAGCCTGATGCCGGTAACTGGGCCAATTCATCCGATTTTGCCAAGCTTACCCATGTAGAGGGTACCGTGTGGAAAATCACTATGGTTCCTTCTGATTATTATCATGTACCTGCTGATCAGATCGTTTCATTGTATGGTTTATTGAAAACCAAAGACGGTTCGAAAGTTTCGGATGCCTTTGCTCCTGACAAAGGAAACGCGATCAACCTATACAATTTTACGGATATCAAAAACACCAGGATCAGTGATTTCTATCCAAAAACCATTAAAGGCGACAGACCCTTCTCAATTTTAATAAATGCAGGAAAAACCTGGAGTGATTGTGCAACCAACGCCACCCAAGGTGCTTTGGCAACAGCTTCTGAAGTTCATATGCACTCGGGCTTAAACGACTGGAAAGTGATCGTTGAAAACAATCCAGCCAACCTTGCCAAAACCAAGCTTACCCATTTAGGTGATAATATTTACCGTATGGACATGATTCCATGGGAATATTATGGACAGGAGATAGCCATTACCAAAGTTAACGCGGTATTTGCCAACGACACCTGGAGCAAATTGGGCTTTGATACCAACTGTGCCGACTTCTTATTCAACAGCACTGGCATTGTAGTGGTAACGCCTAGCTACAGCTTGTTCCCTCAAAAAATAACCAAGAAAGACATCTTAACCTTAGTGGCCGTAAACGGCGATTTGGATGCATCAGACTTGAATTATGAGGTAACCATGGGTACTACAAAAGTTACCGGCAAGTTTGAAGGTGTTAAACCAAATTACCGTGCTTACATCGATTTGGTTACCCCTTTAAAGGAACAAAACGTTGATAAGATCCACGTGACCATTAAAACTAATTCGGGAGCGAACCTACTCGACACCGATATGGCTTTAACTCCAATTGTCAATTAATTCTCCTAAGAAATTAATATCATGAACTTAACAAGATTATTACGCTATAACCTGGCTTTGTTGCTGCTCGTTTGTTTGAGCGCCATGGCCTTCGCAAAACCTGTAGCTGATATTACAGTAAACGGTACTGTAGTTGATACGAAGGGTACTCCGCTTCCGGGTGTTTCTGTTTCAGTAAAAGGTTCCTCAGCCGGAACCACCACCGATAATGATGGTAAGTTTAAAATTACCGTTGCAGAAAAAACCATTTTACATTTCGCCTTTATAGGTTTTGATGCCCGCGAAATGATCGCTAACCCAACCATGTTCGTTACCCTCCAGGAAAGTGTTACTTCCCTATCGCAGGTAACGGTGGTGTCTATCGGTTACGGTTCGGCACGTAAAAGTGACCTTACCGGTGCCATCAACTCGGTAAACTCCAATAAGTTTACCAAAGGGGTGATCACCTCAACCGAGCAGGTATTACAAGGCCGTATTGCGGGTTTAATAGTTAACCGTGCAGGTGGCGACCCTACCAACGGTTCTTCAATGCGTTTACGTGGTGGAACTTCATTAACTGCTAGCAGTTATCCATTGGTGGTAGTTGACGGTGTATTAGGAGCCGACATTAATACCATTGCAGCTGACGACATTGAGTCGATGGATGTATTGAAAGACGCTTCGGCAACCGCAATTTATGGTGCCAGAGGTGCAAACGGGGTAATCATTGTTAATACCAAAAGACCAGCGGCCGGTCGTGTTAAAGTTGACCTTTCGGGCTATGGTTCTTTCGGATATACTGCTAATAGCATCGACATGTTATCTGCTAACCAGTGGAGAAAATATGTAAGAGACCATGAAATTGGTGGAGCAGTTGATTATGGCGCTACAACCGATTGGCAGGATGCAATTTCTCAAAATTCGTTTTCTCAAGGCTATAACCTTGCTTTATCAGGCGGAAATGATAAAAGTACCTACCGTGCTTCATTGAACTTAATGCAAAACAATGGTACCATCATAACCAGCAAGCTCAATCGCTTAAATGGAAAGATCAACGTAACACAAAAAGCAATTAACGACAGGCTGAATATTGACCTAAGCTTAAGCTCTACTTACGATAAGTTTAAGCCAATTGATTACAACGCCTTACGTTACATGTATAACGTAAACCCAACTATGCCAATTTATGATGCCGACGGCAACTACTTTGAGGCTAAAGGGAACCTGGACTATAACAACCCGGTGGCCCAGTTGGAGCAATTGAAAAATGACAATACCACCAACCGTTTCTTAGGTGTTTCGAAATTTGATTTTGAAATTGTAAAAGGATTAAAAGCAGTGGCTAACCTTTCGTTCATCAACAACAGTTTCGAAGGATTATACTACGCTCCTACCAACTCTATGACCGGCCAGAACGATGATGGTTTTGGTTCTCAAACCGGCAATAAAGTGAATGAGAAGTTAATGGAACTGTACCTGAACTATGATGCTAAAATTGCCGCCGATCATTCAATAAACTTAGTAGGTGGTTACTCTTATTTCGATAGTCAGAATGAGTTCTATGGTTTATCTCGTCGTGGCTTCAACTCCGACACATTTGGTTATTATAATTTAGGATCGGGCCAGGATTACCGTGTAAGCGATATTTACAATGGTAAAACCGACTGGAAACTGATCTCTTTCTTCGGTCGTGCCAGTTATAACTACAAAGGCAAGTACATGGTTTCGGGTACCTTGCGTAACGACGGTTCAACCAAGTTTGGTGCAAACAATAAATGGGGATTGTTCCCTTCAGGTGCTATTGCCTGGAACATGGCCGAGGAAGCGTTCCTGAAAGATGTTAACTGGCTGAATCAGTTAAAAGTGAGAGCTGGTTACGGTTTATCAGGTAACCAGGAAGGTATTGCGCCTTACACTTCTTTAGCCTTGAGCGGCCCATTAAATGGCGAATTGTACTATGATTCGGCATCTGATTCATGGAAAAACGCTTATGGCCCTATCCAAAACAATAACCCTGATTTAAAATGGGAAACTACCGCACAGTTAGATATTGGTGCCGACTTTACCTTATTTAACCGTATTACCGGTACCATTGATTATTACGACAAGCAAACCAACGATTTGCTTTATACCTATCGCGTGCCTCAGCCTCCATATTTATACAGCACCATTTTGGCTAACGTGGGTAACCTGAGCAACAAAGGGGTTGAACTTACCTTAAACGCTTCTGTTTACAATACTGATAAATTTAAGTGGAACATCGACTTTAACATTGCTAAAAACAAGCAGAAGATCACTAAGCTTTCTAATGATGCATATACTACGGAAGCTGTTTATAGCGGCTTATTGGTAAACCGCGGATTTTCCAACGTTTACACCCAGGTGATCAAAGAAGGTTATGCTCCGGGCACTTTCTGGGGACCTAAATTCTTAGGCATTGATGAGAATGGCAAGTTCATGCTGGAAGACCTAAATGAAGATGGTCAGATTACTGATGCAGACGGACAATATTTAGGAGATGCACAGCCTGATTTCACCGGAGGTTTGGGAATGAATTTCAGCTACAAAAACTTTGACGCAGGGTTCTCAATGTATGGTTTGTTCGGACAAAAATTATTGAATGCTACCGGCATGAGCATCACTGATGATAATCGTTTACCATCTAATAACGTTCCTGATGCATCATTAAAAGATAACTTGACCGATCAAGCCCGTTTCTCCAGCTACTGGATCCAGAATGGTTCATTCCTTCGCATGCAATACCTCACTTTAGGCTACAGGTTCAAAACCAAAGCTAACTCTTGGTTGCACAATGCCCGTGTTTATGTTACCGGTGAAAACTTATTCCTGATCACTAAATACGATGGTGCCGATCCGGAGATCAGCTTAGACGGTTTGTCAATGCCGGGTATCGACAACTTTATCACTCCGCAGGGAGGGTCAAATCCTGGAACATATCCAAAAGCGAGAACATTCTCAATAGGAGCCAGCTTATCGTTCTAATCGAAAACCATGAACATCATGAAAAAGAAACTTTTATATATACCGCTAATACCTCTGTTATTAACAGTAAACAGTTGTACAAATCTTGATGAGAAACTGTATAACACTATCCCTACGGATGAATACGGAAAAACGCCGCAGGAAATCGAAACCATTGTAGGCCGTGCGTACGCTTCGCTACGTGGTTATGCCGGGCATTTCCCATTAGATTACACCTACGAATTAAATGAAAATGCTTCTGACGAAGCGGTAATTCCTACCCGCGGAACCGACTGGTATGACGGCGGGGTACATCAACGCGTTCAGCGTCACAATTGGAAGCCTGATGAAAACTTAATTCAGGTAACCTGGGAAATGCTTTATTCAGGTATTACCATTGTTAACTCAATTATTTTCCAGGTTGATCAATCAAGCCTGACTGCCGATCAGAAAGCAAATGTAAAAGCGGAGCTAAGAGGTGTTAGAGCCTACTATTACTATCGCTTATGCGACATGTTCGGTAATGTTCCGCTGCAAATTGATTATAATGATAAAGAGGTAAAAGCCAAATCTACCCGCGCAGAAGTGTTTAACTTCATCGAATCAGAGCTAAAGGATATAGTAGGCAAACTACCTACTAGTGGTTATGGCAAGTTTACCAAAGCAGCAGGTTACAGTTTACTGGCTCGTTTGTATATCAATGCCGAAGTGTTTAAAGGCACTCCAATGTGGCAGGAATGTATTGATGCTTGTGACCAGGTAACCGGTTATTCGCTTCAAACTAATTTCCTTGATAACTTCTTAACAGAAAATCAGGGTTCGGTTGAAAATATCTTTGTTGTTCCTTACGACGCAACAGTAACCTTGGGTAACTTCAAGCAGTCGCTGGCATTGCACTACCAGTCGAGAGTGGCGTTTCAAACTACGGCCGACTTTGTAAACGGTTATTGCTGCGAACCTGGTGTGTATGGAAAATTTGAAGAAAACGATGCTCGTCGCAAAGGCTTATTACAAGGTCCTTTATTAGCACCTGATGGTTCTCAGCTTTTACAATCTGATGGAAACCCTGTAAACTACACTGATGCGGTAAGTTTGGAAAGCGCCACCCAAAGTGATGGTATACGCGATATCAAATATCAAAACTCTAAAGGCGACAAATGGGAACGCAGCAATGATTATGTATTGATCCGTTATGCTGAAGTAATGCTAATGAAGGCTGAAGCCTTGATTCGCCTGGGACGTGGTGGGCAGGCACAGCCAATAGTTGCGGCGGTTAGAAAACGTGCGAATGTTGAAACTCCAGCAAATGTTGACCTTGATTTTATGTACGACGAATTACTTCGCGAGTTCCTGTTTGAAGAACACCGCCGTACCGATCAGATCCGTTTTGGCAAATTCAGTGTTGAAGGCTGGGAGATGAATCAAACTGATAAACGCAGGGAGATCTATCCTATTCCTACCTCGGCAATGCAAACCAATAACAAACTGGTGCAAAATCCAGGCTATTAATAAATGTTAAGAAGTACGATGACGAGGTGCAGTTAAGGTGCTAACCAAAACTGTACTTCGTACTTCTTAAATCGTACTTCATTGTTTTACGTTAAACGGCAAAGTAATGAAAATACACGCCTGGCTGCTTTGCGCAATGCTAATAGTATGCGCCTGTGGCAAATCAAGCGATGATGCGCCCCAAACGAAGGAGGAATTTAAGGTTACGACATATCCGGCTGAAAAGGTGCAGAAAACAAAAACGCAAAAGGTTTATGTTCACCTGATGCCCTGGTTCGAATCAAAAGAAACCAGTCCTGATGGAAAATGGGGACAGCACTGGACCATGGCCAACAAAAACCCCGATATTATTAATGGTAGCGGTCAGCGCGAAATTGCCGCACATTTTTATCCCTTGACAGGACCCTATGCTTCAGGTGATGCTGCTATTATCGAATATCAGTTATTGCTCATGAAGCTTTCTGGCATTGATGGCGTTTTCATCGATTGGCCAGGAACAACTGTGCTTTACGATTACCCATTGCTGGTTAAAAACACCGAAAAGCTTATCGCTAAGCTCGACAAGGTGGGTTTAACCTTTGCTATTGTTTATGAAGATCAAAATATTAACATTGCTTACAATGCCCAGGTAATTCCGGATAAGCTGGCAGCCGCTCAACAAGATATGGCCTACCTGCAATCAAATTACTTTAACAAATCATCGTACATAAAAGTTAATGGCAAGCCATTGCTGATGGTCTTCGGTCCGCAAACCTTTACTACTGAAAATGAGTGGACGAATGTATTTAACGGTTTAAGTACAAAGCCTGCATTCTTCACACTTTGGAATGCATCAGGTAAAGCCGGAAAAAACGCCACAGGTGAATTTGGGTGGGTATACAAGACCAACCTTACCGATCTCACTAATTTTTATGGCAATGCATACGCTGGTGTAAAAGTAGCCTCTGCCTATCCCGGTTTTAAGGCTTTTTATACCGAAGGCGGCTGGGGAAGCAATCCTTTTACAATTGACCATAACAATATTTCAACTTTTAACGCCACCCTCGATCTTGCTTTAAACAGCGGATTAGAAAGCATTCAACTGGTTACCTGGAATGATTATGGAGAAGGAACGATGTTAGAACCTACCAAAGAATTTGGCTATGGATTTTTAACCAGCCTGCAAAGTAAACTGGGGGTAAGCTATACACAAACCGAACTTGAATTGATAGCAAAACTGTATGAACTGCGGAAAAAGTATCCCGGTTCTGCTGAAAACCAGAAAAAACTGGACCAGGTGTTTTACTACCTCGTTTCAAATAAAATAACCGAAGCCAAAGCATTGCTGCAGGAAATTAAATAAGAGAAAGATGAAAAGAAACATTGTTTTATGCCTGCTGATGCTGGTATGTGCCTCGTTTGTGGGTTGTAAATCCACCGCACAAATACTGTCGGTAAAGTCTCCCGACGGGACCCTTAACGTTTCATTCCAGTTGAAAGACGGAGTGCCTTATTACAACATTGGAAAAAGAAACTTTTCGGTTGTTAACGATTCGAAAATGGGTTTTATCCTAAAAGATATTCCTTCGCTGGATAAAGATTTTAAAATTATTGATTCAAAAACGGGCACTTTTGATCAAACCTGGACACAACCATGGGGTGAGGTAAAGGATATCCGTAATAACTATAAAAGCCTGGTAGTATCGCTGCAAGAGAAAAAGGGCCTTAAACGCAAAATGAATATTGTTTTTAAGGTTTATAATGATGGCGTTGGATTTCGTTACGAGATACCTGAACAACCGGGTTTAACCGAATACCAAATTATGGATGAGCTCACGGAGTTTAACATGTCCCGTGATTTAGAAGCATGGTGGATTCCGGCATTTCCTGACGCACAAGACTCAGAGCAGCCTTTTACCAAAACAATGCTTAGCAAGCTTGATCAAAACGTTCATACGCCATTAACTATGGAACTAAACGACAGCTTGTTTGTAAGCATCCATGAGGCGGCATTGGTCAATTATGCTTCAACAACCTTAAAACCTAATGGAACCACCTTGTTAAAAAGTGATCTGGTGCCTTGGGCCGATGGGGTAAAAGTGAAAGTTAAAGGCTCATTGAATACACCGTGGAGGACTTTGCAAATTGCCGATAAACCCGGCGATCTGATCACCTCTTACCTTATCCTCAATTTGAACGAGCCTAACAGACTTACCGATATTTCGTATGTAAAGCCAGGTAAATACACCGGGGTTTGGTGGGGTATGCACCTTAAAACCCAAACCTGGGGTCAGGGACCGCAACATGGTGCCACCACTCAAAACGTTAAAGATTTGATCGACTTTAACAAAAAACATAACATTCAAGGTGTGCTTGCCGAAGGATGGAATGAAGGCTGGGATGGCGATTGGGTAAAAGATGGAAATTTTAACTTCACCAAATCTTACCCCGATTTTGACATGGCCGAACTGAGCAAATACGCACAAGAAAATGGTGTTGCTTTAATCTCTCATCATGAAACCGGCGGTAATGTAGCCAACTATGAAAGCCAGTTGGAAGATGCCTTTAAGCTGTTGGAGAAGAATAATATTCATGCAGTTAAAACAGGCTATGTGAATAAACGCATTAATGGCAAAGAGTATCATCAGGGGCAGTTTATGGTTAACCACTACCAGCACGTGGTAGAAACTGCAGCTAATCACAAAGTAATGGTTGATATTCATGAGCCGATAAAAGATACCGGTTTACGTCGCACCTACCCTAACCTAATGACCCGTGAAGGGGTGCGCGGAACCGAGTATGAAGCATGGAGCGAAGGTAACACGCCTTCTCATACCACCATTATCCCTTTTACACGTGGTTTAGCAGGCCCAATTGATTACACTCCTGGAATATTCGACATTCAGTTTAAAAACGACGGGGGCTTTAGAGTTCACACTACTTTAGCGAAACAGTTGGCATTGTACGTGGTGATTTATAGTCCGTTTCAAATGGCTGCCGACCTGACCAAGAACTATGAGAACAATCCGGCTTTTAAATTCATTGAAGATGTTCCAACCGATTGGGAAACCACTAAAGTATTGGATGCCAAAATCGGTGAGTTTGTAACCATTGCCCGCAAGGACCGCAAAAGCAATGACTGGTACTTAGGATCTATCACTAATGATAAAGCCTGTACCATTGACGCCAAGTTAAGTTTCTTAACACCTGGAAAAAACTACATGGCCGAAGTGTATGCTGATGGTGAAGGTGCGAACTATGATACAAACCCGCTTCCGGTAGCTATTTCACAAACAAAAGTAAATTCTGAATCAATATTGAAGATCAGTCTGGCAGCCGGTGGCGGACAAGCCATCCGATTTAGAATGATCGATTAATAGATTTTTTTCATGTAAACAACAATTGAAAAACGCTTGTTTCATTGATTAATTGGTTTATTGGAGCAGCCCCTGAAAAGGCTGCTTTTTTTATTGATGCCGCTTTTATTTTGCAAGAGAAGTGGTAATCTGCTATAAAAAAATAACCCCGCTGTTCACCCAGGTTACCATTGAATATTGTTATAACACCGGGCGCTTCCAAAAACCAATTTCAATTGATAATGAAGCCATTTATTCGTAATTTCAGTTCGCATTTGCCTGCTAATCTGACAATAAAAAAAGGAGGATATATGCTAAGCAAAAAGTTAGAGGATTACTTGAACAACCAGAATGTTCAGTACGCCGTAATTGATCACATGGCAACCGCCACTGCCCAACGAACTGCCGCCGCCGCCCATATTCCGGGCAATGAAATGGCAAAAACCGTAATGCTTAAAGTTGATGACCGTATGATGATGGCCGTTCTTCCTTGCCATTGCCGCATTGATATTGGTCGTTTGAAAGAAATAACCGGAGCCAGCAATATTTCACTGGCCAGTGAAGGAGAATTCAGAACCTATTTTCCGGACTGTGAAACCGGCGCTATGCCTCCTTTCGGAAACTTATACGGCATGGACGTATTTGTGGATGAACAACTATCTAATGACCAGAAAATAGCATTTAACTCGGGCTCACATAAAGAACTTATTCAAATGCCATTCAAATCATTTGAAAACCTGGTGCACCCTCACATAACACGATTTACCGCCTAGCACGTTATCGATACTCTGCTTATTGCAGAGTATTTTTTTTAACTGAAAAGGCTTTTCCTTTTTTAACTACACTTAGCCACTTTAGCTATCAACACTTAAATCATTCATAAAAAGCCGATTGTGTTTTTTAAATTTTAATGGCTGATGAATAAAATATACATTATAAGAAATTTTAATTACTATAATTAACTAAAGCATCATAAAGGTAAACAAACCGCACTAATTAAACATTCTCATTATCAAAGTGTTATTTTTACAATAATTGATTTTTATCAGTTTTTTTGAATAAAAGGCATGTTACTTTTGTAGTGTTCTAAAAACGGAACAACATTTGAATTTTAGTTATAGTCTCAAATTATATAGTTATGAAAGCATCGTCTTCAACATTCAGCGCCGACATGAAAATCTCCAAATCAGGCAAATCATCTACTAAGTATGCACAACAGACTTATGACTATCTAAAATATTTACTAGGAAGAAAGTACCAGAAATACGGTCCAAGTGCAGCAATGGTTTACGATAATAATTGCGATTATTTTTGTAACGCCGACTAAACAAGCTTTTTTAAATAACCTTTCATATGTAAACGCGTCCCGAAATTCGGAACGCGTTTTTTTTGCTTATAAACAACAAAAGCGACCCTTTCGAATCGCCTTTGTTATGTATTAATTACTAATGGCTGCTTAGCCTCATTAACCTACTAAATCACCATATTAACAATGCGGCCTTTCACAACGATCACCTTTTTAGGTGTTTTGCCATCCAGGTATTTTTTCACATCGCTACTTTCCAAAACCAGTTTTTCAACATCAGCAGGCTCTAGTGCCAAAGAAACGTTCAGTTTGGTTTTCACCTTTCCATTAATAGAGATTGGATAATCAAATGCATCCTCCACCAAATGTTCAGGTTTAAATTCAGGATAAACGGCGTCGATAACACTTCCTTTTCCTGGGTTTAAAATGCTCCACAACTCTTCGGCAATATGAGGCGCATAAGGACAAATGGTAATTACCAGTGGTTCTAAAATGGCACGTTTATTACATTTTAAAGCCGTAAGCTCATTTACACAGATCATATAACTTGATACCGAAGTATTGAATGAGAAACGGGTAACATCTTCTTCAACCTTTTGAATGATCTTGTGAAGAGCTTTTAACTCGGCCTTGCTCGGCTCTTCGTTAGTTACACTAACCTCTCCTTTTTCATCCAAAAACAAATTCCAAAACTTACGAAGGAAATTGTAAACGCCCGAAATCCCATTGGTGTTCCATGGTTTGGATTGTTCCAATGGACCCAGGAACATTTCGTACATGCGCAGGGTATCGGCACCGTATTGCTCAATAATATCGTCAGGGCTCACCACATTGTACTTCGATTTCGACATTTTCTCTACCTCATGCCCGCAGATATATTTACCATCTTCCAGTACAAATTCGGCATTAGCGTAATCAGGTATAGATTTTTTGAATTTCTCCAGATCCAACACATCATTATGAACAATGTTTACATCTACGTGTAAAGGCTGTGTGTCGTAATCCTTACGCAAACCGTAGGAAACAAACTTGTTGGTTCCGATAATACGGTACACAAAATTTGATCGGCCCTGAATCATCCCCTGGTTGATGAGCTTTTTGAAAGGCTCCTCTTCCTGTACATATCCAAGATCTTTCAATACTTTATTCCAGAAACGAGAATATAACAAGTGGCCTGTAGCGTGCTCCGAACCGCCTATGTATAGGTCAACATCTTTCCAATAATCGGTGGCTTCTTTAGAAACAAATGACGAATCATTCTTAGCATCCATATAGCGGTACCAATACCAGCTGCTCCCCGCCCATCCAGGCATGGTGCTGTGCTCGTATTCAAATTCTCCTTTGTACTTCCAACCGGCGGCTCTTGCCAATGGCGGCTCTCCGGTTTCAGTTGGCAGGTATTTATCGATCTCCGGAAGGATCAGCGGCAGATCCGATTCGTCAATTAAATAAGGCAAACCATTTTTGAAATATACAGGCACCGGTTCACCCCAATAACGCTGGCGGGCAAAAATAGCATCGCGCATACGGTAATTGGTCTTAGCCTTCCCCGTTCCTTCTGCTTCAATTTTATGAACAAGAGTTTTCATTGCCTCTGCATAGTCCATTCCATCAATCAATCCTGAATTAACGTATTTACCTTCTTTGGTCGCGTCGGCAGTTTCATCGATTACCTGACTATCTAAGATCTGAACAATTGGAAGGTTAAAGTGCTGTGCAAAGCGGTAATCACGCTCATCGCCTGATGGTACGGCCATAACCGCTCCAGTACCATAACCGGCCAATACATAATCAGCAATCCAAACCGGCACTTTTTCACCGCTTAATGGGTTAATGGCAAAAGCTCCTGTAAACGCCCCCGAAACGGTTTTAACATCCGCCATCCGGTCGCGCTCACTCTTTTGCTTGGTTTTATTAATGTAAGCTTCTATTTCAGCCTTATGCTCGGGAGTGGTAAGTTTATCTACCAATTCATGTTCAGGAGCCAACACTAAAAAGGTTACCCCAAAAACGGTATCTAAACGAGTAGTAAAAACCTCAATTTTATCCTCAAACTTCTCTAAATTGAATTTCAACAACGCCCCCACGGATTTACCGATCCAGTTGCGCTGCATTTCGCGAATAGGCTCCGGCCAGTCGATATTATCTAAGCCCTGTAGCAAACGTTCAGCATATGCCGAAATACGCATACTCCATTGGCTCATTTTCTTTTGTTCCACAGGATGACCACCGCGCTCTGAAAAACCACCTATCACTTCGTCGTTTGCCAGTACAGTTCCCAACGCAGGGCACCAGTTAACAACTGATTCTGACAAATAGGTTAAGCGATATTTCAGCAATTCTTTTTGCTGCTCATCTTCGCTCATCGCATTCCATTCAGCAGCTGTAAAAGAACGGGTATCCTCATCACAAGCAGCCTTAACACCGTTGGTTCCATTGTTCTCAAATTTGGCAACCAGCACATTAATAGGCTCAGCTTTATCCGTCTCAAAATTGTACCATGCATCAAATAACTGCATGAAGATCCATTGCGTCCATTTATAATAGTCGGCATCGCAGGTACGCAGTTCGCGGCTCCAGTCATAAGCAAAACCAATACGGTCCAACTGTTCGCGATAACGTTTCGTATTCTGATCTGTGGTGATAGCCGGATGTTGACCGGTTTGGATGGCATATTGCTCGGCAGGTAATCCAAATGCATCGTAACCCATTGGATGCAATACATTGAATCCTTTTAATCGTTTGAAACGGCTAAAGATATCAGAGGCAATATAGCCGAGCGGGTGACCAACATGCAAGCCTGCACCTGATGGATATGGGAACATATCCAGTACATAATATTTTGGCTTGTTTAAGTTGATGTCAACCTTGTATGTATGGTTTTCGGCCCAATACTTCTGCCATTTCTGTTCAATTTCGCGAAACTTATATTCCATCTTTGTCGAATAATTAAAATAATTTCGGGTTGCTGATCGCGGCCTAGGGTTTATATACTGAGATTTAAACCTCTAACGCGCCATCCGTAACCCGTAATTCTCAATTAGAAACGCGAAAATATGAATTTAACCGCGGAAATAATTACTTGAAGTTTACGTTTGTAATTTGAATTAGTATTTTCGCAACACCTATAAAGGAATTCTTATGTCAGAATTTGAAGAAAGCAACGTTTCACGAAAGACCAAAAGAGTATACATTACCACGGTAATCAGTATTGCAATGGTGTTATTAATGGTTGGGCTTGCCGGTTTGATCATTTTACATGCCCGCAAACTTTCTGATTATGTGAAAGAAAATATCGTAGTTAATGTTTATTTAAACGAAGATGCCAAAGAGGTTGACATCCTTGCTTTGCAAAAGGAAATTGAAAAATCCCCTGCAGTAAAATCAACTGTATACGTGAGTAAAGAACTGGCTGCTGAAAATCTTTCAAAAGATTTGGGTGAAGACTTTATAAAGTTCCTTGGCTATAACCCTTTATTATACTCTATAGATGTATACATGAAGGCTGACTACGCCAACAATGCTAACATTGATAAGATCATTCAAACTATTTCGAGTAAACCATTAGTTAAAGAGGTAAAATATCAGCAATCACTGGTTGATTCGATGAATCGTAACCTTAAAGCCATCAGCTTTATCATTTTAGGATTTGGCGGTTTATTGTTGTTCATCGCCCTTGCCCTGATCAATAATACGATTCGCCTGGCCATTTATTCACAGCGCTTTACTATTAAAAGCATGCAGTTGGTTGGAGCTACCAAAAACTTCATCCGCCGCCCGTTCCTGGGTATGGCAATATTGCACGGAATTTTAGCCGGATTATTGGCAACCCTAATGGTTATGGGCGTATTGTACCTTACCCGTCAGGAAGTACCGGAGTTAATTGTACTGCAAGACTATTCAGAGTTCGGTCTTTTATTTATCGGACTGATCGTATTAGGAATCCTGATTTCTCTGTTCAGCACCTATTTTGCAGTAACCCGTTATTTACGCCTGAAAATTGACGCTTTATACGTTTAAAACTAAAGTTGCCATTGCAACATCCAGAAAATATTAAATGAGTACTGAAACAAAAACCACCTCACCAACCGATAAAAAGGTAAACTCCCTTTTTGGTCGCCAAAATTACATCTTAATGCTTGTAGGCCTGGCAGTAATTACTCTGGGATTTATCTGCATGAGCGGAACCAGCGACATTTACAACAACACTAAATTGGTAGTAGCTCCAATTTTAGTACTTATCGGTTTTACTATTGAATTCTTTGCAATCTTTAAGAAATCAGCAAAGTAATTAGTCCATAGTTAATAGATCATAGTCCATAGATTCATTTCAACTATGGACCATGGTCTATCTACTTTTTATACCCCTATAAAAACACATGACCTTTATTCAAGCAATCATCCTTGCAATTGTTGAAGGATTGACCGAATTTTTACCTGTTTCCTCAACAGGCCACATGATCATAGCGTCCTGGCTGATGAAAGTTCCGAACAGTGATTTCACTAAATTCTTTACGGTAGGTATTCAATTCGGCACTATCTTGTCGGTTGTGGTATTATATTTCAAGCGATTTTTCCAAAGTCTTGATTTCTATTTTAAGCTTTTTGTCGCCTTTATACCTGCTGTCATCTTCGGCCTTTTGCTGTCAAAACAAATTGATGCCTTACTCGAAAGTGTTTTAACTGTAGGCATTATGCTTTTAGTAGGTGGGGTTATCTTCATTTTGCTCGACAAATGGTTCAAAGCTTCAGAAAATAATCCTGACAAAGAAATAAAGTATAACAATGCTTTTGTAATTGGTTTGTTCCAATGCATCGCCATGATTCCCGGGGTTTCTCGTTCGGCTTCAACCATTATTGGTGGGTTAACTCAAAAACTAAACAGAAAGCAAGCTGCTGAATTCTCTTTCTTTTTAGCTGTTCCTACCATGTTTGCTGCAACGGCAAAAAAAATGTATGATTTTTATAAGGACGGAATTTCATTAAATACACATGAATGGCAATTGTTCGCGGTAGGTAATCTCGCTGGCTTTATCGTGGCCATTATCGCTATAAAAGCCTTTATCGGTTACCTAACTAAACACGGGTTTAAAGTATTTGGCTATTACCGTATAGTTGTTGGCCTTTTGATCCTGATATTTTATTTCATGGGACATAACCTGGAAATCATTTAGATAGAACGAAGAATCCATGTTTCATTCCATGGCATGAGGAATCCTTAACTGATTGTATTTTTAACAATAGGCTTCGACTTCGCTCAGCCTGACATTAAAGCGTCATCCTAGGCCCATTCATCCTGAGCGCAGTCGAAGCTTAGTCATCCTGAGCCTAGTCGAAGCATAGTCATCCTGAGCGGAGTCGAAGGATACTTCAAAAAAACTCCCTACTTTTGCACCCTCATTAACGTCCTGTGAGTTTGCAAAATAGTCCTGAAAGATCCGAATCGGTTTATAATTTACAATTTGTATTAGTGTGCATGAGTTCGTTTCTGTTCTCTGCAAGCTTCAATATGCTGATTCCTGAACTTCCCTCCTATCTCACCTCCCTAGGCGGCGCCGAATACAAAGGATTGATCATTGCACTATTTACATTAACAGCCGGTATTTCCCGGCCATTTAGTGGAAAACTCACCGACACCATAGGAAGAGTACCTGTAATGGCCATCGGTTCATTAGTGTGTTTTTTCTGCGGATTTTTGTATCCGGTTTTGACCACGGTTGCAGGCTTCTTATTGCTCAGGCTATTTCATGGTTTTTCAACCGGCTTTAAACCCACCGCCACGGCAGCCTACGTAGCCGATTTGATTCCGGTAAAACGATGGGGCGAAGCTATGGGTATTCATGGTTTATTTTTTAGCACTGGTATGGCCATTGGCCCGGCTATTGGAAGCTGGATCACTTCGCATTTTTCGATCAATGTTTTATTCTATTGTTCTTCCGTTTTTGCATTATTGTCGATAGCCATACTAATGAACATGAAAGAAACACTGCGAGACAAACAACGCTTTCATCCTTCACATTTAAAAATAAACCGTAAAGATATTATTGATACTCGGGCACTACCGGCGGCCATTATTACCTTTTTAAGTTACATCAGCTATGGCGCCATTCTTACTGTTGTGTCTGATTGGAGCTTACATTTAGGCGTTACCAATAAAGGTTTATTTTATATGGTGTTTACCATTGCCTCTTTATTGATCCGGTTTTTAGCCGGTAAAGTTTCCGACCGACACGGACGCATTATCGTCCTAAAAGTGAGCCTCAGCCTGTTAATCATGGCCTTGTTGGCAATAGGATTTGCAAAATCGGCAGTTGGACTATTGGCTGCATCCTCTCTTTACGGCGTTTCTACCGGCATGTTGTCACCTACGGTATCGGCATGGACCGTTGACCTTGGCCATCCTGAACAACGTGGAAAAGCAATGGCTACGATGTATATCGCACTGGAAGCGGGAATTGGCCTCGGTGCATTACTTGCCGGCTGGTTATTTATCCATGATTTAAAGATGATCCCGATCACGCTTTATATTTGCGCTGGTATTACCTCTCTGGCATTGATCTATATGCAGATCAATTTCCCTAAAAATAAACAGACTCGCCAATCCTATTAAACCAATATTCACACTATCTTTGCCCCTGAGGTAATTGAGCATGATTAACGAGAATAATAATTTTTCTAACTCTTCAGAAAACAACATAAAAAGATCAAATGGTGATACTACCCCTGACTTTAGCAAGTTTCAGGAGGGAGAGGTATTGTTAATTAATAAGCCCTACAAATGGACATCTTTTGATGTGGTTGGAAAAATAAGGAATGCCTTTAAACCCACCAAAATAAAGGTAGGTCATGCCGGCACCCTTGACCCACTGGCCAAAGGCTTGTTAATTATTTGTACAGGCAAGTTCACCAAGAAGATTGACGATTATCAGGCTCAGGAAAAAGAATATACCGGCACCATGGTGTTGGGAGGAACAACTCCTTCATACGATATGGAAACGGAGGTAGATGTGCAGTATGATATCAGGCACATTACTCAAGATCAGATTGTGGATAATACAAAGCATTTTATCGGTGAAATTGAACAGATTGCGCCGGCACATTCTGCAATAAAAATTAACGGGGAAAGAGCGTATGAAAAAGCACGCCGTGGTGAAGAAGTGATCATTAAATCACGAAAAGTGACCATCAGTGAATTTGAGATCACCCGTATTGAGTTACCGGAAATTGATTTCCGAGTGGTGTGCACCAAAGGAACTTATATCCGTTCACTTGCTCATGACTTTGGTAAAAAGCTGAATAATGGAGCCTATTTATCGGCTCTACGCCGCACCCGGATCGGTGAATTTAAAATTGAGAATGCCACCGAAGTAATGCAAATGGTGGAAGAGATTAGGAAACAAAAGGAGCCCCTGGACCAAAGGCCATAGTCCTTTGATAAACTTTAAACTATAAAATTATGGACCATGGACTATCGACCATGAACTGTAATACCTTAAGCATTAACAAATGAACATATACAGAAGTCTTGATGATTTTAAAACTCTTGAGCGCCCGGTAGTTACTCTTGGCACTTTTGACGGTGTGCATTTCGGCCATCGCAAAATCATTCAGCGACTTTTAGAAATTGCCCGCTCTATTGACGGAGAAACGGTGTTACTCACCTTTTTTCCTCATCCACGTATGATCCTGCATCCCGAATCAAACCATCCAAAACTGATCAATACCCTGGATGAAAAGATCGATCTTTTGAAACAGGCAGGTATTCAACACCTGATCATTATACCTTTCACCCGCGATTTTTCAAACCTCAACTCTTCCGAATTCATTGAAGACATTTTGGTAAAGAAAATAGGAACCAAAAAATTGGTAATTGGCTACGACCATCGTTTTGGCAAAGATCGCGAAGGCAGTTTTGAACATCTTAAAATGTATGGCCCGCAATATGGATTTGAGGTAGAAGAGATTCCTGAACAGGATGTGAATGACGTTGCGGTAAGCTCAACCAAAATCCGTGAAGCTTTGTTAAAAGGTAATGTTAGCGCAGCGGATGAATTTCTGGGTTATAATTTCAGATTAAGTGGACGAGTGGTAAAAGGCGACCAGATTGGAAGAAAAATCGGGTTCCCTACTGCTAATCTATATGTAGAAGAAAGTTATAAACTAATTCCCAGCGACGGTATCTATGCAGTAAAAGTGCACATTGATGAGGAACAGTTTGGAGGAATGCTATACATCGGTCATAGGCCTACAATTAATGGCATGACACACAACATTGAAGTAAACATCTTCAATTTTAACCGCGATATTTATACCCAATCCATCACAATTGAATTTATTGAATTCATTAGAAATGATGAAAAGTTTAACGGTTTGGAAGAACTTACCGCACAGTTAAAAAAAGATGAGGTTAATGCCAAATCTGTTTTATCCGGTATCTGATATCCTCGGGATTTATATTTTAACGCGCTGCTTTTTTAGAACTAACGTAATAGGTTTTCGTTTGCCTGATCATTAATCCTTTTGATCCGGATACAACCTTTTTGTATTCCAGGAAGTTTCCTTGTTTATCTAAAAAACCAACAAGGCAGGAGTTGGGTTCATGTCCTTTTTTCAAGGCCGGAACCATTTCCATTCCTAATTTTGGAAACACCACTGTATCACTAACTTCAAGTTCACGGTCAACAACATCCATTCGGTACCAAAAGGTTTTGGGTGTTTCGTACAGCCTTACCGAAAAACGCCAATCATTTAAATCGGCTCCCCTGATTTGTCCAACATATTTTTGATCAAACACAACAACCGCTTTCTTTGATACAACTGCCCTAGTTTCTTCTACTTTTCCTTCATTCTCAGTCTTATTTTGTTTTAAAGCTGAAGGTTTACAGGATATTAAAAGGGAAAGTAATACGAAAAATACTAATAGATGCTTATTCATTTAATATGTCTAACAATTTTAAGCTGCAAAGATAACAGATTCCAGCTTTTAGATCCTCAATTTTATATAAATAGAAAAGAGACTGCAATTTTTCTAAAAATCAATCCTAACACAACTGTTCAAATTTACTTTCTAATGGAATACTGGCACCACTTTGATTATTTGATTGAGAAAAAAATGAAAACTTAGGCTAAAAATTAATAAGTAACAAATTCCTAAAATTATTTTTTTACGTAGTTAACTCTAAACTTCACTTTTCAATTAAAAAGTGATTATAACTAAAACACCTCCTCAATTAACCCTAACCCGATCGATTTTTTTATTGATCAATTTAAAAACCTCTTACCATTAGAAATGAGATAATAATTTCTCCAATCAATCCGTTTATTCATTAGTTCTTTTGCTATTTGATTTAAATTATACAGTTTTAAAAAACCGGCTAGATTATATAATACTATTAAAAAGATGACTAGTTTTAACTTTACTAAAAGAGGGAAAAATATTTTCTCATAAAACATATTCCTATTTTCTTTATTTTTACCTTTATTAGTAAAAAAAATTAACAACTTAAATTCTTTTATTTTGCTAGCACCCTAAATCACTTTTGAAATAGCGGTATACAATTAAAAAGATTCGTTTAAAATCTAATAGTAAAAAAATAAGTAGCATACGATTGGAAGTCTTTTTGCTCTTGTTTATGGTGATCTTCAAAAAAGATCACCTTTTTATTTGTTTTAAAAAGGAACCTTTTTACCATCCTAATTACTCTTCCACCCCTTTTCTTTTGCAATTGAATTGATATAATTTAAACGCTTGGAATTCCTTGAATTTGAAATACCCCCTCTAAAACAGCATCCATTAGCTATCTTTTTTGATAAATCAATTGAATCTTTTTAATTTTTTTTCGAATAAACAATTATATTCGTAACCATATATAAAAATTTCTTTCATTATTGATTGACTTTTAAACATGAATGCAACGAATACTTTTTTTGAAGAACTCGAAAATGAAAACATTTCGGGTGTAGCATATAAAAATTTAGATTTAAAGAAAAAGACGATAGGCCATTTTGCAAACATCGGAAATGCCACCATTGCCGATTTATGTAAAGAGTTAAACGCCAGCGCGCCAAAAGTTACCACTCTCATAAACGACTTGATCAAAGAAGGATTGGTAAAAGATTATGGAAAAATAGATTCAACAGGTGGTCGCAGACCAAATTTATACGGACTAGCTTCGGAATCGGGCTTCTTTCTTGGCGTTGAAGTGCGCAAATACCATGTAAGCATAGGCTTACTCGACTTTAAAAAAAATCTGGTTAAGGTAACGGAAAAGATCCCTTACAGACTTTTTAATACAATGGATTCACTTGATGAACTTTGTTCAATAATTCAAAAATTCATTAACGAGCAACCTATTTCAAAGGATAAAATTCTGGGAATGGGAATCAACTTATCGGGCCGGGTAAATTTTGCTACCGGTTATAACTACAACTCCTTCTATTTTAGCAATGATGAACCGCTAAGTAAGATCATGGAAAGCAAGGTGGGGATTAAAACACTTATCGAAAACGATTCGAGGGCCATGGCTTATGGTGAATATTGCTCGGGTTCGGTTGGTGAGGAAAAAAATGTCTTATTCGTCAATCTCGATTACGGGATTGGTATGGGTATTTTGATTAATGGTCAGCTATACTATGGTAAATCAGGATATTCTGGTGAGTTCGGACATATCCCATTTTTCAACAACGAGATATTATGTCATTGCGGCAAAAAAGGTTGTTTGGAAACTGAAGCTTCGGGCGATGCTTTATTAAAACTATTTATTAAGAAAATTGAAGAAGGTTCATCAAGTATTGCCATGCGCAATAAAAAGCTTGAGGAGATCCGACTGGATGATATTTTACAGGCTGCCATAAATGATGATGTTTTGGCAATTGAACTTTTGGAACAAATCGGCGAAAAAATTGGCAGAGGCGTTGCCCTGCTGATCAACCTTTTCAATCCGGAAATGGTGGTTTTAGGAGGAATGATCGCTTCTACAGGTAATTATATCCAGCTACCAATTAAAAGTGCCTTAAATAAATATTCACTAAGCCTTGTTAATAACGACACGCAATTAACTATCTCAACACTGGGTGCAAAGGCCGGTATCGTTGGAGCTTCGTTGCTGGCAAGAAATATGACATTATCCATCGGTTAATACCATAAAAAAAGTCCTGATCGAATAAATCAGGACTTTTTTTATCAACTATCGGGCTAAACTCATAGCAGGTGGAATTGCCTTTTCATCCGTTCCAAATTTCTTATTAGGTGTTTTACCCATCGTAAATACCAGCACTCCCCCTTTTAGCATATCGGAATGCGTGATATAAGTTTTATTATACGGTTTTCCATTTAGGCTTGCCGATTGTATATATATATTTTCTTTGGAGTTATTTACCGCGTTAATGGCAAACGTTCTACCATTGCCCAGGTTGATCTTTGCAGAATTTAGTATCGGACTACCGAAAACATACACCCCACTTGCCGGATTAACCGGATAAATACCCATCGAACTTAATACATACCAGGCACTCATTTGTCCGCAATCCTCATTACCCGAAAGACCATCAGGTTTTGCGGTATACATGGTTCTTAAAATTTCTCTCACCCGCGCCTGACTCTTCCAGGGCTGGCCGGCATAATTATATAAATAGGCAATATGATGACTTGGCTCATTACCATGTGCATACTGACCGATAAACCCAGAAACATCCGGAGATTTATTTGCACCAGTCATTTCTGAACTTACGGTAAACAGCGAATCCAGCTTTGCTACAAATGCCTCTTTACTTCCAAACAGGTTAATTAAACCTTGAGGGTCATGAGGAACAAACCAGCTATGTTGCCAGGCGTTACCTTCTGTGTACTGCGATTTGGCGCCATGCTCTGAAAAATATGGATCGAAGTTAGGAACCCATTGACCATCAGAATTTTTGGCTCGCATAAAACCTGTTGATTTGTCGAACAAGTTGGCATAATAACCTGCACGACTCATATAAGTGTTATAATCATCGGTTTTACCAAGTTTTTGGGCTACCTGGGCAATACACCAGTCATCATAAGCATACTCAAGTGTGATGGTAACACTTTCATCTTTTTTATCCTGAGGTAAATATTTATACTGACGATAAGCATCTGTTCCGCGAATATTTTGCATTGAGCTTGCCTTCATCGCCTCATAGGCTAGCTCGTAATCAAACCCTTTAAAGCCTTTTAAAATTGCATCGGCAACTACCGGAACCGCATGATAGCCGGTCATACAATTGGTTTCGTTTCCGGCCAGTGGCCATACCGGCAATAAGCCCGACTCCTTATAAAATGCCAGAAAAGAATTGATAAAATCAGGAACTCGCTCTGGCTGAACGAGGGTATACAACGGATTTGCGGCTCTGAACGTATCCCAAAGTGAGAATACTGAATAATCCATAAAGCCTTTTGCCTGATTAACCTGTCCGTTAGGCCCTTTATAATTACCGTTTAAGTCGCTGAAAAGGGTTGGAGCAACATATGTATGATACAGCGCCGTATAAAAAATCGTTTTATTTTCATCAGTACCACTTACATCTATTTTAGCCAATTCCTTTTCCCAGGTTTGTTCTGCATTCTTTCGGGTTTTGTCAAAACCCCAGCCTTTTTCAGCCTCTAATGCTTTTAACGCTCCTTCAATATTGGCTGATGAAAGGGCCACTTTCATTATCACTTGTTCATTTTCTGTAGTGGCAAAAATTAACGATGTAACTACTTTTTTGCCTCTTTCAGCTTTAAAGCCACTCTCCTTTCCATCCTTTACAACAGAAAAGCCTAAGATCTTTTTCGAAAGTTGCGCAGCAAAGAATACCCATTGGTCATCAGCCCAACCTTTTGATTTTCGATAACCCACTACAGTAGAGTCATTTTCAATTTTGAGGTAAGTTTCTACCGGTGAATCCCAGTTAATGGCAAACCCTAGGTCAAATCTTATGGTGGCTATTTCTGATTCTGGAAATGTATATCGGTGCCAACCTACATTTTGACTAGCGGTTAATTCTACTTTTATTTTTGAATCATCTAAAAGAACTGAATAATAACCTGGAGAAGCCTTTTCACGGCTATGTGAAAAGTGCTCGAGGATCTTTGCTGAGTCAACCAATTTTAAGGTAGGCATAACGGAAATATCAGCTAAATCGCCAATTCCGGTTCCACTTAAGTGTGTATGACTGAATCCTGTAATTAATGAATCAGTATAATGATAGCCCGAAACCCAGTCCCAACCCTGCGAACCATTATCCGGACTCAATTGCACCATCCCAAAAGGAACGGTCGCTCCAGGATAGGTGTGTCCATGCCCCCCGGTGCCTATGAAGGGATTCACATAGTCAATTCTCTTGCTTTTTTGCTGTGCAAAAACCTGACTTACCGAAATGGCCATCAGCAGCATTAAGAAGAATCTTACTTTGTTTACGTTTATATTCATGGTATATAAATTGATGTGCCCAATTTAATGCTAAATTGTTTTAGCAAGAATAAAACAAAGAAAAATTTATCAATATAAAACAAACAGAGGCTGATATATTTATTCAGCCTCCACTTATTATTTATGATTTAATCTTTCTTTTAAAAACTTGCCTGTATAGGAATGTTCCGATTTAATTAAGTCTTCCGGAACACCTTCAAATACCAAATTACCTCCCTTTTCTCCGCCCTCTGGCCCGATATCGATGATCCAATCGGCGCATTTTATCACGTCCATATTATGTTCGATCACAATAATGGTATTACCCTGTGCAATCAATGCATCGAAAGATTTCATCAGTTTATTGATATCATCAAAATGCAATCCCGTGGTGGGTTCATCAAAGATAAATAAAGTATGATGAGGATTATGGCCTTTCACCAGGAATGATGCCAGTTTAATACGCTGTGCCTCTCCTCCTGATAAGGTATTTGATGATTGCCCTAGTTTAACATAGCCCAAACCAACATCCTGCAAAGGCTGAATCTTCGAAGTGATCTTTTTCTCTTCCACAAAAAACTCCAAAGCCTCGTCAATACTAAGATCGAGAATTTCGGAAATATCTTTTTCTCTGTATTTTACATCGAGAACATGTTGTTTAAACCGTCTTCCGCCACAGGTTTCGCAAGGCAAATAAATATCTGCCATAAACTGCATTTCAATTTTCACTTCTCCTTCACCCTGACACGTATCACAACGTCCGCCTTCAACATTAAACGAAAATGCCGATGGCTTTAAGCCGGATGCCTTTGCAGCCGATTGAGAAGCGAATAAGTTTCGGATTTCATCATATGCCTTAACATACGTCACCGGATTGGAACGAGAGGAACGGCCAATCGGATTCTGATCGATCATTTC
This sequence comes from Solitalea longa, assembly GCF_002920915.1. Classification (GTDB taxonomy): domain Bacteria; phylum Bacteroidota; class Bacteroidia; order Sphingobacteriales; family Sphingobacteriaceae; genus Solitalea; species Solitalea longa. The sequence goes on from NZ_PQVF01000015.1 coordinate 48,045, forward strand.
AATCTGGGCCACCTTAGAAATATCTCCCGATATATTGTTAAAGGCTCCGCTCTGCTCTCCGGTAAAATTACCGATAGCTTTTTGCAAAGCGGGATAAAGAATACGCTTTACCAAACTTGTTTTGCCCGACCCGCTTACGCCTGTAATACAGGTTAAGGTATGCAGCGGAAACTTAACGCTTATATTTTTAAGATTGTTTTCCCTTGCTCCCTCAATTTCTATATAATCTGCCCATTTGCGTCGCTGGGCAGGGATAGCAATTTCTTTTTTCCCCGACAAATACTGACCCGTTAAACTATGTGTATCGGTTAAGATGGCGGCAAAATCTCCTTCAAACACCAATTCTCCACCATTAATGCCAGCCCGGGGCCCTATATCGATCAAGTGATCGGCAGCAAGCATGATCTCTTCTTCGTGTTCAACCACTAAAACCGAGTTACCAGCATTACGCAGCGATTTTAAAACCCCGATTAAACGATGAGTATCGCGAGGATGCAAGCCTATGCTTGGTTCGTCTAAAACATAAACGGAACCGACCAAACTACTTCCCAGGGATGTAGCCAGGTTAATGCGTTGAGACTCTCCTCCCGACAAGGTATTTGATAATCGATTTAAGGTTAAATAACCCAATCCAACATCATTTAAAAATCGTAAGCGATTTTGAATTTCAATCAGCAAACGTTTAGAAACCTGAGCGTCATGTTCGTTCAATTGAATCTCTTCAAAAAACTTCGAAGCTTTTTCCAAAGACATTAACACAATATCAGTGATCGATTTTCCGGCAATCTTCACATAGCTGGCATCTTTTCGCAAACGGCTACCCTTACAATCAGGACAAACTGTTTTACCTCTGTATCTGGAAAGGATTACCCGATACTGAATTTTATAAGTTTGAGATTCGAGATCTTTAAAGAAGTCATTTAAACCACCAAAGTATCGGTTACCGGTCCATAGCAATTCCTTTTCTTCCTCAGTTAGTTCGATATATGCCCGATGAATAGGAAAATCAAACTTGGCCGCATTCTTAATCAAAGCCTCATTCCATTCCTTCATCTTTTCTCCACGCCATGGAGCAATGGCACTGTCATAAATAGATTTCGATTTATCCGGAATCACCAGATCAGGATCTATACCGATCACACTTCCGTATCCCTCACAGGTTTTGCAAGCTCCGTATGGGTTATTAAAGCTGAAAAACTGTGGCGTTGGCTCCTCAAAACGCATTTCATCCAACTCGAACCGGTCGCAAAAATGCCTTTCAATGTTTTCATCTGTAGCTTCATCTTTATATTGAACATACGCATCTCCCTTGCCTTCAAAGAAAGCGGTTTGAACCGAATCCGAAATTCTGTTTAAAGTATCTTCTTCCCTATCCACAATAATTCGGTCGACTAAAATCCTTAATTCTCCCTCCTTTAATGGATGATTGGCGTCAATAGATTTATCTTCTAATAGATCTTCAATTTTTGAAACACTACCGTGATAGGCTACCCGTTTAAAACCTTTTTGCAGTAAAACAGCCAGTTCTTCCTTCAGGGCGCGGTTATTATGAGGATGTAACGGACAAAAAACATTTACCGCTGTATCATCGGTCAATGATAAAATAAAATCAGTTACGCTAGTCACGCTGTCGCGCTTAACCTCCATCCCTGAAATTGGCGAATATGTTCTTCCCACCCTTGCAAAAAGCAATTTCAGATAATCATAAATTTCAGTAGAAGTCCCTACTGTAGAGCGGGGATTTGACGTGTTTACTTTTTGTTCAATGGCAATTGCCGGGGCTATACCTTTGATATAATCAACTTCGGGTTTATTCATTCGGCCCATAAACTGGCGGGCATAAGCAGATAAACTTTCCACATAACGACGTTGGCCTTCGGCATATAATGTATCAAAGGCTAAACTTGATTTGCCTGACCCCGAAAGGCCGGTTATTACCACAAGTTTGTTCTTAGGAATGGCCACATCCACGTTTTTTAAATTGTGAACTCTGGCCCCTTTTATCACTATGTGCGTTTTCGCACTGATCTCGTCAATATTTTTACTCATTAAAACCGTTTGAAAAAGGTACGAAGTTTGAACATTTGCCCTGTTAGAAAAGTTTAGCAAAACTGCATATTTTCAACACTCAATAAAAATATATTTGTGTTTGAAAATTGTGGTTATAACAAAAATATATTTTTGATTTTTTGAAAATAGTCGTTTATTTGTGATATAACCCAAAAACAACAGGAGGAAATTATAGGCTAAAAATCTACACTACTTTAATATTTTTTTTAATTAAAAGTTAACATAGATAGAGGCCCATGAACCGCCATCAAGAAAACGATCAATCCCTGATTCACCATTATCTTAAGGGTAATGAAGAAGCGCTCGAAATTCTCATTAATCGTCATAAAGCCAAAATTTACACAACTATCTATTTATTGGTTAAAGATTCTTATTTAGCTGAGGATATTTTCCAGGATACTTTTATCAAGGTAATCAATACCCTTAGAGCCGGTAAATACAATGAAGAAGGTAAGTTTTTACCATGGGTTTTACGTATTGCCCATAACCTTGTTATCGATCATTTCCGTAAAGACAAACGCACACCGGTGGTTACCACTATCGACGGATACGACATCTTCAACGTTTTGCACTTTGTTGATGAAAATGCGGAAGATAAAATGATCAGAGAGCAAAATATTGCCGATTTAAGAAAGCTGATATTAATGCTTCCGGAAGAACAAAGAGAAGTGTTGATCATGCGTCATTACGCCGACTTAAGTTTTAAAGAGATAGCCGATATAACTGAAGTAAGCATTAACACTGCCCTTGGCCGTATGCGCTATGCTTTAAATAACTTGCGCAAGATGATGAATATTAAAGAAGAAAGTTTAAAATAGGCTAACAAATAAACTGTAGCTCATTTATATAAAACGCCTTGATAATAGATCAAGGCGTTTTTCATTTGTAGGTAGGAGTTAGATTTTAGATCTACAACCTAACTCCTACCTTTTTACTCGCCCTCTACAATCGTAAAGCCCAAATTGTTATTTGTACTTCTTGCTTTGTACTTTCTACTCTTCACTCTAAAATCCTAAATCCCAAATCGTACTTTGTACTTCTTACTTTGTACTTTCCCTTTATACTTTATCCCAATTGTTGCATAAAGCTGTTGGTAATACTGTTTAAAAATTGAATATTGTACGCAGTTTACGCAGCCATAGCTATCATTGAATGAATATTTAAACCAATTGAATAACAACAACTTAAACCATGACCATAAAAACAGCACTCAGATCTTCTTTAACAGCGTTTTGTCTACTTTCATCAGCCTTAGTGCTGTTTTCTTGCCAAAACGGTAACAAATCGGGACAAAAACTAGGCGATGACACCGTTTATGTAAAAGGCCTATATGTGCATTCAGAAAAACTGGATAGTTTGAGAGATTGTGTTGATACATCAATGGTTTTCTTCGTAAAAGATGAAACAGGTACGCTGGCTCAGCGCTATGATAGTTTGCCGGCCATTAAACACACCGAAGAAGCTGTTTTAGTAGAACTAAAAGGTATTATTTCTAAAACCACTAACGACAGTATTGCTAAAACCCTTCCTAAAACGTTGAAAGTATATGAAGTTCGCCGTATGGAACATAAAAACTATCAAAACGTTTGTATTCCGTATGATTTCTGGGCCTTGGGAAGTGAACCAAGCTGGAACCTGGAGATCTCAAAATCTGAAAACCTGATCTCATTCTCTGATTTTAATACGCAAAAAGCATATCGTTTTAATTTCAAGGAACCTATAATTAATAAAGACACTACTTCATGGACCTATGAAACCCGTAACAAGGAAGAAAGGGCTAATATTCGCATCACGATTCGTCAGCAAGAGTGCAGTGATACCATGACCGATACAAAGTATAAATTCAGTGCCGAAATACTGATCAATGGTAAAAGTTATAAAGGCTGCGCCATTTCCTGGAAATAATAAAGGGTTGTAATGATAAACGGTTAAACTGTTATTTGTTTTACCCGATTAATTGTAAATCAGGTAAAACAATTTTACAATAAATCAATTTACAGTTAAGCCATATGGCATTTTGTCTTGCATCAATTTTGAACATGCTTTTTATTTAGAATTTTTATAAATAAGCAAAACCTGTTATAACCGGCGATTCTAAACCGATTTTTTGTAAATTCGCATTGCTTAAATTATGAATTTCATAAAGTTGAATAAAAACTTTTATCAATTCTTCCGAGCCATCTCTAAATTTCGCTAAACCTTCTGCCCAAACAGAGGTTATTTAATTAAGTCCATATTAAAAAAACATATAATACTCATAAAAATGGCGTTTGACATAGAAATGATCAAGAAGGTTTATGAGCGCATGCCAGCCCGTGTAGAGGCGGCACGTAAGCTTGTAGGCCGTCCGTTAACACTTACCGAAAAAATTCTTTATTCTCACTTATGGGATGGTACTCCTGGTACTATCTATGAACGTGGCAAGTCATACGTTGATTTTGCTCCGGATCGGGTAGCCATGCAAGATGCAACGGCTCAAATGGCCTTGTTACAATTTATGCAAGCAGGCCGCCCTAAAGTTGCGGTTCCTTCAACTGTTCATTGCGACCACTTAATTACTGCGAAAGTTGGTTCTTCCGAGGATTTACATTCAGCAGAAGTTACGAATAAAGAAGTTTATGATTTCTTATCATCTGTTTCAAACAAATATGGTATTGGATTCTGGAAACCAGGTGCAGGTATCATTCACCAGGTAGTTTTAGAAAACTACGCGTTTCCGGGTGGTATGATGATCGGTACCGACTCGCACACTGTAAATGCTGGTGGTTTAGGTATGATCGCAATTGGTGTGGGTGGTGCTGATGCATGTGACGTAATGGCTGGCCTGCCTTGGGAGTTGAAATTCCCTAAATTGATCGGCGTGAAATTAACCGGTAAATTAAGTGGCTGGACTGCTCCAAAAGACGTGATCTTAAAAGTTGCCGGAATTTTAACTGTAAAAGGTGGAACCGGTTGCATTGTAGAATATTTTGGCGAAGGTGTTACCTCTATGTCATGTACAGGTAAAGGTACTATCGCTAACATGGGTGCTGAAATTGGTGCAACCACTTCAACTTTCGGTTATGATGAGTCAATGGAGCGTTATTTACGTTCAACTGATCGTAATGAAGTTGCTGACTTGGCTAATGGAATCAAAGAACATTTAACAGCAGATGCTGAAGTGTATGCTAACCCTGAGAAATATTTCGATCAGTTGATCGAAATTAACTTAGATGAACTAGAGCCACACTTAAACGGTCCTTTCACTCCAGATTTAGCTACCCCTATTTCAAAAATTAAAGAAGAAGCTGAGAAAAACGGTTGGCCTACCAAAATTGAAGTAGGATTGATCGGTTCTTGTACCAACTCTTCATATGAAGATATTGCACGTGCTGCTTCATTAGCGAAACAGGTTGCTAATAAAAACCTTAAAACTAAAGCTGAATTCACTATCACTCCAGGTTCGGAGTTAGTACGTTATACCATTGAGCGCGACGGTTTCTTAGAAACTTTTGATCAGATTGGTGCTAAAGTATTTGCTAACGCTTGTGGACCATGTATCGGTATGTGGGCACGTGTTGGTGCTGAGAAAGCTGAAAAGAATACCATTGTACACTCATTCAACCGTAACTTCGCTAAACGTGCCGATGGCAATCCAAATACATTTGCCTTTGTAGGTTCTCCTGAATTGGTGACCGCTTTAGCTATTGCTGGTGATCTTACCTTTAACCCTGCTACCGATTTCTTAACCAATGAAAAAGGCGAGAAAGTTAAATTAGATCCTCCTACAGGTGACGAGTTACCAACTAAAGGATTTGCAGTTGAAGACGCTGGTTATCAAGCTCCTGCTGAAGACGGCAGTGGTGTAACTGTTGCTGTTGCTCCTACTTCTGACCGTTTACAATTATTAGATCCATTTGCTGCTTGGGAAGGAACTGATCTTAAAGGATTAAAACTTTTGATCAAAGCTAAAGGTAAATGTACAACCGACCATATCTCAATGGCCGGCCCTTGGTTAAAATACCGCGGTCACTTAGATAATATCTCTAACAATATGTTAATTGGTGCAGTTAACTTCTTTAATGAAAAAACTGACAATGTTAAAAACCAATTAACCGGCGAATATGGTCCGGTTCCGGCTACTCAGCGTGCTTACAAAGCAGCTGGTATCGGTTCAATTGTTGTTGGGGACGAAAACTACGGTGAAGGTTCTTCACGTGAGCATGCTGCCATGGAGCCTCGTCATTTAGGAGTTCGTGTAGTGTTAACTAAATCGTTTGCACGTATTCACGAAACTAACCTTAAAAAGCAAGGTATGTTAGGTGTTACTTTTGCTACCCCTGCCGACTATGATAAAATTCAGGAAAATGATGTTATCGATATTATCGGCCTAACAGATTTTGCTCCAGGTAAACAATTAACTATTGTTTTACACCATGCTGATGGTTCTACTGAGCAATTCGCTGTAAATCATACTTATAATGAACAGCAGATCGAATGGTTTAAGGCAGGTGGTGCATTAAACATTATTCGTAAACAAGTTGTGAACTAATTAATTCCCAACTTTTATAAAAAAACCCGGCCACAAACCGGGTTTTTTATTTATTGGAACTTCAGCTCTCTCATTAGTTTCGTTCCAATGATATCTCTCATATCAACTCTTGATACCATTATCTTCTTTTGAACATCTTCATTTCCAACCACCTTCTGCTCCATTGCATCCATCTTATCACTTAATCCATCTAAGGCGGCCATATTTTTATATTCCACCAAAATGAGCATATTCCAATCTCCCTGTCCGCTGGCATCTCCCGAAAGTATTTTATATGACACTAGCAGCCCTTGCTTGATGGCTTCGTCATATAGTTTTCGCAACCCTCCATTTAAACTTTTAAGATAATCCTCTCCCATTCCAGGTTTTACCCTGATCATGGTGATGTCCCAAACCGAGCTTTCCGTATATGGTTTCATAGATTGGGAATTAGCAGTATAGGCAATACAAATCAAGCCTATCATTAGTACATAGGTTTTAATTGATTTCATAAGTCCTCCTTTCTAAAGGTGATTTAAAATGAAATGAAAATAGATGGCAGTAGAGAAATTTTGAATGGAAGTAATTGAACTAAAGTTAATTATAATAAAACATAAATTAACGAGACTATTTAAGTTTCTTGAACAAACTGTGGTTAACTTTTCTCATAATTTAAATTCCATCGTAAAATTCTACGTTATAATTTGTTATAAAATTTTACATAGAGTTTATAAAACAAAACAATAGTTTTTAATGCAGGTGTTTATCAAAATATTTTTCCACAAAAATTATAATTGGTATGGTTTTTTAAATATTAATGGTAATATAGCTGTACAAACTAAACTAAACTCAATAATAAACCATGAAGAAATTTGTTCACTTATTTCAATACTTAACAGAGCTGACCAAAAAGGGCTATAATTATACTTTTGAACTTACCGGAAATGGCATTCGATTAATTGAAAAAAATATTTTTTTAAGCCCGGATAACTTTACAATTAAGGAGTATTACAAACTTGATGGAATAAAAGACCCGCAAGATGCTTCATTAATATTTGCCATTGAATCAAACGATGGTTTATTCAAAGGCGCATTGATTACTGCCTACTCTGCATTTAACGATTTACTCTCAGCCGATCTAATTAAGAAATTAGCTTTGCATCCGGCTCCGTACAACAACTAATACATTTAAATCAAAATAAATTGAAAGCGTCCCGATATTTTCAGGACGCTTTCTCTATTTTAATTTCTCCCCATTTTCAACATCGAACCTATTGTTAATCAACACTTCATGCTTACTATTTAGAAATTCTTTTCTTAAATTAAAGCATGGCTCTCAAAATTTACGTTTCTCTAATCTTACTATTACTTTTTGTTTATTCTCAACAAGCAAAGGCACAAACTACGGCGAGTGATAATTGTGCCAATGCAACTGCAATTACCAGCGTTAATAATTATTGTTCAGCAGATGGAGCTTTTAGTAATGCCAATGCCACCACTGGTGATCCGGCGAAACCACAAGCCTGGCCTTCTGTGGGCAAAGACGTTTGGTTTAAATTTACCGCAGTAGCGCTTGATATCAACATTACCGTTTCCGGTAATGTAAACGGAATGGGAGGAACGATAACAAAACCCCTCATTCAACTTTACAGCGGCGATTGCTTTACCTTTAATGAGATCTTCTCTTCTGTTCTTACAAATGGAAATGTTAGTACCTTATACAAAGGCGGCTTGGCCATTGGAACAGTTTATTACATCAGGATAAGCGCGGAAAATAACAATACCGGAACCTTTAAAATTTGCGTCAACAATTACAACCCTATTTTAAAACCCGGACAAGATTGCAGCTCGGCTTCATTTTTATGTAATAAAGATTCCTTTACTCAAACTAACGTAGTGGGAGCCGGAACCAATAACCGCGAGGCGGCAGGCACTTGCCTCGACCCAATTCCGCAGGAACCTTCAGAATCGAACAGCGCCTGGTATAAATGGACAGCAGCTAATTCAGGAACCTTAACATTCACCATCACGCCTACTGTTTCTACTGATGATATTGACTGGGTTTTATATGACTTAGGCATTGGTGGTGATTGCAGTAGGATAAATGCCGGCAACGCAATTCGATGCGCAGCCGGAAGTGGTGTTACTTGTAACCCTTTTTACAATCAAACCGGCATGAACCTTGGGGCAACAGATACCCGCGAAGAACCTGGTTGCATTCCGGGACAAGATGGTTTTGTTAAATTTATTAACATGCAGCAAGATCATAATTATGCCTTATTAGTTAATAATTTTTCGAGCGGAAACAATGGTTTTACCATTGAGTTTGGAGGATCGGGAGAGTTTCAAGGGCCTACTGCATCCGTTAGCGCCACTCCTTTAGACCCGGCTTGCGGAACTACACAGCGATACAGTTTTACAGCCACTGTTAAAGATGCCATAAAATATAAATGGACATTTGGAGAAGGGGCCTCGCCTGCTGAAGCTAATACCCTGGGACCACATACTGTAACGTACACAACAGCAGGTGTTAAAACAGCTGTATTGCAGGTAGAAGGTGAAAAAGGCTGTAATGTAATTGCTTATCAAACGTTTACTGTTGGCCTGAAACCTGAAATACCGATTATATTAAGTAGCAGCTCTGCAATTTGTGAAAATGATGTATTAAAGCTGGAGGCTAAAGATGTACCCGGGGCTACTTATTTATGGACCGGGCCCAATGGTTTTACTTCCACTGAAAGAAACCCTTCAATTACTGCACAAGGCACTAGATCTCTTGGGACTTATACATTAAAGATCTCAAAATTTGGCTGTGAAAGCGAAGCGGCTACCCAGGTTATCGACCGGATCATTCCCAATCCTGTGGCTTCATTTACAACTGATCCGGCTATCCCCGTTAAACTATTCCCTCCATACACCGTAAAGTTTAATAACACATCCATAAACGCCGATTCATTTTTATGGGATTTTGGCGATGGTACCACTTCAACAGAAACCAACCCTGAACATGTTTACGAAAAAGACGGAGAATATAATATAAAACTTACTGCCACTAACCAGCAAAGTTGTAATAGCACGGTTATAATAGGAACCTTAACGATTTCCTCGGAAAGTGAAATTTTTACCCCAAATGTAATAACCCCCAATAGTGATGGTTTAAATGATACCTTTGTGGTAACGGTTACTCATATTAAAACGTATAAACTATCAATTTTCGACCGATGGGGAGCAAAACTGTTTGAGTCAAACAATATTGATTTCAGGTGGGATGGAACTTGCAATAATGAACCGGTTCCTCCGGCAACTTATTATTATGTTATCGATGGTTTAAATGAGAATAACAGGGCCGTTAAAAAGGCAGGAGACATTACTGTAATTTACTGACAGCATTCTTATTAATGAAGATTACTCTTATTCAATTAGGCAAAACCGAGGATAGTTACATAACTGATGGGGTTGATAAATATGAAAAACGGTTAAAACACTATATTAACTTTTCTACGATTACTATTCCGGCTTTAAAAAACACTAAAAACCTAACGGTTGATGAACAGAAGAAGAAAGAGGCAGAACTGTTATTTAAACACCTAAATGCTACTGATCAGGTGGTGCTACTAGACGAAAAAGGTAAAGAATTTTCTTCCGTTCAGTTCTCTGCCCATATAAATAAGAACATGAACAGGGCCGTACAGAATCTGGTGTTTATTATTGGTGGGCCTTATGGTTTCGATCCAAAGGTTTATGAACGAGCCAATGAGAAAATTAGTCTTTCCAAAATGACGTTCTCTCATCAAATGGTTAGATTATTTTTCGTTGAGCAGCTATATCGGGCATTTACTATACTAAAAGGGGAACCTTATCACCATGAATAACCCACTTTGGGAATTTTTATCTACAATCAAAACTTTTTAATAAAACTTACACATTGGCTATCAACTTATTAACTATTTAACCAAAAGATTCAATAGTTAATGAATGGTTAAACACTTGCGAATACTACTTTTTTTATTTTACTTACGCTTAAGTTTTAACCAAACGCAATGGAACCAATGAATTTCAGTATGGAAAGAAAAAAGGAAGTGAGTATTATATTACTTCTGCTTTTATTAGTTGTAACCATTACAACCCAATTTATGGAGCACTGGAGAGATGCAAAATCCAATAATAGCCCAACAGCGATCCAAAAAGAGATTAAGTTTTCAGCAAAGAACTAAACAAAAAAAAGGCAGAGTAATTACTCTGCCTTTTTTGCTTTTCTTGCCTTTTTAGGTTTTTCTACCTCTTCAGCTATGGTTTCTTCTTTCCCTTCTTCTACTACAGGCTCAGAAGTTCCTGCATCAGGATCAGCCTCGTCCCACAAAGGAAAACCAGATAGGATTTTCACCCAACTAACAATTTTCTTAATATCAGAAACATATACGCGTTCCGAATCATGCTCTGGAGCCATTGCCGCAAAGTAATTTTTCAACACTTTACCATCTTCCTTAGGATCAGGCACAGCGTTTAAATCTTCACCCATTTTAGCAATGATATCCCGCAATTGAAGATCATCATTCTGACCATAAACAGTAATTTCATGCAAAGCCGCAACTTTAGCATTCCCATTAATAACTGTTTTATTTTTTGCTTCATCTAACGACTCAAGTACAAAACCGGCTTTATTTTGACCAATCACTTTGTATAAGCCTGGTTTGCCTGAAACAGCAACAATTCCTCTTAAATTCATAATTTTAGTATTTGAGGGCCGGAAAAACAATAACAGCTATAATTATCCAATTTGCCAACTGCTTTTATTTTTCCGGCAACTATTTTTAAGCTTCAATAACTTCTATTTTCAAAATTTTGTCGCCCTGACGAATATCATCCACAACATCTACATTCTCAACCACTTTACCAAAACAGGTATGATTACGATCAAGATGTGCGGTATTTGCACGGCTGTGACAAATAAAGAACTGGGAACCACCAGTATTACGACCTGCATGAGCCATTGAAAGCACACCACGATCATGGTATTGGTTTTCGCCGTTCAATTCACAATCGATATGGTAGCCAGGACCACCGGTACCTGCACGAAATGCAGTTGCCGGATCTTTTGAAAACGGACATCCTCCCTGAACAACGAAATTTGGAATTACACGATGAAACGTTATTCCATCGTAAAAACCTTCTTTGGCTAATTTCACAAAGTTCGCAACGGTATTGGGAGCATCCTTTTCAAAAAACTCCACAGTCATATCACCCTTTTCGGTTTTTATTATTGCTTTAACCATTTCTGTTTAATAAATAAATTAAGGCCGCAAAAATACAAAAAGTTCAGTCATAAATCAGTATTCAATACAATTGAAAAAACTGGTTATTATTTACCCTCAAACTATTCATCAATTTGAATTACCGTTAGTCATTGTCAATACTTAAATTTGGAAATGAAGAAAACCCTCGTTACTACGCTGTTTATTTTCATTTGCTGCTGCAGTTTTGCTTCATCCATTTTAATTCCGATGGATGAAAATCAAAAAAACCATTTAAAGGCATATGGTATTGCATATTGGGTGCTCAGCAAACAACTTACGGTTGATTGGCTTTTGAATTACCGGGGTGGCAGTTTTTTAATTCAGAATGATTCACAAATACAAAATGAATGCAGGATACGGGGTGTTTCATTTGAAGTGATCCCCGATGTGCAGGTAAGCGCCATCTTGAAAGAGATCAGTGACCCGGAATCAAACACCGACCTGGTTAAACTCGAGAAAATGCCCAAAATTGCCGTATACTCTCCTAAAAATAAACTGCCTTGGGACGATGCTGTAACCTTGGTTCTTACCTATGCCGAAATTCCTTACACTACTATTTATGACGAGGAAGTAATTAAAGGCGAACTTCCGAAATATGACTGGCTGCACATGCACCATGAAGATTTCACGGGGCAATACGGACGATTTTATGCTCAATTCAGAATGATGCCCTGGTACCAACAGGATGTTGCTATACAAGAAAAAACTGCCCGCTCTTTAGGATTCAAAAAGGTTTCAGAAATGAAACTGGCCGTTGCTAAAACCATTCGCGACTTTACCGCAGGTGGAGGCTTCTTGTTTTCGATGTGCTCAGGAACCGACAGTTTCGATATTTCACTTGCAGCCGAAGGCTTAGATATCTGCGAATCAATGTTCGACGGAGACCCTGCTGATCCCAATGCAAATGCTAAACTCGATTATAGCAAAACATTTGCGTTCAAGGATTTTAAACTCGATATGAATCCTTATAACTATGAGTTCGCCGATATTGATGTACCGGCCCTGAGAGCCGTTGATGAAGAAAATGATCTATTTACATTGTTTGATTTTTCGGCCAAATGGGATGTTGTTCCTACTATGCTAACTCAAAATCACACCAAGATCATTAAAGGCTTTATGGGACAAACCACCGCCTTTAGAAAGCAAATGATAAAACCGGAAGTTTTGATATTGGGTGAAAACAAAGGACTAAATGAGGCGAGGTATATCCACGGTGAATTTGGCCAGGGCACATGGACATTCTACGGAGGTCATGATCCCGAAGATTATCGGCACCAGGTTGGAGACCCTCCTACTGATTTAAGTCTCTACCCCAGCTCTCCCGGTTATCGCTTAATATTAAACAATGTATTATTCCCGGCTGCCAAAAAGAAAAAACAAAAAACCTGATGGATTTTAGATTTCGGATTGAAGATCTTAGATCTAGCCCCTGAGCTTTCGTAAGTCGTAAATCTAAAATCTACAATACACCATAGGCCTGATGGATTTTAGATTTCGGATTGAAGATTGTTGACTTAGCCCTTCTCTGTCGTAAATCGTAAATCTACAATACACCTAATATAAAAAATGCCCTGCAGGTTAACTTGCAGGGCATTTTTAAATTATCAAATTTTTCAAATTCTCAAATTAATCATAGAATCTCCAACTTAACCCGAATTTAAATGTAGCATCCGGCATTGGATATTTATCAATTGTATAATAACCTTCTTTATTCCAGCCCTGGTTCAAATAATCATACTTAATTAAGAAACGTGTGCGGCGCAAACCTGCTGTTATAAACACATCTGCAATGGGATAGTTTCCAACTTCCCGGGTTCCATTAGCAATGTAAAACTGCCCCAGCTCTGGGGAATACCCCATAGATTTAAAGCTGGTATAATATCTCACATCAAAACCTATCTGAAAGTCGAGCACTTTAAACAGTTTATTCTGATAATAAATACTCTGGTAAGTATAAAAATCAGGTGTTGGGATCAGTTCCTTATCACTATTAGCCTGATAACTAAAATGACTTGCTAAGTTGAATTTTCCAAACCTGAATTCCTGATCAGCATTTATCCTTAACAAATTAATTATGTCACCACTTTGTTGTGGTAAAACTTCAGTATTGGTTTTAGCAAAATAAGCGTAATTGCTGATCAAATTATATTCTGCCGAAAGACGCGTTCTTGTTACTCCATTCAGGTAGGTAAAGGAAAGCAGGTTATTATTGACCTTAGAAAAACTATTGCCCCAACGATGAAAATTTGAAGAATACTGGTTAAAAATAATTGCCGGTTCCGTATTTTGAATGATAGCTTTCAATAATATCTGCCCCACCTTCCTGCCTAACGAAACAGTGGCAGTTCCATCCAATAAAACATCCCCGATATTGTATCCTGCAAAATCATATTGCCCTCTGATATCTAGATCTACATTCGATGCTATTGAAAAACCAATTCTACCTTTTAAAAGCAGGTTATTAAGGCTGCGATTGATAAAGGTAACATCACCCAACTTACGGTCCGAGCCGGACCCCACCGAATCGAGTGAAGATTGACTATAATTCACGCTTTCATAGGCAATGCCTCCGCCCAGGTTAAAACGTTCTCCCTTTCCCCGTCCAAACAAACTGATGTCCATATCGGTCCGGAATCGGCTTTCTTTGGTTTTATCCGATGCCTGACTAGGATCGGTATATAAATGGGCAAAATACTCCTGAGGCGCTAACGGATCATTGCTGGCATATTGATAGCCGAACTTGTATTGCTTCTGATCGAACTGAATGGTGTTGGTAACTTTTGAATACGGAGATTTAAAAGCTTTTGCTTGGGTAACGGCATTAGTATCACGAGCTCCAACAACAAATGATTGCTTTATATAAAACGTGGAATTATTCCAGCTGGTTAAGGCACTGTTTAAATAAACACTTTGAAACTCGTGCTCAATAGTTGTTGGAACAGTAAAAATACTGTCGTTGGGTAGCCCACCGTTTTCCGGCGACTTTAAACTATTGAACACCACGTTAGCCAATAAGTTATACCTTAAATTACGTGATTGATACCAGCTCCAACCTGAAAACAGATTGTATTTAGGTCGTTGACGCGGATAATATCCTTGCGAACCTATTGATGCATATTCAATACCGATGTTAAGATTTGGCTTAATATTTTGCGTATGCAAAAAGTCAATTAAACTTTCATTTCCTAAGCCGCTAACCCAGGTCACATTGGTATAAGGTGAATAAACCCTGTAGTAATTTACCCTTTGAGGATTAAACTCGTATAAGCTTAAGGCAGTTTGTCCGTTATTAAAACCCATGGGATTGCCAAATTGAGGCAGCATGCTTTTATTAGCCAATCCCAGGTTACCTATATTAATATAGTAGTTGTTATTAGCATAAAAAGGACTATAGTTTTGATAACCGGTGAGTGAAGTATCGAGACGTGAAAATGCAATAGTATCAAGGTCAAATTGTCGTGGTTCGGCAAAACGGATACTTTTGGCAAAAAACTTTTTAACCGAGTCTTTTCGATTATAAAAATCCTGCAATTTATCTTCTTTTGCAGGCTTCTTTTTAGTAGTGTCCTGTCCAAAGGCATCCTTGCCAGAGCCCGGATAGTTAGGATTAACTATCTGCGCGTTGGCAAACAATGGAAACAGTAAACAGGCAAGAATAATAAGTATAAAGTTCTTCAAAGCTTAAAATGATGATATCAGCTCTTTTAAAATTAAGGTCATTTTAGGTTCTGCTAGTTGAGCCACCCTCACAATTTCATCGATTGAGACTTTTGACAAAGTATCCGGAAATCCTTCATCGGTGATCACTGAAATTGCAAATACTGGTAGCTCCATATGATTGGCAACGATCACCTCGGGCACCGTTGACATACCTACCACATCACCTCCAATTGTACGAAGATACTTGTATTCGGCACGAGTTTCAAGATTAGGACCAGCGATGCTTACATAAACACCAGTATGAGCCACAATATTCTTTGCTGCCGCAATTTCTTCGGCCTTTTTAATCATGGTTTTATCATACGGCGCCGACATATCCGGAAACCGGGGCCCCAGGGTATCTAAATTATGACCGCGTAATGGATTATCAGGTAATAAATTGATATGATCATCAATGATCATCAGATCCCCTTTTCTGTAATCAGGGTTCAGGCATCCACAGGCATTAGAAACCAATAAACGCTCAATACCCAACAACTTCATTACTCTCACCGGAAAAGTGATCTGCTGCATTGAATAGCCTTCATAATAATGCAAACGCCCCTGCATTGCCACCACATTTTTGCCTGCAAGAACGCCAAAAATTAATTTTCCTGCATGAAATTCCACGGTTGAAATAGGAAAGTTGGGAATATTGGAATACATAAGTTCATATTTGATCTCTATATCCTCCACCAGCTTACCTAAACCGGTTCCTAAAATTATCCCAACTTCAGGCTTAAACCCTTCTATACGTTTTTCAATATGTTCAACGGTAGTGCGAAATCTATCCAACATAGTTTAATATCTTTTTATCAAATTCTTCCTTAAAACGGTCGCAAATTTCGGCTTTAATAGGAATATAATGAACAGGTAATTTCGAAACTTCATCAACCAGTTCTGCATCCATTAATCGCATGGCATCTTTCTCGGTAGTAATAATTACCTTTTGAGTTGATAAGCCTGAATTATAGGTTTCCGCGAGCTTCTGAATATCTTTTTGACCAAATTTATAATGATCGCCGTATTTTAAATGCGTAATTTTTTTGGTTCGAAGTTCCAAAAAGTCAACAAGTGGTTGTGTTTTAGCAATTCCTGTTAACAATATGACTTCGGTTTTTCTGCTGATATCCTGTAAAGTAAACGGTTCAAAAGCCTCATTCTTATTCAATAGCTCAAGTTCCCCATAACTTATATAGGAATAGTAAATATCTTTATCGAAATAAGGTTTGATGTGAGCCTCCACCACGCGCTGATCGAGCGGCGAGAATATTTTAGGAGCTTTTGTTACCACAACAAGATCAGCCCTTTTCATTTCTTTTTTTGATTCGCGCATATTTCCGGCCGGCAATAAAAACGAGCGTTCCCCTATCCTATTGTAATCAAGCAATAAAATAGTTAGCCCTGCTTTTACTTTGCGATGCTGAAAAGCATCATCTAACAAAATCACCTGCTGTTCCTCTTCCACTTGATGGATGGCCTTTACTCTGTTTTCGCTGGCTATTACGGTTACTTCAGGAAACTTTCTATTGAACTGCATAGGTTCATCACCTATTTCGGCTGCTGAAGAATCCTGATCGGCAATAATTAAACCTTTTGTTTTACGGCCGTACCCACGGCTGATGGTGGCTATCTTTTTTGAATTACCAATTAATCGAATCAAGTATTCAATCATTGGCGTTTTACCTGCCCCCCCAACCTCTAAGTTGCCAACAGCAATTATCGGCAAATCAAATTCATGCGCTTTCAACACTCCTTTATTATAAAAGAAGTTGCGCAGTTTTACAATTGAACCGTAAACTAAAGAAAATGGGAGTAGAACTAAACGAAAGACTGACATAAGCAAACTCTGATCCTGGCGGCACAAGAAATTGAAGTTAACAGTCGGCTTTGGGCCGACTGTTAACTATTTTATTAATGATGTTGATGACCAGGGCCATGTACGTGACCGTGATCCACTTCTTCTTTAGAGGCATCACGCAAGGCTTCAACCTTCACATCAAAATGTAAGGTTTCACCTGCTAATGGATGATTTCCGTCAACAGTAACTTTATCGCCTTCGATATTTACAATGCGGATAACCATTGGACCTGCTTCGCCCTGAGCCTGAAACTGCATACCTACTTCAAGATCTGCATCAGGAGGGAAATTTTGACGCTGTGCATCAAATATCAACTCGTTATTTAATTCACCGTAACCTTCAGCAGGAGCTACAGTAACTTTTTTGGCATCGCCAACTTGTAATCCTTCCAATTCTTTTTCCAAGCCTGGAATGATATTGTAACTACCGTGTAAATATTCTAATGGCTGGTTTGGCTGCGATTGATCGAGCACTTCATTGTTGTCATTCGTAAGGGTGTACGAAATGCTCACCACCTTACCGTTTTTTACTGTTTCCATTTACTGCAATTTAGTAGCTGCGAAAATAGCACATTATGCTGAGAGATTATAGCCGAAATAATTGAAAATAGCAGCTTAACCTAAACACGTAACTAAAAGGAAATTATATTGCAACTAATTTCCGATGTTATCGTATTAAGTACACAAGGGAATACCCTACCAACTAAAAACAATAAAACCAGATCTTTTTTATAATGAAAAGAAAATTACTAGCCCTTGCAATCATAGCTATCAGTTTATCATCTTGTTCCGACAAATGGGAGTACGCCGAAGGCATGGAACCTGAAACTGGTGAAAATCAGAATGGAAACGGAAGTGGCAACGGTAACGGAAGCGGTACTGAAACTACCTACGACTATCAGCCAATGACAATAGGTTCGAAGTGGATTTATACCGGCGACTATAACTATATCGTGGAGTCGACTAGTGAAGATAAGGTTATTGATGGTATTAGCTATCATTCATTCACCAACAGCTTTATGAATAATACCTTTTACAGCGCTATAAAAGATGGCGTTTATTATGTAAATGGTAACTCCTCAATTGAAGCTTCGCAACTGGATTTCCCTGCGGCGCCAATGATGTATTTAAAAGACAATGTTGCCTTGAATACCAGTTGGAGCAGTAAAGTTAAAATCAGCCCTGCTGACTCACCAATTGAATTATCTGCCACTTATCAGTATACGTTAAAAGAAAAAGGCATCAGTTTTAAAATCGATAAAGTTACTTATCCTGATGTTATCCATGTGGATATGACCATGACCTTACCTGGCAGCAGCACACCAGTGTGTACCGGATCTTATTACTATGCGAAAAAGATTGGTTTCATCTATTCAAAAGTAACCATGAACGGGCAAACAAATACCATTAAGCTGGCGAGCTACGAAATTAAACCATAATAACATTATAGAACTACGAAGAAAGCCGTCCAGATAGTATCGGGACGGCTTTCTCTATTTAATAAATAGGCTAAACTTCATCGGTTAGCATTCTTTTTCTATCTTTGCGCTTCAAAATAAACCTTTACACAATCAATTAGTTACTAGCATTTTTTATTATGTTGAAAGGATTTTTTAAGACTCCTAAACCTTACAATGAGCCGGTATTAACCTACGCTCCGGGAACAACTGAACGTAATGCATTGAAGGCAGCCCTTGCCGATGCGCGCTCTAAACAACTTGATATTCCAATGTACATTGGCGGAGAAAAAGTGTACTCAGACAAAAAAGTAGCACTTCGCCCTCCTCATGATCATCAGCATATTTTAGGTCATTTCTCTCAGGGAAATAAGGACCATATAAAACAGGCTATTGATGCAGCTTTAAAAGCAAAAGCACAATGGGAAAACCTTGCCTGGGAACAACGCGCTGCTATTTTCTTAAAAGCTGCAGAATTATTAGCCGGCCCATACCGTGCTAAGATCAATGCTGCCACCATGTTGGGCCAATCAAAAAATGCGTACCAGGCTGAAATCGATTCGGCTTGTGAGTTGATCGACTTTTTACGTTTCAACGTTACCTACATGACTGAAATTTATAGTCAGCAGGTAGATTCGGCAAAAGGTATTTGGAACCGCATTGAACAACGTCCTTTAGAAGGTTTTGTATTTGCCTTAACGCCTTTCAACTTTACAGCTATTGCAGGTAATCTTCCTACATCTGCAGCTATGATGGGAAATGTGGTGGTTTGGAAACCTGCCAATACCCAAATTTATGCAGCAAACGTAATTATGGAAGTATTGCGTGAAGCAGGTTTGCCAGCTGGTGTTATCAACTTGGTTTATGTTTCGGGACCAGATGCCGGCGATGTTATTTTTAAACATCCTGACTTTGCCGGAATTCACTTTACCGGTTCTACTGAAGTGTTCCAAAACATCTGGAAAGAGATCGGAAACAATATTCATTTATATAAAACATATCCTCGCATTGTTGGCGAAACAGGTGGTAAAGACTTCGTAGTGGTTCACCCTTCAGCGGATGCTAAAGCGGCAGCAGTAGGATTGGTTCGCGGAGCATTTGAATACCAGGGACAGAAATGTTCAGCGGCATCACGTGCATATGTTCCTAAATCACTTTGGCCCGAAATTAAAGAGTCGATGCAAAAAGATATCTCTTCATTTAAGATCGGACCTACAGAAGATTTTGAAAACTTTGTTAACGCTGTGATCGACGAAAAATCATTCGATAAACTAGCTAAATACATTGATAACGCAAAAAATGATCCTTCGGTAGAGATCATTGCAGGTGGCACTTACGATAAATCAAAAGGGTATTTTATTCACCCTACCGTTATTGTGGCTAAGGACCCTAAATACGTTACCATGTGCGAAGAGCTGTTTGGACCAGTATTGACAATTTATGTTTACGAAGATGCCAAATTTGAAGAGACATTGGAATTAGTTGATACCACTTCGATCTATGCATTGACCGGAGCCATTTTTGCACAAGACAGATACGCTGTAGAGCAGGCAACAACTAAGCTTCGCAATGCTGCTGGTAACTTCTACATTAATGATAAGCCAACAGGTGCCGTAGTTGGTCAGCAACCATTTGGTGGCGCCAGAGGTTCAGGTACTAACGATAAAGCAGGTTCAATGATCAATTTATTACGTTGGGTATCTCCTCGCACCATTAAGGAGACCTTTGATCCACCTAAAGATTATCGTTATCCTTTCATGGATAAAGAATAGTTAACATAACTCATTAACAAAAGCCGTCCCGGTACTATCGGGACGGCTTTTCTTTTGGTATAAACTTCCGCTTCTATTTGTTAAATTACTGTAAATCTGCATTTTGACAACATTCAGGCTATTTAACTAATATTCATATTCTTATAGCATTTTTTACTGAATATTCACAATAGCTTAACAATGGCTTAACCTAACTTTCTCCTTGAGGTAATATTTTTGCGATGTTAATTTAACCGGGAATAAATTAAAAGTTAACATAACAAGCGGTAAAATATCACACTTGTTAAACAAAAATTTTATAACTTATTATCAGACAGTTCTAAACAAATGAAGCTGCACAAAACCACAATAGTAACGCTTATCTTATTTCTCCTCTCTCCTGTTTTATTAAAGGCACAGGTAACTGTTTACAAAGATTCAGTTCGTAATGTTTTCCTTACCGGATACATTCAGGCACAATACGAAAAAGCTGATTCAGCAGGAATACCATCATTTGAAGGCGGAGATTTCCCTCCAAATGTTGACTCTCGCTTTATGTTAAGAAG
The DNA here is from genome assembly GCF_002920915.1 of Solitalea longa. Classification (GTDB taxonomy): domain Bacteria; phylum Bacteroidota; class Bacteroidia; order Sphingobacteriales; family Sphingobacteriaceae; genus Solitalea; species Solitalea longa. The sequence continues at coordinate 69,252 of NZ_PQVF01000015.1, forward strand.
AACGCGTTTCGCCGTAGGATATACAGAAAAATTCGTGTCAGCCAACCTCGAAATTGATTATGTTCAAAACAACGTGCGCATGGCCAATGCTTATGTACAACTAAACGAACAAACGTTTAAAGCATTTTCGATGGGCATAGGATTAGCCACTGTGCCATTCGGTTTAGAAACCGTTTACTCCTCATTTAACCTCGAATCGGCTGAACGAAGCCGAATGATACAAACACTTTTCCCCGATGAAAAGGATTGTGGCGCTCAGCTAGTTTTCAATCCCCGAAATTCTAAAAACTGGAATTTCCTAACCGCTTCACTGGCTATAATAAATGGTGCCGGACGCAACTTTGTTGACTACGATAGCAAAAAGAACTTTGTTGGTAGCCTGCAACTGAATTTAGCCAGCAAATTAAAATTAAACTCGTTGCCGGTGTTAGCTGCCGGAGCTTCTTACTATAGCGGAAGATCACGCTCAAACACCAATGTAATGCTGTCAAACGGTTATAATAATGGTGTAAAAGGATTTGAACTGAATACAAACCCTAATAATGTTGGAGCTTATGCTGATCGTATTTACACCGGATTTAATGCACAAGCCGGACTTAGCAGTAAAATAGGATTGTCGCGTATAAATTTCGAGTACATATGGGGAAAGCAGCCCGGAGTTGCCTCATCTCCCACCATAAATGGACCGCAGGCATCACGTAGTTTTAACACTCAACCTAGCACCAATATTTATAACAGAGAGTTTAACGGTTATTTCGTCACCTTTAATCAAACCGTTGGCAAAACGCCCTTAAACTTAATGGTAAAATATGACTGGTACGACCCTAACACATTTTTAAGTGGCAAAGAAATTGGAGCGGCGAACAGCAATTCTACGAGTGGTGATATTGCTTATTCAACCTGGAGTTTCGGTGCATATCTAAATATGCTAAAGGGGAACGCTCGTTTAGCAGCTTACTACGATATTGTTAAGAACGAAGATACCTCTGTACCCGAATATGCTAATGATATTAAAGATGATGTATTGACAGTTAGACTTCAATTCAGATTCTAATCGTATAATAACTATTCATCGTTAAAGCTCATGAGATCAACCTATAGATTTCATGAGCTTTTGCATTTCAATGATGCTCATATCTCTCTCCTGATCATTCTAATTCCAGGCTTCAATAATAAATATTCTACGCTCTGAAGGTTTTTTTTAAATTTGGCAGATTCAATAAATCTATACGTGGAAAGAATAAATAATTTACTGCAAAAACGCGAGGAGGCTTCTCTCGGAGGCGGCCAAAAACGCATCGACAGTCAACATAGCAAAGGAAAACTAACTGCCCGTGAACGTATTCATTTCTTACTCGATGAAGGCTCATTTGAAGAGGTCGGCATGTTTGTCACTCACCGCACTTCCGATTTTGGACTAGATGAAGAAAAATATCCGGGTGATGGGGTAATTACAGGTTGGGGTACAGTTAATGGACGTTTAACCTATGTATATGCACAAGATTTTACCGTTTTCGGAGGTTCACTTTCGGAAACCCATGCCGAGAAAATTTGCAAGATCATGGATCTGGCACTTAAGAACGGTGCGCCAATGATCGGGTTAAACGATTCGGGAGGTGCCCGCATACAGGAAGGGGTGGTTTCTTTAGGCGGATATGCCGATATTTTTTATCGCAATACCTTAGCATCGGGAGTAATTCCTCAAATTTCGGCCATAATGGGCCCTTGCGCCGGCGGCGCTGTTTACTCTCCCGCTCTTACCGATTTTATCATGATGGTTGAAAACAGCTCGTATATGTTTGTTACGGGGCCAAACGTAGTAAAAACGGTAACGCATGAAGAGGTAAGTGCCGAAGAATTGGGCGGAGCTTCAACCCATTCAACCAAATCGGGGGTAACACATTTCTCCTGCGCCAATGAAATTGAATGTATCAATAGCATTAAACAGCTATTGAGCTATATGCCGCAAAACTGTGAAGATGACCCTGCATTATGGGAATACGAATCGACAGGAAACGAAATCAGGGAAGCTTTGGATAGCATCGTTCCTCAAAATGCCAATCAGCCATACGACATTCGGGATGTAATTAATAATATAATTGATGAAGGATCTTTCTTTGAAGTTCATCAGAATTATGCCGAAAACATTGTTGTTGGATTTTCTCGCATTGGAGGCAGAAGCATTGGTATTATAGCCAACCAACCTGCATATTTGGCAGGTGTATTGGATATCCACGCCTCTACCAAGGGAGCTCGCTTTGTCCGTTTTTGTGACTCGTTCAATATCCCTTTATTGGTGCTCGAAGATGTTCCTGGATTTTTGCCGGGTACCGACCAGGAATGGAACGGTATTATCAACCACGGGGCAAAACTCCTGTATGCCTTCTGTGAAGCCACAGTACCTCGTATAACAGTAATTACAAGAAAAGCTTATGGAGGAGCTTATTGCGTAATGAACTCTAAACATATTGGCGCCGATATGAACTATGCATGGCCAACGGCCGAAATTGCGGTTATGGGTGCCAAAGGTGCTGCAGAGATCATTTTCAAGAAGGAAATTACCGCGGCCGATGATCAGTATCAAAAGCTGGCTGAAAAAGAACGCGAATATTCCGACCTGTTTGCCAATCCGTACCGGGCGGCCGAAAGAGGTTTCGTTGATGAGGTGATCTTACCAAATGAAACCCGTCATAAACTGATTAAGGCATTCAAAATGCTGGAAAACAAAGCAGTTAAAAACCCAAGGAAGAAACACGGAAATATTCCGTTGTAAAATACAATTGAAATGGATAGCCCAAACGCTATCCTTTCTTTTTTATAAGACGATGAAAATAAAAAGGATCACAGCCGATGAGGTGCTAAACATCCGCCGGGAAGTACTCTATCCTGATAGAGCTATTCATGAAATAAAACTTCCTGAAGATGACCATGGCCTGCATTATGGTTTATTTATCGATGCTGAACTGATCAGCGTAGTGTCTTTATTTATTACCGGCAAAAGTGCCCAGTTTCGAAAATTCGCCACAATAGCAAAATACCAGGGTAAGGGATATGGATCGTACTTGCTTAATTATATAATTGCTGAAGCTGAAAACCATGGATGTGAACTCATTTGGTGTAATGCCCGATTAAGCGCCGTAAAGTTTTATCTGAAATTTGGTTTTACTGAAACAGAAGAAAGGTTTACAAAAGATAATGTGGCCTTTGTGATTATGGAATACCTTATTAGTTAGTTTAATTTTTATCGTTTATAAAAGAAAAGGCTATCTGAACAAACAGATAGCCTTTTTATATTTCTTTATAAGCCCAGTAAATATTCCAACGGAATTCCAAACCTTCGTTGCCAATAAACTTCCGAGTGCTCATCTTCCACAAACTTAATGCTCGTCCAATGACCATTGGGCCATTTATCGTGCATCACCTTATCAACAGCAACCTGGTAAGGGCCATACAAACTGTCCAGCGTTTTGGTACCGTAATCGAAATAGATCTTATGACCATCACTCGATGGCAAATGATCAGCCAGGTATTTCCTATAGGCTTCGCCTATCTTTTCGTCATTATTCTTTAAACTAACCGGCCAGTGGGTCGACATACAAGCAACTGAACCAAATATTTGTGGATATTCGCAAACAGCATAAAAAGAGATCAGCCCTCCCATACTCGAACCGATCATTGCTGTATTTTTAGCATCAGCCAGGGTTCTATAATGTGTGTCGATATAAGGTTTAAGTTCCTGAGTAACAAATTCGAGGTATTGGTCGCCCAGTGGAGCGCCTTTAAATTCAGCAGAAAGTTTCTTTTGTAAGGTATCAGACAATAAGGCATAAGGTTTCCCCGGCTGATACTCGCGCATTCGTTTTGAGGTATTCCAGATACCTACAACAATACAATCTTTAATTTTGTGATCACCCATCATAGATGAAGCTGTTTCATCTACTCTCCATTCCACTTCCTGGTAAGCAGTGTCGTCCATAAATAAATTCTGCCCGTCTTGCATGTAAATCACTGCATAGCGTTTTGATGAATCGTTGCCATAATTCTCAGGCAACCAAATATCAACCCTACGAGCTGAAACGTATTTAGAATGAAATGACTCGAGTTTTTGAAGCTTGCCTTTTTTTAATGGAATTAACGTTTGCCCCATCGCCGTCACGAACGTAAAACACATTAACACGCAAACAAGTAATCTTTTATTCATTAATATTCAATTTCTTTCCTTAAAAAACTTAAACTTTAAGTTTCATAGAATGACAATTATATATATATAAAATCAAATTCGGATACCTAAAGTATAAAAAACTTACGTAAAAGTTTCGAAAATATAAAATTATGCTTATAAATTTAAAATAAAAACTTTTGATTAATTGCTAAAAATAGTCAATAAATACCACTAATTCCTTATAATCAAATAGTTAACAAACATTCTTTTTAAAAGGATGCAATCTGATTTTAGAGTTCACTTTTAACGAATTATTTTCATTTTTGTAAAAATTGTTGCAGCATGAGCAAGAAAAAAGAAGAAAAGAAACACCAACCGGTGGTGACTAAGAAATCCCTTGATTTTTTTGAAAAATATATCAACAACCCTTCCCCTACTGGTTTCGAATGGAGCGGTCAAAAAATGTGGTTAGACTATCTGAAGCCATACATTGATGAGCACTATGTCGACAACTATGGAACTGCTGTTGGAGTTATCAATCCTAAGGCCGAATATAAAGTGGTAATCGAGGCACACGCCGATGAAATTTCATGGTTCGTAAACTACATTACCAACGACGGTTTAATTTATGTGATCCGCAATGGAGGTTCCGATCATCAGATCGCCCCTTCTAAACGGGTAAACATTCATACTGACAAAGGCATTGTAAAAGCTGTTTTCGGGTGGCCGGCAATTCATACCCGCAATGGGGAAAAAGAAGAAGCTCCAACTCTTAAAAACATTTTCCTAGACTGTGGATGTACTTCTAAAGAAGAAGTGGAAAAACTGGGAATTCATGTGGGCTGTGTTATCACCTACGAAGATGAGTTCATGGTTTTAAATGATCGCTACTATGTTGGACGTGCTTTGGATAACCGTGCCGGTGGATTTATGATCGCTGAAGTAGCTCGTTTACTAAAAGAAAACAAGAAAAAACTTCCTTTCGGACTATATATTGTTAACTCCGTGCAGGAAGAGATCGGTTTACGCGGTGCTGAAATGATCGCCAACCGTATTAAACCGAATGTTGCGATTGTTACCGATGTTACACACGACACAAACACTCCGATGATTAACAAAATTACTCAGGGTGATTTAAGCTGCGGAAAAGGTCCGGTTATCTCATATGCTCCTGCTGTTCACAATAATCTTAATAAATTATTAATTGAAGCGGCGGAGAAGAACGACATTCCGTTCCAACGTAATGCCAGTTCTCGCGCAACAGGTACCGATACCGACGCCTTTGCTTATTCTAATGGTGGTGTATTCTCGGCACTTATTTCATTACCGTTACGCTATATGCACACCACGGTTGAAATGGTCCACAAAGAAGACCTGGATAATGTGATCAGTTTGATCTATCATTCAATATTGAATATCAAAGAAGGTCACGATTTCAGATACATTAAATAGCACCATGGAAGTAGATTTTAGAAGTAAGATTTTAGAGGTACGATTAAGAACATTTCTAAAATCTAAAATCCTACTTCTAAAATAGACGCTGCCGGACATCGAAGAGAATGAACAATTTTAGAGGTACGATTTTAGAAGGACGAACATTCTAAAATCTAAAATCCTACTTCTAAAATTATCGATGCCGGAAATCTAAGAGAAAGGACAACTTTAGAGGCACGATTTAAGAAGGAAGAAAATTCTAAAATCAAAAATCCAACATCTAAAATTCAGCTTTTACTTTCTTAATCAAACACGATCGTTTTATTTCCGTGCACCAGAATCCGGTCTTCTACATGATATCTGAGGCCTCTCGATAAAACATTCTTCTCCACGTCTTTCCCTAAGTTGATCATATCTTCTAATGAACAGCTATGATCCACCCTGTTCACGTCTTGCTCAATAATAGGTCCCTGGTCGAGTTCTTCGGTAACATAATGGCAGGTGGCGCCGATCATTTTCACCCCGCGTTCGTAGGCCTGGTGATAAGGCTTAGCACCTACAAATGAAGGTAAAAAGCTATGATGAATATTAATGATCTTGTTAGGAAACAATTTGCATATTTCAGGGGAAAGCACCTGCATGTAACGAGCCAGCACAATAACATCGGCTTTGTGCTGCTCAAAAAGCTTCACCATTACGGCATACTGAGCCGGTTTATTTTCTGAGGAAATAGGCAAGCAATGGTAAGGGATGCCATGCCACTCAACAAAGCTGCGCATGTTTTCATGGTTAGAAATGATACAGGGCACTTCAAACTCAAATTCCTGTGAGCGGTATCGATATAAAAGATCATAAAGACAATGATCCTGTTTACTTACCAAAATTATAACTCGTTTCCTTTGGGCCGAATCCGTTATCTGCCAATCCATCTCAAACTCTGCTGCCATATCGGCAAAACGCTCCCTAAACTCATCCACATCCATCTTTAATGAATCAGCAAGTATTTGCACACGCATAAAAAAATGATGATCGGTAAAATCACCATGTTGACTAGCATCTGTGATCCAGCCCCCCAAATTAGCTATGAAACTGGTTACCGTTGATACAATTCCGGTTCTATCAGGACATGAAAGCGTAAGCGTGTACAATCGTTTTTTCGCAGGCATAATCAAACATTAGCACTTCAACAAGATTGCACTTTTTATTTCAAAATAACAACAAAAACAAATTTTAATTGCCAAAATAATAGACAAATCAAATATTGAATCAAATATTTCAAACCTCCACTACGTTCATAGTATCACCCTGAGCGAGGCTTCGACTCCGCTCAGCCTGACAATGCTGTTACCCTGAGCGGAGTCGAAAGGTTTAAAGAGGCTTCGACTACGCTCAGCCTGACAACACTCACGTCACCTTAGCGTAATCTAAGAGATGAACAAGGCTTCGACTACGCTCAGCCTGACAATGGTGTGGCCCTTAGCGTTGTCGAAAGGTTTAAAGAGGCTTCGACTACGCTCAGCCTGACAATGGTGTTGCCCTGAGCGTGGTCGAAAGGTTTAAAGAGGCTTCGACTACGCTCAGCCTGACAATGGGGTTACCCTGAGCGTTATCTAAGAGATGAACAGGGCTTCGACTACGCTCAGCCTGACAATGGTGTTACCCTGTGCGGAGTCGAAAGTTTAAAGAGGCTTCGACTCCGCTCAGCCTGACAATGATGTTACCCTGAGCGAAGTCGAAAGGTTTAAAGAGGCTTCGACTCCGCTCAGCCTGACAATGGTGTTACCCTGAGCGAAGTCGAAAGGTTTAAAGAGGCTTCGACTACGCTCAGCCTGACAATGGGGTTACCCTGAGCGGTAATCTAAGAGATGAACAGGGCTTCGACTACGCTCAGCCTGACAATGGTGTTGCACTTAGCGTTGCCGAAAGGTTTAAAGAGGCTTCGACTATGCTCAGCCTGACAATGGTGTTGCACTTAGCGTTGCCGAAAGGTTTAAAGAGGCTTCGACTATGCTCAGCCTGACAACACTCTCGTCATGTTGAGCGCAGTGGAAGCATGAAACATGAAACATGAAGGGCCGAGAGCCGTCAGTCCAAGCAGTCACCTTGAGCGTAATCTAATAGATGAACAAGGCTTCGACTCCGCTCAGCCTGACAATGGTGTTGCCCTGAGCGTAATCTAAGAGATGAACAGGGTTTCGACTCCGCTCAGCCTGACAATGGTGTTACCCTGAGCGTTGCCGAAAGGTTTAAAGAGGCTTCGACGCTCAGCCTGACAATGGTGTTGCCCTTAGCGTTGTCGAAAGGTTTAAAGAGGCTTCGACGCTCAGCCTGACAATGATGTTACCCTGAGCGAAGTCGAAAGTTTAAAGAGGCTTCGATGCTTAGCCTGACAATGGGGTTACCCTGAGCGGAGTCGAAAGGTTTAAAGAGGCTTCGACTACGCTCAGCCTGACAATGGGGTTACCCTGAGCGTTGCCGAAAGGTTTAAAGAGGCTTCGACTCCGCTCAGCCTGACAATGATGTTACCCTGAGCGAAGTCGAAAGGTTTAAAGAGGCTTCGACTCCGCTCAGCCTGACAATGATGTTACCCTGAGCGAAGTCGAAAGGTTTAAAGAGGCTTCGACTACGCTCAGCCTGACAATGATGTTGCCCTTAGCGAAGTCGAAAGGTTTAAAGAGGCTTCGACTCCGCTCAGCCTGACAATGATGTTACCCTGAGCGAAGTCGAAAGGTTTAAAGAGGCTTCGACGCTCAGCCTGACAATGGTGTTGCCCTTAGCGTTGTCGAAAGGTTTAAAGAGGCTTCGACTACGCTCAGCCTGACAATGGTGTTGCCCTGAGCGGAGTCGAAAGGTTTAAAGAGGCTTCGACTACGCTCAGCCTGACAATGGTGTTACCCTGAGCGTTGCCGAAAGGTATAAAGAGGCTTCGACTACGCTCAGCCTGACAACACTCACGTCACCTTAAGCGTAATCTAAGATGAACAAGGCTTCGACTACGCTCAGCCCGACAATGGTGTCACCCTGAGCGTAATCTAAGAGATGAATAGGGCTTCGACTCCGCTCAGCCTGGCAATGGTGTTGCACTTAGCGTTGTCGAAAGGTTTAAAGAGGCTTCGACTACGCTCAGCCTGACAACACTCACGTCACCTTGAGCGTAATCTAAGAGATGAATAGGGCTTCGACTACGCTCAGCCTGACAATGGTGTTGCCCTGAGCGTAATCTAAGAGATGAACAGGGCTTCGACTACGCTCAGCCTGACAATGGTGTTACCCTGAGCGGAGTCAAAAGGTTTAAAGAGGCTTCGACTACGCTCAGCCTGACAATGGGGTTACCCTGAGCGGAGTCGAAAGGTTTAAAGAGGCTTCGACTACGCTCAGCCTGACAACACTCACGTCACCTTAAGCTTAATCTAAGAGATGAATAGGGCTTCGACTACGCTCAGCCTGACAATGGTGTCACCTTAAGCGTAATCTAAGAGATGAACAAGGCTTCGACTACGCTCAGCCTGACAATGGTGTCACCTTAAGCGTAATCTAAGAGATGAACAAGGCTTCGACTACGCTCAGCCTGACAATGGGGTTACCCTGAGCGCAGTCGAAAGGTTTAAAGAGGCTTCGACTACGCTCAGCCTGACAATGGTGTTGCCTTAGCGTTGTCGAAGGACGCAAACAAAAAACGGCTGCTCCTTTATCAGAAACAGCCGTTTATATCAAATCAGTGTAATCAATTACTTCACTTCTTCGAAATCTACATCTTTAACATCACCGCTATTTTCGCCCGAAGATTGACCAGCATCACCAGGTTGCTGAGCCGCACCTTCGTTAGTCGCTTTGTACATCTCTTCAGAAGCAGCATTCCAAGCGTTGGTTAAAGCAGTTGAAGCAGTTTCAATGGCAGCAAAATCTTTAGCAGCATGAGCATCTTTCAATTGCTTCAATGCATCTTCAATTGCCGACTTATTACCTTCCGAAAGTTTGTCACCGTATTCTTTTAATTGTTTCTCAGTTGAGAAAACTAAAGAATCAGCTGCATTCAACTTTTCGATCTCTTCTTTTGCTTGTTTGTCAGCTTCTGCATTTGCTTCAGCCTCTTTTTTCATTCTATCGATATCAGCATCAGACAAACCAGAGCTTGCTTCGATACGGATCTTTTGCTCTTTACCGGTAGCTTTATCTTTCGCTAAAACGTGTAAGATACCGTTAGCATCAATATCAAAAGCCACTTCAATTTGAGGAATACCACGAGGAGCAGGCGGAATACCATCTAAGTGGAAACGACCGATAGTGCGGTTTTGATTCGCCATTGGACGCTCACCTTGCAATACGTGAATTTCTACCGAAGGCTGATTGTCAGAAGCTGTTGAGAACACTTCGCTACGTTTGGTAGGAATAGTTGTGTTCGACTCGATCAAGCGGGTCATTACACCACCCATGGTTTCAATACCTAATGAAAGTGGGGTAACGTCTAATAACAATACATCTTTAACTTCACCGGTTAATACACCACCTTGAATAGCCGCACCTACTGCAACCACCTCATCAGGGTTTACCCCTTTTGAAGGAGCTTTACCGAAGAATGCCTGCACCGCTTCCTGAATTGCAGGGATACGTGTTGAACCACCTACCAAAATCACCTCGTCAATATCGCTGGTTGACATACCTGCATTTTTTAATGCGGTACGGCAAGGCTCAATGGTACGTTTGATCAATGAATCAGCTAATTGCTCAAATTTAGCACGAGAGAAGTTGCGCACTAAGTGTTTAGGCACACCATCAACCGGCATAATATATGGCAGGTTAATTTCTGTTGAAGTAGAGCTCGATAATTCAATTTTAGCTTTTTCAGCAGCTTCTTTCAAACGCTGTAAAGCCATAGGATCTCTACGAAGATCTAAACCTTCATCTTTTTTAAACTCTTCTGCCAACCAGTCAATAATTACCTGGTCAAAGTCATCACCACCTAAGTGTGTATCACCATCAGTTGATTTTACTTCGAAAACGCCATCACCTAATTCCAGGATAGAAACGTCGTGCGTACCACCACCGCAGTCAAACACCACAATTTTCATATCCTTATGCGCTTTATCTAAACCGTAAGCTAAGGCAGCTGCAGTAGGCTCATTGATAATACGTTTTACCGTTAAACCGGCAATTTCACCTGCTTCTTTAGTAGCCTGACGCTGCGCATCGTTAAAGTAAGCAGGAACAGTAATAACCGCTTCTGTAACTTCAGTACCTAAATAGTCTTCAGCCGTTTTCTTCATTTTCTGAAGTACCATTGCCGAAATTTCCTGAGGAGTGTAGGTACGATCATCGATTTGAACGCGAGGTGTATTATTATCACCTTTTACTACTGAATAAGGAACACGTGAGATCTCTTTTAAGTCCTCTTCATAAGTGTTACCCATGAAGCGCTTAATTGAGTAAACCGTTTTCTTTGGATTTGTAATCGCCTGGCGTTTAGCAGGATCACCTACTTTACGTTCACCATTCTCCACAAATGCAACAATTGAAGGTGTAGTTCTTCTACCTTCACTGTTCGGAATTACTACCGGCTCGTTACCTTCCATAACGGCAACACATGAGTTGGTAGTTCCTAAATCTATACCTATAATTTTTGACATAATTCTAAAATTTTCATTGAACGATAAGCACTATTATCAATGCATATGCCAATACCAATGAGGCAGCATAATTTGAAATGCTGACAGTAGAATAAATGTCAAACTTTGAATTGCGGGCTTTACAATATGACAAAAAGTCCGTCATACCTTCCTCTCCGCTTTCACCTGCGCTCTTTCGGATTTGCAATCCGAAAGTACTTAACTCAGGATTTGCAATCCTGATCTTGCATTCACATCCAACTTGGCTGTTTCAGGATTAAGTGCGGAAAGCGGATTATAAATCCGCATGCATAAATGTCCGGATTGCAAATCCGGACAAGCGAGCGCTCTTTCGGATTTGCAATCCGAAAGTCCTTAACGCAGGATTAAGTGCAGAATGCGGATTATAAATCCGCATGTATAAATGTCCGAATTGCAAATCCGAACAAGCGAGCGCTCTTTCGGATTTGCAATCCGAAAGTCCTTAACTCAGGATTTACAATCCTGATCTTGCATGCACATCCAACTTGGCTGTTTCAGGATTAAGTGCGGAAAGCGGATTATAAATCCGCATGTATAAATGTCCGGATTGCAAATCCGGACAAGCGAACGCTCTTTCGGATTTGCAATCCGAAAGTACTTAACTCAGGATTTACAATCCTGATCTTGCATACACATCCAACTTGGCTGTTTCAGGATTAAGTGCAGAATGCGGATTATAAATCCGCATGTATAAATGTCCGAATTGCAAATCCGAACAAGCGAGCGCTCTTTCGGATTTGCAATCCGAAAGTCCTTAACTCAGGATTTGTAATCCTAAACAAAATCAATCCTCCAAAATCACCTCCAACAAACCTTTTCCACCGGCATAATCTACTGCTGAACTGAATTTATAGTGTTCCGGCTCATTTACAATCTCCGCAACAACAGGATTTTGATGTACATATTCAATTTTTTGTTCCAAAAATTCGTTGGAATGAATTTCTTTTGCTTCATTACCTTCTTGCCAAAATTTATAGCATTTAATTTTTGGATCATACTTACCTGCAAATTCAAACCGATTTAATATCCAGTCCTTTCTACTTTCATTTTCTTTTTCAATCATTTCCACTATTGCTTTACTGGTAAACTTTTTAAAATCGCGAAGAATATCCGAAAGCGAATAAAAATTATCTGGACTAACCGAAACTATCAAATGGAGATGATTAGTCATTAAACACCATGCATAAATTTCCAGGCCTTTTTGTTTTTGACAATGTTTAAGAGAATCTATTATAATATGCTTATAAACCGGTCTGGAGAAAATATCCACCCAATCAACAACAGTTATAGTTAAAAAATAAAGGTATCCTTTATGAATTCGGTTCTTTAAGCCCATAATAGTATAGATGTATCTTAAATATACGATTCTAATAAAAAGAGGATTACAAATCCGCATTTAAATGTGTTATAAAAAGCCGATTGCAAATCCGGACAAGCGAGCGCTCTTTCGGATTTACAATCCGAAAGTCCTTAACTCAGGATTTGCAATCCTGATCTTGTATGCACATTCAACTTGGCTGTTTCAGGATTAAGTGCAGAAAGCGGATTATAAATCCGCATGTATAAATGTCCGGATTGCAAATCCGGACAAGCGAGCGGATTACAAATCCGGACAAGCGAGTTATTGCCTTACCAATAAACAAATTCTGTTTTTACATCATACAGAAAGCTTCCCGAACCAGGAGACCGATAGCTTTTTATTACCTTTTCAGGATAGCCTTGCGCATCATAGGTATATTCAATTTTAAATAGTTCAGTTGTAGGGTAGCTGCCTCCGTAACCTTTTTGTTGATCAATCACATTGTTTTTAGACAAATTTGACATGTACAGGTTGGGCATATTCAAATGCACAAAAGGGTTGATGTAGAAGTCATACTTATAAGAACCTCCTTCGGTGGCACCTGTCGATGTCAGGGCTCTGTCACTTATTTTATTCCCGTTTTTAAATTGCATGCTATATTCCATTGCATGACCATTACTAAACAAAAAGTCGATATCGATAGAACCATTTCCACCCAAAAAACCATTTTTAACAACAGTATGCGTTTCCTGTCCGCTTTGTTTATCACTCATGTTAATGATACCACCATTGGCATCATAAGCAAAGCCGGTAGATCCTTGCAGATTACTAAATCCATCAAATCGTTTGATTATTGAAAGTCTGCCATTTTGGTATTCGTATTTATGGACATTGCTCAGCTGGAGAGCTTGAACATGCACTTCTTTTTTAAAGAATGTTAGTTGCTTCAGGGTTCCGTCGGCATTATACGTATAATGCGTTCTCGCCTGAGGATGCCATTCATCCTGAATAAATCTATATGTTGCTTCTGATTTCAGCTTCCGCGCAACCCGGATTCCTCCCATAGTTAGTAGATCACTTTGTTCTAATTCCGGTCCGGTTAAGGTTTTCTCTTCAGTTATTCCCCATTGAGTAAGTTTTAACTGGTATTTTAAATGGTTTTTGGGCAATTTTATAGTATTGACGCCAGGCAAAAGATCGAGGCTTTTTTTGTTTTCGGTATGACTGCTATCCCAACTTGTAATTTCTAAAGATGCAGGTATACTATCGTACGTAATTTCTCCTATTTTAATTACCGCTTTTATTTTAATAGTATACGTTCCAGGACTTACAATGGGGCCAGGGTTATGGGAGGTATCCCCATCGGAAGGCATTTCAATCGGTTCTGGCGAAAGCCCGTCTTCTTTTGAACATGAGATAAGACAAGTGGCTACAATTAACATTGCGTATGCGCAATTTTTTTTTAAATAGTTCATAGTAAATGTTTTAAGTACAAAACAAATATCATCTATGATCAATCAGGAAGTCAATAATTGGAATAACATTTTGATTACCAGCAAATAACATATTAGTGATTTGGTAACAAACCGGCGATGCAAACCACGATAACATGCTGAGCCGAGTAGCTGCATGGGTCATCAGTACATGGGCGTCACCCTGCGAAGTCGAAGCATAGTCGAGGTATACTCGACGCATACTAGACGCATACTAGACGTATACTAGACGTATACTAGACGCATAGTCGAGGTATATACTATATAACATGTCCTTTGACCCGTCCTGAAATAACTATACAGATTAGTGAATAAATCCTGGATTAACTATACACTGGATGTTGTTAATCCTAATTAACCTATACAGGCAGTTTTTCGAAGTTACTTTTTTTAGTGTTAG
>NZ_PQVF01000016.1 GCF_002920915.1 Solitalea longa
ATTTTTGCAATCAGCCGCTTGTCGTAACGACTCTTCTTGTGCAATCTAATTAAATACTGGTCTTGTTCTAACTTTTTTTCCATACATCTTTTTTTGATGTATAGTTATAATAGGACGAGACAGTATACTCGACGCATAGTCGACCCTGCTCTCGCGCGAGCAGACAGAGAGGGCCGAAAGCTCAAAGCACCTGTCACCTGTAACAACCAAATAACCCACAATCAACATTGTAAACTTTTAATTACAAACACACTAGATGCAGTTATTTTATCAACAAGAGCCTTAGACAATTAAATAGTTAATCTTTTTTTCATAGTTTCGTCCGCTGAATTATTTCCAGCGTTCTCTAACTATTTTAAAATCTAATTTGATCAATTTTTGATGAAAAGATCTTTACTCCCCGTATTGTTGGGTTGGGCAATTTTAGCGGTATTAACGGGCTGTGTAAACCAAAAGCAGGTTACCTATTTCCAGCCAAGTGACGCAAACTCCGACATTACAAAACTCGCAATTAACAATAAGTACATCACCACTATTCAGGCCGGTGATATTTTAGCGGTAATGGTAAGCAGTTTAAGCCCTGAGGCTAGCGCTATGTTTAACCCCTTCCCGGTACAAACAGTTACAACTTCTCAACAAACCACACAAAGCACTGCTGGTGCTCCAGCCATGGGTTACCTGGTTGACGAAGAAGGCTATATTTCGTTGCCCCTTGCTGGCAAGATCAAGGTTGACGGCTTAAGTACAAAAGCTGCCGGTGATCTGCTCACCCAGAAACTGAACAAGTTCCTTGTTGATCCAACAGTGAACGTTCGTATCCTTAATTATAAGATCTCGGTAATGGGCGAGGTGAACCGTCCATCGGTGTATACCATCCCTAATGAAAAAATTACCTTACCTGAAGCATTAAGCCTTGCCGGCGACCTGACCATCTATGGTAAACGTAACAACGTATTGGTGATCAGGGAAAACAATGGACAGCGTGAATTTGGAAGAGTTGACCTTACGCAACGTGATCTTTTCAACTCTCCTTATTACTACTTACGTTCAAACGATATTGTTTACATAGAACCAACCAGTGGAAGAATAACCTCCTCAGACAGAGCAGTTCAGCTGGCTCCTGTTATTATCAGTAGCTTGTCATTAATTACGGTGATCTTCGCAACTTTTATGAAGTAATTACGTAAAAACTTTTATTACCAACCAAGACCATTTATTTAGGGTAAAGCAGGTAGCTAAAAGTCCGCACCATTAAATCGTGTTATTTAGAAAGAATTTGAAACCTTTGACATTTAGCATTGAATAAATGCTTCATGAGATAGTAAACCAAAATAAGAAATGAATCAACCAAATATGGATCCTTTCTTCTTTCAGCAGGAAGAGCAACAAGACATCAATCTAAAAGCCATCTTATTTAAATACCTGGCTTATTGGAAATGGTTTGCCTTGTCTTTTGTGCTATCAATTATTGTCGCCTTTTTTTACCTGAGTTCTAAAAACCCCGAATATCACATTCAAGCGAGTATCCTTATTAAAGATGATAAAAAAGGACTTGGACAGGATGATATTTTAAAATCTCTGGACATGTTTTCATCGAACAAAGTGGTAGAAAATGAGATCGAAATTCTTAAATCGTATACCATAATTGAGAAGGTAGTCCATGACCTCCATCTTAACATAGAATACCGGGTACGCGAGGGCCTTCGCAAAAAAGACCTATACACAGAAAGTCCGCTAAGACTGGAATTGATCCATCCAAATGAAAACATTTACAAGCAGCCGCTTGAAGTAACGATTAAAGATGCCCGATCGGCCGTATTAAACGGCCAACAAATAACATTAAATAAAATCGTAAACACCACTTTTGGCACCTTAATACTTAAGACAACCGGTAAAAATACCGATATAAAAAGCCTCAGTATTCAGGTGGCGCCAGAAAGTAATGTTGTTGAAGGTATACAATCCAGTCTTTCAGTTGAATCCACCAACAAAATGGCATCGGTCTTAATAATTGGAATAAATACCACCGTCCCTCAAAAAGGCCGTGACCTGTTAAATGGTCTAATTAAGGAATATAATATAGCGGCCATTGAGGATAAGAATAAAGTAGCTTCCATTACCTTACAGTTCATTGAAGAACGATTAAAATTGATAGCGGGTGATCTAAGTGATGTGGAACGTAATGTGGAGAATTTTAAATCAAGGGAGAAGATCACCGATATCAGCGCCGAATCAAAGATCTTTTTAGAAAGTGTACAAGATAATGATGCCCAGTTGAATGAGGTAAAGATCCAGCAAAGTGTATTATCCAATATCGAACAATACGTACGCAGTAAATCGAACAAAGCCGGTACTGTACCGGCAACCCTCGGCATTAGTGACCCTACCCTATTGGGCTTAATTCAGCAGTTAACCGAATTGGAGCTTAGGCGCGAAAGTTCGATCAAAATGGTTCGTACAGACAACCCTATTATCATTGCCCTGGACGACCAGATCAAAGGCTTAAAACTGAATATTGCGGAAAATATCGAAAACCTGAAAGGAAATCTTCGATCGGCCCGCAGGAAACTGGAAAGTGAAAATGCCCGCATGGAAAGTATGATCCGGTCGGTTCCTCGTAAAGAACGTGAACTGGTCGATATCACCCGTCAACAAGCTATTAAGAACAATCTGTACATCTTCTTATTGCAAAAGCGCGAAGAAACAGCGCTTTCTTATGCCTCTGCCGTTCCGGATAGCCGTACCATTGATGCTGCCCGTGGAAGCAGCAAACCTGTTAAACCGGTTAAACGAAACATCCTGTTATTGTTTGGCTTAATGGGTCTTGCCATTCCTTTCGGAATTATCTATATAATTGATCTGCTGAATGACAAGGTTCAAAAACGCAGCGATATCGAAGAACGAACCAAAGCACCCATTCTTGCTGAAATTGCATACGACGAGCAAAACGAAGCTTTAGTAGTAAGTAAAAAAGGGCGTTCCGCCCTAGCAGAGCAAATAAGGGCGCTAAGAACTAACCTGCAGTTCCTGACTCCGGGGCGTAAATTAAAAACGCTGTTATTTACTTCCAGTATTAGCGGGGAGGGTAAATCCTTTATCTCCCTTAACCTGGGTGCCAGTTTAGCCATGACAGGAAAGAAAACCATCATCCTGGAGCTGGACCTTCGCAAACCTAAATTACAGAAATACCTCGAACTAACTAATATGAACGGTTTATCTAACTATTTAGTTGGACAGTTTGAGGTGAATGAGCTTGTCTCTAAAGTACCGGGGCAAGACAACTATTATATTATGACCACCGGCCCATTACCTCCGAACCCGGCTGAGTTAATTATTAGTGATCGTTTTGAGGAATTAATGAATACGCTAAAAGAGCAGTTCGACTACATCATTATCGATGCCCCTCCGGTAGGCCTGGTAACCGATGCACAAATTATGGAGCATTTTGCAGATGCCACATTATATGTAACCCGTCACCAGTACACACCAAAAGAACATTTGAAGATGATTGAAGCCTTGTATAAAGAAAAACGCTTCAAAAACCTTCATTTAATTTTCAATGGTATTAAAGATGGCGGCCAGTATGGTTATGGATACGGTTACGGCTATGGATATGGCTATGGCTATTATGAAGAAAAAAGTAATGTAGCCAACTAATGCTTCGCCCTTCGACAGGGCTCAGGGTGACACGCTCAGCATGACGTCCGAAGGTGACCCTGAGGCTTCGACTTCGCTCAGCCTGACTTTCTTAGGTCACCATGTGGGAAGTCGAAGGGAATAAATGAATTAAAAAAACTCAACCATACCTAAAATGAATCAACCAAAACTTGCTATAATTGGGCTGGGTTATGTCGGCTTACCATTAGCAATTGAATTTGCAAAAAAATATCCTGTTGTAGGTTTTGATATAAACCAGCAACGTATTGAAGAACTCAATAACGGTTACGACCGTACCCAGGAGGTGGAAACAGTCACTTTGCAAGCTGTTCTTAATTCTACTGTAAGTCTAAGCGAAGTCGAAGACCATTGTCACCCTGAGCGTAGTCGAAGGGTAAAGGTAGTCGAGGACTGCGATGACGAAGAGTTACTTCCAAAAGTAACCTTATCGAGCAATGGACTTTCTTTTTCCTCCAAGCTCGACGATATTCGAAACTGTAACATCTTCATCGTTACCGTCCCTACTCCTATTGATCAGTTTAAAAAACCTGATCTAACGCCATTGTTAAAGGCCAGTGAAACTATAGGCAAGGTGTTGAAACAAGGAGATATTGTTATTTACGAAAGCACCGTTTATCCTGGCTGTACAGAAGAAGATTGCGTACCTGTACTGGAAAAAGTTAGCGGTATGAAATTCAACAAGGATTTTTTCTGCGGTTATTCCCCGGAGCGCATTAATCCTGGAGATAAAGTAAATACCCTTACCAAAATAAAGAAAGTAACTTCCGGCTCCACTCCTGAAATTGCTGAAGAGGTTGATCAACTATATGCATCGATCATTACAGCAGGTACACATAAAGCACCTTCCTTAAAAGTAGCGGAAGCATCAAAAGCAATTGAAAATGCTCAACGGGATGTGAATATTTCATTTGTAAATGAACTGGCCTTGATCTTCGATCGAATGGGCATTGACACCAACGATGTAATTGAAGCAGCTGGCACCAAATGGAACTTTTTAAAATACAAACCGGGGCTAGTAGGCGGTCACTGTATCGGCGTTGATCCTTACTATTTGGCCCACAAAGCCGAAAGTTTGGGCTATCACCCTCAAGTGATACTTTCAGGGAGAAGAGTGAACGATATGATGGGCATGTTTGTAGCCAACAAGGTAGTAAAACTAATGATCGATCGCGGACAAGTAATTAAAGGATCTAAAGCATTAATTCTGGGTGTAACCTTTAAAGAAAATTGCCCTGATGTAAGGAATACCCGGGTGGTAGATATTTACCACGAACTAAAGCAATTTGGTTTGGAAGTGGATATTCACGATCCATTGGCCGACAAGCAAGAGGTAAAACATGAATATGGATTAGACATCCAAAACAAGTTGAATGAAACCGAAGTGTACGACACCATTATTATTGCTGTTTCACACAAAGAATTTGAAAATTTCAACTTTAAGAAGTTCAAACGTAATAACACAGTTATTTTCGATACCAAAGCCTTTATTGATAGGGAATTGGTAGATGGGAGATTGTAAAATGGAATTGGTAAAAATCTTAAAGAAACTTAATAAAGTTACGTTAAAATCAATCTATTTCAATTTTAAATATTTGTCTTTAAAGCAAGCGGTAAAGCTTCCTTTCTTAATCTCCAATAAGGTTTATTTATTAAAAGCTAAAGGAAAAGTTTTAATAGAAGGCGAAATAAAACCAGGTATGATCGAAATAGGATATGGAAATGTAGGGATATTTGACAAGAAAAAATCAAGAAGTATTTGGGATGTAGAAGGAATTGTACTTTTTAAAGGCAAAGCAAATATTGGGCATGGATCAAAGATATCAGTTGGTGAAAACGGAACTTTAATCATGGGAGAAAATTTTAAAATAAGCGCTGAAAGTACTATTATTTCATCTAAAAAAATTGAATTTGGGAATGCTTGTTTATTGTCTTGGGACGTTTTGATAATGGACACTGACTTTCATAAAATAAAAGATGACAATAATCTAATTTTAAATTCCGATGAAGAAATACGAATTGGAAACAATGTTTGGATAGGATGCCGCAGTCTAATTTTAAAAGGCTCTATTATTTCAAATAATTCTGTAATAGCCGCAAACACAATTGTTAAGAAAAAAATCAATAGGGAGAATATTGTTATAGGCGGAAACCCTATTAGAATATTAAAGGATAATATAACGTGGGAACATTGATTTAAATTATTAAAAGTATGTCATGAAAGAAAATCAACTCTCTAATGTAAAATTAATTGATTTGCCAAAAATCCTAGACGACCGAGGCAACCTTTCTTTTTTTGAAAACAATAAACAGATCCCTTTTGAGATAAAAAGAACTTATTGGATTTATGACGTACCAGGAGGGGAACTTCGGGGCGGCCATGCCTTTAAAGAACAACAGGAATTCATTGTGGCGCTTTCGGGAAGTTTTGATGTTGTGATACAAGATGGAAAAGTTGAGAAAAGAATTAGTCTCAACCGTTCTTACTATGGCATTTATCTGCCCAATATGCTATGGAGAAGCTTAGAAAATTTCTCCACGAATTCTTTAGCATTGATCGTTTCTGATCAGGCTTATGATGAAAATGATTATGTAAGAGATTTTGATACTTTTAAATCATTGGTTGTATGATATTAGAAAAAACACCTACTGTATTTGATTGTAGCATGATTACCCTTCCCAAAATAAAAAATAGGTCAGGTAATATAACACCAATTCATAATAACATTGAAATACCCTTCGATGTAAAGAGGGTATTTTACTTATACGATATTCCCGGAGGGGAGTCTCGCGGTGCCCATGCTCATAAGGAATGTCATCAATTCTTGATAGCGGCAAGCGGTAGTTTTGAGGTGCTAGCAAATGATGGGCATACCCAACGTCTTTTTCAGTTAAAACAGCCTTACATGGGCTTACATATTCCACCGGGCATTTGGGCATCAGAAATCAATTTTTCATCAGGATCTATTTGTCTTGTGTTTGCATCTCATACTTATGATCCGTCGGATTATGTTAGAGATTACAATGAGTACTTGCAGTTAGTAAAATGACAATACACCCTACATCAGAGGTACAGACCGACCAAATTGGTAACGATACAATGATTTGGCAGTTTTGCGTAATCCTTAAAGGTGCCAAAATTGGTAGCAATTGCAACATAAACTTCAATGTATTCATTGAAAACGATGTGAATATTGGCGACAATGTAACAATCAAACCTGGAGTGCAGGTATGGGATGGAGTGACGATTGAAGATGATGTATTTATTGGACCTAATGTGACCTTCACCAACGACATTTATCCAAGATCAAAGCAATATCCCGAGGTATTTGCAAAAACCACGATTAAAAAGGGAGCTTCGATAGGAGCAAATGCAACTATTCTGGCAGGAATAGAGATAGGTGAATATTCATTAATTGGCGCAGGAAGCGTAGTTACTAAAAATGTACCACCACATACAATTTGGTATGGCAACCCTGCTGAACAAAAAGGCAATATAACTAATGAAGGTAAAACGCTTAAAAAGTGAATTTAAGAAAATGATCAAATTTCTTGACTTATTAAAAGTCAATCAACAATACGAAAAGGAGATTAAGGTAGCCATGAATCAGGTTTTTGATTCAGGCTGGTATATACAAGGCGAAGCAGTAAAACGCTTTGAACAAAACTATGCTGATTTCTGCGGAACTAAACATTGCATTGGAGTAGCCAATGGATTGGATGCCTTAATCCTCATAATCAGAGCCTATAAAGAACTGGGTGTATTTAATGAAGGTGATGAAATTATCGTTCCTTCAAATACCTATATAGCAAGTATTCTTGCCATTTCTGAGAATAATTTAATTCCTGTTTTAGTAGAACCTGATGAAAAAACGTTCAATCTCAATCCAGCTAGAATTGAAGAACATATAACCCCCAAAACCAAGGCTATTTTACCAGTCCATCTATACGGACAGCTTTGTGATATGCAAGCCATTAATGCGATTGCCCAAAAACATAACTTAAAAGTTATCGAAGATGCGGCACAATCACATGGAGCAGTGTCTAAGGATGGTCGAAAATCCGGCAATCTTGGAGATGCAGCCGGACATTCTTTCTACCCGGGCAAAAACCTGGGAGCTTTAGGTGATGGTGGAGCTGTAACTACCAATGATGATGAATTGGCAACAGCCATTCGAGCTATTGCAAACTATGGTTCTCATAAAAAATATCATAATATTTATAAAGGTCCAAATAGTCGTTTGGATGAGTTACAAGCAGCTATTTTGGATGTCAAGTTGAATAATCTTGATAAAGATTCTGAAAGAAGATGTGAAATTGCAACTCAATACATTTCGGGCATAAACAATCCTAAAATTCAACTTCCTTATTATTCAAACACTAAGGATCATGTATTTCATCTTTTTGTAATTCGAACTTTAGAAAGGGAAAAATTACAAGAATATCTTTCTAATCATGGAATTCAGACTGTAATTCATTACCCAATTCCACCACATAAACAAGATGCTTATTTAGAATTGAATGCATGGAGCTTCCCTATTTCTGAGGCATTGCATAATGAAGTATTGAGTTTACCAATAAGCCCAGTAATGACTGAGAATGAAATTAAAATAGTTATAAAAGTGATCAATGGATTTTAGTCTTTTTTTAAAAAAGGCAAGGATAAGAATTATAAAGAAATTATTATACCCTTTGCTTAGGTGGATTATTATAAAAAAGTACAGGTTACTATCAACATGCATAAATTTTAAGGGTAAGCCCGTATTAAATCAAGCATTATTAGCTCAGGGTCTGGGAGAAATAGAAATTTCCGGAACTGTAACTATAGGTGTAACATCATCTCCTTCCCTTTTTAGTACTTATGCCTATTTTGAAGTACGTAAAAAGCAATCCAAAATAAAAATAGAGGATGGTGTGTTTTTAAACAATAATTCTTGCCTAATTTCTGAAGGTGAAGGAATTTCAATCGGTAAGAATACTCTGATTGGTCTAAACTTTTGCGCTTATGATAGTGACTTTCATGATTTAGCTCCGGACAAAAGAATGGGAGGCTTACCTAAAACCGCCGCAGTTGTAATTGGCTATAATGTTTTCATAGGCTCAAATGTGACTGTACTGAAAGGTGTAACTATTGGTGATAATACTGTGATAGCCAATGGGTCTTTAGTAGTAAAATCAATACCAGCAAATGTAATAGCTGGAGGTAATCCATGCAAAGTAATCAAAGAACTGTAAAATGGTGATAGCAAAAATCAAGACTGTATTAAATAAAGACATTACCAAGGTTTTTTCTCAAAATGCTATGGCTACTCTCGTGCGTATACTCACAGGTTTTGTAAGCGTGAAAACAGTAGCTATAATAATAGGCCCAGCTGGTGTTGCCTTACTAGGACAGTTGAATAATTTTTCCACTATTTTTCTGACCCTTTCTACAGGAGGGATAAATACAGGTGTTACAAAATATGTAGCTGAAAATGCAGGTTCTCAGAAGAAAATAAACGTTTTTCTGAGGACCGCATTATGGATCACTCTTGTACTCTCATTATTATGTGCTCTTATACTGGTGGGAGGCTCTGCCTATTTCACTAGAATAATCCTGAAGGACATCAAGTATCAGTCCGTAATAATTGTATTCGGTATTACCATTTTCCTTTACGCTTTAAATGCAATTTTGCTCTCTGTACTTAACGGCTATAAGCAGTATAAAAAATATGTATGGGTTAATATCAGCGGGAGCTTGGTAAGCCTATTATTTTCGACCTCCCTGGCTTATTACTATAACATATATGGGGCATTGCTAGCAGCAGTGACATACCAATCCGTTGTTTTTGTGGTAACAGTATTTTTTGCAATCAGATGTAATTGGTTCTCAAGGAAAAACTTTCTGGGTAGATTCAGCAAAACAGCTGGTAAGAAACTAGCCAGTTATTCGCTTATGGCAATAATTAGCGCGGCCATAGTCCCTGTCAGCCAATTGATTATCAGGGGATATATGGTTAACCATACTTCCTTGGAGGAAGCAGGTATATGGGAGGGGATGAACCGAATATCAAGTATGTATTTAATGGTGATCACTTCATCCTTAGCCATTTATTACTTACCCCGGATGGCTGAAATCAAAACAGATTGGGAAATGAGGCGTGAAATATTTTCTGCCTATAAGTTAATTGTCCCCCCTCTGCTCATAGCTACTGTTTGTATTTACCTGTTCCGTCATTTTATTATTCATGCTTTGTTTAATAAAGCCTTCACAGCCATGGAGCATCTTTTTGCATTTCAGCTACTGGGCGATTTTTTTAAAATTTGCTCATGGCTTTTAGGCTACCAAATTGTCGCGAAGTCTATGACTAAACTATTCATCATCACGGAAGTGTTATTCAGTTTGTCTCTGGTTGGTTTATCAGCGTTATTTATCAATATTTATAGCAATATGGGGGCTACCATTGGTTATGCATTAAACTATTTAATGCATTTTATAGTTATGCTGATCGTTTTTAGAAAATTAATCTTTAGTAAATCATAATATTTAGAATTTCTACTTAAAATTATGGCACTTACCATACAGAAAATCATAGCTCAGTACAACTTTTTTAAAAACTGCGCAACCCGATATTTTAACTTGGGTCAGATTGAAAAAGCATCCAACTATTGTGAAGTAGCTGCCCGTATTGGTTATAAATATAATTTCAGATATAGTGATGATGAGCTTGAGTCGATCGTAGAAAAAATCAGTAAGTCTGTTATTCCTGATAGTATTAATTTTAACCCAGTAGTCAACCGTATTGTATTTTATGATTCATTTGCTCAAGATAATAGAGGTTTAACTCAACAATATCTTAGGGCTATAATTGGTTGGAATAGTGAGCTATTGTTTATTACCCCTAAGACTCATATTGGTAAAGATATTTTGGATGAGCTAAAAAGTTATTCAAAAACGAGAATCCTTCAAATTGACTCTTCGATATCCTTTAGCTCACAAGTAATTAGCACAATAAAAGAAATCGAAAGATTTAGACCACAATACGTATTCCAGCATTTTTCACCTTGGGACATACTAGGTTTTACGATCTGGAATGGAATTAAATGCGCAGATCGATTCTTAATCAATTTAACTGATCATGCATACTGGTTGGGAAAATATTCAACTGATTATTTTTTAGAATTTAGAAAATATGGATGCTATTTATCCATTCATCAAAGAAAAATTGATATAAACAAACTTTTGTTTCAACCATATTACCCTATTCAAAATGAAAACAATTTTTTAGGATTTCCTATACTTAAAGAAAACAAGATTTTTGCATTTGCAGGCTCTAGCTTCTATAAAATATATGGCAGAAATGGGCTTTTTTTAAATCTGATACTAGAACTTTTAGATAACAACCCAGATGTTATTTTTTTGTTGGCGGGAAATGGTAATGATAAACCCATTCAATCTTTTATTAAAAAACACAAATTAGAAAATCGCTTTATATTATTAGGTAATCGTCCAGATATTAATGAAGTGATTAAAAATATTGATATCTACATTAATACTTTTCCAATGATTGGTGGATTAATGAGTCAATTTGCCGCAGTGAATAACAAACCGATTATTGGATATACTGATATTGAATTATATAGTTTTAATGATACAGAAGATTTTCTGCAAATAAATAATGCTAACACATTGGTAAAAACCAATGTAAACGACTTTCTACACTCTTTTAAAGAATTGGTTAATAACGAATTGGTTAGAGCACAGAACATCGAGCTAACAAAAAATTCTGTTATAACTCCCTATGAATTTAGCAAGTTGTTGCTTAATACTCTAACAAATAAAAGACCTGTTTCAGAGAATTTCACTCATGAATCCATTATTAATCTTGATTCTGTAACTGCCCTTTATTTAGACATGGAAATTCATTTCTTACATGACCACAATCAAATAATCTGGAATACAATTAATTACAAATTATTTAGAGATGATTTCAAATTAGCCACTCATGTATTTATTGATCGATTAATTAATAAAATTCATCAATCCTCAAAAAAAATAATTGAATTTTTAAAATGAAAAAAAGAATAATAAAAATAATCGATTGGATCTTTTTGCTACTAAACTTCATTTATAGCAATATAACCCACTATAAGTATATTGTATTTAGAAACAAACTCTATTCTTATTGGATAAAATTTAATTTTAAGGAATGTTCAAATCCCTCATTCAGTAAACCGGTTTATTTGCAAGGAGGAAAATATATAATAATTGGTAAAAACTTCCACTCACATCCAAGATTGAGAATAGAAGCAATAGATTCCTATAGAAATAAAGTATACCAACCCAAAATTAAAATCGGGAATAATGTAAGTTTTAATTTTAATTGTCATGTAGCCGCAATTAACAAAATTTTAATAAAAGACAATGTTCTAATTGGAAGTAATGTCTTAATAACAGATCATTCTCATGGGGATACTTCAAAGGAAAACCTTAATACTATTGTTGTTGAAAGACCATTATATTCAAAGGGTCCAGTAATCATAGAAGAAAATGTTTGGATTGGTGAAAATGTATCTGTTTTACCAGGTGTAACAATTGGAAAAAATTCAATCATTGGAGCAAACACTGTTGTATCAAAAAATGTCCCACCGGATGTTATTGTGGTTGGCAATCCCATGAGAGTATTGATGAGATAATTAGGTTATTTAAAGTCTTATTAAGAGATTAATATTTAGACACTTTTTTAAATGCTAATTGCATTACTATAATTAAATTTTTCTAACAAATTCTACATTCATGATGTCAATCAAAGAAATAGCAATGCTATTGTTAATCGTTCAAATTATCGTTTCAAGGATTAATTTTAGTTATGGTATTTCTTTATACTTAATAAACCTAATTGTATTCCCATCAGTAATATATTTAGGAATTACTTTTTTTAGTATCAACGTTTTGGCAACTTTCATTCTTTTAGCTAATTGTCTAATCACAAACAGGCTGAAGATCAGTAAGATTTTATATAATTTTCCATATAAAAAAGAAATAGTTTTCTTACTCGTATTCATTGCCCCATCATATCTATATTCTGGAGGGATTGAACAAGTTCCACTGTCTATTATTTTAGTTTTTAAATTCTTTATAATCAATTTTTTGCCTGGAATACTATTATACAATTGCATAAAGTCCCGATCAGATTTGCAATTTACAATCAAAGGCTTTATAGCAGTATTATTATTTATGACGGCTTTTGGAGTTTTAGAAATAATAATAGGATCAAATATGTTTTGGATTTCACTAGAAAGAGAATTAGACATAAGAAATTTTACTTATTTAGCAGAGGATAGATTGGGGCTAGGTATTTCAGATAGAATAAAATCAACATGTTGGCACTCAATTTCCTATTCAATGTGGTTGATCCTACTTTATTCACTAGTTATATTTTTTAAAGTAAATAGTATCTGGACAAAAAAAATACTAACTGTGTCCAATGTCTTTTTTGTCTTAGTCTCTCTGCTTGTTTTAATCAATGTATTGTATACTCAGGCAAGATCAGGTTGGATAAGCTTATTAATCCTTATTGTATTATTAATTTTTCAAAATCAAAATAAAATTTTAGGAAGAAATAAACTATTACGGTACCAACTTATAATTAATTTAATCCCCTTTGCATTACTAATAGCATATTCCTTTTGGATTTTGGTTAACTCGGTTAAAGGGGGTAGCACCACTAATATGAGAATTGATCAATTCAATTTTATATATGAAAAACTCATCTCTAAATCATTTTATTTAGGTTATGGTCCTTATGCAATTGATACTTTTATGGAATCATCTGAATATGCTGATGCTCTAGGATTCGAAAGTTTCTTTTTTCAAGTATTCGTATCCAATGGATTAATAGGATTGTTAGGGTATATCTTTTTCTTTTTGGGGATAGTTCAATACCCCAATAAATCCAAAAGTTTTTTTCAAATAAAAAATTTTATAATACCAATTACTTTCGCGTATACCCTCTTTATCCTCTTAACTGGAGAAATGCGAACGTTACATATATATTTTATTGTTATTTCATTTATAACCCAAGTTGACAATGTATTTACAACAAAAATGATAAAACAAGAAAATCCGGTCTTATTAAAATGTTAATACAAAGTCCAGCTGTAATATTAAACTTTTAAGGTTGTCAGTTCTAACTTTATTGTTCACATAGCTTATTAGTTTTCTAAATATGATATTAAAAAATAGATTCTCAATTGTACTCCCTGCATACAAAAGCAAATTTTTTAAAGAGTGTATTACAAGCATATTAAATCAAACGTACACGGAATTTGAATTAATCATTATTAACGATTGTTCTCCAGAGCCGATAGAAGACATTGTGAATGGGTTTAAAGATCAAAGAATAAGTTATTATAAAAACTCAAAAAATGTAGGTGCTGAACTTCTGGTCAACAATTGGAATTATGGTCTAACTAAAGCAACTGGTAACTTTTTTCTGATTATGGGAGATGATGACCGATTAGATGAGAATTACCTTTCTGAATTTAATTGTTTAATATCTAAATATCCCAACATGGATGTTTATCATTGTCGTTCCAAAATTATAGATGAACTTGGGAATGTAATTATGCTCACTCCTTCATGGCCTGAATTAGAGAATGTTTATGACAATATATGGCATCGTATAACGGAGAAACGCTCACAATTTATTTCTGACTTTGTGTATAATACTAATTCATTAAAAAGCCAGGGAGGCTTTTTTCATTTACCATTAGCATGGGGTTCTGATGATATTACAGCCTATATTGCATCGAAAAATAAAGGTATTGCACATACTAATACTCCTGTATTTAATTATAGAAGTAATAGTTTATCAATTACTTCTTCAGGCAGCGATCTGTTAAAAATGCAGGCAAATGTATTGTATGAAGATTGGCTAACTAATTTCTTAAAAGAAAAACCCAACGCACCAAATGAAATAATTGTTTACAATGATTTGGCTTCTTTATTTAAAAAATATTTACAAAAAAGAAAAATAGCATTGATGACTAAATCAATGCATGAAAACTTATTAGTAAAATCCTTTTTATGGTATCGTAATAGAAAAAAATTTCAAATCAGCTTCATTGAAATAGGATTTGCCTTACTTAAGGCGGTAAGCAGAAAAAAAGCAAACGAAATGTATAAAATGGAATCATAAGTAAACGAATCTAATGAAAATTGCCTTTTCACCAACTGATCATAATACTAATAAATACTCCAAAATTTTAGTTGAGTTATTAGAAGATCATAAGATATATGCATATCCATTGCATAAAGTTCTTACTCAATTTGAATTATTTCGAAGTGTTAAAGTTTTTCATTTGAACTGGTATGAAAGCCTGTATTCAAAAAATGTTTTTGAAAAAACTATCGAATTTATAAGAAAAATTATAATACTTTTTATTTTAAAAATATGTAGTAAGAAAATTATATGGACAATGCATAATAAAATTCCACATGAGGGGACGCTTTTGATTCTAAGTAAATTTCTTATTAATTTATTAACAATCTTTTCCTCTAAAATTATTATACATAGTAAAATTTCTAAAGATTTTCTATCAATTTCAAACCAAAAAATTAAGTCAAAAATAGAATATATCCCACACCCTAATTATATTAATATATACGGAGGAAGTAAGAGGGAATGTGAAACTCATTCAAGAGATAAACTGAATCTATTATTTATTGGAGCAATAAAGCCATATAAAAACATTGAACTTCTTATTGATGTTGTAAAGATATTTTATGATGATATAAATTTAACCATTGCAGGGAAGCCGTCTGATGATATATATAAGCAACATCTTTTATCCTACTCAGCTGATATTAAAAATATAGCTCTTCATTTAGAATTTATATCCGATAATGATATAAGCAGCTATATTAAAAATTTCGACTTATTAGTTTTGCCATATGACATTCAAAGTAGCTTAAATTCTGGTACAGTTATTCTAGCTTTCTCTTACAATAAATCCGTTATATGCCCCGAGATAGGTACAATATCTGATATACAGGAAAAAAATCATTTATTAACGTATAATTATACTAACAATAGGGAGCATACTTTCCAGCTTATGGAAAAAATAAAATATGCTATAAACCTAAAAAAAGATAATCATACTGTTTTTGAAGATTGGGGAAATCACATGTTTAACTATGTAAACATAAATAATGATAAAAAAGATGTGGTTGCAAAGCTTGTGAAGGTATACGACCAAGTGACTTCAATATAGATTAACCCTACAAACATTTTACGAATTACAAATGCCAGATAGTAATATAAATAATGAGATTTTTTACTCAATAATTATTCCACTCTATAATAGAGAACATTTAATTGCTTCAACAATAGAATCGGTACTCACTCAAACTATAGAGGAAAAAATTGAGGTAATTGTTGTTGATGATGGCTCAATAGATAATTCCGCAGTAGTTGTAAACGGGTTTCAAGATCCACGTTTAAAATATATATATCAAAAAAATTCCGGAGCTACTGTTGCTAGAAATACAGGTATAAAAGCAGCTCAAGGTAAATACATAGCATTTCTTGATTCAGATGACAAATTTCTACCAGACCATCTTTCAAATGCTAAGACAGCTATTCAATATAATCCTGATTGTGTTATTTACAGCCCAATAATAATTGATAGAGGAAATGGTAATCAGTTTATAAAGCCCCCAAGAGCAATTCAAGCGCACGAACCAATGTCAGAATATTTATTATGTTATAGGGGATTTATCCCTACTTGCACGCTGGTTCTTCCTACTTATATGGCAAAAAAGGTTCTATATAGAGAAGGCCTTCCTTATGGTCAGGATACAGATTTTGCAATTAGATTATTTAACGAAGGTGCAAAATTTCAAATGCTGCCAGCGCCAGGAGCAATTTGTCTTGATATTTACGATTTAAACCGTGTTTCATCTAAATACACCTCAGAATCAAGGGAAGCTTGGCTTAGAAGTGTTCGTCATATTATTACGGATCGAGCATATAAAGGTGATCTTGGTTGGGTTGTAGCAAAAGGATTTGCAAAAAAAGGAAGAATTGACAAGTCCTTATATCTGTACTTACAAGCATTATTTAAAAAATGCTATAATCCTAATTTAGCATTTGTAATATTTCTTCAAATATTTCTTCCTGATCGTCTTTTTCGAATATTTGCTGACACCTATATAAATATCAAAAAGACAAGAAAGTCAATTAATATGTTTTTGGGAATATCCCGCTAAATAAATTATTGCTTTTTTATATGAACAAAACTAAGCCTTGGAGTAAAATAATCTCGAAAACTGCCAATTTCAAATTAAAAAAAGGAGTTACTTCATTTATTAATCCTTTTTCAATGTTATTATTAATAAATGAACATTTAATTGCAGAAGAAGTAGACCAATGGTGCATTGATGGTATTTCCTTAGTTAATAAACTAAATAAAACGTTGAAGTTAAAATATACGCGATACAGTTTCGATGAAACTTCCTTGGCCCCAAAGATTTTCCAATATGCAAAAGAAAATAATTTAAGAATAGCATTAATTGGCACAAAAGAAGAATATATAGCAAAAGCTGTCAATAATATTGAACAAAAACACAATGTAAAGATATATTTCACTAGAAACGGATATTTCAATTCAGATTATGAAAAAGAAAAATGTTATCAAAAAATTCTAGATCTTAAAGTTGACCTTGTTATATGCGGTATGGGTACTCCATACCAGGAAAGGTTTTTAATTGAGTTAAAAAATAAAGGGTGGAATGGTTATGGATTAACTTGTGGGGGGTATTTACATCAAATGGCAAAAAGTCAAAACTATTATCCTGTATTTTTTGATAAATTAAACATAAGATGGATATATAGAATAATAGATGAACCTAAGCTCTTTAAACGATATTTTATTGATTACCCAAAATTCTTTTTTAGGTTTTATTTTTTTAGAAGATCTTTATAGCATTAGTTTTCCATAAGCTAGATATTTTAGCACTATATATTAGATTATAGAATTTAGATTTCGCCACTTTAATTTTAAAAGGCGAATCCCTTTTAAAATATATACTTGTTCTCAATGGTTTTAACTAACTAACAATTATGTAGAATATATCCTAAATGAGGTTAAAAACAATAATGCTTACACCAAACTATTTAAAATACTCATGATCCAGATGAAGCTTTTTTCAAACCATAATTGGTAATTCAAAATTCAATAGTTGCACAAAAATTAATATTACTTATACTGAATGCGGTACAAGTTCCTCTTCTAGTAATACAGAAAAGTACTTTAATTATTTAGAAAATAATTTTAATGTTCAAAGGTTGTCATGGTGAGTCTATGCCAGTTTTTGCCAGAAATTTGCTTGTAGCAAGCTTTGGTTCTTCGAAGCGTTCGTTTAGCTTCACTTCGAAGCTCTAATAAAACAGAAAACTTTATCTGGCCGAGAACACTGTTGTTGTTTGCGTTGGTAAAAGAAATGACGGAAGTCGATGTTCAACTATTCCTCAAAGTAAAACTATTGTAGCAGCATGGTTTTGAAGTGATGAATAAATATGAATAAAAAAGCGGGCACCCCTGCTTTTTTGATAAAAGTCTATAAAGGGACAAAAAGACGTGTTGAATGTCCAAAGCAGAGGGACACTCAAATTTATTAACTTCTTGTAGATCACTTCGATTCTATTCAAAAAAAAATATAAGCTTGCCACTCAAAGTGTTTTTGTGAAGTCTTTATCTCATCATACCTTTGAACATTAAACTTCAACCATTTAAACTACTTTAATTAATGAAAGGTATAATACTCGCCGGAGGGTCTGGCACACGTCTCCATCCGTTAACATTGTCAATGAGCAAACAGATGATGCCTGTTTATGATAAACCAATGATCTATTACCCATTATCAACTTTGATGATGGCGGGTATCCAAGAGATCTTAATTATTTCAACACCTCATGATCTACCTAATTTCGAACGTTTACTTGGTGATGGTTCGCAACTAGGTTGTAAATTTTCCTATGCAATTCAGGAACAACCAAATGGTTTAGCTCAGGCATTTGTTATTGGGGAAGAATTTATTGGTCCTGATCCGGTTGCGCTGGTCTTAGGTGATAATATTTTTTATGCAAACGGTTTAACTGAATTATTGCAAAGTTGTAAAGAACCTGACGGAGGAATTGTGTTTGCTTATCATGTATCAGATCCGGAGCGCTATGGAGTAGTTGAATTTGATAAGGAGCAAAATGCAATTTCTATCGAAGAAAAACCTCTGCAACCGAAATCAAATTTCGCAGTGCCAGGACTGTATTTCTATGATAATGATGTTGTCGAAATTGCCAAATCATTGGCACCTTCAGCTCGTGGAGAATACGAGATAACCGATATCAATAAAGAATACTTGCGACGCAAAAAATTGAAAGTTGGTATCATGAATCGTGGTACTGCTTGGTTAGATACAGGTACTTTCGCTTCACTTATGCAGGCCGGACAATTTGTTCAGGTAATTGAAGAACGCCAGGGTTTAAAAATTGGCTGTATTGAAGAGGTTGCTTATCTAATGAATTTCATTACAAAAGAACAACTTAAAAATATTGCTGAACCATTGAAAAAAAGTGGTTATGGGCAATATTTACTTAATGTTATAAAAGAACGCGAATTATTTCAGTCAGAAATTATACTAGGATAGGCAATGAACATATTAGTAACAGGAGCAAACGGCCAATTAGGTAACGAATTAAGGTTATTGGCAAAAAAAAGCCAACATACATTTTTATTTACTGATGTATCTGAATTGAATATCTGCGTGCCAGAAGCAGTAAATCTGTTTTTTAAAATTAATAATATTAATGCATGCATCAACTGCGCAGCCTATACGGCTGTTGATAAGGCTGAAACAGAGCAAGAGCTTGCTTATGCTATCAATGTAACTGGTCCAGAGAACTTAGCAAAAGCTTGTGCTGCGAATAATGCAGTGATGGTTCAA
This sequence comes from Solitalea longa, assembly GCF_002920915.1. Lineage (GTDB taxonomy): Bacteria > Bacteroidota > Bacteroidia > Sphingobacteriales > Sphingobacteriaceae > Solitalea > Solitalea longa. The sequence goes on from NZ_PQVF01000016.1 coordinate 19,661, forward strand.
GTTTCGACAGATTTTGTTTTCAATGGAACATCTTCAATTCCTTATACTGAAGATGTTCAAATTGATCCATTAAGCATTTATGGCAAAACCAAGGCAGAAGCAGAACAATTGGTATTGACCTTAAATTCCAAAACCTTTGTTATTAGAACAGCTTGGTTGTATTCCACGTTTGGAGGCAATTTTGTAAAAACCATGCTCCGCCTTGGTAATGAACGACCTGAGTTAGGCGTTATATTTGACCAAGTTGGAACACCCACCTACGCAGCTGACTTAGCAAACGCAATTTTATTTATGTTGAATAAGGACAACCCTCAATATGGAATATATCATTACAGCAATGAAGGAGTAGCTTCTTGGTTTGATTTTGCAAAGGCCATTTTTGAATATGGGAATCTTACCCCAAAGGTTAAATCTATTCTTACATCGGATTATCCGACTCCAGCCAAGCGTCCTCATTTCAGTGTAATGGACAAGAAAAAAATAAAAAAAGAATTTGGAATAGAAATTCCTTACTGGAAAGATAGTTTAAAGACCTGTTTAGAATTGATTTAGTCAATGAAAAAGATATTAATTACGGGCGGAGCCGGATTCATAGGTTCGCATGTGGTTCGCTTATTTGTCAATAAGTACCCGAACTCAACTATTGTAAATCTTGATAAACTGACCTATGCCGGAAATCTGGAAAATTTAAAAGACATCGAACAAAAACCCAATTATCGCTTTGTAAAAGGCGATATAGTTGACGCTACGTTTATAAATGCACTCTTTCAAATAGAACAATTTGATGCAGTAATCCATCTGGCTGCCGAATCGCACGTAGATCGTTCAATTACAAATCCTCTGGATTTTGTAATGACTAATGTAATAGGAACGGTTAATTTGCTAAATGCTGCAAAGCATCTCTGGAAACCTGTTATAGGAAATGAGATGACCGATAAACGCTTTTACCATGTTTCGACAGATGAAGTGTATGGTACATTGGGGGAAACAGGAATGTTTACGGAGAAAACAGCTTATGACCCACATAGTCCGTATTCGGCCTCAAAAGCAAGCTCCGACCATTTTGTAAGAGCATATGGCGATACTTATGGTTTACCGGTAGTAATTTCAAATTGCTCCAACAATTATGGTCCATTCCATTTTCCGGAAAAACTGATTCCTCTTTGTATCAACAACATTAAGAACAATAAGCCACTTCCAATATATGGCAAAGGTGAAAATATACGTGATTGGTTATTTGTTGAAGACCATGCAAGAGCAATCGACGTTATTTTCCATGATGCTAAAAACTATAGCACCTATAATGTGGGTGGGCATAACGAATGGACAAACATTGATGTGATCCGATTACTTTGCAAGATTATGGATCATAAGCTAGGTCGTTCAGAAGGTGAGTCAGCAAAACTAATAACTTTTGTTAAGGACCGTGCCGGTCACGATCTTCGTTATGCCATTGATTCAACTAAACTTCAAAATGAATTAGGTTGGAAACCATCCCTTCAATTTGAAGAAGGTTTGGAGAAAACTGTTGATTGGTTTTTGGAAAATATAGAATGGTTGAATAATATAACAACTGGAGAATATAAAGAATATTACGAAAAACAGTATTAGCCCTGTAGTAAAGATTGATTTTAGTCTTGCTATAAAGGCTTTTCTGAAAATTACATTTTTTATTGGTGTCTCACTAATTCAACAAAACGCGTAAAGTGTTCAACTTTACGCGTTTTGTTTTAATTCCCCGCTCCTACTAATTAATCCTAAGTTATTGGTTTGCCCCTTCGATCCTCGGCTACGCTTGGATTGACAGCTTATGCCACACGCTCATGCTTCGACTACGCTCAGCATGACAGGGACGCTCAGCATGACAGCCAGGCTCAGCATGACAGCCCCGCTCCATGACAGCCAGGCTCATGCTTCGACTACGCTCATGCTTCGACTTCGCTCATGCTTCGACTACGCTCAGCATGACAGCCGGGCTCAGCATGACAGGCACGCTCATGCTTCGACTACGCTCATGCTTCGACTTCGCTCAGCATGACAGCTAGGACGCTCAGCATGACAGCCCGCTCCCTCAACAGCTAATGGCTAACTGCCCACTAATCCACCAACAGCAGGAGGCATGAGCGCAGTCAAATGGGTCAACCTTCCAAAATACTTATCAAATCATTATTAATATAATAGAGCTCTTTACCATCTTTAACAGAACTAAGGATTTTCAGCTCAACCAATTCACTGAAATATTTGGTTAACGTAGTTCTTGAACTGATGCTTAATGTATCCCCTATCAATTTGGGCTTAATATAAGGTTGGCTAAAAATTAATTCATTCACCTCTTTATTGTACCATTTAATTGAGGGTTTAGCATAGCTGAACGTTGCATCCATCTGGGCTAATATTTTATTAATCAGTTGGCTGGTCAATTGGGAGGTTTTTTCCACGGCTTCCAGCATGTACAATATCCAGGGTTTCCATGAACCTCTTTGAGTAACAATCCCTAAGTTATAGTAATAGTCCTCCTTGTTTAGAATAATGTATTTCGACAGGTATAACACCGGTTGTCCTAAAAGACCTTTATTAACCAGGTAAAGGAGATTTAAGATTCGTCCGGTTCGGCCGTTTCCATCCTGAAAGGGGTGAATGGCTTCAAACTGATAATGAGCAATGCACATTTTCAGTAAGGGATCTGCCGGGAATTTTTCGTCATCATTCAGATACTCCAATAAGTTTTCCATCAGACCTTCCAGTATACCTGCACCTCTGGGGGGAGTATAAATGATCTCACCCGCCCTAAACTCACTTTGCCCCCTATTGATCACCGTTAACGATGCGGGAGACCTTAAACCGGCCGTTGAATTTTTTATTTGCCTGAAAATGCCGGTGATGCTATCCAAATCGATCCGGCCTTTATGCTTCATTAAATTATACCCTGCCCACATTGCTTCCCGGTAACGTAACACCTCTTTCGTTCCAATATTGATTTTCGTTTCTTGCAAAGAGTTGGATACAGCTTTATAAAGTTCGTCTTCGGTGGTAAATATGTTTTCAATGGCTGTTGACGCCTTCGCTTCCTGAAGAGCAATGGTATTAACCAACATATAGGGATTAGGTAAGCGTAAAACACTGGCGTTGATCGTAGCCAGGGCCCTTGATGCGGTAACCAACTTTTTTAAAATGTCCACATCATTTTCAATACCGGCATCAGGAGGTAATAAGGGTAAATTATTGAAGGGAAGTAATCGGTCGTAAGCCATATATTGTGTTCATATTTTTTAATAAACTGAACATGTTGCAAGATAAGTGTTTTTTGGGAGTGAGAAAAGAGTACATGTTCATTTTTTACCCCAAAATGAACATGTACTCTGAAAAGTGCCAATAAATGGACACAAAAGCAAACATGTCCACTTTTTGTTATAAAATGAACATGTTTTGTTAAAGTTAGAAGTACAAAGTAAGAAGTACAAAATACAATGTGGCTTGTGCCAACTTATACTTGAAAACAATAAAGCTAGTACACTAACCAGTATTTAGCACGCGTTGCAAATACGCCAGAGCAGGAGAAAAGTAAGAAGTACAAAGTACACCACAGGCTCTTTCGGATTTGTAAATGCTATTTGTCAGACCCTTCGACTACACTCAGGGTGACACATACCAATGTCATGCTGAGCGATGTCACCCTGAGTGTAGTCGAAGCATGAGCGTAGTCAAGAGCGAAGCACGAATCACGGAAGCACCTCACTCTGAGCGCAGTCGAAGAGCTGAAACACGACAAACATGTTCATTTTTTAATAAAAAATGGACATGTTTGTTTCTTTTGTTCATTTCATAACGCTTTCTATAGTACGTGTTCATTTTTGCAATAAAAATGAACATATCCACTTTTTACTTCTGTTAAAGACGGTAAAGAACTGTATTATATTAATAATGATTTGATAAGCCCTTCGACTCCGCTCAGGGTGATAGAAAAATAAGAAGTACAAAGTTAGAAGGACAAAATACAATATGGTTTGTGCTCCGCTAATAACCAACTGCTATTAGCTAACCGCCAACAGCTACTTTTTAACCGTATCCTGTGCGGAAGACCATTCAGGTAAAAACATATGCACAACTCTAATAGTATCGCGTTTTTCTGTTGAACCGTTAGGCCATACATATTGCACCTGCTGAGGAGCAGCTTTACCCTCTTTATTTTTAGCAACGAAAGCGCGTTGCAAGAAATTATACCTGAATCCAATAGTGATCACTCCAAAGGCATCTTTGTATTTATTATCAAAGGCAGGATTGTAGCCATCCAGGTTATCATTAAAACTTAAATTATGCTGATAATTTAAATTGATCGAATAGGGAGTGTCATAATTTAAGCCAAGGAGATTAAAATCTATTCCCAGGTTAATTGGAAGCAAGACAGCCTGTTGTTTTAATAGTACCCCTCCTATTGACTGACTAGCGTCGGGTGCTACTAAATTAGCATTGTTCGTTTGCGTAACAATTGCCCCTGCTCCTATACCTAAGTAAATATGGTACCAGGGCAAGTAAGCGGAACGAAAATCAGGTTTAAAGAAAATACCGCTTTTTATATTCACGCTGGCATTGAATTGGTTAAACAGGGTGTTAAATCCGCGTCCATATTTATCAGGATTTAACTGCGACAATTTACCATGATTGAAATTTCCGGAAACGAAGATGTATGGAGAAATATACATTTCAGCGCTGCCGCCAAAGGCTAAATTAACATCGCTTTGTTGAGTATCCATAAACGCTTTTGAATAACCAATGTTTACTCCCAATGAAAGTTTGTGTTCAGTCATTTGTGCTTTGCCATTTTTAACCAACAAGGCAAGCATGAATACGATAAGAAGAGCTTTTTTCATAATTAAATTGATCAGTTAGAAATAACTAATAGGTATATGAAATAATTAATAGTACAATATCCTATAGTGCTGATATACAAATACTGGGCCTTCTAATCATATTCAGTACTTTATAGGTAAACGATGTCAGGGAGATAGAAAAGTAAGAAGTACAAAGTTAGAAGTACAAAGTACAATGTGGCGAAGTTGAAGCACTGTTCAGAGCAGGGGGCCCTTCGACTCCGCTCAGGGCGCCCTTCGACTCCGCTCAGGGTGACAACAATTGCTGTCATGCTATGCGGTCCAGCCCGTCGGTCATGCTGAGCGCAGTCGAAGCATGAAGCACGAACAGCAGATCCCTTCGACTGCGCTTAGGGTGTTAGAAAAGTAAGAAGTACAAAGTATAATGTGGCCCTTCGACTATGCTCAGGGTGACAACAACTGTTGTTGTCATGCTGAGCGCAGTCGAAGCATGAAGCACGAAGCACTAACAGCAGGTCCCTTCGACTCCGCTCAGGGTGACAAAAAGGAGTGCTGTCATGTTGAGCGGAGTCGAAGCACGAAAAAGCACGAAGCATGAGCGAAGTCGATATTGAATACTAAATTGGATTACACCCTTCGACTCCGCTCAGAGTGACAACAACTGTTGTTGTCATGCTGAGCGCAGTCGAAGCACGAAAAAGCACGAAGCATGAGCGAAGTCGCAGCCTTGGGGCTTTAAAAGCCTTTTGTTATATTGATTGGTACAAAATTCTACCGATGAAGTTAATGTATGTTTATATTCTGCTATGTGCGGATGGATCTTATTATACGGGCGTTACCAATGATGTTGAAAATCGTTTATTGGAACATAATGAAGGAAAGGACGAAAAAAGCTATACGTTTTCACGAAGGCCTGTGCAATTAGTCTTTTGGGAGGTATTTTACACTCCAATGGCTGCAATTGAGTTTGAGAAACAGGTTAAAGGTTGGTCGCGAAAGAAGAAAGAGTCGATTATTATGGATAAGTGGGACGAGTTGAAGGGTTTGTCGGAATGTAAGAATAAGAGTCATTATAAGAATAAAAGGTAGCCCTTCAAGCGCACAAAAGGTGATAGAAAAGTTAGAAGTACAAAGTTAAAAGTACAAAGTACAATGTGGCCATTCGACTATGCTTAGGGTGCCCTTCGACTCCGCTCAGGGTGATAGAAAAGTTAGAAGTACAAAGTTAAAAGTACAAAGTACAATGTGGCCTTAGGACTATGCTCAGGGTGCCCTTCGACTCCGCTCAGGGTGACAATAACAGTTGTTGTCATGCTGAGCGCAGTCGAAACATGAAGCAAAAGCACGAACAGCAGGTCCCTTCGACTCCGCTCAGGGAGATAGAAAAGTAAGAAGTACAAAGCTAAAAGTACAAAATATAATGTGGCCCTTCGACTATGCTTAGGGGGCCATTCGACTGCGCTCAGGGTGACAGAAAAGTAAGAAGTACAAAGTTAGAAGTACAAAGTACAATATGGCCATTCGACTGCGCTCAGGGTGTTAGAAAAGTAAGAAGTACAAAGTTAGAAGTACAAAGTACAATATGGCCATTCGACTGCGCTTAGGGCGCTAGAAAAGTAAGAAGTACAAAGTTAGAAGTACAAAGTACAATGTGGCCTTAGGATTATGCTCAGGGTGCCCTTCGACTCCGCTCAGGGTGACAATAACAGTTGTTGTCATCATGAGCGCAGTTATGCTGAGCGTTGTCATGCTGAGCGCAGTCGAAGCATGAAGCACGAACAGCAATACCTTTCGACTGTGCTTAGGGAGATAGAAAAGTAAGAAGTACAAAGTTAGAAGTACAAAATATAATGTGGTCCTTCGACTATGCTTAGGGAGCCCTTCGACTCCGCTCAGGGTGACGACCATTGCTGTCATGCTAAGCGGTCCAGCCCATCGGTTATGCTGAGCGTTGTCGAAGCAGGGGGCACGAAGCACAAACAGAAATACCCTTGGACTGCGCTTAGGGCGCCCTTCGACTCCGCTCGGGGTGCCCTTCGACTCCGCTCAGGATGACACAAAAAAAGGATTGCCAAAAAATGACAATCCTTGTATGATAGGGTCTTATAACCAGAAAAGATTATCTCCAGCTATAATATACTTTTTCCGGTCCAAATGTATAGCGTAAACCGATAGTAAGGATATCAAAAGCATCACTATACTTATTGTCAAAACTAGGATTATAGCCGTCGATATTATCGGTTAATCCAATGCAATGCTGCATATTCATATTGATCTCAATAGGGGTCTCTAATCCAAACTCATTAAACTTGAAGTTTATACCTGCGTTGATCGGTATAAAAGCATTGGTTCCTGAGTATTTAGCGGCACCAATAGGTGAAAAACCACCATCAACAGTAATATTATTATACTCATTCATTTTACTTGAAACCATACCTATACCGGCACCGAAATAGATATTATTCCAAAAACCATGGGTTTCTTTCCACCATGGATGAATGATCTCACCAATACTCATATTTACTGAGCCTGAAATTGTAGAATAATCACTTACAAATGCTCTGCCGTATAGATCGGGAGTCATTTTAGAGAATTTACCGTCGTTATAATTAAGACTGAAATTGGTGAATGGAGTAAAATGGTACTCTGCAGATAGCCCTAAGTTAAAATTCACATCTCCGTTGGCAGCATCCATATTGGCACGTGAAGCTCCGGCACTTATGGTAGCTGAAAAGCGGTTATATCTGAACTGTGCCGAGGCCGAAAAACAAGTTATAGTAAACAATACTAGCAAAAGAAGGTACTTCTTCATGATCTTAACTTTGGTTTAATTATTATGGGGTTGAAAATATAGCTTATTTATATGCTTTACAAGCTTTTTAATTATTCTTAATGAAATTTGCTAAAATAACTCTCTATAAACAACAAGTATTTAACTATTAATTAATAAACGCATCAACAAACACGTAACTCGTTAACAAACAATGGGTTACAATAAATTACTTGCATAAAATTAATTTTCAAAATACTCACTAATTAGTATTTATACTTAAATTCTTTTTTATAGTTTCGAAAATCTAAAAATACAGGAAAAAGCTCCCAGACCAATCGAATTTTAAATGACAAATAGGTACTCTTCTTATTTAAAAGGGCTCAATATTATTATTGATTTTATACTGCTAAACCTATCTTTTTATGTAGGTTATGTGATCACTAATGATAGCTGGTATTGGGAAATAACACCCGGCCATAACCTTACCCACATCATTTTGATGAACCTGGTATGGTACCTTTCTTCTCACAGCTGTCATTTATACACAGATGTTTTCACAAGGGAAGCTGTACCCATTTTTAAATCCGTATTGAGGTCATTATTTGTCTATGGTTTAATAATGGCATTCCTGCAAAACAACGTTTTATTTTTACCCTATAATTACAAGACCCTCGTATTAAGCTTTGCATTCTTTGACTTTTCCCTTATTGGTTGGAAATTGATATTTCTTTTACAACGCAGGCCTCACAAGAACTCATTAACTCAATTTAGACCGGTTGTAATCGTAGGAACAGGCAGAAATGGCTTAGATCTATACCATTACCTGAACAACAATACTTACTTAGGCTATAAAGTGTTGGGCTTTTTCAATCACGAAGGAGATGGTTCCAGAATAAAAAACAATATAAATGTTATAGGCAAAGTCGATGAATGTATTGAATTTGTACGGAGACAAAATATTGATGAGATCTTCTGCGCTTTACCCGATGAAGATTTTCATCATATCAATAAACTCATGCGCGATGCCGATCGTTATTTGATCCGGTTTAAACTCGTTCCTGATTTTAAAGACCATTTTAAGAAAAATGTGATGGTTCAGCTCTATGGGCATCTGCCTGTACTGAGCCCTCGTATGGAGCCCCTGGAAAGCAAAGGTCATCAGATCTTAAAAAGAGGCTTCGATATTATCTTCTCTTTATTTGTAATTGTCTTTATCCTGAGTTGGATAATTCCCATTCTTGGCCTGTTTATTAAATTGGAATCTCAAGGGCCGGTATTCTTTCGCCAGATCAGGTCGGGAAAAAATAACAAACCTTTTTATTGTCTCAAATTCAGAAGTATGACTGTAAATAAGAGAGCTAACTCATTACAGGCTACAAAGAATGACAGGCGCATCACCAAAATTGGCAAATACCTCCGAAAAACAAGCCTGGATGAACTGCCCCAGTTTATTAATGTATTGATGGGAAATATGTCGGTTGTTGGCCCGCGACCCCATATGATAAAACATACCAAAGAGTACTCAGCGATCATCGACAGATTCATGATACGCCATTTCCTTACACCAGGCATTACCGGCTGGGCCCAGGTTACAGGTTTAAGAGGGGAAACCAAAACACATAAAGACATGGAGAAACGAGTGGAAGCCGATATCTGGTACCTCGAAAACTGGTCTCTCCTGCTTGATTGTAAGATTATTTTCATGACCGTTTACAATGTCTTTAGAGGCGACAAGAAGGCCTTTTGATTTCAACCATACCATGCATAAAAAATTACTTTTACTATTTGCTTTTATACTTCTAAGCTTTACCTCGCTATACGCCCAACAACAAACGATATATCTTAACAGGGATTATAATAGAACTATTGAAAGAGAATTGCTTTTAAAGCAAAAGACCTATCATAGCAATATGCGCCCGTTTTTATATAGCAATCTTGATAGTTTAATCGCTATTGATTCGGCGGTAAATGCCTATTTCAATACCGATACGGCAAAAAAAAGGAACTGGTTCTTAAGAAAACTATCACAAGAGCATTTAGCCCAAGTAAACCAATCGAACGTAAGGATCTATGCCGATCTGCTGTTTGATTTTAACATGGGGAAAGAGTTAAACCAGGGAACTATTTTTACGAACACCCGCGGGGCCCAATTAGGTGGAGACATTGGTAATAAATTTTCATTCTACACGGCTATAACGGAGAACCTTTCTAAATTTCCGGAGTATCTAAATAAATATGTTAGAGAACGAAAAGTAGTTCCGGGCCAAAGTGTGGCCAGAATTAGTCCCGATGGCAGCGTAGACTATGCTGTTCCTTACGGTTACATTAGCTATACGCCTAATACTAATTTCAACTTCCAGTTGGGTCAGGGTAAAAACTTTATAGGTGATGGCTATCGTTCCCTTTTCCTTTCAGATGGCAGTTATACCTATCCGTATTTTAAGATCACGACTACTTTTTGGAAAATTAAATACACCAACCTTTGGACCCAATATATTGATGGCAGTGAAGGGTTAAAGGTTACCAGCAAAACAACCTTCCCTAAAAAATATGCTTCGTACCAGTTCCTATCCTACCAGGTTAACCGCCGGCTGAATCTGAACTTCTTCCAGGCCTTAGTTTGGCCACAAGATAGCACCGGTGGTAGCAGTGTTGAATGGGCCTATATCAACCCGATCATCTATTTTAATGCACTTAACTTTAATATGGGCTCGCCGGCAAACTCTTTAATGGGTTTAGGATTTAGCTATCAGTTAATGAAAAGTCATAAACTATACGGTCAATTGCTGATAGATGACTTTAACTTAGGAAATCTGTCAAAACAGGGTGGCACCTACTTTCAGGAAAAATATGCCTACCAATTGGGCTGGAAATACTTTGATGTGTTGAATGTTCCCAATTTATACTTTCAGGCGGAGTTCAATCGTTCCCGACCTTACGTATACACGCATAGAACACTAAAGATAAACTATACCCATTTCAATGAACCTTTAGCACATCCATTAGGAGCTAACTTTAATGAGTTGATACTTATTGGGGCGTATAAGTTCAGAAAACTGGAACTGAACGGCAAAATGAACTATGCTACGTATGGTGCCGATAACAATGGAACTCATTATGGAAAAAACATTTTCCTGTCTGATATCGATTCCCAGTATGGCCAAGATTCATTTGGTAACAATACAGGCCAAGGCATTAAGACAAAGCTTAGCAACTTACAAGCTGATCTGAGCTACCTCGTAAATCCTAAAACAAACATGAAATTGTGCTTAGGTTTATCGAAAAGAATCGAATCAAGTTCCATCGTTTCTACTAACTCAACTATGGTTTATTTCGGCATTAAAACGGCCTTAAATAACTTCTATTACGATTTTTAAACCAAGGTATTATTCTGTTCAATAGCTTTTAGCAACATTGGTTCAACAGCGCTATCAATAAGGCCTTTTAAGGCTTTTAAGTGCTTTTCATGGTGCATATCAGTGCCAACAAAGTCGATAAGCTCTTCGGTTAGTAATCTTAACCCGAGAGCTTTTTGTTTTAAACCATAATAGCCCGTTACAGAGTTGAGATTCAGTTGAAGTTTACAACCAAGCTCTTTAAAGCGGATCAGGCGTTCATGGCTTTGTAAGTAATAATTATACCGCTCGGGGTGAGCCAGCAAAGGAGTATAGCCTTTGGTCTTCAATTCGAAAATTACCCGCTCAATAAGCAATGATTCCTGCATAAACGACATTTCAAATAAAACATATCGTTCCTTTCCAAAGCATAACAATTCATCATTCTTGAGCAATTCGAGAAACTGCTCATCAATAAAATATTCTGCTGCGGCATCAAATGTTATATCAATATCCATGTTTTCAATGGCAGCACGAACCTCATCACGTCCTTTAAGTATGGTATCCCTGGTATTCGGATACATATCCATCATCACGTGAGGTGTTGTTATAATATGCTTATAACCTAAAGCATGTAACTCCGTTAAATAATTAACAGTGGTAGGCAAATCCGGAGAACCATCGTCAATCCCGGGGATGAGATGTGAATGAATATCAACCTTCGGGAATGTAAAAGGTAATCCAGTTGTAAGCGTTTTATTTTTCTTATTAAAAAGACCGAACATACGGGCGAAACTACGAAATGTATATAAAACAGAAAAGGGAACGCCCGAAGGTATTCCCTTTAATATTTAAAGATTGAATCTTTGAGAAATTATTCTGCTGATTCGGCAGCTGGAGCTTCTGTAGCAGGTGCTTCAGTGGCAGTTTCAGCTTTTTTAGCTTTACCGCTACCTGCACGACGACGAGTAGCTTTTGCTTTCTTAACTTCTACTTTACCTGCAGAATAAACAGTGTTATAATCTACAAGCTCGATGAAGCACATTTCAGCGTTATCACCCATACGATTACCAGTTTTGATAATACGAGTGTAACCACCGTTACGTTCAGCAATTTTAGTAGCTATTTCACGGAATAACTCAGTAACTGAGTCTTTATTCTGAAGATAGCTAAATACTGTACGACGATTGTGAGTCGTATCAGATTTTGCCTTTGTCATTAAAGGCTCTACATAGGTGCGTAAAGCTTTAGCTTTCGCCAATGTAGTAGTGATTCGTTTATTTAGAATCAAAGAAGAAGCCATATTCGACAACATCGCTTTGCGGTGCGCGTCGGTTCTTCCTAAGTGATTAACTTTTTTACCGTGTCTCATTTCTGTATGCTATTGAAGCCTGACGTCTGAAGTGTTCGAAGTCTTCCTTTAATTTGAAGTCAGCACTTCTGTGACTTCGGACCTCCTACTTCGTACATCGGATAAATTTTATAAATCCTCGTCTAATTTGTATTTAGAAAGGTTCATGCCGAAGGTTAAACCTTTCGACTTAACTAATTCCTGAATCTCAGTAAGTGATTTCTTACCGAAGTTTCTGAATTTTAACATATCAGCAACATCGTAAGTAACCAACTCGGCAAGAGTTCTGATATCAGCTGCCTTCAAGCAGTTCAATGCACGTACAGAAAGATCAAGATCCTGAAGTTCGGTTTTCAAAATCTTACGCATGTGTAAAATTTCTTCATCCACTTCTTTTGATTCTTCTTTAGCTTGAGTTTCAAGCATAATACGTTCGTCAGAGAACAACATGAAATGCTGAATCAGGATTTTAGCAGCCTCTTTAAGAGCTTCTTCAGGGTGAATTGAACCGTCGGTAACAATATCCAATACTAATTTTTCATAGTCGGTTTTTTGTTCAACACGATAGTTTTCAATCGAATACTTCACATTTTTAATAGGAGTATAAATTGAATCGATCGCGATAACACCTACGTTCGCATCAGCCGATTTATTTTCTTCAGCCGGAACATATCCTCTGCCTTTGTTTACTGTTAACTCTAATTCAAGAGTTACCTCAGTATTCATATTGCAAACGATGAAATCAGGGTTTAATACCGTAAAGTTGCTTGAGAACTTAGTGATATCACCTGCTGTAAAAGATTCTTGTCCGTTGATTACTACGAAAATCTTTTCTGAGTCGCCACTTTCGCCGGTTTTTTTGAAACGTACCTGTTTCAAATTGAGGATGATTTCGGTAACGTCTTCCACTACCCCTTTAATGGTAGAGAATTCGTGCGAAACGCCTGCAATTTTAACACTGGTAATTGCGTAACCTTCTAAAGATGATAATAAAATCCTGCGCAAAGCATTTCCGATTGTTACGCCAAAGCCAGGCTCTAACGGACGGAATTCAAAGAGACCTTGAAAATCGGTCGCTTTTTGCATGATTACTTTGTCAGGTCTTTGAAACGCTAAAATTGCCATTTGAGATTTTTAAACTTATATAATTAGTTAAGCGTTAATTTACAATATTGATGGTTATTTGCTAATATAGAATATTTCTTGACAAATAACCATCAACTATTAACTACTATTTAGAGTATAACTCGACGATCAAGTGTTCCTTAATGTTTTCAGGAATTTGATCTCTTTCAGGTAAGGCAAGAAGAGTTCCTTGCATTTCTGATTTGTTCCACTCTAACCAGTTGTATTTAGATACTCTGTTTGCTGATAATGAAGTAGTGATCGCTTCAAGAGATTTTGATTTCTCACGAACACCAATAACATCACCTGCTTTAAGAGAGTATGAAGGAATATTTACAAGTTTACCATTTACAGTAATGTGTTTATGGCCGATCAACTGACGTGCAGCAGCACGAGTTGAAGCGATACCTAAACGATAAACAGTATTATCTAAACGAGCTTCCAAAAACTTCAATAACATCTCACCGGTAACACCTTGTTTACGAGAAGCTTTGTCGAAAGTTAAAGCAAATTGTTTTTCTAAAACGCCATAAGTGTACTTAGCTTTTTGTTTTTCAGCTAATTGTACTGCGTATTCAGATTTTTTAGCACGTCTTTTTGACGAGCCATGTTGACCTGGAGGATAGTTTTTCTTTTCTAAAACTTTGTCAGGTCCAAAGATAGGCTCATTAAACTTACGAGCAATCTTTGATTTTGGTCCAATATATCTAGCCATGTTCTTGTTTTTAAAGTATTAGTACCCTTTAGGCACTAAATCTTAGCTTTAAAACCTATAATAAATAATAATTAATTAAACTCTTCTGCGTTTTGGAGGACGGCAACCGTTGTGAGGAAGCGGGGTAATATCCTTAATAGAACTGATCTCCAAACCTACAATTTGTAAAGTACGCATTGCCGACTCACGTCCAGCACCTGGGCCTTTAACAAATACTTCAATTTTACGTAAACCAAGGTCGTGCGCAACTTTACCGCAATCAGTAGCAGCTTGTGCAGCAGCGTAAGGGGTATTTTTCTTAGAACCTTTGAAACCCATTTTACCAGCTGAGGACCAAGAAATTGCTTGTCCTTGGCTGTTGGTAAGGGTGATTATAATGTTATTAAAAGTAGCGTTAATGTGTGCCTGGCCTTGAGCCTCAACCACTACAATACGCTTTTTAGTAACTTTTTTTGTTGACTTAGCCATTCTTATAGTTAAACTTAAAAGTATACCCTTAGCAATTCTCTCTAAGGGAGGTGATCAGTTATCAAAATCACTTCGACAACCCCAAATGCATTTTTACCTACTTATTATCTAGTAGCTTTTTTCTTACCAGCAACAGTCTTACGTTTACCTTTACGGGTACGTGAGTTGTTCTTAGTACGTTGACCACGAAGAGGAAGACCTTTACGGTGACGAACACCACGGTAACAACCAATATCCATCAAACGTTTAATGTTCAATTGAACTTCTGAACGAAGTGCACCTTCAACTTTAAATTTCTGATCGATGATGGTACGAATTGCACCTAGCTGATCATCATTCCACTCTTGCACTTTTGTATTCCAATCAATACCCGCTTCAGTTAAAATTTCCTGAGCTGATTTACGACCGATACCAAAAATGTAAGTTAGGCCGATTTCTCCTCGTTTGTTTCTTGGTAAATCAATACCTGCTATCCTTGCCATATTTTAATTCAATCTATTAAGTTCTAAATTACCCTTGACGCTGTTTGTACTTAGGATTCTTTTTGTTAATAACATAAAGTTTCCCGTTTCTGCGGATGATCTTGCAATCAACGCTACGCTTCTTAATTGATGCTTTAACTTTCATTTTATTTATACCTATAAGTGATACGCCCCTTGGTTAAATCGTAAGGCGACATTTCTAATTTAACTTTATCGCCAGGTAAAATTTTGATGTAATTCATTCTCATTTTACCCGAAATATGCGCAATAATTTCGTGGCCATTTTCAAGTTCTACACGAAACATTGCATTTGATAATGCTTCTCTAATGATTCCGTCCTGCTCAATTGAGGATTGTTTTGCCATTTAGTATGTTATTTTTTTAATACTTCTTCAATGTAGGAGAAAGTAGACAATACATCCGCATTCCCTTGTGAAACAGCTATTGTATGTTCAAAGTGTGCTGATGGTTTTTTATCTTGTGTAAAGATCGTCCATCCATCATTTGCTTGTTTCACACGATGAGTTCCCATATTGATCATGGGTTCAATTGCAATTACCAAACCCTCCTGAAGTTTCATTCCCGAACCACGTTTACCATAATTGGGAACCTGAGGATCCTCATGCAAATGTTTTCCAACACCGTGTCCTACCAGCTCTCTAACCACACCATAACCATGCTTCTCAGCATGTTCCTGAACGGCGTAACTAATATCACCCAAACGCATTCCAACTACAGCTTTTTCAACTGCCAGAGCTAAACATTCTTTGGTAACGTTTAACAGTTGTTGTACTTCCGGGGCAATTTCGCCAACCGCAAAAGTGTAAGCAGAATCTCCGTAAAACTTGTTTTTTAGAACACCACAATCAACAGAAATGATATCGCCTTCTTTCAATTCGTTTTTTGTAGGGAACCCATGCACCACTACTTCATTAACTGAAATACATAGTGATGCAGGGAATCCTTCATATCCTTTAAAAGCAGGTATTGCCTGATTGTCTCGGATAAACTCCTCGGCAATCTGATCAAGCTTTAGGGAAGTAACTCCCGGCTTAATATATTTAGCAACTTCTGCTAATGTTTTTGAAACTAATAAAGAACTTTCACGAATAAGTTCAATCTCTTCAGCTGATTTATAATGTACCATCCCGGCTTTCCCTCAATACGAAATTATGCAGAAACAGGTGTGCGACCTTGAATTCTACCAGTCTTCATTAAACCATCATAATGACGCATTAACAAATGACTTTCAATTTGTTGTAATGTATCAAGAACTACACCTACGGTAATCAATAAAGAGGTGCCACCAAAGAAGTGAGCAAATCCAGCTGTTACACCAGCTTTCATGGCTATTGAAGGCATGATTGCAATAATTGCTAAGAATACCGAACCAGGGAACGTAATACGTGAAATGATCTGATCGATAAAATCAGCAGTTGGTCTTCCTGGTTTAACTCCTGGTACAAAACCACCGTTACGTTTCATATCATCAGCCATTTGAACCGGATTAACCGAAATAGCAGTATATAAGAAAGTAAACAGGATGATCAAGATTGCAAACGAAGCGTTATAGGTTACCGAAGTAAAGTCACGGAATTGACCTAAAACACCGCTAGAAGCCGCTTCAGGGAAGAATTGGCCAATAGTTGAAGGAATAAACATAATTGCTTGCGCAAAAATGATAGGCATTACCCCTGCAGCATTCACTTTTAAAGGAATGTACTGGCGAACACCACCATATTGTTTATCACCAACAATGCGTTTAGCATATTGTACAGGAATTTTGCGGGTTCCCTGAACGATCAGGATCGCAAACATTACAATACCCAATAAAATTACGTTTTCAATGATGAAGGTGATAACACCACCTGCTCCATTTAAACGAGTTGATAGTTCTTGTACTAACGACAATGGCAAGCGGGCAATGATACCTACCATGATAATGATAGAGATACCGTTACCAATACCTTTGTCAGTAATTTTCTCACCTAACCACATTACAAACATGGTTCCTGCGGTAAGAATGACAACTGATGACAATGTGAACAAAGCAGGGTTCACTATTACGGCCTCACCAGGAACCATGGTTTTTAAATAACCAATTGCCTGCGCTGCAGTAATAACAACTGTCAGAATACGAGTAATTTTGTTAATTTGACGACGTCCACTTTCGCCTTCTTTCTGCATCTTCTGGAAAGATGGAACCGCTATAGTTAATAACTGGATAACGATTGAAGCCGAGATATAAGGCATTACCCCCAGTGCAAACACTGAAGCGCGGGAAAATGAACCACCTGCAAACATATTAAGCAACCCAAGAATACCTTCTTGGGCGCTTTGTTTTAAATGCGTTGGGTCAACTCCCGGTAATACTATATAAGAACCAATACGGTAAATCAACAAGAACAAGAGAGTATTTAGAATACGAGTTCTAAGATCCTCGATATGCCAGATGTTTTTAAGAGTGCTTACCAGTCGTTTCATGTATTTACAATTACAGCTTTACAACAACACCACCTTGAGCTTCAATTGCCTGAACCGCTTTATCAGAGAAAGCATGTGCTTTAACTTCCAATTTAGCTTTCAATTCACCGCGGCCCAAGATCTTCACTAAATCAGATTTTGAAACTAAACCATGAGTTCTCATCGCTTCGTTATCAATAACTGATAAGTTAAATTTCTCTGCTAACCCTTGTAAAACATCTAAGTTGATACCTACATATTCTACACGGTTAATATTTTTAAAGCCAACTTTTGGCAAACGACGCTGTAAAGGCATCTGGCCACCTTCAAAACCAATTTTGGTTGAGTTACCAGAGCGAGATCCAGCACCTTTATGACCACGTGTAGAGGTTCCACCTTTACCAGATCCAGTACCGCGACCGATACGCTTGCCATTCTTTACAGAACCTTCTGCAGGTTTTAAACTACTTAAGTTCATATCTTTAAATATTTTCTATTGCTACCAAATGTGATACTTGTTTCACCATTCCGATAATTGCCGGAGTAGCTTCAACCTCTACACTTTTATTAATCTTGGTCAACCCTAAAGCTACCATCGTTTTCTTTTGGCGCTCTGAACGGTCGATAACGCTCTTAATTTGGGTAATTTTAATCTTAGCCATTTTCTTAACCGTTAAATACTTTGTCCAAAGATACTCCACGTTGTTGAGCTACAGATACTGCATCGCGCATTTTGGTTAATGCATCAATAGTAGCTTTAACTACGTTATGAGGGTTTGATGATCCTTTTGATTTTGCTAATACGTCAGTAATACCAGCTGATTCAAGTACTGCACGCATCGCACCACCGGCAATAACACCAGTACCGTGAGCAGCAGGTTTAATGAATACATAACCACCTGAGAATTTACCGTGTGCTGCGTGTGGCACAGTTCCTTTTAATACGGGAACTTTAACCAACGATTTTTTAGCATCGTCAACACCTTTTGAAATTGCTTCGGTAACCTCTTTCGCTTTACCTAAACCATATCCTACTACGCCGTGCTCATCACCTACCACTACGATAGCTGAGAAACTGAAGGTACGACCACCTTTAGTTACTTTGGCAACACGTTGAATAGACACCAAACGGTCTTTCAACTCGATTTCGCTAGATTTAACTCTTTTAATATTTGCAGTTGACATTGTTCTTCAATTAAAAGTTTAAACCGCCTTCTCTCGCGCCTTCAGCCAATGATTTCACACGACCGTGGTACAGGTAACCATTACGGTCAAATACTACAGTTGTAATACCTGCCGCTACAGCTTTTTCAGCGATTAATTTACCTACTAATTTTGATTGCTCTGATTTGTTAACATTGGTAACCAATTTATCAGCTAATGTAGAAGCTGATACTAAGGTTTTACCTGCCACATCATCAATGATTTGAGCATAGATACCTTTGTTGCTACGGAATACAGTTAAACGTGGACGCTCAGTACTTCCGGCAATATTTTTTCTGATACCTTTTTTAATTCTGTCTCTACGACTTAATTTACTTGCCATGGCTCAATTATTTCTTACCAGCTGATTTACCAGCTTTTCTACGTAAAACTTCACCTTCAAACTTAACACCTTTACCTTTATATGGCTCAGGAGCACGCAACGAACGGATCTTCGCAGCAACCTGTCCAATTAACTGCTTATCAATCCCTTCAAGGATGATAGTAGGGTTTTTACCCTTTTCAGCAGTGGTAGAAACCTTGATTTCTGCCGGTAACTGGAATACATAGTGGTGAGAGAATCCTAACACAAGATCAAGTGTATTACCCTGGTTTGAAGCACGGTAACCCACACCTACCAATTCTTGTGTAATTTTATATCCTTCGGTAACGCCTTTAACCATGTTGTTTAACAAAGCGCGGTATAAACCGTGTAATGCTTTGTGACGTTTTTGGTCAGTTGGACGTTGAACGAGTAATTTTCCGTCTTCAACTGTAACTGTGATATCGGTATCAATGGCTTGAGTTAACTCGCCTTTAGGACCTTTAACAGTTACTACGTTCTCAGGAGATACAGATACCTGAACGTTCGAAGCTAGTGCGATTGGTAATTTACCTATACGTGACATTTCTTCTACTTCCTCCTATTAATAAACGTAACATAATACTTCACCGCCAAGTTTTTGCGTACGCGCTTCCTTGTCGGTCATAACACCTTTTGAAGTAGAAAGAATGGCAACACCTAAACCGTTTAATACACGAGGTAAAGTATCTACCCCTACGTACTGACGGTGGCCAGGTTTACTGATTCTTTCAATTTTTGTAATTGCAGAAAGATTATTGATCGGGTTGTACTTCAACGCGATTTTAATAACTCCCTGAGGTCCAGTCTCTTCAAACTTAAAGTTTGCGATGTATCCTTTATCAAAAAGTACTTTTGTAATTTCCTTTTTGATATTAGATGCAGGAATTTCGACAACCCGGTGGTTGGCCTTAATGGCATTCCTTACTCTGGTTAAATAGTCTGCTATTGGATCACCTAACATTTTTATTTATATTAATTCATAAAAAACGAGGCGCAAAGATACAAAGTATCCTTGTGCCTTGAAAATATTTTTATATTTTTTTTATTGATTACCAGCTAGATTTGGTTACACCTGGAATTTTACCGTGTGAAGCCATCTCGCGGAACAACACCCTTGAAATACCGAACTGACGCATATAACCGCGTGGACGGCCGGTGATTTTGCAACGGTTGTGTAAACGAACCGGAGAAGCATTTTTAGGTAATTTATCCAAGGCTACGTAATCACCTGCCGCTTTTAAAGCAGCACGTTTCTCGGCGTATTTATCAACCAATTTTTGGCGTTTAACCTCGCGGGCTTTTACTGATTCTTTAGCCATTATCCTTATTTTTTAAATGGAATTCCGAATGATTTTAACAATTCAAACGCTTCAGCATCAGTGTCAGCTGAAGTAACAAAGGTAATATCCATACCCATGATCTTATTGATTCTATCAATGTTGATCTCTGGGAAGATGATTTGCTCGGTAACACCTAAAGTGTAGTTACCTCTGCCATCAAAACCTTTATCGTTCACACCTTTGAAATCGCGGATACGTGGTAATGCAACTGCGATCAAACGATCTAAGAACTCGTACATGTTATTGTCACGTAAAGTAACACGAACACCTACAGGTACGTTTTTACGCAATTTAAAGTTCGAAATATCTTTTTTCGACTTTGAAGCAACTGACTTCTGACCAGAAATGATTGTCATTTCTTCAATAGCATTGTCGATAAGTTTTTTGTCAGAAACTGCAGCACCAACACCTTGGCTTAAACAGATCTTAACTAACTTAGGAACTTGCATACTGCTTTTATAAGCAAACTTTTCTTTCAAAGCAGGCACTACATCAGTAGCGTATTTTGCTTTTAATCTTGGTACGTATGACATTACTTAATTACCTCCCCTGAAATTTTAGCGAAACGCACTAATTTACCGTCAACCAATTTACGTCCAACGCGAGTAGTTTTACCTGATTTAGGATCAACTAACTTTAAGTTAGAAATGTTGATTGGAGCCTCCATCTTAACGATACCACCGTTAGGATTTTTAGCATTAGGTTTAGTATGTTTAGAAACCATGTTGGCACCTTCAACAGTTGCGCGGTTTCTTGCGATATCTACAGCTAGTACTTTACCTTGAGTACCTTTCGCATCACCTGCGATAACTTTCACTAAGTCACCAGTGCGGATCTTTAGCTTAGGCTGTTTAACAGTTTTTTTCATATTATAACACCTCCGGAGCTAATGATACAATCTTCATGAATTGTTTCTCTCTCAACTCTCTGGCAACAGGGCCAAAGATACGAGTACCACGTGGCTCGTCCTGGTTGTTTAACAACACAGCAGCGTTATCATCAAAACGGATATATGAACCGTCTTTACGACGTACTTCTTTTTTGGTACGAACTACTACGGCTTTCGATACAGTTCCTTTTTTAACGTTACCAGATGGAATAGCGTGCTTTACAGAAACAACGATCTTGTCACCTACAGAAGCGTAACGCTTGCCGGTACCGCCTAGAACTCTAATACATAATACTTCTTTGGCACCACTGTTATCAGCAACAGTAAGCCTGCTTTCTTGTTGTATCATTATTTAGCCCTCTCAATTATTTCGATTAATCTCCAGTTTTTATTTTTACTCAGCGGACGAGTTTCCATAATTGACACAGTATCACCGATACCGCACTCGTTTTTCTCGTCATGAGCCATAAATTTGGTAGTTTTCTTAATAAACTTACCATAAATCGGGTGTTTAACTTTACGTTCAACAGTAACGACAACAGACTTGTCCATTTTGTTACTAATGACTTTCCCGATTCTTACTTTTCTTAAGTTTCTTTCCATTTTACTTAAAAGTATTATTGCTGGTTGGCAGCAGCTTTATTGCGCTGAGTCAACTCAGTGTTTAAACGAGCAATGTCCTTACGAAGAGCCTTGATTTTTAGAGGATTTTCAAGCGCTGAAACTGCGTGACCAAACTTAGCTTTAGTTAAGTTTGCTTTTTCTTCCGCAATACGAGCTTTTAATTCTTCTACAGTTAACTCTTTAATTTCTGCGTATTTCATTGTTTTAAATTTTTACCGGTTCAACAATAGATTAAGCTTCTACGTAATCTCTACGTACTACGAACTTAGTTTTTACCGGAAGTTTCTGAGCTGCTAAACGCAACGCTTCTTTCGCTGTTTCCAGTGATACACCTTCTGCTTCGAACATAATACGACCAGGTTTAACAGGAGCTACCCAATATTCTGGAGCACCTTTACCTTTACCCATACGTACCTCTGCAGGTTTTTTGGTGATAGGCTTATCAGGGAAAATACGGATCCACACTTGTCCTTCACGTTTCATTGAACGGGTAACCGCGATACGGGCCGCCTCAATCTGACGTGCAGTGATCCAGCATTCTTCAAGAGATTTGATTCCGAATGAGCCGAATTCTAGTTCGAAACCACGCTTGGCATTACCTTTCATCTTGCCTTTTTGCGTTTTTCTAAACTTCGTTCTCTTTGGCTGTAACATATTATTATACTTTAATAATGTTGTCTAAAAATAAATTATCGTTTTCCGCCGCCACGGTTTTGACCGCCTTTGCCGCGATTGTCGCCACCACGGTTTTGACCGCCACGGTTATCACCGCCACGACCACCACCACGGTTATCACGACCACGACCGCCTTTGTTATCGCGACCACCTCTTTCGTTAAATGAGGCAGCACCTTCTGGACGGCCTTTACCGGCAGCTTGTTGTGCACCTACATTTGGAGAAAGATCACGTTTACCAAAAACTTCACCTTTACAGATCCAAACTTTGATACCTAATTTACCATAGGTAGTTTGAGCTTCTGACAAAGCATAGTCGATATCAGCACGGAAAGTGTGTAATGGAACACGACCATCACGGTATTGTTCAGTACGAGCCATCTCAGCACCACCTACACGGCCAGATACCATAATTTTGATACCTTCAGCACCCATGCGCATAGTTGAAGCGATAGCTGTTTTCATTGCACGACGGAATGAAATACGAGCCTCTAATTGTTTAGCTACGCTCTCTCCTACTAAGGTTGCATCTAACTCAGGACGTTTGATCTCGAAAATGTTGATTTGAACATCTTTCTTAGTGATTTTCTTCAACTCTTCTTTGATCTTGTCAACTTCCTGACCACCTTTACCGATCACGATTCCCGGACGAGCCGTATGAATAGTAATAGTGATGCGTTTTAAAGTACGCTCGATAACAACTTTAGCCACACCGCCTTTAGCGATACGTGCTTTTAAATATTTGCGGATTTTATCGTCTTCAACCAGTTTATCAGCGTAGTTATTGCCACCAAACCAATTAGAATCCCATCCACGGATGATGCCCAAACGAGCACTAATCGGATTAATTTTTTGTCCCATGTTTGTTTCTAATTAGTTTTTAGTTAGCACTATTTTTACTGTCTACAACTAACGTTACGTGGTTTGAACGCTTTCTGATACGGTAACCGCGACCCTGAGGAGCAGGACGTAAACGCTTTAACTGACGGCCACCGTCAACAAAAACAGTTTTTACGTACAACTCAGCATCTTCAATGCGAGTACCTTCATTTTTTGCCGCCCAGTTTGCAACAGCAGATAATAAGAGTTTCTCAACTCGTACTGAAGCTTCCTTGGTGTTATATTTCAAAATGTGTAAAGCATGTTCTACCTTTTGACCTCTGATCAGGTCAACTACCAAACGCATCTTACGAGGCGAGGTAGGGCAATCATTTAATTTTGCTACTGCTTCCATTTTTTATTTCTTTTTATCGCTACCATGTCCACGGAATGTACGTGTAGGAGCAAATTCACCTAATTTGTGTCCAACCATGTTTTCAGTTACATACACCGGAATAAATTTATTACCGTTGTGCACTGCGAATGTATGACCTACGAAATCCGGAGAAATCATTGATCTACGAGACCAGGTTTTGATAACTGATTTTTTACTCGCTTCATTTTGAGCAAGTACTTTGCTCTCTAAGTGATGAGCGATATAAGGACCTTTTTTAATTGAACGAGCCATTATTTTTTCCTTCTTTCAATAATGTGACGATTCGATGCTTTTTTCTTTGAGCGGGTTTTGAAACCTTTCGCTAATAAACCTTTGCGTGAGCGAGGGTGACCTCCAGAGGCTCTACCTTCACCACCACCCATTGGGTGATCAACAGGGTTCATTGCAACACCACGAACACGTGGACGGATACCGATCCAACGGTTACGACCAGCTTTACCTTTACGCTCTAATTGGTGATCTGAGTTAGATACAGCACCGATAGTTGCTAAACATGATAATAAGATCATACGGGTTTCGCCTGAAGGCATTTTAACTACCGCATATTTACCATCACGAGCCGCTAACTGTGCGTAAGCACCAGCTGAACGAGCTAAAGTACCGCCTTGGCCTGGGTTTAACTCAATATTGTGAATTACCGAACCTAAAGGGATATTTTTTAATGGTAATGCATTTCCTACTTCAGGAGCTGCATTCTCGCCTGATTGAACTTTTTGACCAACTTTTAGGCCAGCAGGAGCAATAATATAGCGTTTTTCACCGTCAGCATAATGCAATAATGCGATAAATGCTGTACGGTTAGGATCGTACTCAATTGTAGCTACAGTAGCAGGGATTTCAGGTTTATTACGTTTGAAATCAATGATACGATAAGCTTTTTTGTGTCCGCCTCCGATATAACGCATGGTCATTTTACCATCATGGTTACGACCACCGCTTTTCTTAATAGAGGTTACCAGCGATTTTTCAGGGATGTTGGTTGTGATTTCAGAGTAATCAGCGCCAATTCTGAAACGGGTACCCGGAGTGATTGGTTTATATCTTTTAACTGCCATTTCTAAAATCAATTAAACTGTTCCGTAAAAATCGATGGTTTCGCCCTTGGCTACTGTTACCACCGCTTTCTTAAATGAAGGGGTTCTACCCGCTACGAAGCCACGTTTTGTACCGCGCGATTTAACTTTACCGCTATAGCGCATTGTGTTTACTGATTCAACAGTAACACCGTACATTTTCTGAATGGCGTCTTTAATCTGTATTTTGTTGGCATTTTTGTCGACAACAAAAACGAAGCGATTTAACTTTTCAGTTAAGCCAGCAACTTTCTCTGTCAATACCGGTTTTTTTAAGATTTCCATTGTTACTGTTACTTAGCAAATGACTCTTCGATAGTTTTAACTGAACTCGTGGTAAGCAAAAGCTTCGAAGCGTTCAATAACGCGTAAGTGCTCAATTCAGAAGCTGTGATAACTTTTGCTTTCGGTAAATTACGACTTGATAAGTACACGTTTTTATTGCCTTCTGCTAAAACCAATAAAGTTTTAGTATCATTCAATTTTAAACCACTTACCAGGTTGGTGTAATTTTTAGTTTTAGCAGTATCGAAAGAAAAATCTTCTAAAACTACGATGTTACTTTCAATAGCTTTGTAAGTCAATGCTGACTGACGAGCTAATGATTTCAATTTTTTATTCAGCTTGAAGCTGTAATCACGAGGCTGTGGACCAAAAATACGACCTCCACCACGGAACAACGGGTTTTTGATGCTACCTTTACGAGAACCACCAGTACCTTTTTGCTTATGCAGCTTGCGGGTTGAACCAGAGATTTCGTTACGTTGTTTCGATTTGTGGGTACCTTGACGTTGGTTAGCTAAATATTGCTTAACGTCTAAGTAAATAGCGTGGTCATTCGGTTCAATACCAAATATAGCGTCAGCAAGAGTAACGGTCTTGCCTGTTTCTTTTCCTGTAATATCTATTACTTTTACTTCCATGGCTATTTCTCCAAAATTACATAAGAACCTTTAGCACCAGGGATTGAACCGCTAACTACTAATAAATTCTGCTCAGTGAACACTTTTAAAACTTGTAAGTTTTGAACTTTCACACGGTTACCACCCATACGGCCAGCCATGCGCATTCCTTTGAATACACGTGAAGGCCATGAAGATGCACCTAATGAACCAGGAGCTCTCAAACGGTTATGCTGACCGTGAGTTTGGCCACCTACCCCTGAGAAACCATGACGTTTCACAACGCCTTGGAAACCTTTACCTTTTGAAGTACCTACAACTTCAACATAGTCGCCTTCTACAAAAAGGTCTACGTTTACAGTCTCACCCAACGCCTTTTCTTCCTCAAAGTGCTTGAATTCCACCAACTTACGTTTTGGAGTGGTTTTCGCTTTTTGGAAGTGTCCTAACAACTGTTTAGAAGTATTTTTTTCCTTCTTCTCGTCGTAGGCCAACTGGATCGCTGAGTATCCGTCTTTTTCTAAAGTTTTTACTTGCGTAACTACGCAAGGACCAGCTTCGATAACTGTGCATGGAATATTTTTTCCATCGGCACCGAAGATGCTGGTCATTCCAACTTTCTTACCTATAATACCAGACATTCTAAAAATTGATTAATTAATTAATTTTTCTCTTCCCTTCTTGATTCCGCTTCGCAATCAGCAAACACTTTGGCGTTGAGATTGTTACACTTTACTCGCTAAGGGACCGCAAAGGTAGAAAACAATTACTTAAAATCAAAGAGTTACGTAACTAATTTTCAGCATTTTTTGAGATTGAAAAATAGGACAGCCCAAGGTTTACTTTATTGAAAATCGAAAACCCGGAAGTTTGAACTAACAAACACTCCGGGTTTTGACAGCTTAATTTAGCTTAGTCTTTTGAATTTATTGTTTAAAACGCGAGCACCGCTAATTATTTGACAAGATTAAACAGCAAGGAAATATCATGCGATCCGGTATTTACTGCCGCTTCTCTGCCAACACTAAAATTATAAGCGTACCCTACTTTAAACAGTTGGGTGCCATTGTTTGAATTAAGCCTGAACCTGATCATCGGTCTAAAAGAGGATTGGCTATTACTGATATTACCGGTAGTTGTTTTTAATTCATTCAGATAACGAAATCCAAAACCGGCGTCAACACCTTCTGTTAACGTAGCTAAAGCGTTTAAATCGTAGGTGGTCATGCCACTAAACGTTTTCATGATCAAAAAGCTTGGCTCCAGTTTATTTACTTCATTAATCGGAATCACTCCCCCTCCGGTTAAGTACATACTGATTTTTCTGAACATGGGAGGAATCTGGTTTTCCAGATCCTGTTTATTCGTATAGAACGAAAGGATATTATCGAACGAAAGTCCCAGGTAATAGTTGTTCTGATAGTAAACTGCTAATCCGTAACGAGCATTCATTTTGGAGCTGTATATATTTTTATTCGCTAACGGATCACTAGTATTTACAGTCGCTAAATTGGAAAGATCGATCTGGTATTGTTGCAGTCCAAAACTTAGTCCTGAGGAAAGATTAATATTCTCAGATACCTGCAGGTGATAAGCGTAATTAATATAAGCAGTAGTGAAATGATCACTTCCGAACACTAAACTATTTACATTTACCCCTAAACCCGATTTCGCCTTGGTTAAGTAAAAGTTTGCTGCCGCACATATATTATACGATTTCCCTGGATTCTGACTCACTTCTTTCAACTGCAAGCTGGTGCTGGCGTCGACCAATCCACTACTTCCCGAAAATGCCGGATTAATGTATGTTTTATCAAATATGAACTGACTACCCTGCATTTCCACTTGCGCCCAAGCCGCTGAGTGGAATAGAAGTATGAATAATACGATCCTTAACAGGTGATTATATAAAGTTTTCATAATGTTTCTTTTGAGGTGACCGGCTATAAAACTGCCCGTCACCTTGATTTAACCGCTTAATAAACAATTGTTATATATCCCTTAAATGATTGCTCTCTTCCATCCTTATCTTTTACATGAAGGATATAACCGTATGAGCCCATCGGTAAGCCATCACCCGTCCAATCGTTCTGATAATTATTCTGCTTATAAACCTGATTATAGGCCATATTGAAAATGGTTAAGGTATTGGATGTATAAAACTCATTCAAACCAACTATTTCAAACAGATCATTTATACCGTCGCCATTAGGAGTGAACAATGATGGGATCATTAGTTTAGCAGTATTTGAACGCTTATCAACTACGCGAATAACCTGAGCTGACAAGTCGTTATTTTTCAGGCTGATATCATTATTTACAACAGCTTTTCCTTTTCCTAATGGAATATTTCCAACCTGACTGGCTTTTAACACCAACGTAAACTCTTGCTCTTCTCCTGCTTTCAATTGCGGAATTTGAATTTCTACAACATTATGTTCAGAGTTGAAGCTTGCATTGCCTGATGTAGAAGAAACATAGGTGATCGATGCATCCAGCGTATCTTTTAATACTGTGTTTACTGCCAGGTCTGCCCCGACGTTTTTAAGTTTAATGGTATAGGTAAACTCCTCGTCTTTGTTAACCTCTGCTTTTTCAATAGCATTAGTTACCGCCACATCAGCCCTTCCTTCCAATACTAATACAACCGGTTTTTCTACCGTACCCGTTATCTCGTCACCTTGCTGAACAATTGGGGTTTCTACCTTAGCTGTATACTCTTTCTTTTCCTCTTTATCATAAACCTTAATCTCTACGGTTTTACCCTCATCCGTTTTGTCTCCATTTACCGGAATAAACCCTACTGATTTACCATCTGATAAAACGGTTTGATTAACAATGTTCACCAATTTGTTTTCGACATAAACATATGTTTCGTAGCGATTAGTGGTATTGTTAACTATGGTTCCTCCCTGATTAATTACCGAGGTAACCGACATATTATTCTCATGATTAACCGTATTCACCGAGGTGTTTTGGTACACAGTACTATTAATGGTAGTTTGATTATTGTTGATAACAGTTGCTGCTGTTGGACTATTAACCGGTGCCTGTTGTTCAACCAATGTAGTAGTTGAAGGATCAGGAGTGTAGGCGACAGCCGGAATTGTAAAGGCATCGGTACCGCTGTAGATCTTATAACCTTTACCTGGTCGTAAATACTTTAAACTTCCCGACCATGTTTTAGTGGTGGCATTGTACTGTGCAAACTCTTCCTGACTAATGATCTGAAGACCATCAGTAGGTGCAAAGTTCTTAAGATAGGTAGCCAACTCCATATTAACCGGCATTGGGTAACCAATCCAGTTCCAGCCCTTGTTCAATTCTACATTTGCCGATTGGGTGATGAAGTTACCCAACACTCTTAACGTATCAGGTTTGGCAACATAGATCATATAACTATTATATAGGTTGACCTTATCGAGCGAACCTACCCAACCAAGTTTTTTAGAATACTGACTAAACGTATTGTTATTACTTAAGGTCTTTATTACATCGCCTTCTGTAGGCTTCAATAAGCTTAACACTTTCTTCAAACTCATATCCGCATTTTCAACATTTAGCGAGATCCATGTCCAGCCTTTCTTTAATGGTATAGTTTGAAATACGCCTTCCGGATGAACAATCATCGGATTCTTCAAATTACCCGTAGCACCGTTTGGAACAAATGAAAGACGCTCCTTGCCTTGGTATTCAATTCCAGGATAGGCATCCCAGAATCGAACAGAAAGTTCTTCGGCCGCTGTATTAGCGTAAGCTGTTACATAGGCTATGTATTTATTCTCATTACGATCAAACTCTACCTGTGCCACACCCCGACATTCGTTACCAGCAAACACAGCCATCTTATCATTGATATCTTTGGAAGTAAGCAGATCAGTTTGATCAAGACTGAACTGAGCTGTAAAGCTCATGTTGTACTTAAAGTTGGCTGAATTAACCGTCCAATTTGGTGGCGTTTTAGAAACATTGGCCGTTACGTACAAGAACTGCCTTTTGCCATCAATTAACGCGATAACTGTATCGGCATAGGTTCCGGTATTCAGGTTTTTATTTAAATCGAAATCAATATTCTCCTGTCCCTGGGCTACTATTTTGCCCGACTTAATAGTTGGTGTTAGCCAGCCAGGATATTTAACCAATGAAAAACTTTGAGCCAAGGCCGATTTATTGATCAATTTAGCCCCAAAACTGGTTTGTTGATTTTCAATTGCGCTAACGGTAATGTTTGCCGGCGACCAATACACCGGACTAAGGTTTACCACAAAGCTCCAATTGATTTTATCGGCCACTTTGTTACCATTAACGTCAACAAGGTTTTCGACCGAGGCTTCCAACTCCACATTCTCGTAATCATTGATAGCACTTGCCGGTACTGTTCGTATTTCAAAGTTCTTTCCATCGCTTAAGAATGTTGCCGGAATAGTGGTTCCATTATCTTTGCGACGTAAGGTAACTTTAACAGGATTAGAAATATCGGCATAAACTATATCCTTATTAAAGGTTACGCCAACAATATCTGCAACGGTTAATATTCCGTTTTTCGGACTTGGTACCCCAAAAGCCACTGCCGAACTACGATCTATGGTTCCCCGATAAACAGGAGAATAGTTAACATCAACACCCTGGCAAATAGCAATAGCCCGAATTTCGTAGTTTCCATCCGGCAATCCGCTTACGTCAAAAGTATAATCGTAATATTTGTCTTTTAAACTCGCCTTCGGAACTGTTATAACTGTTTGCCATAAGCTGTTCTCGTAGTCGGTATTGATTTTACGGTACTGCAAACCAACTGATGTTAGCGGCGACGATTCCGAAGCATCAAACTTACTGAAGGCCACATACAGTTTATTCGCATTTGATTGGTTCACGATCCAATTATTTCCGGGGATAAACAGATCAACATCACTACATCTATTTTGGAAATAAGCGTTAAGGAGTACCCTTGGTTTTGCATCTACCGTTTCATCAATATCATCTAAGGTATTATCACAGGTTGAAAACATAACCAGGGTCAGGTTTTCATAGGTACTCGATAAAGGACCTCGGTAAACTTCTACCGGAAGCTTAAAGCTTTTACCGGTTGGGATATAAAAAGTTGCCGATTTATTCGTCACATCCTGACCGCCAACTAAAACCTTTGCTCCATCGAGATTGGTTAAAGGATCCAGCTTTATTGCATATTCTACGGTTTCATCACTTTCGCTTTGGTTCGAGATCAGCACCTCAAATTTAGCTGGCTGATCCGAAGGCACATTCCGCTGTTCACTAACACCCGAAATTTGTATTGAAGGTAAGTGACGATATTGCGTGTTAACTTCATGCGGGCAACTCGACGAACCCGAAACAATTTTAAATACAGGCGTTCCGGATTTTCTATCCTCTGCTAATGCAACAGACAGAAAATCTCCGATATCGTTATCTTCTAAATGATAACTTACCGTTCTCGAGTGTTGAAGGGTTGAATCTGAACTCGTAGTATTATTGTACCTGATACCAACCAAGGCTCCAATATCTGTTTCCCTGAATTCGCCATTCGCATTATAAATACCCGCTCTAACTTCTGCGTTAAAGTAAACATCTACTTCATTAGAGAAACTTTCAAGCGTATCAATGGTAAATGAGTTATCATAAATAGCTCCGGCACTGAACGAAATATTTCCTCCAACTACCCCTTTCATTCCACTTGGCAGCTTACGTTCAGGAGCTTTAGCACAAGTTATACTGTCATTTTTCAATACATTCTTCCATGAATCAATATTAGCTTTGTTCTCTGATTGTTCACGATTCATCTGATCTAAAGCTTCAATACTGATGCTTTTATCTCCATTCTTAACTTTCTGGTAGGCGTCATCAAATTTGCTTTTTGATAAACTGTAAAGCGTTCTTAACTGTGGTAACAGTGTATTTTTAATATGCTTTTTAGTGTATAAGAAGGTGGTATTAAATCCGGTATAATCAGCAGCCAATGAGGTATCACGCTTCATATCCTGCTTAACCTCGTCATATAATAATACATCCGTTAAGGCATAGGTCATGTTCATTGATGCACCAACAAATACATCACCATCAGTACCTACTAAGGTTTCTTCGCTTGAGGTTGAAAAATCTTCAGTAAAAGTGGTGGTGAAATTCGTTGTCTTTCCATGGGTCTTATCAGAACCTGCTTCCACTTGAGCCTGAATATGAAATGCAGCACCTGTTTGACCAATAAACGGTAAGTCTACCCCGGCACCCAGCTTAGAGTCTAAATAGAGACCTGCTCCTCCACCAATTCGGTACTGCGTTGTTTGCGAAGTGGAAATGGTTGTTCCTTTACTGATGGTTGCAAATGATTTATCACCTGGAGGATCGTGCAAAACAAACAAAGGGATTTCCGGAGTCTTTGTCACAAATGTGGCGTTTCTAGTGCGCTCCCCTTCTACCACTGCAGTAACGATAGTACTGGCCTGTCTTCCTCCTACTTTTCCTACAATTTGTATTGACTTTTCATAAGGCGCTTCAAGAACCGGCTTTCCTACTTTAACAATATATTTAACTCCTCCCGGCTGCAGGCTTAGCTCTTTACGGTCAACACTGTCTGAAATAACATCGTAAACGTACACTCTTCCTGTATCGAGCGCACAATTGTATTGAACACCGTCATATTCATAAGCTTCCCTGATCTTAATATTTATAGGATACTTATCATTTTGAGAAACTAAGAATTTCTCTTGTAAGGTCGGTTTAAACTTTTTCTTTTCAGAGAAAATATCGTTTCCGTTGTTTAATACCACCTCCAGGTCTTTATGGTAAATAAAGTCAAGTTGACGGACAATTGCCTTATTGTTTACCGTATCGCGATAAGCCAGATTAGCTCCCTGAACATTATATTCCCTGGTAAAGTATTCGAGTTTATTACTGTTGATACCTGAGAGTTCTTTAATTTCTACAACTTGTACATTAAACTGTGTGGCAGGAAGAACCACTGAAACAATGCCCGGTTCTTTTTGATTAAGGGTTACACCTCTTGAATGAGCTTTAGCACTGATCCTCATAGGCATTCCATAAGTCAGTTTACCGCCTAAAGTTGTGACACCAGGAACTGCGGAAGTTAATTTAACCAGGGCAAATTCGCCAATTGGAGCATCGCAACTGGCTGCTACATGGATATTAAGGGTATCAGTTGTGGTATCTTCAAAATCAACATTGGTAACCAAACTATAAACACCCACATTTTTGCTGCTTGTGTTTTGCCCGAACGCTTTAATAACGTGATTTTTATATTTTGCTTCGACAGCGTAATTACCACCATTGATGATGGTGGTACTATAACTACCATCTTCTTTAGTTTTCACCTGCGTATTTTTACCATCCACCCAAATCTCGGCATCTTTTAAAGGCAGCTGAATACTTACGTTATTGGAATCAGTGATACTCGAAAAGTAAACACGTCCGCTTATTGCAAATGAAGCAGTATCAGTAAAATTCACCTGGCTTTGAGTCGGATTATCCAGATCAAGTTTACGAACCAAACTATCCGGATTAAAACGCGGCTTATTATATCCTGGCATTTTTGGTTTAACAACGTACTCGGCCGAATTTGAGAAGAACACATTTGATATTTCATAATAACCGTCGGCACCGGTTGTGGTTGAATAAACATAAGGTTGTGTAGAC
This sequence comes from Solitalea longa, assembly GCF_002920915.1. Classification (GTDB taxonomy): domain Bacteria; phylum Bacteroidota; class Bacteroidia; order Sphingobacteriales; family Sphingobacteriaceae; genus Solitalea; species Solitalea longa. The sequence continues at coordinate 53,206 of NZ_PQVF01000016.1, forward strand.
TCATTATCCGACAGTGCTCCTTTCGAGCTGATAGTTACAACTACGCCAGGAACTCCTCCATTGGTATTTCCTTTAATATACCCACTTACTTTACCTTTTGGTAAGCTTTTACCCTTTACATCTAAGTGCCAAGAGGCATTATTGAGGTCGGCAGGATCTTGAATCAACTTTAGGGTATAAGAATAAGCCTTACCAGGAACAATATCATTATCAGTATACGAGGTAGCATATTTACCCACCAGAGCAATTTCTTCACCTTCTCTACTAATTTGAAGCTGTTGAAGATTTTTAATAGTTGAAAGCGAAGGCCAGGTTAATTTTATTCTTCCAGTTTCAGCCTGAGTGGCGTTAAAAGGAATGGATTGTGTAGTAACTTTAACCTCTATCGGGCTAGATTCATCTCTAACCCAGCCACCAGGAGCCCCAGGTCCAACAATGGTTTGAACAGTATAGGTATATTCTACTGCGGGTAAAAGACCACTATCAGTAAACTCAAATGTATTACCAGCAATTCTTCCAATTTCCGTTCCGTTACGCTTAATGAGGTATTGAACATAATTATCAGGTAAAGCAGTACCTTTTTGCCAAGTTATTTTTGTTTGGTAAGGTGATGGAGAGTTACCCGATACAGTTATCGGCACCTTTATTTTGGGAGTAGTTCCATAAAAGCTAGCGTAACCCCAGCGGTCTTCACAACCTACAGCACTATTTCCTGATTCATATCTAAAAGTTAAATTGTAAAAACGATTTGGCCCTATATCAAACACATCTCCTCCTGAGCCACTTTGGGTACTCCAAGTGTCCCAACCAATATTTGAACTGTTCACTTTTAATGTGAAATCGTTCTCACCTTCTGTATCACACCATGCCCTACCTCCATAGTCTCTTGGTAATCCCGACCAACTAAAACGAAAATATTGCTCATCAATAGAAGAAGACATTTTTCCCTGAATATATCCGTCGGGATAAAGCTGTGCCTTTACTGAATAGTGACTGGCAGCCATTAATACAAATAAAAAGCTTAGCCTTAACAGATATTTCCTTGTTTGAAATTGGTTTGGATAATCGATTAATTTAAGTAGATATCGAATCATATATTATAGGTTGAAATTTCTCTAATAGAAAAATGAGCGATCCATTTAAACTTCTCAGACTTTATAAAAAGTTGTTAACGTTTAAATGGAACAATTAGAGCGAATAGATTAGATAGAAGTGGGGGCGATTTTCGACGGCCGAAAATAACTACAAGTCCAATAATTAGACTAAAAAATAGGGCGGACAAAAGCGGACAACAAAGAAAAGCCGTCAATAAAAGCTTAAAACCGATTTTTAGTTTATTGCAAAGTCTTCTTCCACACCTGTTATCCGCTTCTTAATCCATGATTATTGACTGAGTTTGAGTTTGCAGAGCTATTGAAGTCTCGTTTATACCCGATTGTATTGAATTAAGATAGTCTTCAAGAGATGCATCCTGGTTTAAGTTAAGACGCTGCCGCAATCGTCTCTTACTTCGAGCCACACTGTCTTTGCTAATGCCTAGGGTATTTGCAATTTGAAAATTGTCGAGTTGAAGGAATATCAACGCTGCTAAACGCATCTCTGCAGGAGTTATCTGTTCAGCTTTTGATTTTAATTTCAAAAAGAAATCAGGAAACGCTTTAGAAAACTCACCTCTGAATTTCTCCCATTCCGAGTCTGTTACCAGGGTGTAACTGGAAAGGTTTTCTATTGCATGTTTGGTATCGATCGATTTGTTAACGGCATCGCTCGCTAACTCTTCACGAAGCGTGTTGATCAGCTGATTCTTTTCTATTATCTGTTTAGTAAAAATGAATACCTCTTCTTTCGCTTTTCTTGCTTCTTGCTCTGCGGTTTTTCGTTTATATTCAATTTCGGCCTTTAAATATTGCTCACTAAGTCGCTTTCGCTTATAAATCAAGAATAAAATCACTGCCCCTAATAACAATACTACCAATATGAGATTACGAGTGCTTCGTTCATTATTGATAGTAATGTTGGCCATTTCCAGCTTCTTTTGCATATTATCAAAAGCCAGTTTGGCGTTCATTGCCGATAAACGACTTTGATTTATAGTTGCTGTCAGGCTGTCGCTGTAACTATTACATAAATTATAATAGTGAAAAGCGCTGTCGGTTTGCCCCACTTGCCTATACACATCGCTTATCCCTTTTAACGATTCAATGGTATTTTCGACAGAACCAGCCATTAATGAGGCATGATATGCCGCCCGCCATGAACCAAGTGCTTGATGATAGTTTTTTTGTAAGTAAAACACATACGCTAATGCATTCTGAGAAAGGGAAATATTTAATTGATCATTATAGGCAATACTGCTTTTAAGATATTCTTGAATCAATGTCTTGCCTTCCTTAACCTTCTTTTGTTTTACCAGCACCTGACCGATGTTCCCTTTGGCAATTCCAAACCATAAATTAACCCACAATTTATTATCATGTTTATTCCTTTCCAGGGTATCAATGATCTTTTGATAATAATAGGTGACACTATCATCCATACCTAGCTTTTTATAAGAAGCTCCTAATAGGTCCATCTGAAAAATATACAAAGCGGGGTCCCAGTGCTTTGCATCACCAGTTTTAAGCTGTAAACAAGCCTTACCATAGGCTATTGATTGGCGGTAATCTTCCGTTCGATAAAGTGCATTACTTACCGAAAAGTATCGATTTCGGACATATGGAAAATAGGCATGCCCTACCCGACCTTGTATTTCTAATGCTTTTAAATTATACAGTAAATAATCAGAACTGCTGCTGTACTCGGCGTACAAACTATAAAGCTCGGCCTTTAATTGATCATCATGCAGGTCCTGGGCAATTTTCAGTGCTTTAGCCATTTTTAACTGATATGGCTTTTTCGGCAATTTGAACTCCATCACTCCAAGAACCTCGTACATGATCAACCGCAATTCGAACCGAGGATCAGAGTTTTCTTTCAAATGATTATAAAGGGCCTGAACGGTACGTTTATAAGTCAACGTATCTTTTCCTTCCCTCATCTGGTCATATAATTCTTGCGCACGAAAGCATTGGCTAAGGTCAGTTACTTTCCATGCATCAATAAACCGAGCAATGTTTATAGTTTGGGCATTGCAGTACCCATTAAGAAAGAATAAAAAAGGAATTAGGAAGATAAAGCGGACAACCTTCATTAACTTGCAAAAACATAAATAGCTTAGACCTACAATTTTAACAAAAACAATCAAGCAATTAAAAAAAGTATGAAGTAATTTTAAAAACTATCTGCTTAAAATATTAATCAATAGTAAAATACTAACAAAAAAGGAGATGATCTTTCGACCATCTCCTTTTTAATTTTCTATTGTGAATCTATCACACTTTGATTTCTACTTCAACACCTGAAGGTAATTCAAGTTTCATCAACGCGTCAACAGTTTTAGCGTTTGAGCTATAGATATCCAATAAACGTTTGTAAGAACATAATTGGAACTGCTCACGTGCTTTTTTGTTAACGTGTGGAGAACGAAGTACAGTGAATACTTTTTTCTCGGTTGGTAACGGAAGTGGTCCGCTAACTACTGCGCCAGTAGGCTTAACAGTTTTTACGATTTTATCAGCTGACTTGTCAACTAAGTTGTAATCGTAAGATTTTAATTTAATACGAATTCTTTGGCTCATTTTGTTTTTGTTTGTTTCGCACCGTAAGAGCTATTTGCTACGGATTGAAGATTATCTTTTGATTTGAGAAGAGATTTGTAATTGAGAAGATCTCGAATCACAAATCTCAATACTCATATCTGAATTTATGCGTTTGCTTTTTTGCCTTTTACTTTAGCAATTACTTCTTCAGCAATATTTTTAGGAGCCTCAGCATAGTGAGAGAACTCCATTGTTGAAGTTGCACGACCAGAAGTAATAGTACGTAAGATAGTTACGTAACCAAACATTTCGCTCAATGGAACTTTAGCTTTGATTACTTGTGCACCGGCACGAGTATCCATACCTTCCAATTGACCACGACGTTTGTTCAAGTCACCCATAACATCACCCATGTTCTCTTCTGGAGTAAGAACTTCTACCTTCATGATAGGTTCCATTAACACCGGACGAGCTTTAGGTAACGCTTCACGGAACGCTGAACGAGCACAGATCTCAAATGAAAGAGCATCCGAGTCAACCGCGTGGAATGAACCGTCAAATAAACGAACTTTCATGTCGGTAACTTCGTAACCAGCTAACACACCGTTAACCATCGCTGATTTGAAACCTTTCTCAACTGAAGGAATGAACTCACGAGGAATTGAACCACCCACAATTTCGTTAACGAATTGTAGACCTGATTTACCTTCTTCAGTGATAGGAGAAATTTCAATTTGGATATCAGCGAATTTACCACGACCACCTGATTGTTTTTTGTAAACCTCACGGTGAGTAACTGAACCAGTGATAGCCTCTTTGTATGATACTTGAGGAGCACCTTGGTTACACTCTACTTTAAACTCACGTTTCAAACGGTCAACGATGATCTCTAAGTGAAGCTCACCCATACCTGAGATAATAGTTTGACCAGTATCCTCGTCAGTTTTAACGCGGAAGGTAGGATCTTCTTCAGCAAGTTTTGCTAAAGCCATACCTAATTTATCAACATCGGCCTGAGTTTTAGGCTCAATTGCCAAACCAATAACTGGCTCAGGGAAATCCATCGCTTCAAGAATGATTGGATTTTTCTCCTCACAAAGAGTATCTCCGGTTTTGATATCTTTAAATCCAACGATAGCAGCAATATCACCAGCACCTACGTTAGGAATTGGGTTTTGCTTGTTGGCGTGCATTTGGAAGATACGAGAGATACGTTCTTTGTTTTCTGAACGAGCGTTATATACGTATGAACCAGCGTCTAAGTTACCCGAGTAAACACGGATAAAGCACAAACGACCTACGAATGGATCGGTTGCAATTTTAAATGCTAAAGCAGCAAATGGCTCTTTAACATCCGGTTTACGAACGATTTCTTCACCAGTATCAGGGTTAGTACCTTTAACGGCTTCCTGATCCATTGGCGAAGGCAATAACTCCATTACCAGGTCAAGCATAGTTTGTACACCTTTGTTTTTGAAAGATGAACCACAAACCATAGGAACGATAGAACCTGCTAATACAGCTTGACGTAATGCGTCTAATACTTCACGCTCAGTGATTGAGTTAGGATCTTCGAAGAATTTCTCCATCAAAGACTCATCATACTCAGCTACTGATTCTAATAATTTCTCTCTCCACTCAGCAACTTCGTCTAACATATCGTCAGGAATAGGAACTTCAGTAAAGGTCATCCCTTTATCGTGCTCATTCCAAACGATACCACGGTTGTTGATCAAGTCAACTACACCTTTGAATTGGTCTTCAGAACCGATAGGTAATTGCAAAGGAACTGCATTAGAACCTAACATATCTTTAACCTGCTTAACAACTTTTAAGAAGTCAGCACCTGAACGGTCCATTTTGTTAACGAAACCGATACGAGATACGTTGTAGTTGTTAGCTAGGCGCCAGTTAGTCTCAGATTGAGGCTCAACACCATCAACTGCCGAGAATAAGAACACCAATCCGTCCAATACACGTAATGAACGATTTACCTCAACGGTAAAGTCAACGTGACCTGGAGTATCGATAATGTTCACTTGGAACTTATTACCTCTATAAGGCCAGAAAACGGTAGTAGCCGCTGAAGTAATGGTGATACCACGCTCAGCCTCTTGTACCATCCAGTCCATTGTTGAAGCACCTTCGTGAACCTCACCAATTTTGTGGTTTACACCGGCATAATAAAGGATACGCTCAGTAGTAGTGGTCTTACCCGCATCAATGTGAGCAGCAATACCAATATTTCTCGTGAATTTTAAGTCTCTTGACATCTTTTTATCAATTATAGATTGAGAGAATGCGAGAATGAGAGAATGATAGAAGAAAATCTATTCAATCCTTCTATCATTCATTCATTCATTCATTCAATTCTTAGAAACGGAAGTGAGAGAACGCTTTGTTAGCCTCAGCCATTTTATGCGTATCCTCTTTTTTCTTAACCGCAGCACCTTCTCCTTTAGCAGCAGCGATGATCTCGCCAGCTAAACGCTCATTCATGGTTTTTTCACCACGACGACGTGCATAAAGAATCATCCATTTCATACCTAACGCTAATTTACGGTCAGGACGAACTTCAGTAGGAACCTGGAAGTTAGCACCACCTACACGGCGGCTTTTAACCTCTACAGCAGGCATAATGTTAGCTAATGCTTTTTTCCAAGCATCTAAACCATTTTCGCTGGTTTTTTTCTCAACTAGTTCTACAGCTTTGTAGAAAATATCGTACGCAATACTTTTTTTACCATCCCACATCATGTGATTAACGAAACGGGTTACCATTACGTCATTGAATTTAGGATCTGGCAAAATGATGCGCTTCTTAGGGGTTGCCTTTCTCATTTTGTTTTAATGTCTTTGTTGCCTTGAATTAATTACTTCTTCTTGCCACCTTTTCCTTTGGCAGCAGCTGGTGCTTGTCCTGGTTTAGGACGTTTAGTACCGTACTTAGAACGACGCTGGTTACGGCCTTCAACACCTGAAGTATCCAATGCGCCACGGATGATGTGGTAACGTACACCTGGTAAGTCTTTCACACGACCACCACGGATCAATACGATCGAGTGCTCTTGTAAGTTGTGACCTTCACCTGGGATGTACGCATTCACCTCTTTACCATTGGTTAAACGCACACGGGCAACTTTACGCATTGCAGAGTTAGGTTTTTTTGGGGTAGTAGTGTATACACGGGTACACACGCCTCTTCGCTGTGGACATGAATCCAACGCTGGTGACTTACTCTTTTCCACCAGAGCTACTCTACCTTTTCTTACTAATTGCTGAATAGTAGGCATTTTTGCTTTATAAAATTTAAATACTACACCCCTAATTTGGGGTCTGCAAAAGTAGAAACTTATTTCCTATTTCACAACAGCTGATAGTAATTTAATATTCAGTTAATTAGATTAGTTCATAGATGATGGCCCATGGCCTATAGAATTAGATAACGCGATGGAAAACATTAGAACTATACTGAATACCCACATTCTATTTACTATGGACTATGGACCATGGACTATTTCTTAACCACATGCCAGGGCTTTTGCCATTCGGGAAGTTTTACCGGATGTTCAAACTGAATCATTCGCTCGTTATCTATAAACGAAATTCCATAAGTTTTTAAATCAGCAGAAGAGTTTCGGTTTAAATCGATCACCTTATAACTTGCTGAGCGATTAAAAATGCAAATGGCTTCAGGAAGCATCGGCTTATTGTTTAATACAGGCACTTTCATCATTACTTTAAATCGTCCGGTAGATAACACCCGGGAGGTACCATCATCAACAAAGAACTTGGTTTGCTCAACACCATTGGCTTCTATCCTACCTTCCATTGTCCATAACTGGTTGGATGTTTCCATTAAAGCAAGCTTTTGCTTCAATTCTACATTTTCTGTTTTAAGCGTTTTAATTGTTTCATCATTACTCAAGGAAACTGTTTCTTTATTAAAATCATGTTGGGTAATAAAATAAATGAAGCCCATCAGCAGCAGAAATAATAAAAAATAAGCGGCAAATGCACCGGACAGGTTTAAGGTCAAACCTTTAAAAGGCCCTTTTACTGACGTTTTGGAAGGCAGTGTTTTATATAATATATAGGCCGGAATTATAGGCAATAATGTAATTACCACCAGATAGACTAATTGATTGTTCATAAGCGCGTAAATTAGAGATGATTAAATTTACAAATTAGCTCAAGCAGATCTAAAGAATTCATTAACTATTGATTAATCTTGAATGATTTTAATTAACTATATATCTATTTACTTTTATAGGTATAATCTAACTATATGAAAAAAGTGCTAAAGATTGTTTTATTTCTAATTATTGCAGTGGTTATTGCTTACCTGCTCGGTCCTACTCCTGAAAAACCTGTTTATAATGCTCAACTTCCATCGGTACCCTCCTCCCCCTCCGATCTTGAAAATTATGTTCACGGAATTGATGTTTACCACAAGGTAAAACCCGGAAATGGTTCGGAAATAGTTTGGAATGACTCTGTTAAATCAAAAACCGAATATGTGATCCTCTACCTGCATGGTTTTTCTGCGAGTCATGAAGAGGGCAATCCTCTTCACCGTAATTTTGCCAAGCGCTATGGATGCAACTTATATTTAACCCGACTGGCCGAACATGGAATTGACACAACCGATGCCATGGCTAATTTAACTGCTGAAAATTATTGGAGAAGTGCGGTTCAAGCTTATGCGATAGCCAAGCAGCTGGGTAATAAAGTTATTATTCTGAGCACCTCTACAGGTGGAACTCTGGCATTAAAATTAGCAGCTCAATTTCCAGAAATCTTTGCCCTTATCAACCTTTCGCCAAATATTGCCATAAACGACCCTGCAGCTTTTATAGCCAACAACCATTGGGGATTACAGTTAGCGGAACTCGTTACAGGCGGCAAATACAGAAGTATTGATGTAGACACGGATGAAGGACCAAAATATTGGTATTATAAATACAGGATCGAATCAGTTACCGCCCTGGAAGAGCTGTTGGAAACTTCAATGACCAAAGAAACCTTTGAAAAGGTAAAGTGCCCCGTTTTAACGGTTTGTTATTATAAAGATGAACAACACCAGGATCCGGTGGTAAAAGTATCAGCCATGAGAAATATGATGGAACAGATCGGAACACCATCAGCATTAAAGAAGTTCGTACCTTTATCTACTCCCGAAAACCATGTGCTGGCAAACCCTTTGAAAAGCAAAGACATTAAAAGTGTTGAAAACGTATGTTATAGCTTTGCTGAGAAGGTATTAAAACTTAAACCTATGGGAATTTAGTTAATTGTGTATTTTTGACACTTTGCTTAACACAACAGTATAATAATATGGCCCTTAAAAGCATAAACCCAACTGCAACCAATGCCTGGAAAAAGCTTGAACAGCATTACCAGGAAATCAAAGACGCTCATTTACGTGATTTTTTTGCCAATGATTTAAATCGTTTTCAAACACATCACCTAAAGTTCAACGATATTTTAGTTGACTATTCGAAGAATCGAATCAACAATACCACGTTTAAGCTTTTAATTGAATTGGCTGAAGAGTGCGGTTTAAAAGATGCCATCGAAAAGCAATTTTCAGGTGATATTATTAACGCTACCGAGAAACGTGCTGTTTTACATAGTGCCTTACGCAATCGCAAAAACACACCAGTTTTGGTTGATGGGAATGATGTAATGCCTGATGTAAATGCGGTTTTAGCACAAATGAAATCATTTTCTGCTAAAGTAATTTCGGGCGATTGGAAAGGTTATTCAGGAAAACAAATTACCGATGTGGTAAACATTGGAATTGGGGGATCGGATCTAGGTCCTTATATGGTTTGCGAAGCATTGAAGCATTATAAAACCCGTTTGAACATGCACTTTGTTTCAAACGTTGACGGGGCTCATATTGCAGAAACATTAAAAAATCTAAATGCCGAAAGCACTTTATTTATCATCGCTTCCAAAACCTTTACCACGCAAGAAACCATGACCAATGCGCTTTCTGCAAGAGACTGGTTCTTGAAATCGGCAAAAGATAACGCGGCTGTTGCTAAGCACTTTGTGGCGCTTTCTACCAATAAAACCAAAGTAACTGAATTTGGTATCGATGAAGATAATATGTTCGGTTTCTGGGATTGGGTTGGTGGTCGTTATTCATTATGGAGTGCCATTGGACTTTCAATATGTTTAAGTGTTGGTTTTGATAAGTTCGAAGAACTTTTAGATGGTGCTCATGCCATGGATGAGCATTTCCAATCGGAAGATTTTGATAAAAACATACCGGTAATTTTGGCTTTATTGGGCATTTGGTATAATAATTTCTTCGGAGCAGAAAGTCATGCCTTATTACCTTACGATCAGTACTTACACCGTTTTGCTGCTTATTTCCAACAAGGAGATATGGAAAGCAATGGTAAATATATCGACCGTTCGGGCAATGAAGTTAGCTACCAAACCGGACCAATTATTTGGGGTGAACCTGGAACAAATGGTCAGCATGCGTTCTATCAGTTGATCCACCAGGGAACTAAATTAATTCCTGCTGATTTTCTTGCTGCTGCTCAACCGTTAAATGACATGGGCGATCATCAGGAAAAATTGCTTTCTAATTTCTTTGCTCAAACCGAAGCATTGGCTTTCGGAAAAACTGAAGCCGTTGTAAGAGAAGAGTTTTTAGGTTCAGGAAAATCAAAAGAAGAAATTGATTTCATTACACCTTATAAGGTATTTGAAGGCAATCGTCCAACCAACTCCATTATTTATAAACGATTAACTCCTTTTAACCTGGGAGCATTATTAGCTATGTATGAGCAAAAAATATATGTTCAGGGAGTAATTTGGAATATTTTCAGTTTCGATCAATGGGGAGTTGAGTTGGGTAAACAACTGGCCAATGTTATTCTGCCCGAATTAATGTCAAGCGATAAAATCACTTCTCATGATTCTTCAACCAACGGGTTGATCAATGCGTGGAAGGAAATGAAATAAAACTTAGATACTTATAAAAACTCCCTAACTGTTATAGAAAGGGAGTTTTTTATTTTAAAGATTGTTCCTTTTAGAAAAAAAGCACCTTTTCCAATGTATTTTGGTACTTTTTATTATCTAACGACACTTCGTTTAGTAATGTATTTGTAGATAATTTAGATACTTTAAAGCTATTTTCTGTAAATGATAGAGTGGAATACTTGTCAACTATTTCAGTTGGTATTTTTGTTTTGAAATTAATTGACTCTCCATCTTTTCCTGAAATATCCCAAGTTACTCTATTCTGAAATCCCCCAATTAAAGTAACTGATAAGTTTTGGACTGTTCCATCTATACTATAATTTAATAATTCATCTGAGTAGCTTCCTACTGGTGACTTAGCTAATAAAGGTAAATCTGATGGTATATTCCCATAATGATTTAAAACGTATAATGCGTTATCTTTTTTATCAGTATATGAAAGATATGATCTATAGTATTTTCCTTCGTCACTTTTAAATGGAACCAACCAATTTGCATTATCAACCATATTATCTTGGTTAAAGCCCCCATATAATGCAAATGATTTATCTTCTTGTATTTGACTTGGAAATATTTGATAAAGAAAACTACGAGGAATTATATTTGAAGGATATGGAATTTTATTACCTGTTTCTTTTACCGCAACAAAATCATTAAAATTAACTTCAATCTGTTCGTCTGACGCTTGATTAATAGGAATTCGCAAATACTTATAAGGAATATTCTTTTGATTATCAATACTCCACATATAAAAATATGAAGGCAAATCTCCAGCATACAAAAATTGAATTGAATAAGTCGTTCCGGTTTGTGTATATGAAGGAGTACCTGAAAGTTGAAAACTCAAAAACGCAGAGTTATTAAATGGCAAATTTGCAACCGTTAATTTTATATTTTTTGTTTTATTGAAAATTGAAGGTGATACCTCTGATGAGTTATAAGAAACCGAATCATTTGTGCCAAGATTTATAGCAGTATTAAAGCTAGCCATTGACCAATCTTTCCCGTCACCAAACTTATTGAACACACATTTAGTTACGTTCACCATTTTACCTTTAAAACCCACTGGTGATTTAAATCTATAAACATCGGCCTTTTTAATTTGCTGAGAGCTTAAAATGGTGCCCTTTTCATCTGTAAGAAAAATCCAAACCTCAGAAGTTAATGATTGGGTTGACAAACCTTCAATATACTCAGAACTTGCATTTACAGTATAAAGCACATTATCAATATTCCCCTCCTGAATAGAAGATGATGTTAAAGAAGGATTGCTTTTTCTTTGTGCAACAGCTTTAATAGTATACCTACCATCCCTAAGAGTTTCTGTATTTATCTCAATTTCATAAGGATAAGACGTTACAGAACCAAGCGAGTTATTACCAGCAAAAAATTCCACTTTTCCAATATCGTTAGAGTCAGATTTAGAAGGCTTTATTGACAGCTTAATTTTATTTCTTAATGGTTCACTTGGAACAATTAATTGAAATTCCGGATTTGTTTTTGGGAGTTCATCGTCTTCTTTTGTACAAGAGAAAACAAAGACAAGGATTAGTAAAGTTATAAGAGTATAAAAGTATTTCATAGGACTTAGATAGTGATTATTATCTTTTATATAGCAGCTATAACTTTGAAGTAAGGATAATAGTCCATAGTTTTTTACTAGAGGCTATGGACTATATACTTGAAACTATTTACTTGCAGTTGATGGCGCTGAACTCATAGTAATTAAATATTTCATAATGGCTTCCTGAGTTTTTGGATCGATAACATCACTTCCAGCCTTACGATTCGCTTTTTTTACCATTTTAGGAACAATCATGCTCCATTGAGCCTCATTAAAATCCTGAGGATTCTTTAAGGCATGACAGCCACCACAATAAGTTTGATTGGCTTTCTTGCCCAAACTATACTCCGCTACTGTATAACCCGGAAACTTTAACGCTCCCCTTTCAACATCGGCATTTTTATTTGACGACGTTTTAGAAGTGCCGCAAGCTGCTAATGCAATTGCACAGATAACAAATAAACTCTTCTTCATTGATTTTGGATATTTTGGTCGTTATATTTCAAAAAACCAATATAGAGTTTAATTACTTTCTTAAAAATTTGATTACAAAAAATATTAGAAAATATACGATGGCCAACCTTATCGTATTAAACAGTTAAGCTCCCACCGGAAAATCATTAAAACCTGATGAATTTATCCAGGCTACTTATTTAATCGAGTCATTGCCAACTCAATTCCAACAGTTGAAAAACCTTTAATCATTTCGATGCTTTTATCAATTAATAAAGGCAACTGTGGAGCTTCATCATCATCAAATCCGCTTAAAACATAATCAACCTGGCGGCCACGCGGAAAATTATCGCCGATTCCAAAACGAATACGAGGATAAGCTTGCGTACCGAGCATCGATTCGATGTTTTTTAAGCCGTTATGCCCAGCGTTTCCACCTTTGGGCTTTAATTGGATCCGGCCAAAAGGCAAAGCCAATTCATCTACTATTACCAAAACGTTTTCTACCGGAATTTTTAATGTCTGCATCCAATAGTTCAACGCCTTACCACTAAGGTTCATATAAGTAGTTGGTTTGACCAGGTGCAAGGTCCGGCCTTTAAAGTTCACTTCGGTATAATAAGCATGACGTTCGGTTACAAACTTCACTCCTTCTTCTTTGGCAAATTGATCCAAAACCATAAACCCAATGTTATGGCGTGTATCGGCATACTCTGGCCCTATATTTCCAAGTCCGGCAATTAAGTATTTCATTCCTTTAATAGATATGAGAATTGAGATATGGGATTTGAGATTATTCCTTCCCAAAAACTTCTGCAAAAATAGAGGATTATCGGTTTTTTAATAATTCAATATAATTTTTCGAGCTTTATTCCACCCCAACTTCAATTCTGATCTGATTATGGGAAATTAAAAGAGTTCGAAAGATGCTAAAATAAAAAAGCAGTCCTGGCCTAAACCGGGACTGCTTTTATTTTCAAGGATGAAAAAATTATTTTTTACCGCCTTTAGTTGCTGCTGCAGCTTCAGCATCAGCCTGACGTGTAGCACGTGAAGCAAGAACTGAAACCATAGTATCAACTTTTGCATTTAAGATCTCAAGGTTTTCTAACTTGATTTCTCCAACGCGGATGTTTTTACCTAATTCTAATTTGCTGATATCAACAGGAACGTAGTCAACAAAGTTTTTAGGTAAACCTTTAACTTTCAATTTGCGGTATTTCTGATTCAATTTACCACCAATACGTACACCTGGAGAAGTACCTTCTAAACGGATAGGCAATTCCATAACAACTGGTTTGTCATCAAATAACTCTAAAAAGTCAACGTGAGTAACAAGGTCAGTTAGAGGGTGAAACTGTGAGTCTTTTACAATTGCAGTATGTTTAACCCCATCAATTGTCAACTCGATGAACATTGCATCTGGAGTGTACAATACTGGACGTAAATCTGCAGCGGATACTGAGAAGTGAGTTTGTTCTTTACCACCGTATAATACAGCTGGTACTAAACCTTCGTAGCGTAACTCCTTAGCATCACGTTTCCCTACGTTCGATCTTTTCGAACCGCTAATAGCTATAGATTTCATTGTTTAAAAATATATGTTAATAAATAATATTCACTAATTACACTAATTAGAATTCGCTCTAATTCGTGTCTTAAAACTTCACTGTTGTTTGAACGCCGTCGCCCATGCGGAACAGGTCTGAAATAGAACCGTGCTCATAAACATTGGCAATTGCTTTTGAGAATAGGTCAGCTACTGAAAGCACTTTAATTTTTTCAGAAGCACGTGTTAAAGGAATTGTATCGCAAATGATCAATTCTTCTAAAACCGAATTCTCAATGTTCTCATATGCTTTACCTGAAAGAACACCGTGTGTACAAACCGCACGAACACTATTTGCGCCTTTTTCTTTCAGCAAAGCAGCCGCTTTAGTTAATGTACCTGCAGTATCGCAAATATCATCTACTAAAACTATATCAGCTCCTTTAACGTCACCAATCACCGACATTGATTCGATTTCGTTGGCACGTTTACGTTGCTTATCACAAATTACCACCTCGGCATTTAAGGCTTTTGCAAACACACGAGCACGGGCTGTACCACCCATATCCGGAGATGCAATTACCAGATTAGGTAATTTCAATGATTTGATATAAGGAACCATGATTACCGATGCATCAAGGTGATCTACCGGAATATCAAAGAAGCCTTGAATCTGTGCTGCGTGCAAGTCCATGGTCATAATACGATGAGCACCTGCAGCAGCCAATAAATTAGCAGCTAACTTTGCGCCAATGGCTACACGAGGTTTGTCTTTACGATCCTGGCGTGCTAATCCGAAATACGGAATTACAGCAGTAATATAATGGGCCGAAGCGCGCTTTGCTGCGTCAATCATCAGCAGCAACTCCATTAAATTATCTGAAGGAGCAAATGTTGACTGAATCAGGAAAACATCGCAACCGCGAACAGATTCATTATAAATCGGTTGGAACTCCCCATCGCTGAAACGCGAAACGGTGATATCACCAAGCTCACGAGCACTAGCCTGAGCAATTTGATCTGCCAGACCACTCGAAGCTGAGCCGGCAAATAACTTAACGGGATTAAAACGTGAAGGCATTTTTTCTGAACGTTTAGTTATTCGTGAGTTGTTTTATTTCTAATGCACTCATGAATGATTTGCATTTTGTTTTTTAGCGGCTATCAATCCCGATAGCTATCGGGAAGCTGAACCAACTTCACTACCTTAGTTTAAATGATTGCGAAGCTTTTTTCTTGAAGCTTAGCTTAAAAACTAAAATTGCGAAACACGAAATCTTTAAGAATCGTATTTCGCAATATTTTGCTTTTTTTAAGTAGCCCGACCTGGATTCGAACCAAGACAAACGGTACCAAAAACCGTCGTACTACCTTTATACTATCGGGCTATCTCCTTTACAACTTCTTTCGTGTTACCGTTTGTTGTTGTTTGGGACTGCAAAAGTAGAAATCAATTTTATTTCTCCAAAATCTTTTTTCACTTTTTTTATTGAGCCGATAAAACTCCCTGAAAGTCAGCAGAAAATATTTTATCAAGCTTTTAACAATGTCCAAACAACATTGAAGTGGGTTGCAAAGATAGCATGGTCATTCAATTTTGAAAATCAAATGGTCATTTTTCATGACCTTCCTGATTTACTTAGCTGTATTTTTTAAAGAAAACATCAAGCGCTTATCCTGATTTAAAGGCAATATTTTCTACACTTTT
This sequence comes from Solitalea longa, assembly GCF_002920915.1. Lineage (GTDB taxonomy): Bacteria > Bacteroidota > Bacteroidia > Sphingobacteriales > Sphingobacteriaceae > Solitalea > Solitalea longa. The sequence continues at coordinate 69,126 of NZ_PQVF01000016.1, forward strand.
AACGTTAAGTGTGGATTCTCAGATTCTTTGCAAACAAAAACCACAGACATTAAAATATTTTCTAAATTCGGCGTTTTGAATTGAAGAGCTAAAAACCAGAAGTCAAACATATATTATGACGAATTACACCAGGTTAAACAACCTTTTTGGATGGGTTACCTTCCTGATTGCAACTACTGTTTACACATTAACCCTTGAACCTACCGGCAGTTTTTGGGACTGCGGAGAATTTATTTCATCAGCCTATAAACTACAAGTTTGCCACCAACCGGGAGCTCCATTGTTTTTGATGATCTCTAAGGTACTTTCCCTTTTTGCCAGCGACAGAAGTCAGATTGCATGGTGGACGAACTTTGGTTCCGCACTTTCGAGTGGAGCAACGATCATGTTCCTTTTCTGGAGCATTACTCACCTGGCCAAGAAATTAATCTATAATAATGGTACTGAAATTTCAGGATCGCAGGTATTTGCTATTATCGGCGCCGGAATAGTTGGAGCTTTAGCTTATACCTTTTCTGACACTTTTTGGTTTTCGGCAGTTGAGTCTGAAGTATATGCCATGTCATCATTATGTACCGCCATCGTTTTCTGGGCTATTTTAAAGTGGGAAGATGAAGCGGGAGAAAAATCAGCCGACCGTTGGTTAGTATTCATAGCCTACTTAATGGGTTTATCAATTGGGGTTCACTTGTTGAACTTATTGACTATTCCGGCTTTAGGTTTGGTTTATTACTTCAAAAAATACCAGGCAACAACCAAGGGAGCAATCAGTGCATTCCTTATTTCATGTGTTATTTTAGTATTCGTACAATACGGATTGATCCCTGGAACCATTTCCTTTGCTGCTAAGTTCGACCTGTTCTTTGTTAATTCATTAGGAATGAGCTTTGGCAGTGGGGTAATTGTATTTGGCCTTTTGTTCCTTTCATTACTGATCAGCCTTTTACTTTACAGTATTAATCAGAATAAAAACCTGTTATACTTTGCTGCTGCGAATCTGGTTATTCAGCTTTTCTTCGGATGGGGCATTTTAGGCGGATTACTATCAGCTTTAGTTATTGGCTTTATACTATTCTACTGGAAACCTACTATCAACCAGTATATTTTAAACACGGCGGTACTGTGTACCATGTTTATTATGATAGGCTATGGATCTTTCGCAATGATTGTGATCAGAGCGAAAGCGAATCCAAATTTGAATAACAATGATCCTTCAAACGCTTACAGCTTTTTAAGCTACTTAAATCGTGAACAATATGGTGATCGCCCATTAGCTTTTGGCCCTTATTTCAATACTGAAATGACCGGCCAGGATAAAGGTGAAATGCAATATCGGAAGGGCGCCACTAAATATGAAGAGATTGGTGCGAAACCTGTAGCGAAATACGCGAAATCTATTCCGTTCCCTCGTATTTATAGCGACGACCCTAACCATGCTCAGTTTTACAAAAGCTGGATGGGTATTTCAGGCGAACCTACCTATGCCGATAACATTGGTTTCTTTATTGGTTACCAGGTTAATTACATGTACTTCCGTTATTTTATGTGGAATTTTGCCGGTCGCCAGAACGACGTGCAGGGAGCCGGATCTGTTCATGAGGGTAACTGGATAAGTGGCATTAAGCCTTTAGATGCCTGGCGTTTAGGGAACCAGAATAATTTGCCTGCAAGCATTACCGAAAATAAAGCGTACAACCGCTTATACTTCTTGCCGCTTATTTTAGGGTTGATCGGTTTGTTCTTCCAATATAAACGTAATCTAAAAGATTTCTCAGTGGTGTTCCTGTTGTTCTTTATGACCGGATTAGCCATTGTACTTTACCTGAACCAAACACCTTTACAACCTCGCGAACGTGATTATGCATACGTAGGTTCATTTTACGCCTTTGCTATTTGGATCGGCTTGGGTGTTTTGGCGATCTATGAATTCTTAAGTAAGAAAATGAATTTAATGGCTTCTGCCGGTATTGCAACTGTTCTTTGTTTAGTTGCTGTACCTTATGTAATGGCAAAAGAAGAATGGGATGATCATGACCGTTCTAACCGTTATACTTCACGTGATCTGGCAGCCAACTATTTGAACAGCTGTGCGCCGAATGCGCTCATCTTTACGTATGGCGATAACGACACTTACCCTTTATGGTATTGTCAGGAGGTAGAGAATATTCGTCCGGATGTACGCATTGTGAACCTAAGTTTGTTAGGCACCGATTGGTACGGCCGTCAGATGAAAGAAAAAATGAACGAGTCGGCACCTGTTAAAATTTCAATGGCAAATGAAAAATTTGCTGCCGGCATACGTGATTACACTCCTTTATTCGACCAGAGCATGCAAGGAAATGCTGAATTGAAAGAAGTAGTTGATTTTATTGGCAGCGATAGCCAGGAAGCTAAGGCTCAAACCCAGGGTGGAGAGTTTATTAATTATCTTCCAACTAAAAACATGAAAATTACTGTTGATAAAAACGCAGTAATAGCAAATAAGGTGATCAATCCATCTGAATACGATAAAATCGTTCAGAGCATCAACTGGACCTTGCCTGGAAATGGTCTTTACAAAAATGACCTGTTGGCATTAGATATTATTGCAAACAACATTTGGGAGCGTCCTATCTATTTTGCTATCACAGTTCCTGATCGTAATTTCTACGGTTTGGAAAAATATTTCCAGAATGAAGGTTTTGCTTATCGCCTTACTCCTGTTTTAAGTGATTCAACTGATGCAATTTTGGGTCGCGAAGGAAGTATTGATGTAGATGTATTGTACAATAACATTCACAATAAATTTAAATGGGGTAATTACAATACTGGTAAAATTTATGTTGATCCGGAAAGTTCACGCATGACCACTACTTGTAAGAGCACCTTTACCATTTTAGCGCAATCATTACTTAACAAGGGTAAAATTGACTCATGTGTTAAAACTCTTGACAAAATGAACGCCTCAATTCCATTTATGAGCAATCAAATTGGTTATAATCTTATTCCTGACTTAATGACCGCTGATTTGTATTTTAAATGCAATCAGCCTCAAAAAGCCATTAAACAAGTGGAAATGATCAACAGCTTTATTACTAATCAGCTTAATTATTATCATTCACTTGGAATGCCTCGTATGGGTCGTTTTGGAGAAGAGGTTAACTTTGGTTTGAGTTTGGTAAGCGAACTGGCCGGAATGGCGGAACGTAATAAACAATCTGCTCTTACTCAAAAATTAAAAACGGAGCTTCAGTCGTTAGAAACTAAGTTTGGTTCTGTTATGCAGCAATAAAAGCTGAAGTGATACCAATAAAAAACCTCCGATTGAATAAATCGGAGGTTTTTTTATTGTATTAAAATGTCGAGAAATGAAACCGTATCCAATTTTTAAAATGTAACGCTAAAGCTATGCATTATCATCAATTTCTTTTATCACTTTACAAGGGTTTCCGACAGCTATAACATTATTGGGAATATCTTTCGTTACAACACTTCCTGCTCCAATAACTGAATTATCTCCAATTGTTACACCTGGCAAAACTGTTACTGTCCCTCCAAACCATACGTTATTTCCTATTGTAATAGGCTTTGCGTATTCAAGGCCCTCATTCCTTTCTTTTACATTAAGAGGATGAGCTGCTGTATAGAAACCACAATTAGGACCAATAAATACATTATCGCCAAAAACGACGGGAGCACAATCTAAAATTACCAAATTGTGATTTGAGTAGAAGTTCTCACCCAATTCTATATTGTACCCATAATCGCAATAAAAAGGTTGCTCAACTAAGAAATTGTTTTTAGTAGCTTTCACAATCTTTTCTACAATTAGTTTTCTTTTGTCGAAATCTGAATACTTTGTTTTATTATATTCTTCACATAATTCTTTGCAAACTATTCTTTCATTAATCAAATCTTCATCCTGATTTGCATTATACAAAAGACCTTTTAGCATTTTATCTTTTTCAGTCATCTTAATTCTTATTTTATGATATCACTAAATAAGTTCTTCGATTTTTTGACAAGATAAGTTAGCACTTTTCCACAAGAAGCACGTTAACAAATAATTAGTTCAAACTAATACGACAAACCACAGGCAAATGATCAGACGGGAAATGCTTATCTTTCGCATCAGAAAGCACACCGTATTTGAGCACTTCAACTTTGCTGTTCACAAAAATATAGTCGATACGCTCTTTTAAATCGCTGTTGTAATTAAAATTATTAAAAGTTCCTATAGGTCCATAAGGTTTGGTTCGGGTCACTTCCCTTGCATCGGCCATATTAGTGTTCATGGTTTGATAAGCCGAAGTTTCTGGAGTTGAATTAAAGTCGCCGGTTACGATAACAGGCGTTCCCGGAGGAACCAGATCCTCTACTTTTTCCAGTATAAGCTTTGCTGAATTTTCACGGGCTTTTACCCCAATATGATCGAAATGAGTATTAAACACGTAAAAAAGTTTGCCGCTTTTTACATCCGAAAAACAGGCCCAGGTACAAATTCTCACAATGCCCGCATCCCAACCTTTTGAGGGTTTCTCGGGTGTAGGTGATAACCAAAAAGTTCCTGTTTTAAGTACACTGAATTTCTTGGTATTATAAAAAATCGCCGAGTACTCACCCGCCTGCTTACCATCATCCCTTCCTCCTCCAACATAATCAAATCCGTGCAACTCTTGTAGGTCAACCATTTGATCATTTAAAGCTTCCTGAACACCAAAAATATCGAAATTATGATATTGAATCAGTTCCCTGACCCATTCTTTTCGGTTTGGCCAGGCATTGATGCTATCCGAAGCAACGTTTAAGCGGATATTATAAGTAGCAATAGTTAATTCTGTTTTGGGGAGATCCTGCGCATTGGCAACTCGTATGCCCGATATTAAGATGTAGAGTATAATACCCTTCAACAGGTTTTTTAATTTCATGGTGGGTTAAATTTTAGTGGGATGTGAAATAAGAAGCAACGATATTAATTAATTTTAAAAACCATTGTATTGTTAACAAACATATTACATTTACCGTTCCCCAATTTTCGTTGTTTATAAAGGATTAGCCTTCTTAATTCATTTTGATAAAAAATAATTCATTTTAGTTAATGTTATTATTTTTGCGCTGCAAACATCTGATAAACAATAGTTACATAGCGGTTAAGCCATTCCAAATTAGCACATCTACAAATTGGGTTTCTATTAACTTCTCAGTTGTTGCCCATAACTCTACTAAAAATTGAAATGAAAAAATTACTTTCGATTACCCTTTTGCTTGCTCTTGTCTGCACTTTTGCAAATGCGCAATTAACAAATACCAATTGGCCCACAGGCTATTACAAAATATCGGTAAAAGATTATGATTTAAAGCTTTACTTATTCGATAACAATCGGTTTTATGTAAACACCAATGTAGCCAATCAGTTTTCGAACACGCTTAAAGGTACCTATACAAGCCTAAATGATACCCTAATTTTTGCTGGAGACACGCCCTATTCAAGTTTTAAAGTTCTTCAGAAAAAAGGCAAACTCATTAACAATAAACTTTCTATTACAATCTGTGTTAGCGAATACCTGAGTAACGATATTAAATTGATGATCGGTAAGACTTATAATAATACTAAACTTATAAACCTCGATACAGTAAATCATCAGGATTCGATCTATACTCTTGAACATAAAGTAAGCGCAGGTGATAAAATCTTCATCTCTTATCTAAATTATAAGACCAAGGCCAATTTCCAGGAGTTCCCTATCAATAGCGGAGTAAATGAAATAAAACTAACCCATGTTGAGGACTTTGGACTTGCTGTATGGAACACTTTAGTGGGCCATGAAGGGGAAAGTAAAAATGAACTAGTGATAACCGATAGAAAAAGTCCGCTTTCATTTTATTATATCCGACCCATTAACAGTGATGATTTACCCGTTTCAGAGCCCGAAAAACAAGCCACTGCGCCAAGAGGCTACAGCTATTTGGTTGCCAGCAGAACCTTTAGGGATTCTACTTTAGAAATCAAGACCGATTATGATTATACAGCTACACCAACATTCGATTCAGTAGCCAACGCCGCTGATAATTATTACGATGATTATAAACGCGACACCGTATTCAATTACACCAACTACGACGATGCATTAAAACAAGCCAAAACTCAAAATAAGTTTTTGGTCATGTATTACGAACCATCGAACTGTGTTTCATGCACTGGCAAAATCGCAGAAACCATGCAATTGGTTAACAGGGGTTATTCTTACAGTTCGGTTGCCGAAAATGTAAACAAACATTATGTTTTTTATCAAGTACCCGAAAGTGATAAAAACCGTTTGCGTGAATACGGTGTAAAGAAATTCCCTGCATTGGTAATATTAACCAGCGAAGAAGAACTCTTACATTACGCCTCCGGCCCGGATAACGCCAAACAATTAAATAAGCTGTTCGACTATTACACCAACTTTCATGATAAACTTAACCTGCAGTTTGTAAACACCGTTTTACCTGAGCGGGTAGAAAAATCGAACTACGAGAAAGAGACTGTAAAAACATTTTTGCTCGAATCGGCAAAGTCAAAGAAAACGGTATTTTACAATGATTATGAAACCGTAGTAGAGGAGCCTTCCAAAGATGAAGTGAATGCGAACTTCGAATCACCGATCAATACCAAATTTGATACCGTAAGGGTGGTTCGCTCATTGGATACACTTTTAATGCAAAGCGATTTAAAAGGTAAAGTAGACACCTCACTAGCCAAGCTGATCGTTCAAATGGTTATGACCACTGATGAAACCTATTGCCCATTAATGAACAGTGTTTTTTTAAACGCGAACGATCAATCTTTTAAGGTGTCTCCAGCGTTTAATTATCTGCTAAGTAATTACAACGAACTGAGTAAATACGATTTTCCCAGTGATTTCACTGATAGTTATGACTATAACGAGGTAAGCTTATACCAGGTGATCAGTGATAGGGTAAAAAGAACTGTATATTCTGCAAACTCCGCTGAAGCATGTAAAAATGCCATTGCTTTTCAACAGGTATTTACCAATCAAACCCCTGAGGTTAAATTTTTAGAAACGCCATTATTGCTTCATAATATCAACTATTACCTCGATTCGTTGAAACTAACGGATAGCTTTATTAATGTTTCGGTTAACTTTTTCGATTCGTTTATTACCAAACCCGAAACGGCTCTTTCGGCGATTGATAAGATCTATTCAGAGCTCACTGTTTCTCAGTCTAAAGCCTTTAAATATTCTTTAAATAATAACGCCTATACACTAACCGGCGATTATTGCAATTCAGAATCTGATAAAAAATGTTTTGCTCAATTAATTGGAAGTTCGCTCAATACTTCAGCCTGGGGGTTCTATACACATAAGGTTGACAAAAATTTGCTTAAGAAAGCATTGACATGGTCGAAAACCTCATTAATGATTGAAAAGGACAACCCTTATTATATTGATACCTATGCCCATTTATTATACAAACTAGGCAATAAAGAAGAAGCCCTTAAACAACAGGAAATTGCCGTGACTAAGGCTTCCAATAAAAAATCAGACTATTATATCGAAGAAGATATCTTCAAAAGTATGAAGGCTGATCTGCAAAAAATGAAGACTGGAACCTTATAATGATACTTCTCCCCTGTTCAAAAAACAGGGGAGTTAACCGAGCTTGCCTTTAAATGAAAAAACTCACTATTATTCTTCTACTGCTCTGCACTTTAATTTTAATTTCAAATAAATCAAAGGCCGAAATACTTACACTGCAAGGAACCATCGGAAAATATACGGTGGTGATGGAATTGGATATTGACTCTATTTCGGCTTCTGGAAACTATTTCTATACAAAATTTAAGCAGGATATACCGCTTGAAGGAACGGTAACCAACAATATGATCATCCTTAACGCTGAAGATACCGGCGATCACTTTGAGCTTGTACGCAGCGGCAATACATTTAAAGGAACTTATCATAACAAAAAAGGAAATAAGCTACCGGTTAATCTTAACTATATCGTTGCCGGATCTATAAAGTTGTTATTCAATAACGAAGTGCTCTCCAAATCAATAAGTGACTACTCTAAACTCCGCTTAAATGAAATTAAGCTGGAGCCAACAAAGCAGGAAAGCGTTAATAATAAATACCTGATTCAGTGGTATACCGAGCCCACATCAAAAATTGCTGTTTTTAAATTAGTAAATGGATATCCGCAATTGGTAATTGATGCTATTAATACCCAACTAACAAAAGAGTTTTATTTAAATTTTGAAGCCTATTATTCATGTTCCGGCGGCAGTGGCAATTCAGGCTATGATGAACTTCAGATCTCCAATTATTTTTTAAATGAACAGTTTGTAAGCCTTTGCATTAGCAGTGGCTGGTATTGCAATCATGCTGCTCATCCTGATTTTGGAGAATCGGGTTTAACTTTTAATGCTAAAACAGGTAAGGAACTGGAATTGGAAGATGTGATATGGTTTGGTTCCGGAACAAAACCTAAAAAAGATTCTGATGAATGGTATACCTATCGCTCTTCAGTTTATGCACCTCAAATCGTAAAACTTTTAACAAGTCTTTATCCCAAAGAAATGCAAAAACCCAAAACGGAAGAAGATTGCGATTATACAGATCCGGAGGTTTGGGATTTTGGATCGTGGTATTTAACTGAAAAAGGACTTTGTTTAGGTGCCTATTTTGCACGTGCAGCAAGAGCCTGCGATAACCCTGGCTGGTCGGTAATTCCTTATTCAGCATTACGAAAACTTAAACAGTCAAATCCCTCCTTAAAATTTTAAGCAACAACTCATTGCTCTTCCCAATATTATTAGGCTGTTAAGCAATATTTTAACTAAATTATAGTTATAGAAAAGCATAAGAGCATAATGCATATGAAGGCTTATTTTTCAAAGGTTTTTACTTTTATTTTTCTCTTCATAATTGCCTTAAATGGTTTTGCAAAATCACCTACGCAGTCACGAAGTGTAAACATTTACTCTGCCTCTAAATGGCAAAAAACTAAAGCTGATGATTCATTATATGTTAAGATCACAGGTGAACCTCTTACGAAAAAACAAACGGCACGTTTAGCAGATGAGTTAAAAAAGCAGCAGGGGGTGAATAACATTCATATTAACTATGAATTGGCAACGGCCAATATTCATTTTGATTCGAAAATAGTTTCCTCTGGTAAATTAATAGAGATCATAAACTCTTTTAAATCATCAAACGGCACACAAAACTATCGGGCAATCGTCCTGAAAGACTCAAGCAACTAAAAACTACCTTCTTAACAACTCGGATAACTTATAAAGTGTAAGATTTACGCCGAAGTTAAAAATGTTTCTTACTTTTACCCCTCAATTTTAACCAATGTAGCCTTGCTATACCACGCTCTTAGTTTAGCAAATACCTAAACAACAAGCAAGCTCAAAGACCCAATTTAGAGAGACTTAATTAATGAAACCAACTTTTGATTTCGAAAAACCGATATCCATCTTGATGGAAGAACTGGAAAAGGTAAAACTGGCTCAGGAAAAAACCAAGGTAGATTTTTCGGCAACCATTCGTGAGATAGAAGCTAAAATAGATCAAACACAACATAACGTGTATAACAATCTGACAGGCTGGCAAAAAGTACAAATGTCGCGTCATCCAGAGCGTCCACAAACGCTTGATTACATTGAGATGATGTGTGAAGACTTTATTGAACTTCACGGCGACCGTACCGTAAAAGACGACAAAGCGATCGTTGGCGGTTTTGCTACTATTGAGGGCAAACCGGTAATGATTATCGGCCATCAAAAAGGCAAAAATACTAAAGAGCGTCAATACCGCAACTTTGGTATGGCTAACCCCGAAGGTTATCGTAAAGCACTTCGTTTAATGAAACTGGCCGAGAAATTTAAGGTTCCGGTTATTTGTTTAATTGATACGATGGGTGCTTACCCTGGTTTGGAAGCCGAAGAACGTGGACAAGGCGAAGCTATTGCGCGTAACCTGCTTGAAATGTCAGTATTAAAGGTACCCGTTTTATGCTTTATTGTAGGCGAAGGTGCGTCAGGTGGAGCATTGGGCATTGGTATTGGCGATAAAGTGTATATGTTCGAATACTCATGGTATTCGGTAATTTCTCCTGAATCTTGCTCTTCTATTTTATGGAGAAGCTGGGACCACAAGGAAAAAGCCGCTGATGCGTTAAAACTTACTGCCGAGGATATGCTTAAAAACAAACTTATCGACGGCATTGTAAAAGAACCACTTGGAGGCGCACAAAATGCCCCTGACCAAATGGCCGCAACTTTAAAAGCTCAGATTCTTACGGATTTAGATGAATTAGGTAAGAAGAAAATTGAAAAATTAATTACTGAGCGCATTGACAAATTTTCGTCAATGGGTGTGGTTAATGAACATTAATCAACTATTACTACTTTTATAGTAATTCGAAATAACGAAAAACGCCATCATTCCTGATGGCGTTTTTTTATGCCTAATTTGGAATTTTTAGAACCATACCCGGCTGTATTAAATCGGGATTACTTATCTGATCTTTATTTGCTTCAAAAATATCCTGCCATTTAAGTCCACTGTACTTTGTAGCAATCTTACTTAAACTATCACCCGGTTGCACTGTATAAGTGGTACTGGCCCCTGCTGCAACGCTAATATTCAACACCATGTCTGCTGCACGCATTTCTGGATCGATTTTCTCATAAATCGACCAAATCTGTTGCTTAACCGAATCGCTGGGTGAGGTACCTGTTAAATACAATACATTATTTTGCTCCTGAACTGAAAGATCATTAACGCCGTTAGTTCGGGCATAGTTGATCACTTCCTGGTATTTTTCCTGTAATGCCATAACCCTTTTATTTAATGATTTTCAATTGATTGATTACTTTTTTGGGTTTTGCCTCATTGGCCGCCTGCATAATCTTCATCAAATCTTCTTTTTTAGCATCACCGCTGAGTGTTACCTCTCCATTAGCAATAGAAAGCGTAACTCCAGAAATTCCTTTTTGCTTAAATGATTCTTCAATGGTTGTTTTTAATACATCATCAGGATTGATTTGAACTACCGGAGGAGGAGGCTCCTCTTTTACTGTTGTATTATTTACAACTGATTTCACACCCTTAACTTCCTTAACAAGGTTTTCGATGGTTCCCCTACTGGCTTCATCAGCCAACTCACCATTCAGGGTCACAACCCCCTTTTCAACAGTTGCTGAAACACCTGGTCCATACGAGGCTATATTCTTATTTACCTCTTCTGTAATTTGCGAATCCTTTGGTCCGCAAGCGGTCATAAAAACCGAAAACAACACCAATAATGAAACTGATGTTATCCATTTTAATTTCTTTGAGCGCATAGGATTAAGTTTTAATTAGCAGAAAGCTAACAAGAATTTCAGAAAAGGTTAGATTCAATATTAAACTATAGTTTTAATAATTTCTGTAAACCAAAATGAAAATTTAATCACTGATAATTAAATAGTTACGATTTCTCAAATTATCACTTAAAAAGTTGTAACTCATTCGTTTTGAATACGTATAAAGAAATAATCCATCCTTGATGAGGAATAAAAACTCTTTAAAAACGACTCTTTACAAAATGAAAAAATTCGCCTATTTAGCTGTCTTATTTGTGGGAATATTTGCTGCAGTTGCATGCAAAAAAGATGATCGGATAAGAACAATTGACACCACAAAGCTTACCAGCTATATATGGACAGGGAATGAAACAACTGGTATTTCGGGATATGCAATGATTGTAAATGGTGTTTCCTACGATTTTTATATCGACGTGAATGGACATCAGGTTTGCAAGAAAACATATTATGCTGAAAACCGGGATGCCCAAGGCTACCGGACCGTGACTCCGTATGATTTCTACGGAACCTGGACGCTGGAAAATAACCAGGTTAAAATTATTGAAGGATCAACCATTGCAGACCATCAGTTCTTTAATGAAACTTTCGACATTTTAGAGTTAAATGATAAAAAGCTGGTGTTTAAACCTAGCAATGACCCAAGCCGACTTGGGATTGCTGAAAGAGAATTTAATGCCCATGAAAAACCGGGGCAAGTTTCAGGAAAATAGTTAGTTAGTTAGATAGTTATATGAAGAAGGAAAACCGGAGTTGAAAGACTTCGGTTTTTTTTTCGATTTAAATCCCGGCGATAATAATCTGATTACATTTTAAAAGCGTCGGGGTTCTTTATTTTTGCAGCAATGGAAGACACATTACAAGCCTATACACGCAGTCAGCTGGCATTACGAAACGGACAAGACAAACCACAAATTTGGGTGGCTTACAAAGGCTTAATTTATGAAGTAACCGAAAGCAGGCTTTGGCGAAACGGAAAGCATTATGAACACTGGGCGGGACAAGATTTAACCGAAGAGTTAAAAGATGCACCGCACAGTGAAAATGTTTTTGAGAAATTTAAAATCGTTGGGAGACTGTTATGATTGTAAGCTTTTTCTTTGAGCTTCTAATAAATCGATTTCCTTTTTAATCTTGTCCATTTTAAGCTCAGTCAACTCTGTTTGAGCTTTCAAAAAACGAATTCCGTACCATAATAGGGCTGCGGTAACACAAAGAGATAAAATTGCAATAACTCCGTTAAGAATAAATTCCATTTAGTTAAAAATTTAAGCGTCCAAAGGTATAAATATTTTCAACTTATACTAAGATTATAACTCGCTTGTTTTTAAAGATATTAACACCGTTTATTGAGCTTAAATATTCGATAAAAGGCGCTAACTATTAAATTGGTGAACCAAATTAAAACTGAACCAGTTTAGAAAACTCAGCTACTCTACCATTAATTTCTTCTTGCGATAAATTCTTAATCCGTTCTGTACCGAATTTCTCTACGCAAAATGAAGCCAGTGCCGAACCGTAAATAACAGCCTTCTTCATCTTCTCAAAATTCACTTCATTTTGCCCGGCCAAATAACCGATGAAACCTCCGGCAAAAGTATCTCCTGCTCCTGTTGGATCAAATACATCTTCTAAAGGCAATGCTGGAGCCGAAAAAATTTGTCCTTCGCCAAATAATAAAGCTCCGTGTTCACCTTTTTTAATTACAAGGTATTTTGGGCCCATCTGCTGGATTTTCCTGGCAGCTTTGACTAACGAATACTCTCCAGACAACTGACGAGCTTCTGCATCGTTAATTGTCAATACATCTACTAACTTCAATGTTTCCTTCAAATCGTCCATGGCAATGTCCATCCAAAAGTTCATGGTATCCATTACAATTAACTTAGGGCGATTTTTTAAACGGTTAATAACTGTTTGCTGAATTTTAGGTGTAAGATTACCCAGCATTAAAAACTGGCAATCCTGGTAACCCTCAGGAACGATGGGATCAAAGTCAGCCAATACATTTAAATCAGTCACCAAAGTATCCCGGCTGTTCATATCATTATGGTATCGGCCTGACCAAAAGAAAGACTTTTCTCCTTTTTTTATTTGCAACCCATCGGTATTGATGCCGTGATTATTTAAATCTTTAATTTCTTCTTCCGGAAAATCATCGCCAACAACGGCTACTAAATTTGCCTTTTTAGTAAAGTACGAAGCAGCCAAACAAACGTAAGTCGCTGCTCCTCCGACGATTCTGTCGGTTTTGCCGAAAGGGGTCTCAATGGCATCAAATGCCACAGTACCAACTGCCAATAAACTCATGAGATTTTTTTTAAAATTTTTCTTCGCAAATATTGCATAATTAATTCTAAATCCCGAATATTGCACTCCCAAATCGATGGAACGCCAGCGAAAAATAAGGGATAATAAGACTGATAACACTAGGTTTGAGTCTTAATTGAGAACAAAAAATTACCGGGTCCGATAATTTCGGAACATTAAAATACTCACACTCCTGAGTAGCTCAGCCGGTTAGAGCATCTGACTGTTAATCAGAGGGTCGCTGGTTCGAGCCCAGCCTCAGGAGCGATATTGTAAAAGAGCAATCTTTAGGCAATACGAAAAAGGGACGACTCCCACTTCTCACAATTCCTGAGTAGCTCAGCCGGTTAGAGCATCTGACTGTTAATCAGAGGGTCGCTGGTTCGAGCCCAGCCTCAGGAGCAATAATCCCGATCATTCATTTGATCGGGATTTTTTGCTTTTAGGAATCAACCACAAAGTAACTCGGAGTTACACTTAGTATCTGACTCTGGGCAACTTTATGAAACTCTGCGGTTAAACCTTTATTATCTCAATCAGTACACTGGTCGGGATTTTTTGCGTTTAGGAATCAACCACAAAGTAACTCGGAGTATATGACTCTGGGCAACTTTGTGAAACTCTGTGGTTAAAACTTCATTATCTCCATCATTATTCTGATCAGTATTTTTTGCTTTTTGTCTCGTCCTATTATAACTATACATCAAAAAAAGATGTATGGAAAAAAAGTTAGAACAAGACCAGTATTTAATTAGATTGCACAAGAAGAGTCGTTACGACAAGCGGCTGATTGTAAAAATC
>NZ_PQVF01000017.1 GCF_002920915.1 Solitalea longa
AAAACAAAAAAGCTCAACCATTTTCATGATTGAGCTTTTCTTTTTCCGTCGGGGTGGCAGGATTCGAACCTACGACCTCCACATCCCAAATGTGGCGCGATACCGGGCTACGCTACACCCCGAGGCGTTACTAACGTTGTCTTAAAGTTTTCTGGTCGGGGTGGCAGGATTCGAACCTACGACCTCCACATCCCAAATGTGGCGCGATACCGGGCTACGCTACACCCCGAAAACTTTAAGCGGTGAGGGAGGGATTCGAACCCTCGGTACACTTTTGGNGCGTACGACGGTTTAGCAAACCGTTCCTTTCGGCCTCTCAGGCACCTCACCTGCTTTCGAAAACTTATTTAAGAACTCCGTTTCGTAACGGGACTGCAAATATAGAAATAAGAAGTTTCCACCAAAAACTTTTTCAAATAATTTTCGGCCAATTGAGCTCACTAGCTCACTTTCAGCCAATTATTTTTTTCAAAATCTCTTCAATTATGACTCTACAAAGGGTTTCTCGGGTATTTTAACACCCATACTTTGGTATTCAACGCGTACATGATAGATGCTCATCAACATTTGCTTAAACATTTGCTTAATAGTTTCTATATCTTTTAGTGTGATATCAGTGTTTACCAATTGCTGCTGATCAAGCTTGTAGTTAACTATTTTATCAACTAAATTATCAATGCTACGTGCATCAGGATCTTTAAGTGCTCTAGATGCAGCCTCAACTGAGTCAGCTAACATGAGCACGCCTGTTTCTTTTGAAAATGGTATCGGTCCTGGATATCTGAATATCTGTTCATCAAAGATCCTATCAGGAAAGTTTTTAAGGAAAGATTGATAGAAATAGTCCACCCGTGTATTTCCATGATGGGTTCTTATAAAATCAATGATCGTCTCAGGGATATGATTTTTCTGCGCTATTTCCACTCCATCAGTAACATGGCGGATAATGATCTGAGCACTTTCTTCATAGGTCAGCTCATCATGAGGATTACCGGTTTTCTTTTGATTTTCAATAAAATAATTCGGCGCGCGCATTTTACCGATATCATGATAAAGTGCACCGGTTCGGACCAGCAAGGCATTCCCTCCTATTTTATAAATGGCCGCTTCAGCCAAATTTGCAACCTGCATTGAATGCTGGAAAGTTCCTGGAGCTTTAAACGCCAGTTCTCGCAACAAAGGATTATTTGTATTGGAAAGCTCCATTAATGTAATATCGGACGTAACCCCAAAAAGCTTTTCGAACAAATAGATCATCGGGTAAGCCAACAATGAAAGCAGAACGCTTAATACAAAAGGCGCAAAATTTATAAAATCTATCTGCACGAAACTTCCTTCATGAATGAATGAAGTGCCTGCAAAACAAATAAAATAGGTCATCAAAATTAAAAAGGCAGAAACCAGGTATTGTGATCGTCTTAATAAAGTTTGAATACTATAAATGGCAGTCATGCCCGCAGTGATCTGATAAAATGCGAACTCAAAACCATTCGGCACAAAGAACCCGGCAATAAGTACTACCAAAATATGAATATTGAGTGCCAATCGGGCATCAAACAACAACCTTATTATTATAGGCACTATACAATAAGGTATATAATATAAGCTGGGAAGTTCTACTTTGATAGCCCATGAAAGCGTAATGAGCATTCCGGAAACTATAAAAAGGATTAATGAAAGCTGCCTATAATCGTAATAGAGATCTTTACGGAACAGGAAAAGGAATATCATTAACAATGAAAGCGTAATACCCACTACAATTAATTGTCCAAGCGCAACTATTCTTCTGCTACCGGAAAACAGCCCTGTCTGCTCGTATTCTTTCCGGAGTGATTCAATTTTTTTGTAAACATCTTCCGTAACCACATCTTTTTGAGCCACGATCAATTCACCCTTTTGAACCATACCACGATATAAGGATACGCTTTCAACAGCTTCCTGTTCTAATTTTTGTGTCAGCCCTTCATCAAAGATCACATTTGGCTGAAGATGATCCTGAATGATATCGATAAGAAAAGAAAACTCGAGACTCTTATCCTTCTGAACAGCCATACGAGCCTGATCAAGGGCTCTTGAAGGTGTATATAAAGCAGATGAGTTCGTGCTGGCCGCAACGTTGTTCTGTACAATGGTAAGATAATAGTCGGCGTTTTTCCTCTTTTGGTAATGATTATTTAATTGAATTATACCCTTTTTGTAAAACTCATCGATCAGGTCAATTCCTGCTTTAAAATTTTTTGCCCTGTTTGTTTTTTCCTGAAACCGGGCTTTCCATTTAAAGTCAAAATCAATCCGAAAAGCTTCTTGTTCAATAGCGGTAACCTTATTATCAAACCTGTATACTGGCAAAACAGCATCCACAGCTTCTTTTTTATCGCTTTCTAGCTCTCTTGATGATTTTTCAATGGCGAAATTAAATGGAGAAATAAGGTCGGGATGCATCCATACCTTCCCCTTTTCAAATTCGAACTTAAATCTTTTTTCTTTAGGCAGTATGATTACAACTACTAACACGCAAATAAGCAACATAAAAATATGATAGAGCCCTGCATGTTTAACCCTGAACAATCGGAGTAATTTGCTGTTAATGATCACGTGTTAACAAATAAATAAAACTAAGAAATACAAAATAACACAATAATGCGAATATATGTTCAAAAGGCTTATTTACGGTTTTAAATTGCAATTTTAGATCCATAAAATTTGTCTAAATTGCAGCTCTTAAACAATCAATATAACCTTATAATTTAGCATGAAAGAAGTTGTTATAGTTTCTGTAGCCCGTACTCCTATTGGCAGTTTGGGAGGCAGCTTATCATCATTATCAGCCACTAAATTAGGCGCAGTAGCTATTAAAGCGGCAGTTGAAAGAGCCGGAATAAAGCCTGAACAAGTTCAGGAAGTTATTATGGGAAATGTTCTTTCGGCTAATTTAGGACAAGCACCCGCCACGCAGGCCGCCATATTCGCTGGCTTACCTTACCTTCCTGCAACATCGGTAAACAAAGTTTGTGCATCGGGAACAAAAGCAATTATGTTGGCTGCTCAATCAATAATGAATGGCGACAACGATATTATGGTTGCCGGTGGAATGGAAAGCATGAGCAATGCGCCATATTACCTCGACAAAGCCCGCCAAGGATACCGGTTAGGTAATCAGCAGGTGGTAGATGCCATGATCAAAGATGGTTTATGGGATGTTTACAAAGACTACCATATGGGTAGCGCTGCTGAATTATGCGCCACCGAATGTAATATTACCCGTGAAGATCAGGATAACTTCGCCATCGAATCATACAAAAGAGCATTGAATGCTCAGGAAAAAGGTTTATTCAAAGATGAGATCGCTCCGGTGGAAATTGAAGGCAAAGGAGGGATAACAGTGGTAAGTGAAGATGAAGAGCCTAAAGCAGTTAAATTTGATAAGATCCCAGGCTTGCGTCCTGTTTTCAAAAAAGAAGGAACTGTTACCGCGGCAAATGCATCCAGCATTAATGATGGCGCTGCGGCTGTGGTATTAATGAGTGCCGACAAAGCAAAAGAATTGGGCATTAAACCATTAGCTCGCATTGTTTCTTTTGCTGATGCTCAGCAGGCACCTGAATGGTTCACCACTGCTCCTGCAAAGGCAATCCCCCTTGCTTTATCAAAAGGTAAAATCGATATAAAAACTGTTGATGCTTTTGAAATTAACGAAGCATTTGCTGTAGTGTCAGTGGCCAATAATCGTGAGTTAAATATTGACCCTGCAAAAGTTAATATCAACGGTGGAGCTGTTGCACTTGGTCATCCAATTGGTATGTCGGGAGCGCGTATTGTTATTACTTTACTATCGGTATTAAAACAACAAAACGGTAAAATTGGCGTAGCTGGTATTTGTAATGGCGGAGGCGGAGCATCTGCCATAGTAATTGAAAACCTGAATTAGTTAAATCTTACATAGCATACAAAAGAGCCGGCAAAAGCCGGCTCTTTTATGTTAAATAATTAACAATCAATAACATTCGCCTCACTACTAATAACTAAAATCTATTTCTCACCTATTTTATCAAACTGTAATATTTAAATTATAAACTATAAGTAATCTTTTGACAGATTTTATATATATTTAATATAGACACTTAGTTATCAGCTAATTGTTAAAAAAACACTAATCGCTAAATATTAGAAATCTATACTAATAGACTTATGATCAAAAATTACGCTCTTAAAAGTGTTGGCACCAGGTGTCTGGCACTCATTATCTCTTCTGCTATCTTATTTAATTCCTGCTCTCCCGCCACAAAAGTAACCGCCACCTGGAAAGATAAAGATGCTGCACCTAAAGCCTATAAAAACTTGTTCATTGTTGCTTTAGGCCAGAATTTAGCCTATAAAAAAACAATAGAAGACAAAATGGCGGCGGCTTTAACAACCACTGGTGCAAAAGCAACCGAAAGTACATCGGTATTTCCTCCTGATTTTACAAAAGACAAAAACATAGACAAAGAAAAACTAATTCAAAAATTCAAAGAAGCGGGTTGCGATGGAATTGTTTCAGTGGCATTAGTAAATAAAGATTCAGAAACTCGCTACGTTCCCGGAACCACCTATATGCCAGGCCCCTATTATGGTAATTTCTATGGATATTATGGTGGAATGGGCGCCATGTACGATCCGGGTTATTACACTACCGATAAAACCTATTACCTCGAAACTAACTTATATGATCTTACCACTGAAAAATTAGTATGGTCTGGTCAGTCATCTACGCTAAACCCTACCGATATTGATAAAGCTGCTACCGAATTTGCTAATATTATTGTGGCTAAAATGAGCAGCGATGGTGTTGTTAGCCCAATAGCTAAAGCTAAATAAAACCGATTTATCAATTAATAAATAAAAGGTCAATCATTTACGTGGTTGGCCTTTTCGTTTACATCATTTAGCTATCATTTTTGTGACAAATAAAAGTTTAAAGTTGGAATATTAGCCATTAATTATATTTGAGGCAGATTATAAGGCAGATGAAAAAGAGTATAACCTTAATGGCCTGTTTTTGTTTGATGTTAACCACTGCATTTGCACAAACAAGAACGGTTGAACAGCTTAAAGAGTACGAAAAAACGTTACGAAAGATTGACGCCGAGGCAATAAACAGTGAAAACGAGATGGAAAGACGCAATTCCACCTATACATTTATTAAAACATTAGTTACTGCTCTTAAAACGCCCGGATCATTTAACTATCCATTTGATTCATTAAAAACCATTTCGATCACTAAAGATCCTTCAAATAAGTTTAGAATTTTTAGCTGGCCTTTCGCAAATGAAGATGGCACTTATCGTTATTATGGAGCGATTCAAATAAATAATTCAAAGCAACTGGAGCTTTATCCTTTAAAAGACTATACCGACTTTATCATCAACCGACAAGATACGGTTACATCCAATGAAAATTGGTTTGGTGCTCAGTATTATCAAATTATAGCTCCATCGAGCTCAAATGAACCTTATTTATTACTTGGCTGGAAAGGCAATAGCCCTAAAACCTCGATGAGAGTAATTGAGCCTTTGACCATTTCTGATGGATTTATTAGCATGGGAGCTCCAATATTGCAAGACAGTACCGGTAAAACTGTTAACCGTATGATTTTTGAATACAGTAAATCAGCTTCGATGATGTTAAAGTATATTCCATCGAAAAAATGGATTGTTTTTGACCATCTGGTTCCGACTGATCAGAGTAAAAAAGGGAATTTCGAATATTATGGGCCCGATCTTTCATACGATGGTTTGAAATATGAAAAAGGCAAATGGGTTTATATGACCAATATAAACTTAACCAATGAGGCCTCAGAAGCGGATGAACTTTATAACGATCCCAAAAAACTTGCAAACCCTCAAGGAATACCAATCAACAAAAAGAAGAACTAATCACCCATATCAATAACCTGTTCAAATTATTATGAAGAAGATTTTTACTCTGGTACTTTTATTTTTAGTACCGCTGGCAGGCATTGCACAAAAGAAGCCAATTACCCTCGAAGATATTTACATGAAACGCAGTTTTGTGGCAGGAGGAGTTTTCGGTTTAAATTCAATGAAAGATGGAAAAAACTATTCATCATTGGTTAATGACCGAACCAAAGGCGATAGTTATGTGGTGAAATACGAATATGCCACAGGCCAGGCTAAAGACACCATTCTTAAAAACAGCCAGCTGAAATACAACGGCAAAAACATTAAGTTAGATGATTATTCATTTAGTAACGATGAGAACAAAGTATTGATCGCAACCGAGACGGAGCCTGTTTATCGTCGTTCAAATCTGATCAACAATTATATTTTAGATCGAAATACCCAAACATTAACTCCTGTTTCTGAAGGCGGCAAGCAGAAATATGCTAATTTCTCACCTGATGCTTCAAAAATTGCATTCGTTCGTGATAACAATATCTTCATAAAAGACCTTCTTAGCGGCGAAGAGAAAAAGATCACCACTGACGGGGTAAAAAACAAGATCATTAATGGAGGCACTGACTGGGTTTATGAAGAGGAATTTGAATTTGCCCGAGCTTTCTTCTGGTCGCCGGATGGCAAGAAAATAGCCTATTATAAATTTGATGAAACGGAAGTTCCGGAAATCAGCATCCCGGTTTATAACGGATTATATCCTGAAGAATATCGTTATAAATACCCTAAAGCGGGCGAGAAAAACTCAATTGTAAGCATCCATGTTTATGATCTTGGCAGTGGTTCAACTACAACCGTTAACGTTGGACCGGAAAAAGATCAGTACATTCCTCGAATCAAATGGACCAATGACGCGAATACTTTATGTGTATTCAGAATGAATCGTCATCAGGATAAGTTGGAATACTTATTGGCAAACGCACAAACCGGAACAACGAAATTAATGTTTACTGAAACTGATAAACGTTATGTTGAAGTAACCGATGACTTATCCTTTTTAAGCGACAATAAATCATTTATCACCACTACTGAGCAAGATGGTTACCGCCATATTTATTTATATGATTTAAACGGAAAACAAATCCGTCAGATCACCAAAGGGCCTTGGGAAGTAACATCTCTTTATGGATTTGATGAAAAATCAAAAATCATCTATTATCAGGCTGCTGAGACTTCGCCAACCAAAAGAGACATTTATTCAATTAAATTAGATGGTACCGGCAAAAAGAAATTAACCACTACTGAAGGCACCAATAATGCTACTTTCAGTACTGATTTTTCTTATTTCATTAATTCATATAGTAATTTCAATACGCCTGCTGTTTTCAGTTTAAAAGATAAAACCGGAAAAGAAGTTCGTGTTTTAGCAGACAACCAAAAATTGAACACACAACTTGCAGGTTTTAACTACCAAAAAAAGGAGTTAATGGAAGTTCCAATGCCGGATGGAACCAAATTAAACGCATGGGTTGTAAAACCGGCTAACTTCGATGCAAGCAAAAAATATCCTGTGTTTATGTATGCTTATGGCGGTCCGGGTCATCAGTTAGTATTAGATAGCTGGAACAGTGGTGACATCTGGTTTCAAACCCTTGCAGATAAGGGATACATTGTATTCTGCATGGATAACCGTGGAACTGGTGCTCGTGGAGCCGATTTCAAAAAGGCAACGTACCTGCAATTGGGTAAATATGAAATTCAGGACCAAATTGATGCAGCCAAATGGTTAGGAACCCAATCATACGTTGATGCATCGCGCATAGGCTATTATGGATGGAGCTTTGGTGGGTATATGGCATCATTAGCTATTACCCGTGGTGCCGATGTCTTTAAAATGGCTATTGCAGGTGCACCGGTAACCTCATGGAGATATTATGACTCGATCTATACTGAGCGTTTCTTAAGAACTCCGCAGGAAAATCCTTCTGGCTATGATGACAACTCCCCTATCAATTATGCCGATAAACTAAAAGGTAAATACTTAATTATTCATGGCACTTTTGACGATAATGTTCATTTCCAAAATTCGGCAGAAATGTCATTAGCGTTAATTAAAAAGAATAAACAGTTTGAGAGTTTCTATTACCCTAATGAGCATCACGGAGTAAATTACCGCTATCAACTGCAAACCATGATGATTAACTTTATTCTTAATAATTTATAGTTTTAAATTAAAATATAACAGAAAAGCACGTATCTGGCGTGTTTTTCTGTTTTGTAACAACATACTTATAAAAGTACCGTTACGCCATACAGAAATAACAAACTGATAATCAATACCTACCACCCGCACATAAACTAATCCCTCCATCCTCAAACTTAGCAACCATTTGATATTCAATCAATAGCGATCAAAATCCCTCTTCAGGGCTTTTTCTTGATCCTTATCATTTCCATAACAGAAAAATATTTCTACTTTAGCACCTTTGGGAAAATCTTTTCCCTCTAAACCAATCAATAAAAGAATAAATATAAAACCAAGTAACCGAAAGATGCCAATTAATAAATCTGCCCACCCAAAAGGGCTGAGGGTTCTGTTTTTTACAGAAATGTGGGAACGATTTGGGTATTACTTAATGCTGGGTATTCTGGCATTATATCTCATGGATCCTAAAGGGGGTATGGGCCTTCATCGGGCAGAAGCTTCTGATATTGTTGGCACCTACTTAGGTTTAGTCTATCTTACACCTTTTCTTGGAGGTTTATTAGCTGATCGTTTATTGGGTTATCGCAAATCAATTTTAATTGGTGGCGTTTTAATGGGTATAGGCTACCTTGGATTAGCCGTTCCTGGGTATACCGCCATGTGGATCTCCCTTTTATTAATCATTATCGGAAACGGTTTCTTTAAACCCAATATTTCTACCCTCCTGGGTAATTTATATTCAACTGAAGAATTTAAAGCCAATAAGGACTCCGGTTATAACCTGTTTTATATGGGTATTAACATAGGGGCCTTTATATGCAATTTTGTGGCTGCGTATATGCGTAACGCCTATGGTTGGGGTTATGCCTTTGCTGCTGCAGGCATTGGAATGTTTATCGGCCTGGCATGGTTCTTAGCAGGAACCAAACACATTAAGGAAGCTGATATAATTAAACCTGCCAATCCTAATGACACCCCAGTATCTAAAGTTCTGCTTTTCGTTTTCTTGCCGGTAATTGTAGTTGGAGCTTTAGCATGGATAGCTATTCCGGGTAATATTTTGGGTTCTGATTCAACAGATGCCTTTATTTTCGGATGTATCCCTGTAATTATTTATTATTTCAGCATCTGGTGGAAAGCTGATAAAAATGATAAACAGCAGATTTCAGCGCTGTTAGCAGTATTTGTTGTGGTCATTGTGTTTTGGGCTGTATTCAAGCAAAATGCATCAGCTCTAACGTTCTATGCTGAAACTCATACTGATCGTTCAATTTCTCCGCAAGTCGCGCCCATTGCCAAACCGTTTGGAATGATTCAGGAACTGGACAGCAAAGTTGATTCATTTCCAAAATATGATGCTTATTTCCGACCAGTAATGTTGGATGGGCATAAACAAAATGTTTTAACACCTGATCCTTATTTCCAGAATCTGTCAAAAGATAAATGGCCTCAAGAGGGTCAAAAACTAGATCTTGTTTCAACAGAGATTTTCCAATCAATTAACCCTTTCTTTATAATTATACTAACACCTGTTGTTATTTCATTCTTTGGATTTTTAAGACGAAAAGGTAAAGAACCTTCAACGCCGGCAAAGATTGGATGGGGACTGGTCATTACTGGATTATCAACCTTAGTAATGGCAGCAGCTGTACTAAGTACTGATATAACTACTGAAAAAACATCAGCATGGTGGTTAATAAGCACCTATGCGGTGGTTACCATTGGAGAATTATGTTTAAGCCCAATTGGTTTATCATTAGTTTCCAAAGTAAGTCCTCCACGCTTAACTTCATTGATGATGGGAGGATGGTTTTTAGCCACATCTATTGGTAATAAACTATCAGGAGTATTGGCAAGCATGTGGGATAAATATGACATCAAAGCATGGTTTTTCTTCGTAAATTTCGCAGCTTGCATGGTAGCTGCTTTAGCTATTGCCATAATGCTCAAGTGGTTACGAAACATCATCAATCAGCACTCTTAAACTAATAAAGCACATTAATAATACAGAAATGAATCAAAATCCATCACACTCTCCTGTATTGGAGCAAAAAGCAGCCACAGGACATCCTAAAGGCTTGTATGTGTTGTTTGGCACTGAAATGTGGGAGCGTTTTAGCTATTACGGTAACCGCGCATTGCTAACACTATTTTTAACAAAAGCATTATTATTTGATAAACAAGCTGCTTCAGCATTGTATGGTAACTACACCTCGTTAGTATACCTTACTCCTTTAATTGGAGGTTATGTTGCGGATCGTTACTGGGGTAATCGTCGTTCCATCATGGTGGGCGGTATTTTAATGGCTATTGGTCAGTTATTGATGTTTTTCTCTGGACATTATTACTCCGATCCTGCCATGTTCACTCCATTTTTATATGCAGGTTTAGGATTTTTAATTTTAGGTAACGGTTTCTTTAAGCCAAACATTTCAACAATGGTAGGCCAACTATATGAGCCGCAAGACAGCCGAAAAGACTCTGCATACACCATTTTCTACATGGGTATCAACTTAGGTGCATTCATTGCTCCTTTAGCTTGTGGACTTGTTGGAGATACTGGTTCAGCTGCTGATTTTAAATGGGGCTTCCTTGTTGCCGGTGTGGGCATGGTGCTAGGCTTAATCATGTTCCATTTCTTAAAAGATAGATACATTGTTACTCCTGATGGAGCAGCAATTGGCGGAAAACCTACTCAAGCTGCTAAATCGGCTGATGGAACTGTAAAAAAAGATGCTCCACTTACTTCTATAGAAATTCAACGAATTGCAGTAATCTTCATTTTATCGTTCTTCGTAGTATTTTTCTGGGCTGCATTTGAACAAGCAGGTGCTTCTTTGAACTTCTTTGCTGAAGAACAAACCAACCGTGTGTTATTTGGATATACTATTCCTGCAAGTTGGTTCCAATCAGTTAATGCATTCTTTGTAATCTCTTGTGCACCTTTATTTGCCATGCTGTGGACTTATTTAGGTAAAAAAGGTATAGAACCATCTTCTCCTTTGAAAATGGCAATCGGTCTTTTATTACTTTCTGTAGGTTATTTATACATCGCATTTGGTGTAAAAGATGTAGCTTCAACTACTAAAGTAAGCATGATGTGGTTGGTAGGCATGTATGCTATGCACACCTTTGGAGAGTTATGTTTATCTCCTATTGGTTTATCAATGGTAAATAAATTAGCTCCTGCAAAATTTGCTTCTTTAATGATGGCTGTTTGGTTCCTTGCTAACGCAGCTGCAAACAAATTTGCTGGCGTATTAAGCGGTTATTATCCGGAGCCAGGCAAAGTCACCGAATTCTTTGGATTTGCTATCAATAACCTTAATGACTTCTTCATGTTATTAATGTTTATGTCATTAGGTGCAGCAGGTGTATTATTCCTGATTTACAAAGCAATCATCAAAATGATGCACGGCGTTCATTAATATTCATTCAGAATTCTATTCTTTAAGAAGCCCTTTCTATTGTAAGAAAGGGCTTTTTTATTGAGCCATGGACGCTTCATCATGTAAAACTTACAGTAATATTTAAATCGAAATTCCGTTTTAATACTTCTTAAAAGTATATTCGCATTCCAAATCAATTAGCAGTGTTTTCAGATAGCATCGTCATAATTCCTACTTATAATGAAAAAGAGAACGTAGAACGAATGATTCGCAAAGTGTTCTCATTAGATTTCCCTTTTCACGTTTTAATCATTGATGATGGCTCACCTGACGGAACTGCAGAAATTGTAAAAGAATTGCAGAAAGAATTTCCGGAGCGCTTGTACCTGGAAGAACGTAAAGGTAAGCTAGGACTAGGTACTGCCTATATTCATGGTTTTAACTGGGCACTAAATCGCAAGTACGAATACATTTTTGAGATGGATTGTGATTTTTCGCACAACCCTGAAGACTTAGTTCGTTTACGCGAGGCTTGTGTTGGAGGAGCGGATGTAGCCGTTGGATCAAGGTATATTACCGGGGTAAATGTGGTTAACTGGCCAATGGGACGTGTTCTAATGTCATATTTTGCTTCCCGTTATTGCCGTGTGATTACAGGCGTTGAGATCCACGATTATACCGCAGGATTTAAATGTTACCGCAGGAAGGTTTTAGAAACCATTGAACTGAACAAGATCAAATTCATTGGTTATGCTTTTCAGATAGAAATGAAATTTACCGCCGTTAAGCATGGTTTTAAACTGGTAGAAGTACCCATTATTTTTACCGATCGTACAGCAGGCACTTCCAAAATGAGCCCGAAGATTTTCAGGGAAGCAATTTTGGGCGTTATCCAACTTAAACTAAGAAGCTGGTTCAAGAAATATAAGCAAGCCGAATTAAAGTAAGATTTTAGAAGGACGGTTTTAGATCCAGTCGTTATTTGAGGCTGCCCAAGGTATAAATGAATTTTATTTCCTGAATGATCATAAGAGTTCTTTTTCAAAAACCGTATGGAGTTTCCATACGGTTTTTGCGTTGCAAGAAACTATTAATTGATGACTTTTATTAAGCAGAAATGTGAACTTAAAACCATAAATTATTCTACTTTTGCAAAAAATTAAATTCACACCCATGTAGCATTTTATTAGTCGGAAAACATGATTGAAACAACTCAGATCCAGGAAATTTTAGAACTGATTGAGCAAAAAAAGTTTTTTGCCCTAAGAAAAATTATAAAAGACTGGCACCCTAGTGAGTTAGCCGAGTTGTTTGAAGATATTCCGATTGATGACCGCGCTATTGTTTTCAGGGTTCTTCCCCGCGAATTAGCCTCCGATACTTTTGAATACCTCGACATCAAGATCCAGAAAGATCTGATGAAGGGATTAGGACAGGAACGCGTTGCCGACATTTTGAATCAAATGTGGGCCGACGACCGTACTGCGCTATTCGAAGAACTACCGGGTCCGGTGGTTAAACAACTCCTTGAACTTTTAAGTCCCGAAGAACGTCGCGTGGCCAGTACCTTACTTGGCTACCCCGAAAACAGCGTTGGGCGTTCCATGCTTCCTAACTATATTTCTGTAAAAGAATACTGGACCGTTGAGCGCGTACTCGACCATATTCGTCGTTATGGCCATTTAACCGAATCATTAGGCATTTTGTATGTTATTGATGGTGGTGGACATTTAATCGATGAAATTCGAATTAATGATATCCTTCTTTCGCCTATAGATCGAAAAATAAACGAACTGATGGATGGCAATTTTATTTACCTGCATGCA
The DNA here is from genome assembly GCF_002920915.1 of Solitalea longa. Lineage (GTDB taxonomy): Bacteria > Bacteroidota > Bacteroidia > Sphingobacteriales > Sphingobacteriaceae > Solitalea > Solitalea longa. The sequence goes on from NZ_PQVF01000017.1 coordinate 13,316, forward strand.
AATGACGATAAAGAAGATGCCATTGAGGTTTTTAAACAATACGACCGTGTTTCGCTACCCGTTGTAAACTCCGACAATGTACTGATCGGTATCGTTACCATTGATGATATCCTTGACATTGTGGAGGAAGAAGATACCGAAGATATTCAGAAATTCGGTGGTATGGAGGCTTTGGAAGACTCCTACATAGAAACACCTCTTTTTGAAATGATCAAGAAACGTGCGGGTTGGTTAATTATCCTTTTTGTGGGTGAAATGCTTACCGCAACGGCCATGAGCTATTTTGAAGATGAAATTTCGAAGGCGGTGGTACTTGCCTTGTTTGTTCCATTAATTATTTCCAGCGGTGGTAATTCAGGTTCTCAAGCGGCTACACTTATTATCCGTTCGCTTGCACTAGGCGAAATTTCATTGAGCGACTGGTGGAAAGTAATGAACAAAGAGATCGTTTCGGGTATTATCTTAGGATCAATGCTTGGAATTGTAGGCTTTGCTCGTATAGCCATCTGGCATGCCATATTCCCCTATATGTACGGCCCTCATTGGCTATTGATAGCCTTGGTAGTTGGCATATCATTGATTGGTGTGGTTTTATGGGGAACCCTGTCGGGCTCCATGATGCCTTTGGTTTTACAAAAACTTGGCTTCGACCCTGCAACATCTTCAGCTCCATTTGTTGCTACTTTAGTTGACGTAACTGGTTTGGTCATCTATTTTACAGTAGCTTCAATAATTCTTTCCGGAATACTACTTTAAGCTTAAAACCTTTATAATTGAAAAGGCTTCCGTTTTGCGGAAGCCTTTTTATGTTATTTAAGATCGATCTGTGTAAATTATTCCAACGCTTTTAAAGCAGCATCAACCTTATCATATTTTTGTTTTTGGTTGGTGCGGGCGTAAACCTCTTTCAATGAAATGATAACATTTCTGTCTTTTGGATTGATCTCGTAAGCTTTTTCTAAATACGGTAATGCTTCATTAGCCTTAGCCTGGAATTTAGCACGCTCAGTATCGTATTCTTTTACTTTGTTGGCAGGCAACATATTTGCCTTTTTAATGATCTCAGCCGCCTCATTATAATACAAAGCACCAAGGTTATAATTGGCATCAAAGTAATTTGGATCTACCTGTAATGCTTTCTTGTAAGCAGCTTTGGCATCTTCTGGTTTTTTAGCATTCTCGTAAGTAACACCTAAAGTGAAATATAAGGTTTTATTATTAGGGTCTGCTTCAATAGCTTTATTCAGCTTATCAACTATTACATCTGATTTTCCTTCCCCTAAATAAAAATTGATTTCATCAATCATTAAAGTGTTATCACTAGGGAAAATTTTACGGCCTTTATCTAAAGTTGCTACAACAGCCTCTTTATTACCCTCAGCTTTATATAATTCTGCCAGCTGATGGTAAACATAAGGCTCCTTGTTATAATTCATATCAGCAAGCTTTTGATAAGATGCTTTAGCTGAAGCATTGTCCTTAACCTTCTCAGCCATAATACCGATATTCAAGTACAAAGAAGTATCCTGTGGATTTACCTCCGAAGCAAATTTGAATTCTTTTAAAGCTGTTTGATAATCTTCTTTATTGTTGGCTGCAATCCCTTTATTATAAGCCGAAGCATATACATTGAAATAACCGTTTTTCAATTCGGTTTCATCCAATTGCTTTTTAGTATCTAACTCTTTTGCCTTATTTAAAGATTCGTAAGCGATTTGAGTCGGATCATAATCCAAATTCTTTTTAGCAGTATCTAAGGCAATTGCACCATAGATCTTACCCTTTAGCAAATAGGTTTTAGGCTGAATGCCTGTTTTAGGATGTAAAGCTGCTTTATCGATTGATGCTTTAGCTTGATCCAATTGACCAAGTAACATCATCTTTTCGGCATTATCGACTTCTGAATTCTGTGCTTTAGCAACAACGGCAGCTGCTAACAACAAACCTGATAACAAGATTTTTTTCATTACTGAATGTCTATTTATCGAATTAATTAATTTTATTCATTCTCTGATGACGCTTCCGATTCATTACCGGTTGCTTCTTGTGAACCATCCATCTCATCAGTATCCTCACCTGCATCTTCAATTTTAGCTACCGAAGCAATTTCATCATCTTCGCCAAGCTTAATTAAGCGAACGCCTTGAGTAGCTCTACCCATAACACGAAGCTCATCAACTCCAATGCGGATGGTTATCCCCGATTTGTTGATAATCATCAAATCATCTGTTTCCTTAACGTCTTTGATGGCAATAAGTTGTCCTGTTTTTTCAGTAACATTGATGGTTTTAACACCCTTACCGCCACGGTTGGTCACCCTATACTCATCAATATCAGAGCGTTTACCGTATCCTTTTTCCGATACCACCAAAATATTGGTTTCACTATCATCAACAGCAATCATACCAACCACCTCGTCGTTAATACCGCTTAAGGTGACACCTCGCACTCCAGCCGCAGTACGACCCATTGGACGAACAGTGCTTTCGTTAAAGCGAATGGCGCGGCCCGATTTCAATGCCATTAAAATCTCCGAACTTCCGGTAGTTAACCTTGCCTCGAGAAGCATATCGCCTTCATTAATTGAGATCGCATTAATACCCGTAACACGAGGACGAGAATAAGCCTCTAAAGTGGTTTTCTTAATGGTACCTTGTTTGGTACACATCATAATGAAGTTACTTTCGAGATAAGCCGGATCATTCAACGTTTTAACAGTGATGAATGCTTTTACTTTATCGTCTTTATCAATTTGCAGCAAATTCTGAATAGCACGACCCTTAGAGGTACGGCTTCCTTCAGGTATTCCGTAAACTTTTAGCCAGAAACAACGCCCTTTTTCTGTGAAGAATAACATATAGTTATGCGTTTGGGCAATAAGTATATGTTCAATGAAATCCTCATCTCGGGTACTGCCACCCATAGAACCACGGCCACCTCTTCCCTGTTTGCGGTATTCGGTTGCTTTGGTACGTTTAATATAACCGGCATGAGAAATGGTAATTACTACCTCCTCATTTTCTATCAGTGACTCAATATCGATCTCACCTTCGGCATGAACAATTTGAGTTTTACGCTCATCGCCGTATTTATCTTTTATTTCAGCCAGTTCATCTTTGATGATATTCATACGCAAACCTTCATCAGCCAAAATAGCTTTTAAGCGTTCAATTGTGGCCATCAATTCAGCATATTCATCTTTGATCTTATCGCGTTCCAGTCCGGTTAAACGACGCAAGGTCATATCTAAAATGGCACGAGCCTGGATATCCGACAAACCAAATTTCTCCATCAAGCCTAAACGGGCATCCTCTGGAGTTGGAGAGCTTCGGATCAGGGCAATCACTTCATCAAGGTGATCCAGGGCAATCAGTAAACCTTCTAGAATATGCGCACGCTTTTCGGCCTCTGATAATTCGAATTTGGTACGACGAACAATAACCTCATGACGATGCTCCACAAAGTAATGGATCATGTCTTTAATGTTCAGCAACATCGGACGCCCTTTTACCAGGGCAATATTGTTGATGCTGAAAGAAGTTTGTAATGCAGTGTATTTATAAAGGTTATTTAAAACGATGTTGGCATTTGCCTCACGCTTTACCTCGTACACCACGCGCATCCCTTCACGATCCGATTCATCACGTATTTCAGAAATACCTTCAATTTTCTTTTCGTTGATCAATTCGGCTGTACGCTCAATCATTGCCGATTTATTGATCTGGTAAGGGATCGCATTAACGATAATACGCTCACGACCGTTGTCAAGTGTTTCGATCTCAGCGTTAGCACGCATTACCACTCGTCCACGTCCGGTTGTACAGGCATCCCTAATTCCTTCGAATCCATAAATGGTTGCTCCGGTAGGAAAATCAGGGCCCTTAATGTATTTCATTAATTCATCAATAGTAATATCGCGATTATCGATATAAGCTACCGTTGCATCAATTACTTCAGATAAATTATGCGGGGCCATATTGGTGGCCATACCCACAGCAATACCTGAAGCACCGTTAACTAAAAGATTAGGGATTTTAGCCGGTAGAACGGTTGGTTCTTCCAGCGAGTCGTCGAAGTTAAGCTGAAAATCGATTGTATCCTTATTGATATCGGCCAGCATCTCTTCAGCAATTTTGCGCAAACGGGCTTCCGTATAACGCATTGCTGCTGGATTATCACCGTCAATCGATCCAAAGTTTCCTTGTCCGTCAACAAATGGGTAGCGTAGCGACCAATCCTGGGCCATACGTACCATTGTATCATAAACAGAGCTATCGCCGTGAGGGTGATACTTACCTAACACCTCACCCACAATACGGGCTGATTTTTTATAGGGTTTACTGCTGCCAACTCCCAGTTCCAACATACCGAATAAAACACGGCGGTGAACAGGTTTTAAGCCATCGCGAACATCGGGTAATGCTCGGGAAACGATAACCGACATCGAATAATCGATGTAGGCCGCTTTCATTTCCTCTTCAATATTTATTGGAATTATCTTACTTCCGTTTGTCTGGTCGTTATTCTCTTCTGCCATTTATTGCTTTTTGGTGATTCAGAAATTATAGAATGCGTGCGAATTTAACAAAATAGAATGATAATCTTGTCTTTTTTTAAGGTTGAATCCTGCCATTTGAGCATTAAGTTTTCCTATTTTGTTCAAAAAAAAATTCGATCGCTAAAATCAATTAACGATCGAACTCTGGTGTATTTTTAAACGGGTATTTTATACCCAATTAATGTCTTTTCGCAGCAAATTGAGCGTTTTATATTCCACCGAATCCTTTTCAGGTTGGTAATTATAAGCCCAGTTAGCCTGCGGCGGCATACTCATTAATATCGACTCTATTCTGCCATTGGTTTCCAATCCGAATTTTGTACCTGCATCATAACAAAGGTTAAATTCAACATATCGGCTGCGTCGCAAATACTGCCAATTCTTTTGTTCTGGACTGAATTCTTTATTTCGATTTTGATCAATTAAAGGAATATAAGCTTTAGTAAACGTTTCACCAACCGCCTTCACGAATTCCCAACGATCGGAAATTGTAAAGTGCTCTGATTCACCCAAACGGTCAAAGAAAATCCCTCCCACTCCACGGGTTTCATTTCTATGTTTTATAAAAAAATAATCATCGGCCCAACGTTTAAACTGCTCGTAATAATGCTCATTGAACTGGTTGCAAGTATTTTTGAGCTGCTGGTGGAAAAATTTAGCTTCCTCTTCGTTTACATAATGCGGAGTTAGGTCTATCCCTCCTCCAAACCATTTTAAATCAGCTTCTGGAGTCTCGAAATAACGTACATTCATATGGATGATCGGCACCAAAGGATGATTGGGATGGATTACGATGGAGACACCGGTAGCAAAGAAAGTAGTTTTTTGATCGAGTTTAAATGAACGTTGTATCGCTTCAGGTAAATCACCATGAACAGCAGAAAACATAACTCCACCCTTTTCCAAAACATTACCATTTTGCAAAACCCTGCTTCGACCACCTCCGCCTTCAGCTCTTATCCAGTTTTCTTCCTGAAATTTTCCAAGGCCATCCACAGCTTCTAACTGCTTGCAAATATCATCTTGTAAGCCTTTAAACCAATCGGCAATATGTTCTTTTGTGATCATAAAGACAAAAATAGGTTTTAGTTGTGAGTTATACCAGTTGGCAGTCGACAGTCCGTAGTAAACAGTCCATAGTCGATAATCAATGGACCATAGACTGCAGTCGGCAGTAGGCAATCCACAGTCAGCAGTCAACATTATTCAGGCTTTAACAATTAACAACTGTCAACTGAGTACTGGAGACTAACAACTAAATACTGCCGACTGAGTACTGAGAACCGACCTATTTCTCTACGTAATCCAAATCCTTCCCGTAGGTTTCAGATAAGTTAAATAGTGCAAAATAGGCGATACCAATAGTGAAAAGACCCACAATCAAACCACTATGAATAACGCCCTGTGTAGGTTTTAACCAATTATAGAAAAGTAAAACCACCACCAATGAACCTCTTACAAAATTGGGAATCGTTGTGGCCACCGTTGCCCTGATATTAGTTCCAAATTGTTCAGCTCCCATGGTCACAAACACCACCCAATATCCTGTCGAAAGTCCCATGATAAAGCACATAATATGAAAAAACTGTGCATTAAAATTGCGTGAGAATAAGAAGAATACTACTGATACAAGTGTTGCCGTTAAAAATATAAAAACAATCTTTTTACGTGTTTTAAACACCTGGCTTAATGCTCCGCATAGCAAATCACCGATGGCAATACCAATATAAGCGTACATAATACCATTACCCGGACTGAGCGGTTCGGTGGCGTTCATCTCCTTCCCAAAATCATTGGCAAATGTTACTATAACCCCTATAACAAACCAAACCGGTACCGCTATCAATATTGAATTGATAAAACGTTTAAATTTATTCCACGAAGTGAACAGCATAAAAAAGTTACCACGCTGAACCTCTTCACTTTTAACCTTATGAAACATCCCCGACTCAATAACGCCCAAACGTAGCAACAGGAGCACTAACCCCATAATACCTCCTACAATAAACGAGGTTTGCCAATCGTAATGCTTACCCACTTGTGCTGCCACAACGGCACCAAATAACCCTATACCTGCAATGAGCATCGTGCCATAACCACGATTTTCTTTACTCATGGTTTCGGTGATCAAAGTTATCCCTGCGCCCAGTTCACCTGCCAAACCAACTCCTGCAATAAATCGTAAAATAGCATACTGATCAACGCTCGTTACAAAACCGTTAGCAATATTAGCCAGTGAATATGTAATAATAGAGCCGAACAACACCCATAAACGCCCTTTTTTATCACCTAAAACACCCCATAAAATCCCTCCGGTTAACATTCCAATCATTTGACAATTAAGCAAGAACGAACCAATGGAAGCCAGCTGATCCGGATCTGTAATTCCTAAGCCATTTAAACTTTTAATCCGAATAACCGAAAACAGGATCAGATCATAGATGTCGACGAAATAACCAAGTGCTGCCACTATGATTAAAAGCGTAATGTTTTTCTTTGTTGATGATTTTTCCTTCTCCATTTGCTGAGCCGGTTCAATAATTTGCATATATAAATTAGTAATTGGTTGCTAAAAGTTTAGACTTACATTTTTTAGAATCCCTAAAATAGCAGAATATTCAAAATATCTTGCCTGCGGGTCACATTTACAATTTTTAAAGCATAGGCATTCATATGTGTGCATAATATTTTAGCCAGACCAATTGTTTAAATGGTTCAAAATTGTAGTTTAGGCTTACAAAATCAGTTCAATCAATGAAGCTATCCAACAACTCCCTTAAATGGTTAATGCGCTTTTACCCACCGTTATTTTTTCAGCGTATATGGGTGAAGCATATTTCTAAAGATTTTAAAACTATTGAGGTTGTTATTCACAAAAGCTTATTGAACAGAAACTATAACGGAACTATATTCGGAGGAACGATTTTCAGTGCCGCCGATCCGTTTTATTCGGTAATGTTTTGGCAGCATTTCCGCCAGAAAGATTTTAAAGTTTTAGGCTGGTTAAAAAGTGCCGACATTCAGTATAAAAAACCGGGAAATACCAACCTAACTCTTATCTTTACCCTTACCGACGAAGATGTATCAGAGGCCGAAAATGCATTAAATTCGGTAGGTAAGTTTTCAAAAGCTTATCCGGTAGAAGCCCGAAACAAACAAGGAGAATTGTGCGCAATGATCTATACCGAAATTTGGATGCGAAAAATAAAGCCCGATCAGCATTCTCAGGCGGGTTTTTAAACCGTTACAGCTATGAACCTCAAACGATTGATCCTGTCAGGAGAAAGTGCTACCCTCGATTTTAAGAAAACAATTACCAGCTTTGAGAAAATAGCAAAAACGATGGTTTCTTTTGCCAATACCAAAGGTGGCCGACTGCTTATTGGCGTGGCTGATGATGGTACTATTAAAGGGGTTAAATCAGAAGATGAGGAACGTTACATGATTACCCAAGCCGCAACCCTTTATTGTCGCCCACAATTGGAACCCATTTTTGAGGAGATATTTTGGGATGATAAAATTGTTTTATCAGTTGAAATAAAAGAAAGTGATGTTAAGCCTCATTATGCACTTGGCGAAGACAATAAATGGTGGGTTTATATTCGGATAAAAGATCATAGTGTATTAGCCAGTAAGATTGTGGTTGATGTTTTAAGCAAAGAAACCAAAGGAGATAACGTACTGATCGAGTATTCTTCAAAAGAAAAAGCCTTATTGGAATATCTGGCCTGCAATGACCGAATTACTTTGCCCGAATACACTAAAATGCTTAACATTTCAAAACGAACTGCTTCTCGTATACTGGTCAACCTTGTTCTTTCGGGAGTAATTAGAGTACATACCACTGAAAAATTTGAGTTTTACACAGCGAGCTAATCGCATTTTTGATTTAGTAATTAATTATTGAGAACAAATCTTCTCTTTTTAAGTTATTAGTTTTTCTTTTCTCATGATTCATGCTTCATGGATCTCACTTATATGCAGCAACTTTACTATAAATATCAGGATCAATATAAAAGTAATTTCAAACTCGCCTACCCTGTTGTTATTTCGCAATTAGGCCATGTGGCCGTTGCCATTGCCGATAGTATCATCATTGGACAAAAAACCGGCAGTGATGTTTCATTAGCTGCTGTAGCCTTAGGCAGTAGTATTTTCACCTTATTTATGGTTACAGGAATTGGCATTTCTTATGGACTTACTCCTCTAATAGCTCAGGAAAACGGCCGAAAAAACAAAGCAGAATGTGGTCGCTTGTTAGCCAACAGCTTAATAATCAATATCATTACCGGGCTAATCTTGTTTGCCATTATCTTTTCCGGAGTTTTTCTTATTCAATATCTTAACCAGCCTGCCGAAGTTGCACGACAAGCTAGACCTTTTTTAGGGCTGCTTGGCTTTTCGATAATTCCATTAATGGTTTTCTTAACCTTTAAGCAGTTTACTGAAGGATTGGGTTTTACCAAACAAGCCATGAACATTACCATATGGGGCAACCTGCTTAATATTTTAGTGGGAGTAACATTGGTATTTGGGTTATTTGGCATAAAACCGATGGGTGTTATCGGTGTAGGTATTGCCACTTTAACCGATCGTATTTTAATGGCCATTGCAATGGGGCTTTATGTATTTCGTTCGGCCCGTTTTAAAGAATATTTGCAGGAATTTAAGTTCCGGATTTTATCATGGACCTTAAGCAAGCAGATATTAGGTATAGGTGTTCCGGTGGCCCTGCAATATATTTTTGAAGTGAGTGCTTTCAGTGGCGCTGCTATTATGATCGGTTGGTTAGGGGCTAAAGAATTGGCCGCTCATCAAATTGCTTTAAGTATGGCTTCCTTAACCTTTATGATGGCAAGCGGCATATCAGCAGCAGCAGGGATTAAAGCAGGAAATTATTTCGGTCAGCAAAACTATAAGGACCTTCGTTTTTCAGCCATTGCAAGTTATCATATGGTCATCGCCTTTATGCTAACTACGGCTTTCATATTCACCGTTTTCAACCATTTCCTTCCTTCATTATATATTCAAAATACGGAAGTGATAAACATTGCAGCAGGACTTTTGATCATTGCTGCACTTTTTCAACTTTTTGATGGCATGCAAGTGGTTGGCCTTGGTATTTTACGAGGCATGGGTGATGTGAAAATACCAACGGCAATTACACTTACTGCCTACTGGATCATTGGTATTCCATTAGGATATTTCTTCGGATTTAAACTAAATATGGGTGTAAATGGTGTTTGGTGGGCTTTATTACTCGGACTGTTGGTTGCTGCAGTTTTGCTATTTATCCGATTTCAAATACTTACCCGTAAACTAGAAAGGTCTATGCCTAAAGTTGAATTGAACCGATTATCTTAAAAGAACAGGTCTTTTGCCAGCCGAAAGGTGTTACAATGGGCATCAACAATATCAGCAACACGTGGAGAATAACCACCGCCCATGCTTACCACTACAGGTAATTTATTGTGAATGCATTGCTCAAAAACAAAGCGATCACGTTCTTTACAACCAGCTTTACTTACAGAAAGTTTTCCCAGTTTATCGGTTGCAAGAATATCTACGCCCGATAGATAGAAAATAAAATCAGGCTGTTCCCTTTTGATTAAATGAGGCAGCGTTTCCTTTAACAATCCCAGGTACAGTTGATCATCGGTATGATCAGGCAATTCGATATCTAAATCGGACCGCTCTTTTTTATAGGGCCAGTTACCTTTTCCATGCATCGAAAAGGTAAAAACAGCAGGATTATTTTGAAAGATTTCAGCCGTTCCATTGCCCTGATGAACATCCAGATCAACAATCAGTATTTTCTTTGAAATTCCTTTGTTCAACAGATAATTGGCTGCAATAGCTATGTCATTCAGCAAACAAAAACCTTCGCCTTTATTTGTAAACGCATGATGAGTGCCTCCGGCAACATTTAGCGCCACACCATATTCCATGGCAAAATAACAGCAATCAATGGTTCCCCGGGCAATGGTAATTTCGCGCTGAACCAATTGTTGTGAAAGCGGAAAACCGGTTTTTCGTTCTTCCTGAGGAGTTAGCGAAAGTGTTTTTAATTTATTCCAATAGTCGGGCTCATGAGTTAATAATATGATCTCCTCATCAATCAGATCCGGTGCAAAAAGGTTCTCATTGGTAATAGTCCCTTCATGTAAAAGCTGCTCTGGGATTAGTTCATACTTTACCATCGGAAAGCGATGACCTTCGGGCAAGGGATGAGCATAAATTGGATGGAATGCGATTTTCAACATAGTTAAAGAACGCAAAAATTCAACTTAAGATTTGATAAAGCAAAGATTTACTTTCAGAAAATGATTAAACAGCATTCAGCAAAACAGCCTTTGATTTAGCCAGCCACATTTTCCGGTCGTCAAATCCATTAAAGCCACCGTTCACTTTTTTGGTAATGGAGGTAATATCATCCAGATCGGCCAGGTCATTTAATTTTTTGCGTTTCCAAAACCAACCCGAAACCAAAGCCGCCCAAGGGTAATCATGGATCAAACTGGGATCACTAATAAAATCCTGACCAAATTCAGTCGTTGCCAATTTATAATTTGTTTTCCCCGTCAGTTGAATCCAACCTCTCCCCCTAAATTTAAACCCATCCCCATCCAATTCCGGAGAATTACCTAAATCCACCCGAGTGTCATAACGACGCTGAGCCGGAGTTGGCCCCCAAATCTCTACAGTAAACTTAAAGGCCGAGGACTCATGTAGCACCTGGGCCAAAAAATGACAGGCTCTCAAGGGTGTAGAAATATCATAACGATCAAAAGTTTGAGCTATTGATTCGGTAATTTTTTCAAGTTGCGCTTGCTCATATTTTGTGGGTTTAATTATAGCAGCAAGCTGTTCAGTAGTAATTTTCATATAGATGTGTTTAAATTGATATTATTAATGGGAATGTATTGTCAGCTTTTTCAGTAATTCTTCCGACATCGGGTCTCCATAAATGCCGTAAGCACTTACAAAAACGCCTTTCTGTCCGTCATCCGACTGAATAGCATATACAGCGGCCTGTTCATCCGGGTCGGTCATACCCTCAAAACGGTATACTTCCACAATTTCAAAATGTTCGGGATGCCAAAAAAGGTCATGCTCTTCACAAGCCAAGTGATCTTTCTTTAAATTGAAGTTGAGTGTATAACCACGCTCTTTCAGGCCATCTAAGGCTTCTATAAGTGTATCGTAAGTATACATAGAGGAATGTTTTTCTTAAATTTATCCAGTTTTTTACTAATAAACAATTGATAATCTGACAATAAGAAACTCATTCAAACAAAGCAGAATTAAAACTTATTCATCGTAAAAAAATCAAAACCGTATCTTTGCGCCTCAATTTTAAGTAATGGCTAAAATCAGACTGACCAAATATTTCAATTTTGAAACAGCTCATGCCTTATACGGCTACGATGGAAAATGCAGAAACGTTCACGGGCACAGCTACGAATTGTATGTAACTGTTGTTGGGGATGCTATTGAGGATGCCAACCATGTAAAAAACGGTATGGTAATGGACTTTGGTGATCTGAAGAAAATAGTAAAATCGGAAATTGTTGACGTTTTTGATCACGCAACAGTGCTGAACAAAAACTCACCGCATATTAAACTGGCAAGTCAGTTAATGGAACATATGGAACGCGTTCTTTTAACCGAATATCAGCCAACCTGCGAAAATATGCTAGCTGATTTTGCACAGCGTATCAAAAAACGCTTACCGGATAATATTAAACTGCATTCGTTGAAATTACACGAAACACCTACTTCGTTTGCAGAGTGGTTTGCTAGTGATAATGAATAACTATAGTTCATAGACCATAGACCATAGTCGATTGTTAATGGTTATTTATTAAGAACAGCAACTAAATTATCTTATAGTTTTGCGGTAACCTATACTCAAACCCTTAAAAACTATGGTCTATAGACCATGGACTATCTACTATTTTAGCTAACAGTTAAGGGCTAATATCTCTCCAAAGCGATAAACATCCTCAAAGGTATTATACAGCGGAACCGGAGCGAATCTCATAACATTTGGTTCGCGCCAATCGCCTATTACGCCGTTTTCAGTTAGCTTTTCGAAAACTTTTTTAGGCTCTGGATGATGTGCTATAATCGATAACTGACAACCACGTTGCTTCTTATCACGAGGAGTAACAATTTCGTATAATAGTTTTCCGGCTTTCTGATTCACCCCATCAATGATAAACTCTAAATAAGCGGTAAGCAATTCGCTTTTTGCACGAAGGTTCTCAAAACCTGCACGATCGAAAATATCCAAAGATGCCTTATGCGCAGCAAGTAAAAGCATTTGCGAAGTACTTACTTGCCAACCTTCAGCACCCTGTTCTGGCTTAAACTTACGGGTCATTAAAAAGCGGGTCTCTTTTTCATAACCCCACCAACCGGCAAAGCGCTGCAACTCTTTATTTGCATAATTGTTTTCATGAACAAAAATTCCGCTTATACCTCCGGGACTAGAGTTCATGTATTTGTAGGAACACCACATGGCAAAATCAACTCCCCAGTCATGCAGTTTTAATGGTGCGTTACCCATAGCATGAGCCAGATCAAATCCAACGGTAATTCCATATTGTTTGGCATGTTTGGTAATGGTTTCCATGTCAAACAATTGACCCGATAAGTAATTGATGCCTCCCATTAAAATCAATGCAAGTTCATCCTTATGCTTATCAATGGTCGCCAAGATATCTTCGGTTCTTAACAGGTTCTCCCCTTCGTTTGGACCAAGTTCTATCACGGCCTCTTCTGGTTGATAGCCATGAAACTGCACCTGACTGTCAATTGCATACTGATCAGATGGAAAAGCCCTGGCTTCCATCAAAATCTTATGACGTTTTGCCGTAGGCTTGTAAAAGCTTACCATCATCAAATGCAGGTTAACCGTCAGGTTATTCATTGGAGTAACTTCCGAAGGTTTTGCACCACAAATTTTGGCAAGCGAATGCTGCATGCTTTCATGAAAATGCATCCATTCAACGCCTTTGGTAAACCAACCTTCAACAGCATGGTTTTCCCATTGGTTCAATAAAATTTCAATCTGTTTTTTGGTTGATTTTGGTTGCAATCCAAGTGAATTGCCACAGAGGTAAATAATGTCTTTGCCATTATGCTGAGGAATTAAAAATTCATTTCTGAATAAACTCAGCTTATCTTGCCGGTCTAAATCCTGAGCAAAACTCAATGTATTTTCAAAATTCATGTTTAGGTTTAAAGAATGATGGTCAAAAGTAAAAAAATGCGTTCAGGAAACGCTAGTAGAAATATAAAATAACCTGGGCGATCTATACTTTTAATCGCTTACTCACAAACTTGTTATCAGCCAGGTAAAACCGCCAGGGCCTCAAAGCATCATCACCGGCATAGTCAACACCTACTCTTGGCGCCGAAACTATTTGCTGATCAGGTATTACCAAGCCTTTGTCTTCTATCCAAATTTCATCAGAAAGCAAACTCAAGGCATTATGTTGCCTTGTTATACCTAGGGCTTTGGCCATTGCACCCGGACCAGATGTCATTTTGGGATGCAGCTTTGTTAACCCCCGACGCTGCAACTGTATATCAATCCCTTCAACCGGTTCAATAGACCTGATCAATACAGCATGAGGCACATTCTGAATATTTGTCACTACGTTAAACAAACTGTGAATGCCATAACACAGGTAAACATAGGCCGTTCCACCTGTCTTGAACATGGTTTCTGTACGAGCTGTTCGTCTTAAATTATAGGCATGACTGGCTTTATCGTCAGGTGCACGGTATGCTTCCGTTTCAGTTATCATTCCGCCAGTAAGCACACCGTCAGTTTTAGTATACAAATGCTTACCTAAAAGATCTCTGCTAATTTGTACAACATCATCTCTTAAATAAAATTCAAAGGGTAATTTATACACTTAAATTAAAATCTAATTAACTATAGATGAATAAACTAAAATTTGAGCAAAGTAACAATTTGTTCAAGGAAGTGAGCATCGGTTTCATCGAACTGCGCCAGCTCATCACTATCTATGTCTAAAACAGCTACAACAATTCCGTTTTTCAGTACAGGCACAACTATTTCCGATTTAGAAAGCGAACTACAGGCTATATGCCCAGGGTACTCGTCAACGTTGTCAACAATAATGATTTCCTGTTGTTTCCATGAAGAACCGCAAACACCCTTTCCATAACCAATTCGGGTACAAGCAATTGAACCCTGAAAAGGGCCTAAAACCAATTCCTGATCCTTTACCAGGTAAAAACCAACCCAAAAAAAATCGAATGTTTGCTTTAAGGCAGCGGCCGTATTTGCCAGATTGGCAATCAGATCATCCTCCCCTTTTAACAATTCTTTAAGTTGCGGAATTAACGATTCGTATTGCTGTTTTTTGTCAGCTTCTGCAATAATTTTAAGTTCTTCGGCCATGATTATAAAAGTTTAATTTTTCCGGGAATATAAGGTATTGACACTCCATTGTTTACCTTACGAAGATAAAACATTAAAATTGGCTATTAAATATTGGCACAGTTTTTATGTATGATATGTCAACAAAGAAAGTTTAAAAAACACATTCCTAACACTGCTTAGCGAATGTTTAGATATAAAGATTTTTTTTGGTTTTTGGTTTGGTTTAATTGTTGGAAAAGCACCCACCACCCCGGTGGGGCTTTTTCATTTTATACGTACCTTAGCTCCCTGTAATTTTCAATAACCTTTTATGAAGAAGTTTTTATTAAGCATCCTTTTGGGTGTTAGTTTGATTATTGCTTCGGCATTTACAACTAAAGTTGCCCCTTTCGATGAAGGAATGTTTCCTCTGAGTGAAATCAAGAAACTTGATTTAAAAAAAGCCGGTTTAAAAATTAACCAATCAGACATTTACAACCCTAAAGGTATTAGCCTAATTGATGCTCTTGTTCAAATAAGCGGTTGTACCGGTTCATTTGTTTCTGATGAAGGCTTAATTATAACCAATCACCATTGTGCTTTCAGCGCAGTTCAATTGGCCAGTACGCCCGAAAGCAATTATCTTGAAAATGGCTTTGTGGCCCGCACCCGTGAACAAGAAATTGAAGCAAAAGGCTTGACAGTTAGAATTACTGATTCCTACGAAGATGTTTCTACCAAAATATTAAATGCCGCGGCTAATGCTACAGACCCTGCCGAACGCATCAGAATTATTCAAGCAAAAAGTGCGGAACTGGAACGAGAAGCTGAAGCCAATGACAAAACCATTAAAGCCCAGGTTTCAGAAATGTTTATCGGTAAATCATATGTGCTATTTAAGTACAAAACTATAAAAGACATTCGCTTGGTTTATATACCGCAACGTTCTGTTGGTGAATTTGGCGGAGAAACCGACAATTGGGTTTGGCCACGTCATACCGGCGACTTTTCGTTTGTAAGAGCTTATGTTGCCAAAGACGGTTCGGCAGCTGCTTATTCAAAAGACAATGTTCCCTATAAACCTAAAAAATTCTTAAAAGTGAACCCGAAAGGTGTTAATGAAAACGATTTCGCTTTTATTTTAGGTTATCCGGGCAGAACCTTCCGCCATCGTCCAGCTCAATATTTAGAGTACCAGGAAAAATACCTGCTTCCTTATGTTGCCGATCTGTATACGTTTGAGAACCAAACGATGGAAGAAACCGCCAGCAATGATGTAGGACTTCAATTGAAACAGGCAACCCGCATTAAACGTAATGCCAACCGATTGAAAAACTATCAAGGAAAACTTCAGGGCTTAAAATCAATTGGCTTGGTTGATCAGAAAAGAGCCGAAGATGAAGACATGCAAAAATTCATTAACGGCGATGCTAAACTAAGTGCTCAATATGGTTCTTTAATGCAAAACATCGACAATTTATACAAGGAAATTTTTGTTGATGCGCAGCGCGATCTGTGGTTAACTGAAATTTTTAACAGTACTAATTTATTGGGTGTTGCCAATGCATTAAACATATTCAAAAAACAAATTGAAGCTGCTCCTGACAAAACGACTTATTTCCAACAAAATAAAGATCGAATTAAAAAAGCAATAGATGGTATTTACGAAAGTTACGTTTATGAATCTGACAAAAAGATCTTTAAACGCATGATGCTTGACGGATTTAAACTTCCTCAAAACCAAAAAGTAAATGCGGTTCAACGTTTGCAGCTGATGGATGTTGGAGATGAAACCAGTGCCGACCAGGCTGTAGATCGGGTTTTAAATACTTCATTAAAAGATCAGAAATTCACTACCAAATTATTAAACAGCACAACTGAAGCCGACTTAATGGCTTTTGATGAACCAATTTTAGGTTTTGTAAAAGATATTAGTGCCCAACAGGCCCTACTTGATCCTATTAAACAAAACCGCGAAGGAACATTAAACAAACTAATGGGTGATTATGTAACTGTAAAAGAGCTTTACAAAAAGAAAGACTTTATTCCGGATGCAAACAGTACACTACGTTTAACCTACGGTTATATTAAAGGATACAGCCCTGTTGATGCTACTTATTACACCCCATTCACGGGTATTAAAGGTATTATTGAAAAAGGTGCTACCGGAAACCCAGAGTTCAGATATCCTGATGCCATTCGTGAATTATATAAAAAGAAAGACTTTGGAATGTTCAAAAACCCTAAGACGAACGATGTTCCCGTTGCCTTATTATATAACATGGATACCACCGGTGGTAATTCCGGAAGCCCGATCATGGATGCCAATGGAAACTTGATCGGTGTGAACTACGATCGTGCGTACAGTGCTACCATCAATGATTTTGCCTGGAACGAAAGCTACAGCCGTTCAATTGGTGTTGATATCCGATATGTTCTTTGGGTGGCACAAAAAGTAGATAAGGCTGATTTTATCTTAAAAGAGCTAAAAGTGATTAAATAGAGCTAATGGCTTTTAGCGATCAGCTGTTAAACATTGGCTTAAAACAAAAGAAAAAGGTAATTCAACAACTAATGACCAATCGCTAAAAGCTAAGGGCTAAAACCTAACCGCTAACAACAAATGACTTCAGAAACGGGTAAAATCATTATTGGACTTGGATTACTGATCTTTTTGGCTGGAATAGTTATCTATTTTTTTCATGATAAACTAAATTGGATCGGCAACTTGCCCGGTGATATAAGGGTGGAAAAAGAGAACTTCAGGTTTTATTTTCCAATAACCACTATGATTTTGGCAAGTTTGTTATTCACGATCATCTCCCAAATAATCAAACGTTTCTTTTAGTGTATATACAAAAGGCAGCCCATAAATGGACTGCCTTTTATTGTTTTAATCAAGTTAATCCTCGAACTCTTCAGGAACTTCTCCAGGGAATGAATTAACAAATCCATTCTAAAACAAAAAGGGATTTCAAAATTGAAATCCCTTTTATAAAAATTAAATGTTATTAGTGAGCCAGAGAAATCTCTTAATGTCCACCAGATACTTTTTTATCAAAATCAATACCGTGCGCTTTTAAGATCCCGCTTACTTTCCAAGCATAAAATGCCAGGTAAGCAAAGCAAGCGATACCAACGATGTAGCTATTTTGTATTCCAATGATTTCGGCAATTTTACCTTGAAATACACTGACAAAACCACCGCCCATAATCATCATGATCAAGAAACTACTTCCTTGACTAGTGTGTTTTCCTAACCCACTAACAGCCAAAGTAAAGATACATGGCCATAATGTACTACAGAATAAACCTACACTTGTGAAAGCATATACACTCAGCATTCCTGTAGTTAACATACCAACGGCAGTTGCTAAAATTCCCAAAAATGAAAAAATAAGAAGCATTCTTGCTGGATTACCTTTACTTGCCATGTCAGCAACAATTAAGACTACGATTACCGCCGCATATACATAAAAAGGTGTCAAATCATGTTTTGCAATTGCATTAACAGCCAGGAAAACACCGAATGCTAAATAAGGAGCAATGAAACGTAGAATTTTCTGTAAACTCATATTTTCAGTAAAAGCTTCAACAGCTCCGGTCCAACGACCAATCATTAAACTTGCCCAATATAAAGATATGTAAGGAGCTACCTCTTTAGTTAAAAAACCTAATTTACTTTCCATGTAAGCAGGTAAATTACTTGCAGTAGAAACTTCAACTCCAACATATAAAAATATGGCAATCATACCCAATACTAATTGAGAGTATTGCAAGGCCGATGTTTTTACGGTTACCTTATCATGAGAATCATCTTCTTCAACTAATTCAGGTCGATCTGGTATTGACGAGAATTTTAATAAAACAGCTACTACTAAAAAAGCAACTCCTAGTACCAGGTAAGGAATCTTAACACTTTCAATACTTGCATTCGTATTGCTATCAGCACTTGATCCGAAAATGGCAAAACTTACAATTAAAGGACCTATTGTTGTACCAAGATTATTGATCCCTCCTGCCAATGTTAAACGTTGTGAACCTGTTTTAATTGGCCCCATGGCAATTGCTAAAGGATTTGCTACAGTTTGCTGTAATGAAAAACCTAGACCAACAATAAAAAGACCCGCTAACATTAATGCAAAAGAGCCTGTGTTGGCGGCTGGATAAAACAAAAGTGTACCTAATGCAGAAATAATTAATCCTACTGACAATCCATTTTTGTATCCAATTTTATTGACTAAATCTTCTTTTATTATAACTGAAACTCCCCAGTAAATAAGAGAACCAACTGTATAAGCAATGTAAAAAGCAAAAGCCACTAATTGACTTTCACTTTGCGTTAAGTTAAAGGCTGTTTTGAATACAGGGATAAGAATGTCGTTACTTGCAGCAACAAATCCCCAAAAGAAGAATACGATAACTAAGGGAATGAATTGCCCCCATTGGGTCGACTGTTTAGCCGGGGGTAAAGTCTGAGTTAATGATGAATCTGTCATGATAAAAAGTGGTAAACTTTAATTTTTATTAGTTGTGAATAATAGGTTTTATTATGTTCAAGAACTTTATTCTCAAGCTCAAAATATTAATTGAGCTAATCTAAATACTATTTCTAAAAATCAAAAAAATAATATTAGTGTACACCTTACAATATTGAGGTTAAGGGCATTAAATTACAAAAAACGCCTTAATGCACCAACAACAAAGCCTTTCCTATAAATACATTTCAATCTCAATCTCCTATGCCTATTTAGGGTTTTTCAATTATTTCCCGCAATACAAAATATACAAGTATATATTAAGTAAAAGCCAACTATCCGCAACAAGCTCTCTTAAGGCTTCATGAGCAATAGGAACCTTATCAATCACAATCAACCAATAGCTTTCTGCTAAATAAAGGAAGGCTGCCAAAAAATGGACAGCCTCATTTATATCATTTAATTAAAAATCTTGATTAGTATTTGTGTTTTATACCAACTTTATGCCCTGCTACTGCAAAATATAAAATGTATAAGTAACATGGCAATACGGCTAAAAAGTATGCAAATTGAAAGTTAAAGTGTAAATTATCCTTTAAAAAGGCATAAAACAAAGGCCATATAGCTCCCCCTGCAATACCCATAATCATAATTGCAGAACCTATTTTAGTAAACTTGCCCAAATGACTAATACCCAATGGGAAAATTGCAGGCCACATTAATGAATTGGCTAAACCTAACAAGGCAATAAATATAACTGATACATAGCCGGTGCTAACGTATGCAAGGATGGAGAAGATAATTCCCAAGCTAGCACAAACTCGCAAAGCTCCTTGCTGTGTAATATATTTTGGGATAGCCACAATCCCTAAAACATAACCGATTAACATACTTGAAAGGGTTAATGCCGTAAAATATTTGGCTATATCAGCATGAATACCTAGCTCTTTTCCATATACACCAATAATATCTCCTGCCATAACCTCAGCAGCTACATAAACGAATATACAAAAGGCTCCTAAGAACAAGTGAGGGAACTGGAATATGCTTTTATGTTGAATTACCTCACCACTTGCATCATCAACAACATCTTCTTCAACTTGTACTTCTGGCAAATCAGTAACCTTAATTAACAGGGCAAACAAAATAAAAACAATGGCCATAACTATATAAGGAGTATTTACACGCCCTAAAACCTCATTTAACAATTGCTCTTTATCCAAACCTGTAGCTG
Source organism: Solitalea longa (assembly GCF_002920915.1). Lineage (GTDB taxonomy): Bacteria > Bacteroidota > Bacteroidia > Sphingobacteriales > Sphingobacteriaceae > Solitalea > Solitalea longa. Next base: position 33,988 of record NZ_PQVF01000017.1, read on the forward strand.
CCGCAATTTTCGCTTCCACATCATGCGCATTTTTTAAAAAAACACTACCCATAATGAAAGGAACCAGAATTCCGGCAAATTTGTTACATATACCCACAATACTGATCCTTTTGGCAGCACTTTCAATTGGCCCTATAATGGCAATATATGGATTAGCCGCAGTTTGTAATAAAGCTAAAGCTGCTCCCTGAACAAAAATACCAGTTAAAAACAATCCAAAAGTACGTGTCTTAGCAGCAGGAATAAAAATCAAAGACCCCATACCCAATACCAATAAACCAACAATAATTCCATTTTTAAACCCAATTTTCTTTAATATCCATGATGAAGGCAAAGCCAAAAAGAAGTAAGCCATATAAGAGGCAAATGTTACAAGAAAGGCCTGAATGTCAGATAACCCGAATGACAATTTAAAGAAAGGTATTAATGTTCCATTGGCCCAGGTAACAAACCCGAAAATGAAAAACAAGATACCTATAACCACAATTGGAGAAAGGAATCCGCGCGAAATCGAAGGTTTTTCAATTTCAGGTGCAAGTGTTGAAGTAGAATTTGACATTATATAAATTTTCTCTTGGTTAAAATTATTTCCGGCCTAACTTAAAAAAAAATTCCCATACCCACCCTGACTTCTTTAAACAATTTAATAATTACACAATCGATAGTGTATTATTTTAATTACAGTGCTCTTGAATTATTAACCTTCATTTTAATCTTTCTTTTAAGAATAAATTAAGATATTTACGCGATTTCAGCCTAAAGGCTGTTTTTATTATGGAATCTCTTCAGAAATAATCGAATATTTAAAAAATTAAGAAATCTATCTTTATCGAATGAAACCTACTTTATTAATATTAGCAGCCGGAATGGGAAGCCGTTATGGAGGTGTTAAACAAATTGACAAATTTGGCCCAAATGGCGAGTGTTTAATGGATTATTCGTTGTATGATGCGGTAAAAGCCGGTTTTGGCAAAATTGTATTTATTGTTCGCGAAGAAATTGAACAAGACGTTCGTGCTCTTTTCGACCATAAATTGAAACCATTAGTTGAAGTTGAATACGCTGTTCAACGTTTAACAGAACCTGCTGATGTTATACCTGAAGGTATTGAGCGTGGTAAACCTTGGGGTACAGGCCATGCGGTAATGGCTGCTGCCGACAAAATCAACGAGCCATTCGCTGTAATTAATGCCGATGATTATTATGGTCCGGAGGCGTATAAGATTTTAGCTGATTACCTTTCAGGAGATTTAAAAGAAGGCGATTACTCAATGGTGGGCTATATTTTAGGTAATACACTATCTGATTTTGGTTCTGTTTCTCGTGGCTGTTGCCAGGTAGATGCAAACGGCAACCTATCTGAAGTTATTGAACGTACCAAAATACAGCGCAATGACAATGGAGATATTGAATATGATGATGCAACCGGTAAAGGTATTTTACCTGATAACTCAGTAGTATCAATGAATTTCTGGGGCTTTACACCTGATGCTTTCGGACGATTCAAAGACCGCTTTGCTAAATTCGTAAAAGCAAACAGTCACGATCCTAAATCTGAGTTTTTCATTCCACTTCCGGTTCAGGAAATGATTGAAGACAAATCAGCCAAGGTTAAAGTTTTTGAAACCGATAGCACCTGGTTTGGAGTTACTTATACAGAAGATAAAGAGTTTGTTAGCAATGAGCTTAAGAAGTTAATTGCCAATGGTGTTTATCCTGAAAAACTTTGGAAATAATCCTTCGTTAATTTAAACGGAGTTAAAACTTATAAAACTGAGCCAGAGCACATGATTTTCATGTTTTCTGGCTCTTCATCATTAAAGTATGCGTGTAGTTGAAGAAATAAGCTTGCCTGGTTGTAAAGTGAGTATTTTGGCAATGAACCAAAAGTTCATCATCAAATTTGAAAAAGGAAATCTTGAACAAACCTATAAAGTAGCCGAAATTGATTTGATCTTTGGTTTAGAGGATGTAAAAAAAATGCTGAATGAAGAATTCATTACCAAAGTAATGGAACGCTTCAGGCAGATGGACAATGATTTTGATGAACAACTAGCACAACTGTAAGCATTTTTTGAATTATTTATAAATAGCCTTTTTTATTATTTTTGACGCATGGAAAATAAACTGATCAATCCTCGCTTTGCGGTGATAACCTTATTGATAATCGCTGCTGCCATAACTCGCTTTTTGCCACATCCTCCTAATTTTACAGCCATTGGTTCATTGGCATTATTTGGGGGGGCCATGTACACAGACAAACGCCTGGCCATCATTGTGCCTATCGCAGCTATGTTTATCAGCGACTTGTTTATTCCGTATGGCTTCTTGCCTTCTGTTTACTTCAGCTTTGCAGGAATAGTGCTTATCGGGTTTATGCTGCGTAATAAAGTTGGCTTTACCAATGTAGCAGCTGCTACTCTTGCTTCAGCAGTTTTGTTCTTTGTAGTGAGCAATTTCTTTACCTGGTACAGTGGAACAATGTATCCTCATAATGGCGCAGGTTTAATGGCTTGTTATACTGCGGCAATTCCTTTCTTTTGGAATATGTTAGCAGGAACAGCATTTTTTAATGCAGTTTTCTTTGGAGGTTTTTATTTATTAGAAAAGAAATTCCCTGCTTTAGCTATAAAATAAATCACCATTATCAAATGATATAAAAAAAGACCAACATGTGGATGTTGGTCTTTTTTACTTTAGAGGGCGATCAGGCAAATTGTTCGATAAGTAGCTGGGCCAGTTTAGGCACTCCTGTTCCGGCTTTTTCTTGTATCACCTGTACATTTCTGGAAACGTAAGGAGCATTGGGATCTACTAAGAACTTTGGCGCATCATATTGAACAAAGTCCATTAAACCGGCAGCCGGATATACCTGCAATGATGTTCCAACTACAGCAAAAAGATCAGCCTTTGAGCATATTTTGGCGGCAGGTTCGAACATTGGTACAGCCTCTCCAAACCACACCACATGCGGACGCAACTGCGAACCTTTCTCACATTTTTCGCCCATTCTTATTTCATAGCCTTCAATATCATAAACCAGATTGGGATCAACACTGCTTTGTGATTTGGTAATAACACCATGCAAATGAATTACAGAAGTTGAACCTGCCTTTTCGTGCAGGTTATCAATATTTTGGGTAATAATGGTAACGTCAAAATACTTTTCCAGGGCAGCTAAGCTTATGTGACCGGCATTGGGTTCGGCCTCAACCACCGCTTTACGACGCATATTATAAAACTCTTGCACCAGTTCAGGATTTCTTCTCCAACCTTCGGGGGTGGCTACCTCGTTAATATCATAACCTTCCCATAATCCATCGCTATCCCGAAAGGTTTTCAATCCACTTTCTGCACTTATACCTGCTCCCGTTAAAATTATCAGCTTTTTCATTATTTAAAACTTATGATTAATGAACTCAACGCTCCAATACCCCTTATTGTATTTTAATTTAGAAACTGAACTATAGTCAATGGCTAATTTGAACGCATTAATTAACGGAATTTGTAATACTTCGCACAAAATACTCCTGATCACGCCAGCGTGACTTATAATCACAACGTTTTCCGCTTCGAATTCATTAGTCATCTCCTCCATAAATGTAGCTACTCTTTGGTGCAGTTGATCAAAACTCTCTCCACCCGAAGCCTGAACATTCACAAAATCTTCCATCCAAAGATCAAGCTCTTCCTTATCAATTTCTGTCCATGCTTTCAGTTCCCAATTACCGAAATCCATTTCCTTTAAATAATCATCAAAATAAACTTCATCGGCTAACGATTCAGCCAGCAAGGCACATCTTTTCAAAGGGCTTGAATAAACAACTTTTTGTTTAGGTAGAAAACCTATCAAATGCTCAATCGTGGCATTTAACAGATTGGCATTTACATCTACATCACTTTGTCCATAACAAATACCCTTATCGGTTTCAACTTCCGAATGACGGATTAAATAGATGTCCATAGTGTTGATCCGAAAAAAAGATAAATAAATACTTCTGCCAATTGCTGGGTGGTTCCCAAGCAATCACCGGTATATCCGTCAATCCATTTCTGAAAATATCGCCCCAGGAAATACTGAAGTAAAATAAGCGGAACAATAACCAGTAAGTACAGCCATTCATTTTGCCACCAGCAGAATACCAATAAGGGTAACAATCCCCAAAACAAGGCCAATAAAAGGCTTCGCAGTGGCAACTTTATAGCAACAGGTTTCGCTTTTGAATCTTCATTTTCACGAGAATATTCATGCGTATAGATAAACGACAATGCCGTTGCCCTGCTTAAGGAATGCGCAACAATGATTACAAAAGGAATTATTAATGGATTGATCGCATTTAAACTGAAAAACTTAACCGCTAACATCAGGATGATTCCAATAACGCCATAAGCACCTACCCTACTATCCTTCATAATTTCGAGGATTCGTTGCTTAGTCCAACCTCCTCCAAAACCATCACATACATCCGCAAAACCATCTTCATGAAAAGCTCCGGTCAATAAAATTCCGCTAACCATACTTAAAAGAATAGATAAAGTAGCTGGAAAAAGAAATATTGAGAGCCAGAACACCAATGCGCACACACCCCCAACCATCCAGCCGACAATCGGTAAGTAAACTGTAGCGCGATTTAAATATTCTGCCCGATGATCTACCCATTTAGGGCAAGGAATTCGGGTGTAAAACATTATCGCAGTAAAGAATAAATTAAGTTGAAGGCCTCCTGGCCTCCTAAGCAAGGAGCTGGTATGGTGCAAATTTGACTGTTCTGGTATGGAATGCTGTGTTTCTTGCATGTTAAAAGTATTACCCTGAATTCCATAAATGGAAATTTGAAACTGTTGCTAAAAATTAACCACTGAGTTGCAAACAATGAAAAAGCGCTGATTTAACATAAAGCACTCCCAAATCTCCCTTTAGGGGGCTAATGGGAACTTACCCCCGCACTTTCAAATGAAGCCATTTCATTCATAAAATTAACCGCCGACTGAATAATCGGATAAGCCAATGCCACTCCTGATCCTTCGCCAAGACGCATATTTAACTTTAAAATGGCTTTTGCATTTAAATATTCAAGCATTCCTTTGTGGCCGTTTTCATCGCCCTGATGACAAAAAATACAATAATCAATAACTGCTGGATGGATGGCCTGCGCAATCAGCAAAGCCGAAGTGGTAATAAAACCATCTACCAGAAGGATCATTTTATTTGCAGCAGCCTGTAGTATGGCCCCAACCATTTGAGCAATTTCAAAACCTCCAAAGGTGTTTAATATTTCTATTGGAGAATTGGCAACATGTTTGGCAAGCGCATTTTGCAACACTTGCGTTTTCGATGCAAGCTGTTCATCATCCAATCCAGTGCCTTTGCCAACACAGTTTAACAGAGGCAAACCCGTTATTTTATGCATTATTACCGAAGCTGAAGATGTATTGGCAATACCCATTTCTCCGAAACCGATAACATTACAACCTTTTGCGGCAATTTGATTTACTAAATCTGCTCCTTTTTGAATAGCTAATTCAGCGTCAGCAATGCTCATAGCAGGTTCAATAGCAAAATTGCGGGTTCCCTGAGCGATCTTTTGGTTAATTACCAAAGGAACATCGACAAAATCTCCTTTTACACCAGCATCAACAATATTAAGTTCGATGCCATGCTGACGCGAAAACACGTTTATTGCTGCACCGCCATAAACAAAGTTAAGCACCATTTGATAGGTAACTTCCTGTGGATATTTGCTTACACCTGACTCAGCAATACCATGATCAGCAGCAAAAACAATTATGTTCGGATTGCGTAATGCCGGTTCAAGTGTTTGTTGAATCAAACACAGCTTTTCAGCCAGCTTTTCCAAATCACCTAAAGCTCCAAGAGGTTTGGTCTTAAAATCAATTTTATGTTGGATATCGTCCAATGTCGATTGATCTGGTCGTTCTATATTAAATGCTATCATCTATTTATCATTAGAAATTAAGTCGGTGAACCAGAAACCCTGTTCTTTTTCTGTCGCATCTGTTTTAAAACTATAGGGTTTAAAAACCGTTTCACCTAGTTCAAATTCAATAGCCTTTGAAAACAAAGGACCATCAAAACAAAAACTATGAAACTCTCCGTTTTCTCCGCATGGATCAACATTTTTGGGAAGAGCAGCTATGAATTCCGTAGTAATTATTTTTCCGCAGAACTCTCTATCCAATATTTCTGACTTAACGCAGCATACAACCGATAGAAATCCGAGGTTCATAAATTTAGCAACTAAAGCAGCAGTATCCTGTTTCCATAATGGAAAATAGCCATTTAAACCTGCCTTATTGAGTAAGTTTTCCCGGTAAAGTTTCAGATCCTCTAAAAAGATATCACCATAAACAATTGTAGTTATACCTTCATTTTTTAAGTCGATAAACACCTTATTTAAGGCGTTTTCATAATCTTCATTGGTACAAGAGGCAGGAACATACATTTTCTTTAATGGCATACCAATGCGTTGGGCCTGCCAATCAAGCAATTCCTCCCTTACCCCGTGCATTGAAATTCTTTTGAATTCTTCGTTTACAGTAGTAATAAGACAACATACTTCAAACTGATCAGACTGATTTAAAAGATCATACAATGCAAAAGCGGAATCTTTTCCTCCGCTCCAAAACAGGGCTGTTTTAATTCGTTCCATTTAAAACCCTTTAACTGTCATCGGAATTCCTGAAACCATAAAAACTACTTTGCATGCTTTTGAAGCAGTATATTGGTTAGCGAGGCCCTGCAAATCGGTAAATTTGCGTCCAATGGCCGTATCTGCATGAACGCCCATACCTATCTCGTTGGAAACCAAAATAAAGGTTCCGGAAATTTGTTCCAGCTTATCGATTTCAGCTTTAAAAAGTGCTAAGCTGACTTCAATATCCTGATCGTGATCCATGAAAAAATTGGTAAGCCATAAGGTCAGGCAATCAACTACCACCACTTTATTTTCAATTGGGAGTAAGCTTACACGGTGGGTTTCTTCAAAGTTTTCCCATTCAGGACCGCGATCTGACTGGTGACGCTCAACCCGTTCTCTAAAATCATCGTCCCAAATTTTTGCCGTAGCAACATAAACAGGATTGGCGCTTAAGCTTTTGGCCAAATTGTGAGCATATCGGCTTTTGCCCGACTTTACTCCTCCGGAAACAAAAATGATCATGGGTTATAAAGAAACAACCACAGCCAACACATGTTGCGCAGCTAATTTTGCGAAACCCTGTGTTGACTGTGGTTGATTAATAGTTTTTATTAAAAATCATTGAAATTTTTAGGCTTTGGCCAAAACAGGAAAACGGTATTTCAACAATTCAAATCCTCCGAACAATAATCCACAGTAAATTAAATCAGATAGAATTGCGCTGTTTAAATACGGAAGCCCGGCAATGTAGCATGCTGTTAACCCGCCGGCATTCATTGGATAGATCATACCACCAGCCCAAACGCCAAAGTTAGAGATGATGAAGAATAACAATGCCGAAGTAATCGCCATGCCGCCAACTGTTGCCACTTTAGGCTTCTTAATAATTACCGAAGCTAAAACAACCATTAAAATATAAGAGCCATATTGCCAGTAAAAACCATCGTAAAACGGAACAATTTTATGATAAAACTGAAGGTTTACGATTTGGTCACTGATCCACACCGCTAATAATGGGCATAAAAATGCCAGCCATTTACGCCCAAAATAAGCACCGCTAAAAATTGCGATCGCATCAATTGGAGAATAGCCATGTACCGGAAATAAATAAATTCGGGTAAGTAGAGCCAAAGCAATAAAGCTTAGCACAGCAAAAACACGTGGTTTATTATTCATCATCTATTTTTGATTTATGTAGGTTATAAACTAAAACTTAAACCAACGTTTGTGTTAAAACCACGGCTGTTATAACCGGTAGTTTCAACATAATTTTCATTGGTAATATTCTTTAAATCAGCAAACAATTTAAGCTTTTTCAGCAACTTGTACTCGGCGTAGGCATCTAGCAGGAAATATTTATTCAAGGTTAGATTTACTGATTGAAAGGTGTTAGGATCATAGAACGGATCAACACGTTTTCCAACCAGTTTTAAATTGGCAGAAACAAAAAAGTTCTCACTCAATTTATACCCGGCATTAAAACCAAACGTATTACGCGGGCGGCGGTACAAATTATTGAAGGTTGCATTTTGAGTGGTTACCTCTCCATAAACCAAGGAGTAAAAACCTGTTAATGTCAAGTCCTTGGCCGGTATAACCTCAGCTTCCAACTCCATTCCTTCATCATTTTGCTTATTATAATTTACATATTTTGAGGTGAAGGCAATCACATCCCTTCCCTTACGTTTAAAGGCACTCAATGCCAGCTTTGCTTGCCCATCAAAAAACACGGTTTGAAACCCGGCTTCATAGGTATTTATTTTTTCTGGTTTTAGATTGATATCTCCATAAATTGAATACAATTGATACAAGGATGGAGCTTTAAAGGCTGAGGAAATATTAACGAAAACCTTGGTGTTTTCATCAACCAAATACGATGGGTTGATGGTATACGTAAAGTTATTTCCGTAGATAGAATGACGATTGAATCGACCACCCAATTCAAAATTAAACCCATGTAAATTATTTAAGAAAACCGAAGCATAAAGGCTCGCAATTGAATTCTTAGCTGAATCGGGGTTTAGGTGAGCTATTGAAGTATAATTCCAAGACGTATTGATGTATTTACTTTCCTGTTCGGTATTCGAAAACCGATAACTTGTTCCGGCTAATAGCTCTACATGATCTGCAATAGAAAATTTACCATACAATTCAGCATTGTGCAGGTTGCCCTTCGTGTCGTTTAGATTATATTCTACCTTATCAGCAATGGTATCATTTAAGAAATACCTTTTTACATTATTATAGCTATAGTTAAAAAACCAATCGGCTTTTGACCGTTTCCAATTCGTGGCAAACCCGGTAGCTAATTCAGAAGATTTACCATCGTAATCCTTATCATCTGTAAACGCGCCGAAATCAAGCATCATCTTCGTTTCGCTGTAGCGCACAAAGGGCCTGATAGAAAGATCAGAAATAGGTGACCATCCAAGATTAAGATTTGCCCCTTTTAAACGAAAGTTATCATTTTCAAAAGCGTTGGTAACCTCAGCTGGTTTTTGAGCTGATGAAAACCCTTTTGAACTTTCATTGGCTAAGGCCAGGTTATAATCAACTTGTTTAAAGCGACCGTTTACACCCAGACTTTGTTTATAGGTCTTATATGTTCCTGCGGTAACCAGGGCATTTAAGCCAAAGGCTTTCTCTCCCCCTTTTTTGGTAATGATATTAATTACTCCTGCAACGGCATCTGAACCGTAAAGCGTTGAGTGCCCGCCACGAAGAATCTCAATACGATCAACCATGGCTAAATTGATAAGGTTTAAATCATAATTGTTTGAAGTTTCCGAAGGATCACTTACCGGAATACCGTCAATTAAAATCAATACATAACCACTTGGTGCGCCACGCAAAAAGGTCGAAATATTGGTTCCACGGTTAGAGTTAGCTCCATTTAGATTTAAGGCGGATTGAATATTGAGCAGGTCGTTGATGTTTTTACCACCGCTGCGCTCAATTTCTTCACGAGTGATGACTGAAACCACTTTTCCGGTTTCCGAAGATTTTTTGTCGAATTTGGTGGCGGTAACAGAAACTTCATTAAGATCAAGTTTCTTTTCTTGTCCAAAGGCAAACAGCGAAACAGCTGTTAGGACAGTAAGAGTAAATAGTTTTTTCAATTTTGATAGTTTATGAGTTTAAAAAAGCCCATAACCAACAAGGAAAGTAATGAAAATACGCTAGCAGTATTTACATTCCAGCTTTGGTCCCCGAAAGCTATGAATAAGTTATCATGCCTTGGCAGGTCTTCTGACTTACTCATTTTCATCCGGAGCCTTCCCGTCATATACAGACAGTGGCGTGAGAGTGCCGGATAAGCCTGATCATTGATTGATCAGGCCGAGCTTACAGCAGCGGGCCTGTTCAGGATTTTCACCTGATTCCCTTTTAACCCCATTAAAAACTATAATGGAGACCAAAGCGCCGCAAATGTAATACTTGATTAAATAAATACAAAGAGGATATTGGAGTGTCAATAAATTAACAGGAAGAAATTTTATTTGGTTTTAATTATCAGCACTTTAGTTTTTGACCATCGTACATTGACCATGGTCGATAGTAAAGAAACTCCATGAACTATCACCTTATTCAAACCAGGCAAACAAATCAGTAAGTTCCAATTGTTTTTTTTCTTCCGAAGAAATATCACGTAGAATTACACCTTCCGAAAACTGCAAGATACGGTTACCGTAAGTATAAGCATCCTTTAGGTTATGGGTCACTAAAACGGCCGTTAAATTATAATCCTGAATTATTTTATCGGCGGTTTGCATCACAAAATTGGCTGAGCGAGGATCGAGAGCTGCAGTAGGTTCATCTAACAACAGAATTTTAGCATCGTCCATCACACTCATTAAAAGCGTTAATGCCTGTCTTTGTCCACCGGATAAACTTCCCATTGGTTGATCCAGCTTGTTTTCCAGACCCATTTTTAGAGTTGAAAGCTTTTGCTGAACCAACTCTTTGAATGCTTTATCTGTACCAATTGTAAGATTTTTAGGTTTAGTACGAAGCGCCGCCAACCGGAAATTGGTAAGGATACTGAGATCTGGAGCTGTTCCACTCAATGGGTTTTGAAAAACACGGGCAATCCACTTTGAACGATTATACTCAGCCAATTGGGTTACATCCACATCCTGAAGTAAAATCGTTCCATGAGTTGGGTTCAAATTTCCGGCAATAAGATTCAAAAACGTTGACTTACCCGATCCATTAGCGCCCACTACCACAACATTGTCGCCATGTTTGATTTCAATAGTTGTTGATCTTAACGCATTAACTTCGTTGGCTTTCCCCTTGTTAAAGCTCTTGGAAACATTGTTCAGCTTGATCATGATTGTTTACGAAAACCTAATTGTGGAATACTTACTATAATTAGCACAAACAGAGCGGTTAAAAGCTTGAGTAAATTGGGATCAATACCAAGTGAAAGAGTAAAGGCTAAAACCAATTGAAAAACAATAGCTCCGGCAATTACGAATAGCAATTGCAGCCAAATATTGGTTACCGACAACCAATTATTTAGCGTTTCGCCAATCATTACCGAGCCCAAACCTACTATTACAATACCAATACCCATGCTTATATCGGCAAAACCCTGGTATTGACACACTAAAAAACCTGCCGTTGCAACCAAGCCGTTTGAAATTGCCAAGCCAATAATTTTCATCCGGTCGGTGTTTACGCCCAAAGCCTTAATCATGCTTTCGCTGTTTCCTGTGGCACGCATCGCCAAACCAAAATCGGTTTTAAGAAGTAAAGAAAGTCCTGTCCATAAAAGAGCAATATTGATCAGTAAAGCGATGGAACTATTAATATCGAGGTTGGAAGTAGGGCTGATGACTTCGAAGATGTTACGAATATTTAGCAATGGAATGTTTGAACGACCCAGAATGCTCAAGTTAACCGAATACAGGGCGGTCATCACTAATATTCCCGCAAGCAAGGCATTCACTTTTAACTTGGTATGAATAAAACCAGTAATGCTTCCTGCCAAAGCCCCACCCATTACAGATAACAAATAAGTTAACCAAATGGGATAGCCGTGAGTTAAACAAACAGCCGTAATAACGGCTCCAAGTGTATAACTTCCATCTGTGGTTATATCCGGAATGTTAAAAATTTTCATGGAAATGAATATTCCCATGGCAATTGCCGAAAGGCTAAGGCCCAATAAAAGCGCGGTAATGTAAAAATTCATTGGGCCTAATTTATCTTTTTAGGCTGAATTACTCAGCCATTTTCTTCAGCTCAGCTTCCAGCTTATCAAAATTCTCTTCGTTGGCACCTTCAACAAAGCTTCTTACTTTAGCACATTCCTCAGCCGAATCAAATATCATCTTAAAAACCACTTGGGTTTTATCGCCTATATCTTCAAAAGTGGCTATTACCTGGAATAAATGCCCCGACAAATGATCAAAAACCACTTTCTCCGGCTTTTCAATCTTTACAAAGATACTTTCATTAGGATAATCGCTTCCATCCGGACCATGCATAATAAAACGCCAGTAACCATTGGGGCGCAGATCAAACTCATTAAAAGTATTGGTAAAACCTTGAGGTCCCCACCAGTTTTTAAGATGTTCCGCCTCGGTCCAGGCTCTAAAAACAAGTTCTCTATTAAAATTGATCAATCTTGAGGTAACGATCAGCTGATCAGGTGAAGGATTGGTTATTTCTTGAAGTGGTTGCATAGTGGATTCTTTTAATCACAATTTAACTTGATTTAGATAGTTTTACACCCTAAATCTTACTTCTTAATTTACAATTCCTTTTTGTGTCTTATAATACTCACAGACCGATCTCATTAAACATATCTCGCATTTAGGTGTAGGGCGACAAATTTCGCGACCCAAAAACGAAATGGCCATACCTGCATCCCACTCTTCTTTAGGTAAAGTGTCCATTAGCTGCTTTTCAATTTTTTTTGGATCCGTACCTGTAGCTATTCCTAATCTTGGCGCCACACGAACAACGTGTAAATCAACAATTAACCCTTCAGCAGGCTTACCCGACTCGCGTAAGATCACATTGGCTGATTTACGGCCAATTCCTGGTAATTCGGTTAACTCCTCCAAATTGGTTGGAATATTCTTATCCTCTTTCACTTTCTGAGCCAACTCCATTAACCATTTGGTTTTATTGCCAAAGTTGCGCACGCCACTAATAAAAGGGTACAGCGCTTCTGCTGTTGCCCTCGAAAGCGACTCCATATTCGGAAATGCCTCAAATAGTTTTGGAGCGATTTTATTAATATTCCGGTCAGAGTCTTGGGCTGATAGTATGACCATTACTACTAATTGGTAAATATTCCCATACTCCAATGGGTGACGTGTGTTTTTATATTTTTCAATCAGCGGTTTAATGGCTTCGGGCCAGTTTACGTTAGCAGACATATAGTTTTTGATGTTTAAAGATTGCAGTGCTAAGCTAAATAATAGGTAGTAAAGAATAAATTCAAATTAGCAATAACGAAAAAAGCAGCCTTTTGGGCTGCTTTTTATTTCCGGGTGGAATATGGGGCTCGAACCCACGACCTCCTGAACCACAATCAGGCGCTCTAACCAACTGAGCTAAAACCACCGTTTATTTCCCGTTTGGGACTGCAAAAGTAATACTCCTATCTTTTTTTGCAAAATATTAATGCAATCTTTTTTCAAAAAAATCGATAATTATCAATAAATGAAGCACTTTAATTTACGAGTTTTTATCAGTTATGCGAAATAAGGCTTAATCTTTAGGCTCCAACTTCTCCCTACGCATATAAATATGTTCAATTCCGTCTTCTAAATAAATTTCATCGAACTCTATAAACCCAAAGCTTTGGTAAAATCCTAGAAGGTAGTACTGGGCTCCAATGGTAAGTTCATTAAACCCTAATTCTTCCGCTTTCTCAATCGCTTTTTGCATAAGCAATTTGCCAAAACCATGCCTTCTTGCTTCTCTTGATGTAACCACGCGACCTATTGATGCGGTTTCAAATGCAACACCGGGAGGAACAATACGTGAATAGGCTGCCAATTTTCCATCTTCCCATCCCATTAAATGCCAGCAATTCGGGTCTTTGCCATCACAATCCAAAAACGGACAATTTTGTTCCACAATAAAAATATCCTCCCGCAACTGAATTATGGCATACAGTTCTGCTGCGGTAAGCTCATCAAAAGTTTTAAAAACCCAATTTATCATCGATTAACCACTTTAATTACCATAATTATTCATCCAGTATTCCATCATTCTTTCGTTCCATCACTCGATCATTCTATCATTCACTCATACTATCATTCTATCATTCTATTCCTTGCTCTGGCACAATTCAACTAAAACACCATTGCTGGTTTTAGGATGCAAAAAGCAAATCATCTTATTATCGGCACCTTGCTTAGGTTTGTCGGAAATAAACTGAAAACCTTCGTTCTTTAATCGTTCAATTTCCTTTTCAATATCCTCCACTTCAAAAGCGATGTGGTGAATACCCTCTCCCCTTTTTTCGATGAACTTAGCGATCGGACTATCCTCGCTTTCGGCCAGCAACAACTCGATCTTGCTCTCACCGATTTCAAAAAATTCGGTGGTTACTTTTTCCGATTCCACTGTTTCAGTTTTATAGCTAGGTTTTCCCAATAACTGTTCAATCAATTTGGATGAAGAGTTGAGGTCCTTTACAGCAATTCCAATATGGTCTATTCTTAACATGGTGAAAACTATTGATGATAAATTATGTTATTCAATAAGTTGGTTTTTGACGGCATTAAAACATTTGCAAAAAATGTAAAGCAAATGTAAAAATCAATCAAATAAAACCATATCCCAAGGCACAAATCGGAAAATTTGTGTTACTTTTGCAATGCTTTATTTAGACAATTTACAAATTATGTTGGAGTTACCTATTTACTTGGATAACAACGCCACTACACCAATGGATCCTCGTGTGTTAGAGGCAATGTTGCCGTACTTTACAAATAAATTTGGCAACGCAGCAAGCCGCAATCACTCATTTGGTTGGGTTGCTGAAGAAGCTGTTGATTATGCCCGCGGTCAAGTTGCTAAAATTATAGGCGCTACTGAAAAAGAGATCATTTTTACTTCAGGCGCTACTGAGTCGAATAACCTTGCTATTAAAGGCGTATACGAAATGTATCAGCAAAAAGGTAATCATATTATTACCGTTGTTACTGAACATAAATGTGTTTTAGACTCAGCACATCACATCGAAAGAATTGGCGGAAAAGTAACCTATCTTCAGGTTAAACCTGATGGTTTGATCGATTTAAAAGAATTGGAAGATGCTATTACTGATAAAACCATTTTAATTTCGGTGATGTATGCCAACAACGAAATTGGCGTTATCCAACCGGTTAAAGAAATTTCAGCAATTGCACATAAACACGGTGTATTATTTCACACTGATGCAACGCAGGCGGTGGGTAAAATTCCAGTTGACGTAATTGCCGATGGAATTGACTTACTGTCGTTTACTGGCCACAAATTGTATGGTCCAAAAGGTTGTGGAGCTTTATATGTTCGTCGTAAAAACCCGAGAGTTAAAGTAACCGCTCAAATTGATGGAGGTGGTCACGAAAGAGGAATGCGTTCAGGTACCTTAAACGTTCCTGGTATTGTTGGCTTTGGTAAAGCTTGCGAAATTGCAATGGAAGAAATGGCTAGCGAATCGGTTCGTTTAGCTGCACTTCGCGATAAACTTGAAAAAGGTGTTACTGTAATGGAAGAAACATATGTAAACGGAAATACCCAAAACCGATTACCTCATGTGTGTAACGTTTCTTTCAAATATGTTGAAGGTGAAGGCTTAATGATGGCGATGAAAGATCTTGCTGTTTCATCTGGCTCTGCTTGTACATCGGCTTCATTAGAACCATCGTATGTTTTAAAAAGCTTAGGATTAAATGATGACCTTGCACACTCATCTATTCGTTTTGGTTTAGGCCGCTTTACAACAGAAGAAGAAGTTGATTACGCGATTGAAGTAACTAAAAAAGCAGTTACTCACTTACGCGAATTAAGTCCGCTTTGGGAAATGTTTAAAGAAGGCATTGACCTTGACAGCATTGAATGGGCAGAACACTAAGAAAGCAAGAAGTTAGATTTTAGAGGTTAGATTTATCACTTCTAAAATTGTACCTCAACAGTTAAACTTTAATAATCTTACGACTTAAAAAATTAAGAAAATATGGCTTACTCAGAAAAAGTTATCGATCATTACACTCACCCACGTAACGTAGGTACTCTCGATAAAGCTAAAAAGAATGTGGGCACCGGTTTAGTTGGTGCTCCTGAATGTGGCGACGTAATGCGCTTACAAATTGAGGTTGACGATAATAATGTGATCACTGATGCTAAATTCAAAACATTTGGATGCGGATCAGCTATCGCTTCTTCATCACTTGCTACAGAATGGTTAAAAGGTAAAACCGTTGATCAGGCTATGGAAATTGACAATATGGATATTGTTGAAGAATTGGCCTTACCTCCGGTAAAAATTCACTGTTCAGTTTTAGCTGAAGACGCTATTAAATCAGCAATTAACGATTATCGTGTTAAAAACGGTTTTGAGCCTATTCAATTAGAAAAATCGCACCATTAATTGAGATAAAAGAACCTGGAAACAAGACAGAAGACAATTCAAAGCATTCCTTGTTTCTCTAATATGAAAAAAGAGCATTTCTTGTCTCTTGTTTCTTAACTCTTGATTCTATACGAATGATTACAATAACAGATAAGGCAAAATCAAAAATTGATAACCTGATGAGTGATGCACAGCTTGATAACACTTATTTTTTAAGGGTAGGTGTACAAGGTGGCGGTTGCTCTGGTTTATCGTACAATTTAGATTTTGACAACGAGGTTAAAACCGGCGATCAGATGTTCGAGGATAAGGGACTCAAAATCGCATTGGATATGAAGAGCTTTTTATACCTGGCCGGCACTGAACTGGATTTTACAGACGGTTTAAATGGTAAAGGATTTAACTTTATTAACCCTAATGCCAGCCGTACTTGCGGCTGCGGAGAGAGCTTTTCAGTTTAAGTAATTGATTTACATTAAAATAAAGGGGCTTCTGTACCAAACAGAAGCCTTTTCTTGTATAGTTGGATTTTTTTTTTGCACATTTGAAACTTTGCTTTCAAAATTCTTATGAAACAACCTTATGGCGCAAATAACTGAACGAACTACTATTCCTCAACTATTAAGAAATGTAGTTCAGGGAGTTAAATCACCTAATGACCCTTTTTTATCAGAAAAGATCGGTACAGAATATAAGTCGATAAGCTTTGGTGAAACATTGGCCAATGCAGATGCTCTTTCGGCTTGGTTCATGGAAATTGGCATTAAAAAGGCTGACCGACTAGGTCTTCTGATTGAAAATGGACCTAAGTATGTTTTCTTCGATCAAGGTCTTCAGCAATTAGGCGCAATAAACGTTTCCATTTACCCTACTCTTTCCGAACCTGAAATTGAACACATCATCAATGATTCAGGAATGAAAACCCTGTTGGTTGGTAACCATTTTTTATTGCGCAAAGTTTTAAAAATTGCCGACAATTGTTCTTCCCTTGAATATATTATTCCCGCTTTTGATGATTACGCGAAGATCACTCATCATTATCATGGTTCAAAGAAGGTAATTGCATTTAGTGAGGTTCTGGAAGAGGGCAAAGCTCTATTATCAAAATACGCCGGAAAAATATTTCAGGCCCGAGAAATGGTTCAGCCTGATGACGTAGCAGCCCTAATTTACACTTCAGGAACCACGGGAACACCCAAAGGTGCCATGCTTACCCATGCGAACTTTATAAGTAATGTGAGAGAGTGTCTTGTACAAATCCCTGTGATTACTTCCGATGATGTGTTCCTTTCATTTTTACCACTATCCCATGTTTTTGAGCGCACAGCCACCTATCATGTTTGTTGTGTCAAAGGTGCTCAAATTGCCTATGCTCAAAGTTTAGAATTGTTGGGAAAAAACATGATGGAAGTGCAGCCAACGGTAATGAGCGTTGTTCCTCGATTGTTAGAACGAATCACCGAAAAAGCTACTAAAAACGGAACTGCCGGTGGAGGGCTCAAATCAAAAATATTTTTGTGGGCAATGGAAATTGGACGCAAAGCAAGAGAGCGAAAAGAAGTTGGAGAGCCATTGGGAATAATTTTGTCAGCACAATTGGGCCTTGCCGAAAAGCTTGTTTTCAGCAAGATCAAAGAAAAAACCGGTGGAAACCTCAAGTTTATGATTTCTGGTGGCGCCGCTTTACCTAAAAATGTTGGTGAGTTTTTCGGAAACCTTGGTATTAAGATCCTGGAAGGTTATGGCCTGACGGAAACCTCTCCTGTAATGGCTGTTACCGAATTTCATCGTCAGGTAATTGGTACGGTTGGAAGAGTGATCCCGGGAATTGTTGTAGCTATACAAAATACCGATACTAAAGAAATTTATACCAAACAAACCTATGAGAGTTTTGACCCTAACTTTGAATCTGCCGAAGGCGAGATCATTGTTAAAGGGCCTTGCGTAATGAAAGGATATTGGGGCAAACCAGAAGAAACGGCAATAGTTATAGACGAAGATGGTTGGTTTCATACAGGTGATGTTGGAAGATTTAACAAGGGCAACCTTCAGATCACTGATCGTATAAAAAACATTTTGATCAATTCTTACGGAAAAAACATTTATCCCACTCAGGTTGAAAATACTTATTTGAAAAGTACCCGTATTGAACAGATTTTCCTGATCGGTGATAAGCGGGATTACCTAACTGCAATTATCGTCCCCTCTCATGATTCGCTAAGAGAAAGCTTTGACCTGGATGAAGATTTCTTTAATGAACCCGATCAGTTTATTGAAGATGAGCAAATCGTTAACTGGATCAAGGAAGACATAAAAAGACTCTCTAACGAACTTGCCAAATTCGAACGGATTAAAAATTTCGCTATTAAACGTCATCCTTTCAGCATTGAAACCGGCGAACTTACACCTACATTAAAAACCAAACGGAGGATTATTGAAAAGAAATACGCCGACGAAATTGATGAACTATATGAAGATGTGGTAGAAGCTGATTAATAAAAGTAAAGCTTATATAATTAAAAGACCGATGCCCTTATAGCATCGGTCTTTCTGTTTCAAATTTCGCTTATCAATAGACAATTGTTACAGAGCCTGAAATAGGCAGTAACCGGGAGCTATTGGGTCGGATAACATAATAATAAGTTGCAGATGGAATTGCCTTTCCTTTTGTTCTTCCATCCCATGGAACTGCATAACCATGTGAATAGAACATCTCATCACCAAATCTGTTAAACACATGCACATCAGCATCCGGATAGTTTACAATACCTTTTATGATCCATGTATCATTTAAGTTGTCGCTATTAGGTGAAAACACATTGGGGATTTTCAAATCACTAAAAACTCTTACCGTAACCGTATCCTTACAAGTGCAGCCATTTGCAGCAGTTCCTGTAAGAACATAGTCTGTATTTTCAGTTGGATTAGCTATTGGAGTGAGACTATTAGGGTTATCAAGGGTTGCTAAAGGCGACCAACTAAATGAAGACACATCACTGCTTAAACTACCAGACAATGATATACTTTCACCTAAATCAATGGAGACATCCTCTCCAGCGTCTGCTATTGGAGAAGTTTTAACATTTATTGAAAAGGAAATTTGCTTACTGCAATTACCATTTTCACTTTTGTAAGAAAGATTAATTACATGCGTGCCAGGACCGGCAAGCAAAGGATTGAAAAGAGAATCTGTAATGGCCTCTCCTGAAAATTCATAGGTATTAATTGGTCGCTGACTTAATAACGCTAGTAAATTGATCAAACCATCGCGTTGACAAGTTTCGATAAGGGGTTGAGTGCGAATATCAGGTATCGATTCAATATTTAATTCATATAATAATTCATCAATAGCTTCGCAACCTGCTTCACCAGGCCTGGTGCTTGTTACTTGAATTGTATACTTTCCTGCCTGTGTAAACGTTACCTGATTTCCTGCATTTCCATTACTGTACTCATAAATAAATGGTGCCTTTGTTGAAGTACTGATTGGGTTATCATCTGTAACTATCAAGCCATTACCAAAGTTCCAAACCAATTCGGATGGTTGATAAGGTAATACTACTTCAAAAGTCAAAGGAACTTCAATACATGCGCCCTGTATTTCAATGTTATTAGATTTAACAATGATCTTTTTGTCGAGATCCTCAATATTGGAGCCGGCAGAGTAACCATACGACTCTATATCGCCAAATCCATATACAATTGCGTTAAAGCCCGAATCTGCAGTGAGTGTAAAACTTCCTGCCTGAATATCTTCTTGTAAATAGGAATAAGCTGTACCACCAATATCAGTAAAACTCGTACGTGGTGGTCGTCCATTAATTCGAAAACTGCTTTTGCCACTCGCTTTAATTAATACATTTACATAATTCCTGGATATTTGATAATTATTTGTGGAGTACATGGTGATACGTTTCAGGTTTTGCTCTACCGGATTCAATATGATCATTTCCGGATCTCCCAAACTGCCATCACAAACCTGTGTAACACTAAACTGAACAACAGAGATAGGCTTATCAGCCACTATATGCAAAGGTTTATTAACCATCTCGGTTTCAATAAACTCGCCAGCGCTCAATGTGGAATTAAAGCCATCAATACTCACTGTTGTCCCATTTTCAGCTGCAAATACTCTAAAAAAATCTCCCCCCCTTGTTTTAAATGGCATCGTGATAAACTCCCTTCCCCATGAATTAACCGGATACATTTGTTGAAATAAATTATCTCCCGTGTCGGCATTCGGACAGCCCAGCGGTGACCAGGTCGTTCCTCCAAATACGGCTATCCGCTTACAGGTTTCTTCATCATTCCCATTCCCTATTGATTCGACTGTAGACCCCGAAAGATCGCCCTTAGATTGAACCTCGTAAACATCTCCTTCATTCATAGTAACATCAAAAGACACACCAGCTACATTTCCATTAACCGTATTCGCTTTAGGGGTTATTCGTACTGTAGTGTTGTTATTGGTGGCAATCACCATGAACTGTGAAAAGCTGCCTCCTTCGCTTGCATTGGGTCGATAGCTTGACACTACGTATTTTCGGCCTAGCGTATTTGTTGGTAAAACCAATGTAGAGCCAGAGATAACAAAGGCATAAATATGCGCATATACAACAATGGGGTCATTTGAAACAATATGAATGCCTCGGTTTAGCACCGACTGCTGGTTATCGACATAAGCCCCTACCGGAATCCTTACCGTTGTTACTGTATTTGCTGTGACTGAAAAAGTTTGAATGGAACTGATACCCGGAACTGAAACTGTGCCGGAGGTGGAAATATCCGAAGTAATATAGATAGACATGATAGCCCCTCGAGGTCCGGAAACACCTTCGATATGTGTCATAAAACCGACCCAAAAATCGGTTCCTTTATTGGAGTTTTGTGCGACTGACTGGTGTGGAATAAACGCATTTAATATACCTAAACAGTATATCAACGGAAGAAAGTTCCTTATACGAATGTAAAGCATGTAAATTTAGATTAGAGCGCAACAATGAATTTTTAAGCAAGTATGTTCATTTATAAGAATTAACAACCATTTCTGACCATTTGATTGTTGTAATAATTTACTAAAAATTAATGTGAGATTAAAATGGAAGAGTCAATTAATAAAAACCTTAACAATATTGTCACAGATTGCTACTACACCCTTTTCAGTAAAAGAAAAAGCGGCTCTGGAGATCCAGAACCGCTTTTTCTTTTTTATAAATAAATGATTGTTACCAAACGTTGCGAGGACATTTTAATCGTCCTGAATTATTCAACTGAAGACCTAAGATGACCTCATGGCTACCTTTATGAAAATCTGTTAATTCGTTTACACCATAATCATATGAATAGGCCACATTTATTAATGAGCTGATATTTACCCCAAGCAACGCTGAAAAGCTGTCGGCTTTACGATAAGAAACACCTGCCCAAACTGTTTCCTGATACATCAGTTTAAAGTTAAAATCCATTGAAGCAGGAGCCGGATCGATCCATTTGATCATAATAGATGGTGTTGCTAAGAAATCATATCCAATAGGAAAACGATAACCTCCCGTAAAGAAGTAATGGGCACGATAGCGATTATCATCGGTATTATTAGCTGCACTTCCATAATTCAAGGTTACAGGAACAAGTTGCAAGCCAGAAGCTCCAACATAAAACTTATCAGAATATAACCAGATACCAGCAGATACGTCAGGTAAGAACTGAGAAATACGACTATTTGCAATTGCCGGATCATTAGGATCAGCAGGATTTAGCAAACTTGCATCGGTAGTATATTGGGTAAAGCCCGCTGATACACCAAATGAAACTTTCATCGCACCTGAAATAGGCAAGTGATAGGCATAACTTCCATCAAAGGATAAGCGGCTGGTAGGACCTGTTTTATCAGAAACGATATTTCCTCCTATACCATGGTGACGATCATCAACATCTCCTATTGGCATTTGAAAAGAAAGATAACCGGTTTTAGGAGCAGCTTCAAGACCAACCCACTGAGAGCGGTAGCTCAATTTCATATCATAATAATCTTCAATACCGGCAATAGCAGGATTAAGGATATAATTGTTCTGCATGTAGAGTGTGTATTGCGGTCGTTGTTGACTATATACAAACCCGCCTAGCAGCAGTAAAATAAACGTTAGTAGTAAATTCTTCATTAAAATTACGGTTACGGTCTCGTTGCTGGTAAATCTACTCCTTTTGTACGGCAAATCATTAATATTAGTTTCATTATCTAAAACAAATGGTAGTCAAAATTTAAGCCAAAAGCCTCTTTAAAATTAATTCTTTTAACAGTTCCTAAAAGTAGCATTTATAAAAAACAGCCCTAATTAATGTACTAAAAAACATTCAAAATATTAACTATTGATTTACATTTTTCGTGTTTACCAAATATAAACCAACATATAAAAAAATGATGCTTTATGTAACTTTTAAAACAAAAATACGGTAATAAACTCTAACCAAACTATTACATTATTACTTATTAATTAAACCAACACTTACCATACTTATTATTTGTAAATTTTATGAAGAAATTTTTACTACCGCTCCTATTTATATTACCTGTTACCCTGCTTGCACAAACTCCTCAATTTGCATTGAGTGACAGTACCAATAAAATTTCATACAAAGCTTCTGTCTCTGTAGATACCTCTTTCAATAAAGTAGAGCTTTTTCAACGTACAAAAGAATGGATCCAACTTAATTTCCAACAGGAAAACAAAGTACTTCATAAAGATGATTTAAAGAGCGGGACCATCATAGCAAAAGGATTTGCGGGTTACATTACTAAACTAAACAACGCTGAGTTTCAAAACAAACTTACCTGGACCATGACCATTACAGTTCGCAATGGTGGGTATAATTATGAAATGACTGATATCTATTCATCAGAAAACGCTTCGGGCAATAATGCTTTTACTGCCACATGGACCACTCCTATTGAAGATCTTCTTTTAAAAGAAATAGCATTTAAAGATAATGGCGATTATAAACCATTAAATAAAATGCATGCAGTTGCTACAGATAAATTAATCAAGGAAGCAATTGCAAGTTTGAATAAGTTCCTAAATCCGGTAGATGTATCAGCCATTGCCAAAAGAGCTGATCAACTAAATTCCGAATTCAATAAAAATACACCTGCACAAACTGTAGCTTCAACAAATCCAGTCTCAGTAGTTGTTGAACAAAAAACTGCACCTGTTCAAACTGTGGCTGCAAATAATAATCAACCTAAAGCTGAAACCAAAACAGAGGTTTTGGTAGCTAATAACACTTCGACGATCGAACCTGTAAAACAACAATCGGTTGCAGCCCAATTATCGGCCAGCAAACCAGCAGAAGCTCCAAAAACAATGGAAGATTTGAAGAAGATGCAAGACGACATTAAGAAATTAGAGTTGGAGTTGAAGAAACAAAAAGAGACTGATGAGTTAAAACTGAAACTGCAAAAAGAAATTGATGAGTTAAATGCAGAAATAAAGCAGTTGGAAAATAAAAAGGCCGCCTTAAAAACAGAAAGCACTGCTAACACCGATTCTCCTAAAACAATGGAGGATTTGAAAAAAATGCAGGATAATATTAAAAAGCTTGAAGCAGGAATTAAGATTCAGAACGAAATAGATAAACTGAAAGACGATGTTAAAAAATTAGAAGCTAAAAAAGCTGAATTAAGATCACCGATTGCCAGCGCCAAATAGTACTACGATTTTAACTTTTTCAAGCATTTGACCCCTGTCCATAAAAGGCAGGGGTTTTCTTTTGCTAACCCCAAATCCAAAGCAAATCAAGTTTGTTTATAGATGTGCATGGTAAGGATCTTAAAAATCATCGAAACCTTATGAGCTTAACACCTTGAATTAACATACCCCACAAAAAAAATGCACCGTCCGACGGGGAGCCGAAAGGTGCATACAATTAAACCAAACCGTATATGTATATACAATCTTCATTCCGAATATTGCCAAACCCTATTCAACTATAGGTAATCAATAAAAATTACTTATAACCAATAGTTTATCAAATTGATTAAAAATTAGAATATTTTCAATAAGTGCATTATAATTTGGACACATGTGTATGGAGATTTTGACAGTATTGCAACAGAAATTATTATTTTATGAAAATATCATACGAAACAAATCAATAGATAGATCTTATTTCAATCGATCTAACCTTCCTTTTCTTTTGATCAGGTTTTTATAATCCCATTGAATATGGATCGCTTTCTCCAACCAGCGTCTTAAATCTTCGATATTTATTTCGTTTGAAGAGGTATAACGCGCTTCGGCAGCTTTAAATGACCCTTCATTAGCCAAGCCTGTTTCATCAAATGATTGTCCGCTCCAAAATAACAATCGTACACAATCTTTTAATTTGCTATAACCGGCAATAGGGTTTCCGTCTAAAAACCATACTGGATGAGCATGCCAGATCTTTCGTTCGGCGCCAGGTAAATTATTGGTAATTTCTTGGGCGAGTATGTTACAAATATTCCGATCCTCTTGCGCAAGCGCATCATTATACGATTGTATATCTATGTGTTTTTCAGTAGCCATGATTGTGTATGTTTTTCTTGCAACAAATCAGCTCAATTTACCAATTTAAAACATGAAATGAGTTGAGAACCCGAGCCT
This sequence comes from Solitalea longa, assembly GCF_002920915.1. Taxonomy (GTDB): domain Bacteria; phylum Bacteroidota; class Bacteroidia; order Sphingobacteriales; family Sphingobacteriaceae; genus Solitalea; species Solitalea longa. Next base: position 58,872 of record NZ_PQVF01000017.1, read on the forward strand.
ACCATCTTTTGCAACAGGCAGAGTTATCTGCTTAACAATAAAACTCCATCCTGCTGTATTTCAATAATTTAAATATATTTTGCTTTTGTAATTTTTTAATTACAATTTACATATCACACTATGTATATTCTAAATCAGCCAGTTAGAATTTTTATTAAAAACAGCCAATTTTATCATTATGAAAACAAACTTAATGCATCCCTGCATTACAGTCTCTCCTGCCAGGGAACGTGTTGTAATGCGACTATTTAAACAAACATCACTATTACTCGGATTATTCCTTACGCTAAACTTTTCATTTTCATCCTGTAAAAAAGATTCAGAATTAATCACAAGCGGAGAGCTAAACAAAGAGCTTTCAAAGCAAAATAGTTCCAAATCTACCGAAGCCGTTACAAGTGGAGGTCAAACAGGGGTAATGATGCAGGGCTTTTATTGGGACGTACCAATGACTACCCCAGCAGGGTCCTGGTGGCAAAACCTGCAAGCTAAAGCAACTGAATTATCACAAGCAGGAATCACAGCCATTTGGATTCCTCCGGCCAATAAAGGTGGAAGTGTATACGATGTAGGTTATGGCGTATATGACCATTATGATTTAGGGGAGTTTAATCAAAAAGGAACGGTAGCTACCCGTTATGGAACTTTAGGTCAGCTTCAGTCGGCCATTTCAGCACTTCATCAAAACAATATAGGCGTTTACGAAGACATTGTAATGAACCATATGATGAATGCTGATTATTCGGAAACGGTGAATGGTAAAACCGTATGGACCGGGTTTAACTTTCCCGGCAGAAACAATACCTACAGTTCATTTACCTGGAATCATAATAATTTCAATGCGGTTGACCAGAGCGGCTGGATCATGTTTAACAATTGGGATTTTCAGCCTTATAACAATGGCGATTTTTATGATGGATTGATGGGCTGCGAGATCAGATTTTCAGATGCAGCACAAAGAAACGAAATGGTTACATGGGGTAATTGGATCACGCAGAAATTGAGTCTGGACGGCTATCGCTTGGATGCGGTAAAACATATCCATACCTCATTCCTAAACCAATGGCTCGACAATGTAAAGGGTTCCCGTTTTGCGGTGGGTGAATGCTGGTCAAATGACATACAAAACCTTCAAAATTACGTTTCATCAACCGGAGGCAGAATGAGCGTTTTTGATGTTCCATTGCATTACACATTTAAAGCGATGAGTGACGGTAATGGAAGTTGGGATATGCGAGGCTTGCAGTTTGCTGGCTTCACTGAGGCCAATGGAGATCTATCAGTTCCATTTGTTGACAACCACGATACCGATGCCCCTTCCGGTGCTTTACGTTCGCCGGTAGTTAATTTAAAGATGCTGGCATACAGTTATATTTTGTTGCGTCAGAAAGGATATCCATGTGTGTTTTACAGAGATTATTATGAATATGGATTGGGTAATCAAATAAAGAAACTGATAGAGATCAGAAAGAACAATGCTTATGGAGCTTCTTATGAATACACCAGCGTTAACGATGCAAATGTATATGTTTATTCACGTTCAGGTGATGCTACACACAAGGGCTTATTAATGTTGTTGAATGACGGAAGCAATGCAGCAAGTAAAGGCGTTACTACTCCATTCCCTAATGCAACTCTGACAGACAAAACAGGTAATACCGCCGGCACTGTTACTACAAATGCAAGCGGTTACGGTGTTTTCCCGGTTAACGCTCGAAATTATGCAGTTTGGGTACCAAATAGCACAGGAGGCGGATCCAATACATCTGTAACTTTCAATATTACCTACAACAATACCGTTTCCGGACAGGATCTTTACATTATTGGAAGTATACCGGCATTGGGAAGTTGGAATACGGCAAATGCTGTAAAAATGACTTGCCCGGCATGGCCGGCATGGACACAAACCATTTCATTACCAACCGGGCAATCTATCGAGTATAAGTATATCCGCAAGGATGCAAGCGGTAATGTTTTATGGGAACCAGGTTCAAACAAAAACATTACACCTACGGGTTCAACACAAACCCGAAACGACACATGGTAGAATGGTTTAGATATATATAGTGAAACCAAAACAGGTAAGCATTTTTCGCTTACCTGTTTGTTTTATAATTATTCCATCTATAAGAAGGGCAGTAAGTAAACGACTGGGTAACTTTTAGGAAATAACTTGAACTACCTTTAAATAAGAGATTTACTGCACGTAATTTTAATTCATAACCACCCATTTAAACTTTTTTCTGTAAGTTTAATATAACCTATTAAAACGCTGCTTCATGGGGGGTAAGCTTCACAAACTTGAACGATTTCTTTTCAGGTATAACCTGATCCCACCTAAGAAATGGAGACCTGCTGCAATTGTAGCAGTAGCTACCTTTATTGGATTAGGTCTTTATGTATTGCGATTAAGCAATGCTGCATCTTACCTTTCAGATGACCCTCAGGCCTGCGTCAACTGCCACCTAATGACACCACAATATATTACCTGGAGTCATAGTTCACATAGAGAAGTGGCTAGCTGCAACGACTGTCATGTGCCTCATAATAATGTTTTCAGCAAGTATTATTTTAAAGCTAAGGATGGATTATACCATGCCTCCATTTTTACATTGCGGGCAGAGCCCCAGGTCATTAAAGCCAAAAGTGCTTCTATTGAGGTGATCCAGGAAAACTGCGTCCGGTGCCATGTAAACCAGGTAACAGATGCAAAAATGGCCGGGTTTGTAGAAGATCACCATGCCAAAAGAACTGATAGAACTTGTTGGGAATGTCATCGGGAGGTTCCGCATGGCAGGGTAAAAAGTCTGTCTTCCGTAGGTTTACAATTAGAGCCTATACGGGAGTATGCTTCACCCGATATGAAAATTATACCCGACTGGCTTCAAAAAACAATGGAAGAAAATAAACAGAAATCAACCCAAACGAAATAAGGATATCAATCAATAACTGTTCTATGAAAAATTGGATACTTTTTTTAGGAACCATAGTAGTAACTTTTTTGCTGGCTATGCTGGTCTTTTCTATCATGAATAGAAAAACTGAAGCAAAGTTTGCTTACCATGCTCAGGTGGCCATTGAAGGCATTGAGCCGAGGGATACCTTGTGGGGATTGAATTATCCCCGTCAATATCAATCTTACCAGAAAACCAAGGATACTACATTCAAGAGCATGTATAACACCAGTGGTTTCCGTGATGCATTAGCAGAAAACCCGGAAACGATCATTCTTTGGGCAGGCTACGCTTTTAGCAAAGGGTATAATCAGCCCAGGGGGCATAACCATGCCGTGCGGGATGTACTTGCCTCGGTGCGCATCGGGGCCCCGAAAGAACCGGGTGGCGGAGTGATGCCCAGTACTTGCTGGACCTGTAAGAGTCCGGATGTCCCTCGCCTGATGAAGGAAATAGGCGTAACTCAGTTTTACAGTAAAAAGCTATCAGATTTTGGGAGCCAAATAATCAATCCTATTGGATGTGCAGACTGCCATGATCCCCAAACAATGAATCTGACCATCACTAGACCGGCACTTATAGAAGCATTCCAGTCGATGGGAAAGAATATCAACCAGGCCTCCCACCAGGAAATGCGTTCGCTGGTATGTGCACAATGCCATGTTGAATACTATTTCGACAAAACCAATCCAACAAAAAAAGGTGCCCAATACCTGACCTTTCCATGGAAAAATGGATATACCGTGGAAGATATGATTGCCTACTACGACAGCATTGGTTTTGCTGACTGGGTTCATCCTTTGAGCAAGGCAAAAATGCTGAAAGCACAACATCCGGATTATGAGATTTACACATTTGGCGTACATGCAAAAAGAGGTGTTTCCTGTGCCGACTGCCATATGCCTTACGGCACAGAAGGCGGTCAGAAATTTACCGATCATCATATCGGCTCTCCTTTGGCGAATGTTGAAAACTCCTGTTTTGTGTGTCATAGAACGAAAGTGGAAGATTTGGTAAGTGATGTATATGAACGCCAGGGAAAGGTAAAAGAAAGCATTTCCCAATTGCAAAGACACATTGCCATGGCCCATCTGGAGGCCGAACAAGCATGGAAGTTAGGAGCAACTGAAGCCCAGATGAAAAATATTCTCCTGGGAATTCGGCATGCGCAGTTCCGCTGGGATTATGTTGCCGCCTCCCATGGTGCGGGATTCCACGCTCCATTAGAATCGAGCCGCATCTTAGCTGCTGGTACTGCTATTATACAAGATGCACGGATAGAGCTAGCCCGATTATTGGCAACTTTAGGTTATAACCAACAAGTGAAAATGCCCGATTTAAACAGTAAATCTGCGCTGCAGGCTTATATTGGAGTTAACCTCGAAAAAGAAAAAATGGATAAGGCAGATTTTCTGGAACAGGTAGTTCCTAAATGGCTTAAGGAAGGAAAAGAAAGAGAAGCCCGGAAAAAAGTGACCATGCTCAGATAAAATATTCCTTCATACTTAAAACGATGTATACCTTAAATTTCTAACATAAGACCGGTCTGGTTCTGACCTTCGTCTCGGCAATTTAAAAAACATTCAAAAATGGGAATACCTTATGTTAATCTTCAGACCTGGCATGAAAAACAAGTTTATTAGCATTTTACTATAAGAACATGAGGTATATTAACTTCTTACTTTCCACGAGGGTCACGCTTGTATTATTGATTTCCTTTGCGGCTGCAATGGCGGCTGCTACATTTATAGAAAATGACTATGGCACTCCTGTAGCACGAGCCCTGGTATACGAGGCCTGGTGGTTTGAAATGATCATGGTATGGCTGGCGATTAATTTCGTGGCCCATATAGGCCATTACAAACTTTTTCATAAAAACCGATGGCCTATTGGCATGTTCCACCTAGCTTTCGTTTTTATCATTTTAGGGGCAGGTGTTACCCGGTACTTTGGCAGGGAAGGCACTATTCATATCCGTGAAGGGAAGGCTGAAAGTATTTTTTATACCCACAACCGCTACCTCCAATTAAAACAACTGTCAGTTACTTCCAGTAAACGTTTCGAAAAACCTATAACGCTGATCAGCCATAACTTCAAGCCCCAAAGTACAACGATCCTATTCAATGAACCTTTATTCAAAGTCATTTTTCAGGAATACATTACAGGGGGAAAAGAGCAGATCATAAAAGGAAATCAAACCTATTTTGATTTGGCAGTGGCACTAGGTAACGGAAGAGAAGATCACCTGATTAGGCGAGGTGACTCCTTGCTGATGGGTAATATATCCCTGGGAACACTAAAAGAATCTAGCAATCCAATAAAAGTATTTAAGATTGATAATGCTTGGATGATCCGCTCGGATATACATATGCAAATCATGGAAATGTCCACGCAGAAAATCAGCGTTTTACATGCCCGAGAAATCAAACCTTTACAGTTACGATCATTATACCAATGGGAAGGTGGAGCCTTTATGGTAAAGGCCATCCACAGCAATTCAGCCTTAGTCTATCGGTCCGAGCCAGATAAAAAACTGGCCAAAAACCTACCGGATTGGGTCAAACTCAAGATCACAGATCTGCAAGACAATTTGATAACCGAGCGGTATATTAAATTAGTGAGTTTTGCACCTACCTGGTATCCATTCACTTATAAAAACCAAGCTTATACTGTTACATATGGTCCTCGGGCAGAAATGTTGCCTTTCAGCCTTTACCTGAAAAAATTTGATCTGGAGCGATATCCGGGCAGTCAGAGCCCTGCCAGTTATGCGAGTGAACTAACCGTAAAAGACGCAGAAAAGGAATTTCCATACCGTGTTTTTATGAACAATGTGCTTGATCATAAGGGTTACCGCTTCTACCAATCGTCATTTGATACTGATGAAAAAGGAACTGTTTTGTCTGTAAACCAGGACCGGCCCGGTTCTAATCTCACCTACCTGGGTTATTTCCTAATGGGTCTGGGCATGTTCCTGACACTTTTTACCAAGGGAAGCCGATTCCAGTTGCTTAATAAGAAGTTAGGATCCATTCGAAAAAAGGAGCTAGCAATCCCAGCAACCGCCGCTATGCTGATACTTTGTTTGACGGCCCGTGCAGAAACGCCAACGGTATCTACTATTGTGCCCAATGATAAAGCTGCCGTGTATGGAAAACTGGTTATTCAGGATTTGGACGGCCGAATGAAGCCGCTCAATACCCTCGCCAACGAAATAGTACGCAAACTTAATGGCAGATCATCCATCTGGATCCCTACCAAATCAGGGCAGGTTGAACTATCAGCAGAACAATTTCTACTGGCTGTACAAATGGACCCGATTACCTTCAGCCAATTGCCTATCATAAAAATTGATCGGGAAAAGTCGCAGCGGGTGTTTGCCGCCTTGGGGATCCAACCCACTGATAGAATAAGTTTCAAGGATTTTATCAATAAGGACGGTGATTATTTACTTCACGACCTGGTAGATGAAGCCAACCGTTTGAAACCTTCGGAGCGGAATGAAGCTCACAAAGAGCTGTTGAAGACAGATGAACGATTCAATATCTTTTATGCCCTGCTTACCGGGGATTTTCTCAGGATCTTTCCAAACAAGAATGACCCTAACAATACCTGGTTTACCAGTCAGCAATCACAGCAAGGTTTTGATGAAGAAGACGCTCGTTTTGTAGCCAATATAACTCCACTATACCTTGACGGGCTAAAGCAAGGTGTACAGAAAGGTGATTGGAAGCAAGCCGATGAGGCATTAAAATACATAGACCTTTATCAGCAACAAGCCGGTAAAAAAGTGTACCCTGAAGGAAATCTCCTCGAGGCAGAATTAATTTATAACAAATTGAACCTAGGCAATAGACTGTTTACACCATTCTGGCTATTGGGTATTTTCATGCTGGTTTCAGGCATTACCTTGTTGTTTAGAGAAACAAAGCTTGTTCAATGGGTATGGAATGTGGGTAAAGTAATGAGCTGGCTGGGGTTTGCCATTTTCACTGCGCATCTAGGCCTGCGCTGGTTCATTGCCCAGCGCCCACCCTGGACAGATGGGTTTGAAATGTTGGTTTTCGTGGCTTGGGGCATTTTATTTTTCGGTCTGCTGTTTTCCGGTAAATCAAAGTTTACCATTCCTTTAAGCCTGCTGTTTTCAGGAACATTGCTATTTGTAGGCTTCCTGGATTGGCTGAATCCTGAGATCACCAACCTGATGCCCGTTTTGCATTCGTATTGGCTAAAAATTCATGTGGCCATCATTGTAAGTTCGTATGCGCCACTTGCCCTGGCCGCTATTCTCGCCTTGCTAAATTTACTGTTCATCACTTTTAAGCCTGCTTCACCGAACGCCAATTGGTGGATCAACATGAAAGAATTAACCATTGTAAACGAACTTGCGACCACTATTGGTTTGTTTTTACTAGCTATCGGCACCTTCTTAGGTGGCGTATGGGCCAATGAAAGCTGGGGGCGATACTGGGCATGGGATCCCAAAGAGACCTGGGCGTTGATATCTGTTATGGTGTATGCTTTTGTTTTACACCTGCGACTGATCCCCACCTTCAACAACAGCTTAGTTTATAATCTGACCAATCTTTGGGCATTTTCATCAATTATTATGACCTCATTCGGGGTTAATTATTACCTCTCGGGTTTACATTCTTATGCAGCGGGAGACCCTGTACCTATCCCCCATTGGGTATATTGGGCAACTGGCATTTTACTCTTAATTTCGGTTCTGTCAATTTTGAAATATCGAAAATTAAACGATCAGGAAAAGAGCGCTTTGGTTGTTTAAATTATGAATTCAATCGTTTTGTGTTTTGGAAAAAATGATAACAATAAAAGCAATGCTTTGAGTGAAGGGTAAAACTTTCAGTTTCCGGGTCAGCAGACTTTTCCAGGGCTTATTTAATGGGACTATGGCTAAGAAAAATTTGTGCGAGGGGTAGACAAAGCGGCAGGCCATGTGTTGGGCTGAGGGAGGTCCCGGTTCAACCGGGATGCCTTGTTTTTTTGGATACTTTTTGTGTCAAGACAAAAAGTATTCAGCCATCGGCCAGTCTTTCCCGATCCATCGGGAGCTATGAGTCGACTATCAGATGATAACATTAAGCCCTTTAATACAAGCCAGTGACAACCTTCCTACCTCTATAAAACCTTTTCCTACTCTGTTACGGCTCAGCCGGCAAATCAACCCTTATTTCAATACCATCGTTTTCATAAAAAGCGTGCAAAAGCCTGCCATTTGTGTGGTAATTTTCATAATGAATATTGATCAAATCAACTGAAGGTTATTTAAGTTTTACCGTCATTCCTGTTTTTGCGCTTTTTCTTGCAGCATCCAATATTTCCACCACCATCATATTGTTTTCAAGTGAAGAGAGATCGTAGGAGGGCAAAATTATTTCATTTCTGATTACGGCAGCAAAAAGTGAGAACGGGTCGTTATAGGGAGCAGTGCGCTCATCTAATTTATAGGTACTTTCTTTAAACCAATCATACCCCTGGGCAATTCGCATTCTTACGTTATTTCTATTATCGGCAAACAACACTCCTGTTGTACCGTACACTTCCATGTCTTTTCTGCCAATGGGCCAATTCCATGAAGCCTGAATCGTCGTTTTAGAATGTTCATAAGTAAGTATAATGGTTGCTTCATCGTCGACATGTGGATTGTTTTCCGGTTGAAATTGCTGGGTAACGGCCGTCACCGTAAGCGGTTTCTTACCATTTTGCATCCAGGTACTGATATTGGCACCATAGCAACCGAAATCAGTAATAGCCCCGCCACCATTTTGTACTGGATCCGTAAGCCAAACTAAAAACTCTTCATTGACACCTATTTTTTTAGGGCCTCTGTGACCATCTCTTACAATAATTTGGCTCAAATTACCAATGCTGTCTTTCTTCAGCAATTCATAGGTTCTATGCAATGATGGGTACCAGCTTGTTTCATAATTGGTAAGCAAGTGAATGTTGTTTTTTTTTGCTAATGCTTCCATTTTCTTAGCATGTTCCATGGAAACGGCTAACGGTTTTTCAACCATTACATGTATTCCCAGAGGCGCACACTTTTCAACAACTTTTAAATGTTCGTAAATAGAACCAAATGCAGCTACGGCTTCGGGTTTTGCTTTGGCTATCATTTCATCCAGTGAATAATAAACAATATCCATACTGAATCCATGTTCAGCTGCATAACGCTGGGCCAATTTTTTATCGGTTTCTACAATACCAACAATTTGAAGATCGCCATGATTAGGCCGGCCCAATATGCCATGCACGTGAGTATGAGTAAGGCCAACAATACCGATACGGAGTGCTTTTTTATCCTGTGCAAACAGTGTGGTTGTTATTATAGTAGATAATACAAATAGAGAGAATAGTTTTTTCATTGAATTATTAATGTATTTTTTGAACTAAATTATTTATTGAATTCTACTGGTTAAACAAAATTGGTTTTAGTGGCCAGAGGTTTCTATCGTTAATTCAGAGCTTACTTTTTCTATATGCTTATCACGGAAAAGCAACACAAACAACACGAATATAACACCCGAAATTGCCGCTGGAATGATCCAGATTATTTGCCAGTTATGGCCATCTGCCATTTTAAAAGCATCCACAATGGGTCCTGATACAAGGGAACCGATAAGCATACCCACTCCATAAGTGGCCAGTGTTATTAATCCCTGAGCAGCGCTTTTAGATTTTTCTCCGGCAAGGTTATCGGTATAAATTTGGCCCGTAACAAAGAAAAAATCATAACATATACCATGTAAAACAATGCCCGTAATCAGCATCCAGTAATTGGCATCCGCATTCCCATACGCAAAAAACAGGTAACGTAACGCCCAGGCCAGCATGCCGATTGCCAGCATTTTTTTTACGCCCAATCGTATAAAAAATATGGGGATTAAAAGCATGAACAACGTTTCCGAAACCTGTCCCAACGATTGAATGCCTGCTGCAGATTTCATTCCTGTTTCATTTAAGAAAAGATTAGTGAAGTTATAATAAAAGGCCAGTGGAATACAGATGGCAACCGAAGAGATAAAGAACAATAAATAAGAGCGATTTTTTAATAAACGGAGAGCATCCAGTCCAAGAACATCTGAGATAGAAGTCTTTTCAGCTTTGCGCATTGGAGGCGTGGCAGGAAGCGTAAAACTGAATATACCCAATAAGGCAGAAGCTCCTGCCGCAGTTTTAAAGGTAAAAACCAATAGGCTATTTTGTTCCCAGTTCAACCATCCGATGGTTAAACCAGCTAAGATCCATCCAATGGTTCCTAATACACGAATTGAGGGGAACTCCTTGCCCGGATCCTTCATTTGCTTGAAAGAGATGGAATTTATTAATGCCAGGGTTGGCATAAACAGGATCATATAAACCAGAATGGCCGAAAAAAACACGTTAAAGTTCACAGCAGTTGATGCCAGCCACAATAACAGGGCTCCTGCAAGATGTAAAACGCCCAATATTTTTTGAGCAGAAAAAAACCGATCAGCAATTAAACCAATAATAAACGGAGCGATGATGGCACCAATAGATTGTGAAAGGTATGCTAAGCCAATTTGAGTTCCAGACGCCGCCAGGTTTTTCCCTAAAAAAGTTCCCAGTGTTACAAACCATGCTCCCCAGATAAAGAACTCCAGGAACATCATTACTGATAATTTAATACGATTGGTTAAAGTCATGTTTTTATATTTTTATGTAATAGTGCAGGTTAATATGGCATTAATGGCTAATTAATTTAAGCCGAGCACTGTCAGGTTAGTAGTTTCATTGCCCGTTGCCGCAAAATCATCAAATTGCCTATCGGTTACAGGGATAATATGGTTTTTAATAAAAGCGGCGCCTTCTTTTGCTCCAACTTGAGGATGTTTTAAGGCGCATTCCCATTCCATTACTGCCCATCCCCTAAAATTATATTGAGCCAGTTTGCTAAATATGGCTTTAAAATTCACCTGGCCATCGCCTAATGACCGGAAACGACCCGCACGGTTTGCCCAATTTTGGTATCCGCCATAAACACCCTGCTTCCCCGTCGGATTAAATTCGGCATCCTTTACATGAAACATTTTTATACGTTCGTGGTAGTGATCTATATAAGCCAGGTAGTCAAGACATTGTAAAACGAAATGAGAAGGATCATACAACAAACAAGCCCGGCTATGCTGATTAACATTGTCCAGGAACATTTCGTAGGTAATTCCGTCGTGTAAATCTTCTCCGGGATGAATTTCATAACACAAATCAACCCCATTTTCGTCGCACACATTTAATATCGGCAGCCAGCGGGCGGCCAGTTCTTTAAAGCCTGTTTCAACTATACCGGCTGGGCGCTGCGGCCAGGGATACACCATAGGCCACAACAAAGCTCCACTAAAAGTAGCAAGCGCATTTAATCCTAAATTATGCGACGCTTTGGCGGCATATTTTAATTGTTGTATTGCCCATTCAGTTCTGGCCTTGGGATGATTACGGTATTCAACAGGTGCGAAACTATCAAACAACTGGTCATATACAGGGTTTACAGCCACCAGTTGGCCCTGCAAATGCGTTGACAGCTCTGTAATACTCAGTCCATTTTCGCTTACCACACCTCTGATTTCATCAGCATAGTTTTTGCTTTCGGCTGCATTTTTAAGATCAATGAAACGACTGTCGGTAGTAGGGATTTGTATGCCTTCAAAGCCAAGGCTTTTGGCCCACTTACAAATAGCGTCCAAACTATTAAAGGGGTGTTGATCTCCTATGAATTGCGCCAGAAAAACTCCTGGCCCTTTTATTGTTTGCATCGTTTAAATAGGTTAAAGAATAAAATCGGTCCATTTTTCGGTGGATTTACTGCTTTTAACAACGGTGTCGATGAATGCCATACCACGTACACCATCCGCTGCGGTAGGAAAATCCAATGCTTCATCGGAAGGGCTAGTGCCGTTTAAGCGGGCCAATACGGTTAAAGCAAAGTTTCTGTACAAATTGCCGAATGCTTCCAAATACCCCTCTGGATGTCCTCCAGGTGTGCGGCAATTATGAATAGCATAGCTCGATAGCATATGCTTATAGCCGGTTCCTGCGCGGAAAATTTGCGTAGGCTGGTCAAGCCATTTCACCAACAGCGTATTGGGCTCTTGTTGCGCCCACTCCAAACCACCCTTTTCGCCATACACACGAATTTTTAAAGCATTTTCTTCTCCTGCGGCTATTTGTGAAGCCATGAGCAGGCCATTGGCCCCGTTGTCAAATTTCAATAATACATTGCCATCATCATCAAGAGCTCTGCCGCTTACTACTATATTAAGATCAGCACAAAGCTTGCTGATTTTTAATCCTGAAATATACTCGGCCAACTGTGCAGCATGAGTGCCAATATCGCCCATGCATCCGCTTATTCCTGACTGTTCAGGGTTCGTTCTCCAGCTGGCCTGCTGATTGCCCTCCTGTTCTAAAAAGGAGCTTAACCATCCTTGAGGGTATTCTACACACACTTTACGAACTTTACCGAACTGGTTATCTTTTACCATTTGCCTGGCTTGTTTTACCATCGGATAAGCACTATAAGTATGCGTTAGCATGAGCAGTAAGTTGGTTTCTTCTGCTTTTTTCTTTAGCTGTAAGGCCTCCTCCAAACTAAAAGCCATCGGCTTATCGAGCACCACGTGAAACCCTTTTTCTAAAGCAAGCATGGCAGGTGCGAAATGCAAATGGTTAGGAGTAACAATGGCAACAAAATCCATTCGAACATCCAGGGGGAGCTCGCTTTCTTTTTGAATCATTTCTTCAAAGCTCAAATAAATTCTTTCTTCCGGAAGAAATAAGGAGCGCCCGCTTTCCAAAGCTCTATCTGCATTTGAAGAAAATGCTCCACAAACCAACTCTGTCAACCCGTCCAAATTGGCTGCCATACGATGAATTGCACCTATAAAGGCGTTCTTCCCTCCACCAATCATGCCCATTCTCAGTTTTCGTTTCATATTGATTGTTATGAAAATAAGTAACCGCAAAATCGTTTAATCCTCACGACAGTGTTTTTAATCATTAAACAAAGTTGAATATATAATTAAATTTTGCCAGTGTAATAAATACACAAATATAATTTGTGCAATAAATTAGCAACTGCATCGAGGAGGATTGCTTCCAAGGAGTACGTTTTCGAAAACTTTTACAAGACCACCTTTTTTAGCAAGACGGTCTTGTTGCTTATTTCTCTTATCCCGGTCTGAAGACCTTTGTTTCATTTGCAGTTGGAAGAGACGCTGCGCTTAACTCTTCCAACAACGAACGCCGAACACTTAAGATAACTAGCAACTAGGGCAAACAACTACCGCCCAACATTTACGACAACCTGAGGTGTAAGTTGAAGACTTAAAAGAACGAGGGGTTTTGATTTTAAAAGGAAGCCTTCATTTTTAGTTTCAATGGCAAATGTATTCCTAAGATAATTACCATCTTATCTAAAAACAGCAAAACCATCCTTGTTTTAAAGGTGGTTTTGTTTGTTTCTATTATTCTTTATCGCGGTCTGAAGACGATAATGCTCCGGCTCATCCACTATTCCTGCTACTACAGGATTATTGTGACGGTATTCTAATTTTTGATCCTTAAACTAATGCCTACTTCTTGTCACGGAATTTTTCAATTACTTCGTCTGTTGGCAAACCAAGATATCGAATAGCATTATATGCAACTAAATAGTCCTTATGATTACGATAGCTGTGATGAAGGTCTGTTATTCTTTTGTCCTTGAAACTTGGCAAATAATAGAGAACATCGATAAGCTCAAATTCATTAGTTATTCTTGGCATCGTTTCAAGAACTATTTCAATCATTTTGGGGTCTTGACATATTTGAAAAATTGAATAAGCAATGGTCACTTTCATTGCGCCTTTACTCTTCTCAAGCAAATTATATAATGCAGGAAGTGCGTCTTTTGATTTTATGTATCCAAGACCGACTATTGGCCAGTTGTCTCGAAGGCTTAAAACTTTAATAAGCTCAATTTCTGCTATTTTTAATTCTTCCCTCGCCAAGTTGTCAATCAGATATAGAGGAACTCCATCCTTTCTTTGTGCCCAAGTATTTGCTTCTAAAAACTCTTTTCTGAATAGGTCGAGATTGTTTTTCATTGCCATATTTTATAATTGGTGCTAACGTTTAAGCTTGACTTTCGGCGCGAGAACACCAAGCTCAATGGTCAGTGTGATGCAAGATATAATTCGGTTCAATTTCAAGTTACTCGTCATCCTTACTGACGGCAAGCCTGTAACATGAATAGTTATTGTTTAATTTTGATGGAATTAAAGAACTTTTGTTTCAAAGCTTGGCATTCATTGTTGTCTCCATTAAGGAACCAGCATTGAACATTGTAAATAGTTCCTTTATAACCAATTACCCGACCATTTACAATCATTGATTGTCCTGTGGAAGAGTGCTTAGATTTAATACTAAATTCTTTTCATTGCACACCGGAGTTTTTAAAGTCTTTTTTATAGATAAGTTGAGGTTCTTTAGCTGCATTCAAAGTTCCTTGAATAACGCCTTCATATACTTGTGTAAGTTCTTGCTGATTATTCAAATCGTGTTTGCTTGAAATGTTTTTGGCGACTACAGCAAAAAGACATTCCTCACTTTTATAAGAATAAATCTGTTTGCCATCAACATTCTTCATTTCCACTTTTTCAGGAAACTCGACGGTCAATTTTGAATCAATATTGATTTCAACCCACTTATTTCCTGGGGTAAATGCGAAAAGAAATATAATTATAAAAACAAAAGCTATTTTTTTCATTCCTTTATTGATCTAAGTCCTGTTTTAACAAGTAAAAAAACTAATCCACTCAAAATGAGCTGCCATATCAAATACCCAATTGATCGACTCAATTCATAAGTCGAGCTTTTGTCCATGATAAAAAAAGAAAAAAGTCCATTAAGAGTATGTATAGCTAAAGCTCCTCCAGCTACAATCAATACGATTCCCCAAATTTTTTTCATAAAGTAGTGTATTTTTTATAATTGCAATAAACGTTGAAGTTTGCCGAAGACGCCAGGTAATTCATGCGTCTTTCTCCACTGTAGTATAAATATACTGATTGGTTTATAATTTGGATCCCAGTAGCCATCCAAATTGAGAAAAAAACAGCATAAGAAACTGTCTGGTAATAATTAAAAATAAATAACTCTCCTGAAAATATTAGTTAAATTCATAATCTGTTCCATTGTGACAACCCGACTCAAAATTCACTTGTTGCGAGCTTAAGCAACAATGCTTGCGACAAAGAGTGGGTGAGAATAAATAAAAGAATGGATTTGATTTAAAATTTTAAGTATGAATATTTTATCCATAGATATTGGCGGTTCAAATATAAAAGCAACAATATTAGACGCTGATGGCGTTCCCATTTCAGAGTATGGAAGAATGCCTACACCGGATCCTGCCAATCCGGAAAACGTTTTGGAGCTGATAAGAGAACTTGTTCAACCTTTAGGAGAGTATGATAAGATATCGGTCGGCTTCCCCGGTTATGTAAAAAACGGCGTAATAAAAACCGCCCCGAACCTGGGTACTGAAGACTGGGAGGATTATGATCTGCAGTCGGCTATTGCAGCAATGTTGGACAAACCTACCAAAGTAGTGAATGATGCAGATCTGCAGGGCATTGGTATGGTAAGTGGCCAGGGGCTTGAAATGATGATCACATTAGGTACAGGTTTTGGCACCGCATTACTGCTTGACGGTAAATTACTTCCGCATTTTGAAATTTCACATCATCCCATAAAAACAGATAAAGACTATGATGATTATGTGGGTGAGAAAGCTTATCAGCGAAGAGGCAAGGACCACTGGAATTACCGAATGAAAAAAGTATTGGCTGTATTGAAAACGGTTTTTAATTATGACCGCTTATACATAAGTGGCGGTAATGCGAAAAACTTAGCTATTGAACTCGATGATAATATAATCATTGTAAATAATCGTGAAGGAATTAAAGGTGGCGCCAGGTTATGGGCACATGAGTGAGAGCCGATCTAAGACCTCTGTTTTATTTGCAGCAATCCAAAGTCTCACTTATGCTAAGACTTCGGACAATTTGTGAATAGTACCATTCAAAACACCTTAAATTTATCATCACACTAATCCACTTCCTCAGAACTTCTACGTTTAAAACCTTTCTGCAATTTTTCGCCTCCATCCCGGTTGAACCGCGAGCTGGACCGAATATTCACGATCCCGGTTCAACCGGGATCCAATTCGCCTTCATGCCTTACAGCAAAGCCTGAATTAGCCAAGGTTCCTTACGTGAATATTGAATGGTTTTGAGCTCTGAAAGTTGTGGCAAATTAGGTTGGGTTTTACAAATTAAGAAAATTTGCAGGCTTCGGTTTTATTTATTCCAGGAAGTGATGCTATCGCTTAACACTTTGGGTAAAATGGTATTGTTCCAGTTTTTGCCTTTTGATCTAATCAATTTCAATACAAACCCTCCTTCCGTACCCTTTCAGCAATTTTTCGCCTCCACGGTCGGCGGGACCGAATATTCCCGACGGAACTGCGTCCAATTCGCCTTCAAACCTTACCGCACCGGCCTGAATTGGCCAAGGTTCCTTACGTGAATATTGAATGATTTAGGGCTATTCCTCCCATGTTGTTCGCCTAATATCATACCAGGGCTTCCACTCAACAGCGAATGAGAAGGGTGAGAAGTACAAACTATCTACTCTTAAGTCGGATCATACTAGACGCATACTAGACGTATACTAGACGTATACTAGACGTATACTAGACGTATACTAGACGTATACTAGACGCATATACCCTATAATACGACCTTTGACCCGTCCTGAAATAACTATACAGATTAGTGAATAAATCCTGGATTAACTATACACTGGATGTTGTTAATCCTAATTAACCTATACAGGCTGTTTTTCGAAGTTACTTTTTTTAGTGTTA
>NZ_PQVF01000018.1 GCF_002920915.1 Solitalea longa
GCTATTCTCATCTCTTCAAAGAACTTTGAACTAACCATTGTTAGTTCTTCGTGGATACTTCAGGAGTCGAACCTGTTTGCCTTTCTTTCGATCAGCTTCCCTTTATCCTTCTTTTCATTTTTTTTCGCTTCCGACCTTCCGTCTCAGCGGGGCTGCAAAGGTAAGCTTCTTTTTTATTTTCGCAAGAATTATTTTTTATTTTTTTTCCCGCCTTTCTGCTTCCTCTTCATCGCTATGCCCGTTTTTCAATTCATTCCTTCTGTCCGTTGACCGAAGTTTCTTCCCCGTTTCGGGAGTGCAAAGGTGAAACTTTTTATCGTCTCTGCCAAATTTATTTTAAAATAATTTTGAACCCTTTTTTCTGACCTGCTTCCCTTATCGCTTTCCCCTCTCCTGCCAGTCAACCACCCTTTCAAACCTTTCCGCCCTCCTTCCGATTGCGGAGTGCAAAGGTAGAAACTTTATCCCCCCCACCAAACTCTTTTTCCCTTTTTAGCCAATACATTCCCTAAAGAGCTGATCGTGTGAGAGAAAAAGTTATAGCACACCCCTTGTGACGGCTCTAAATGGCTCCGTTTGCCCCAAAATTAAACCTGATTGCAGTGGAAAGCCCTTGTGCGAAGCCCCCCAGCAAGGGTAAAAGGCTTGCAACGGAAAGAAGGACCGTAAAAAGTTGACAGAAATAGAACTGGCGTTTACTTATCTATATAATATACTATATAAATAAAGTGCACTGGTTAAAAGAAAAGCTTGCTACGAGAAAGTAGGACCACATGATGTAAACAGAAATGAAACGAGCGCTTACTTACCTATCTATACTATATAAATAAAGCGCATTGGTTTTATATAATAGTAATACACTAATGCTATAACAGCAGGCTGATTGCTTATTCGTTGCAATACCTGTACATTTGGCCCTGTTATAATTAAGTACCATTATAAAAGAATACAACTTTATGGATATAGACTTTGTAATTACCTGGGTAGATATGAATGATCCGAAATGGCAAAAGGATTTTGCGACCTACTCGGGTAAAATTGATAACACAAAAAATGAAGTATCGGTAGCACGATTTAGGGATTATGGTTTTCTTAAATATTGGTTCAGAGGAGTAGAAGAGTTTGCGCCGTGGGTGAGAAAGATTCATTTCGTAACATGTGGCCAACACCCGGAGTGGTTAGATATTAATCATCCGAAAATTCAAATGGTAAATCATGAGGATTATATTCCAAAGCAGTTTTTACCTTGTTTCAATTCGAGTTTAATTGAGATTTACTTTCACAAGATCCCGAACATAGCTGAGCACTTTGTGTATTTCAACGATGATTTCTTCATTATTAATAATATAACGAAAGAACGATTCTTCAAAAATGGCTTACCTAATGATATTGCGGCATTCCGTACTAACCTAGGTTTATCATTATGGAGCAAGTGCCTTAAAAACAATATTGCCATCATCAATAAGTTCTTTAATAAAAAAGAGGTAATGAAAAGAGATCACGATAAGTGGTTTCACCCATCATATGGCAGCAGGGCAAGGATAACTCGTTTAATGTCTTTTTATAACAAATTTATCACTTTACGTACGCCGCATAATGCTCAGCCTTATTTAAAAAGCACTTATGAAGAGGTTTGGGGAAAAGTAGGAAAAGAATTAACAGCAATGTCGGTTCACAAGTTCAGAAGCCCAGAAGATTTTACGCAAGAGCTTTTTAGAACCTGGCAAATTTGCAAGTCGAACTTTAATGCTTACAATACGTACCAGGATACCAAAATGTTCCCGCTCTTATTTAAAACCAAGAAAGCAGTTAAAGCTATCCGCGAGCAATCTTATAAATTGGTGTGTATTAACGATAATGAACACATTACCAATTTTGAAGAAACCATGGAGAGCGTAAATTCAGCTTTTGAAAGCATTTTACCGAAGAAATCGAGCTTTGAATTATAGAATACCTGCTTAGTTATTTTTCAAAAGCAGATTTTAAAGGGAAAAGATGTTCCAGAAATGGTTTAATCTTTTCCCTTCTTTCATCTTTAACCCGCTGATCATCATTTAAGCAAAAGAGCTTTGGTTTATTTTGATCCAGGTATTTCTGAAAGTCATGACGGCTAACTAATATTCTGCTCGACTCGCTGCGCGTTACATGTTTTAATACAGCATGGTTAATTGCAAGTGAGTAATAAGTAAAAGCAGAACGATGCAAATCACCGTAAGTGCGTATATGATTCACCTGTGACTTTTTCACCTGCTCATTAAATACATCTTCCACTGCATTCTTATAATCGGATTTACGGTAAGCATCAATATTATGATGAGGAACGCTTGAATAATGTTTCCCGAACTTTTGCTCCACCAAAATTGAAGAATCCATTAACATTTTGGCGTATTGTCCCAAGTCTTTAAACAGCAGTTCCAAACGATTGTGCCATTTTCCAAAGAATTTCCTTTTCAAACGTACAATCGGCAAGCCCTCTTCAGTAAAAAAGAAATCGGGCTGAAGGAAGTCATTAAAAAACATGTCATCATTGGCAAACAGGAAATGCTCAGACAGACCTGGTATTTTATGTATGAAATATTCAATTACGCTGGAGTTAAAGCAAGGTAATGCTTCAGCAGGTATAATTTC
Organism: Solitalea longa; assembly: GCF_002920915.1. Classification (GTDB taxonomy): domain Bacteria; phylum Bacteroidota; class Bacteroidia; order Sphingobacteriales; family Sphingobacteriaceae; genus Solitalea; species Solitalea longa. Next base: position 2,629 of record NZ_PQVF01000018.1, read on the forward strand.
TTTGTGGTCAATTACCTTAATCTTTGGATTATCAGTATTTAGCCAATCTGGTTTTTGATTATCAGTAACTATAAAGATCTGTCGGATCCAAGGCACATATTTTTCAGCCGAACGCAGCGCATACTTTAATTCATCGTTATTAATGTATCGGGCTTTACTGTTTGCTTCGGAATTATCATAGGGTTGATTTGTTAATGCAGCCTTTTTTGCCTGCCATTGAGGATCGTTTCCATCTACCCACAAATACACCAAATCTATTTCAAATTGCTCCTTTTTCATCATGGCCAAAAATAAGGAAATGTTGTATTAGTACAACTTCTTATCCTAAAGGCTTATGTTGAGGCCTATTTGCTGGTTATCATCTTTTAATTAACCGTATTAGCGTTCTTAACCAATTAATAATCGCCGATAGAAAGCAAAACTAGTGTACAGGCATGCTCATAGCCGATGCCTTTTTCAGTGAGCATTTGCTGTAGTTCAGCATTTTCAGTTCCTGGATTAAAGATCACTCGTTGGGGATTTGTTTTCAGAATATAATCATAATAAACCGCTTGATGAGCGGGGCCTACATAAAGGGAAATAGTATTAATGTCAGAATGAATAGTTCCAGGTTTTTCAATCTCCACACCAGCTATCGCTCCTTCCTTTAACCCGACGGCCACTACCGGATGATGGTGCTGTACTAATCTGTTTACGGCTTTAAATGCATATCGTTCGGGATTTGTTGAGGCGCCTAGTACGAGGGTTTTCTTTTCCGACATAAAATATATTGTTATTGAACAAGCTATTGATTGAATTTTGAGAGTAAACTTATTTGCCCTGCATGATAGGCATGATGCTGAGCAAGGCCATGCAGCATTTCGGCAAAGGAAATTCCCGTTCCCAAAGGAGCATCCCTGTCATTGCCAACAACTTTATCAAAATCACCATCAGGGAAATCAATGATATTATTTATCAGAATCTGATGTGCATTCATCAATTCAGAAAGAATCCTGCTCCAATTTTCAGCATTGGTATTATCCAAAACGGGCCAATCACCTCTGTTAGGATCTGAAGGAGACTTACCTTCCAACCGTTCCGAAACCTCTTCCGTCCATGCAAGAATATGTAAAACAAGCTCCGCTATTGAATGGGCATTAGCAATTGGCCGCTTGATTGCATCAATAGGAGAAATATCCTTCAAAATTTGCTTTAGCGAAGGCCCATGCCATGGCTCGCCCTTTATCGCCGCATCGAGTTCTTTAATTAACTGTTGTTTTTGAGACATACTAATGTTGCAGGTAGATGGGTTTTGATGACGAATTATTAGTTAGCAAAAGATTAGTTAAGGATTGGACTTTAACCGTTGAAAGAACCTCATCTTCCAACTTATCGGCCCAAGCTTTCATATATAAAGAAACATCTGCGGCTTGGTTAAAATATAGCGGCTTATGATTTTCAGAAATTCTATTTAAAATTTTCTGATCAGATAAACGTTCGAGATGAGCAAGATCTTCGACTTTTAAGCCTGCCTGAAGCAAATTGAAAATTATATGATCAATAGGATAACCGGAATTTGGACAGTAATCATTCAGTTGGTCCGACCAATCTCCTCTTCGAGCCATGGCATTTCGATGGATTTGGGCGGAAGTAAGACCTGTTAGCTTTTGAGCTAAAAAACCACAATTACACTTTCCCATATGCCCCCATTGGTATTTAGGACTAGTTGCTATATCATCAGCAACTTCGCGCAATGCTTTAATAAAATTCAATTGCTTTTCCATATATGCCTCCTTTTCAATAAAATTAACGCTTTATTATCAAAGAAGTTTAAGGCAATTCTTTTTTAGTCCAAGAAATTATCCATTGATGGCAGTAAAAGCGGCTTCGGCACATTTAATTCCATCAATTGCAGCCGACACAATTCCTCCAGCGTAACCGGCTCCTTCGGCGCATGGATAAAGTCCTTTAACCTGAGGATGCTGCAGTGTCTCTTTATCGCGTGGAATTCTTACTGGTGAAGAGGTCCTCGATTCAACACCTACCAAAACAGCTTCGTTAGTAAAATAACCTCTCATCTTTTTATCGAACAAAGGCAATGCTTGTTTTAAACTCTCGGTAACAAAAGCTGGCAAAACTGTATAAAGGTCGGCGCTGACAATTCCAGGCAGGTAAGAACAATCAGGCAGATTGGTTGAAACTTTTTTATTTACAAAGTCGACCATGCGTTGCGCGGGAGCCTTTAAACTACCTCCTGCTACATTAAAAGCAGTTTGTTCTATCTGTTGTTGAAACTTTAACGCCGCTAAAGGATCGTCAAAACCATTTTTTATATCTTCAAGATTTACCTGCACAACCGTCCCGGAATTAGCATACGGGTTATTTCTTTTTGAAGGCGACCAGCCGTTTACCACAATTTCATTATGATCGGTGGCACAAGGGGCGATTATTCCACCCGGACACATGCAAAAAGAAAAAGCGCCCCGACCGTTCACTTGTTCTACTAAACTATAATAGGCCGGAGGAAGATTATCATGACGAACCTCACAACGGTACTGCGCCTTATCAATTAAGGTCTGAGGGTGCTCAATACGCACACCCAATGCGAAAGCCTTAGCTTCTATTAAGATATTTTTTTGATGAAGGAGATAGAAAATATCGCGTGCCGAATGCCCTGTGGCCAAAATAACATGATCGGCTTTAAAACTACCATTATTGGTTTTCACTTGCTTTATTGCACCAAACTCAACATCAAAATCAATTACTTTAGTATCAAAATGAACTTCACCACCTGCATTCAGAATGCTTTCGCGCATAGCCACAATAATTTGCGGCAGCTTGTTGGTGCCTATGTGGGGGCGGGCGTCTATTAAGATATCATCGGTAGCTCCATAGGCTACAAATGTTTCGAGCACTTTATTTACATCACCTCTCTTGGTTGAACGAGTGTACAATTTACCATCCGAATAAGTCCCGGCACCACCTTCACCATAACAATAATTGCTTTCCGGATTAACAACTCCTTCTTTATTGATAGCAGCCAAATCGCGACGACGAGTTTTAACGTCTTTCCCTCTTTCCAATACAATTGGCTTCAATCCGAGTTCTATTAAACGTAAGGCAGCAAATATGCCCGCCGGACCAGCACCAATTACCAATACAACAGGTTTATCCTTTACATTTTTATACTCAGAATGAAATGTTTGAGCAGCAGGTGCAGCTTCATCTATATAAACCTTTACCTTAATCCGGTAAACGGTAATTTTTGAACGGGCATCAATAGAGCGTTTATCGATGGTAAACCCCAAAATGCGTTTTATAGAAAGCTTAAGCTCGTTAGAGATTTGTTTTAGGATATTCTGCTGATCATTAATAGAATCAGGCAGAATTGTCAGTTCAAGGTCTTTAATCATAATTTTTGTCAGATAGTTATTCTGAAATCGCAGCAAAATTAAAAGAATTAAAGCGTATTAATGCCCTTGCATAAATTTTGTAGATTTGATTGGAAATTATACTAATTCTATGAATAAAATTGTACTTGGCGTAATCGCCATCTTAGCACTTATCTTTGGAGTAAGTGCATGCAACGGATATAATAAAATGGTTACTCTTGACCAGGATGTTCAACAACAATGGGGACAGGTTCAGAACGTTTATCAACGTAGGGCCGACCTGATTCCTAACTTAGTGAATACGGTAAAAGGTTATGCCAATTTTGAAAAAGAAACACTGACTCAAGTAATTGAGGCTCGTTCAAAAGCGACAGCTGTAAACGTTGATGCCAGCAAATTAACACCAGAAACTTTTCAGAAGTTCCAACAAGCACAGGATGGCTTAGGATCAGCTTTAAGCCGATTAATGGTGGTAGTTGAAAAATATCCGGATTTAAAAGCGAACCAAAACTTTTTGGAATTACAGGCACAGCTTGAAGGCACCGAAAACCGAATTGCTACAGAACGCAACAGGTTCAACGAATTAACAGGAAGCTATAATAAAAAGGTTAAAAGCTTTCCGAGTAATTTATTTGCAGGCATGTTTGGATTTGCCGAAAAACCTTACTTCCAGGCTCAGGCAGGCAGTGAAAAAGCTCCAACCGTTCAGTTTTAATTAAGAAAATAAACATTGCCCCTTTCGAATTGAAAGGGGCAATGTGTTTTAGCTCAATTTAATTATTTCAACATGCCTTTACTAGAAGAACAAAACCGGAAAACTGTTAAAGAAGCTATCAAAAAAGCGGAATCAATAACTTCGGGAGAGATACGGGTTTGCATTGAAAAACATTGCAATATTGATGTGTTGGATCGTGCGGCTTATTATTTTAAGCAATTGGAAATGCATAAAACCAGCCAGCGTAATGGTGTACTTATTTACCTAGCCACCGAAGACCGTAAGTTTGCCATTATTGGGGATGTAGGCATTAATATGAAAATAGATTTTGGTTTTTGGCATGAAACCAAGGAAGTGATGCTGAATTCTTTTAAACAAGGCTTACTGGTTGAAGGGCTGGTTCAGGGAATTGAAAAAGCCGGAAAAGCACTGGCTAAATTCTTTCCTCCGGTAACTGACAATATTAATGAACTTTCTGACGATATATTTTTTGGCAATGAATAAACTTAAATTATTTCTAAGCTCTTTATTCCTTTTACTTGCAACAATACTATTCGGCCAGGATATTCCGAAAGTCCCCAACCCTATGCGTTTGGTAAACGACTATACGCAAACTTTAACGATCGAACAGAAGGATCAGCTGGAACGAAAACTAGTAGCTTATAATGATTCAACATCCAATCAAATTGCAGTGGTTATCATTCCATCATTAAACGGCTATGAAATTGCTGATTATGCTACCAGATTGGGCCATGAATGGGGTGTAGGCCAAAAAGATAAGCGAAATGGTGTTGTACTGCTAGTTTCAATAGGTGACCGTAAGGTATTCATTGCTGTTGGTTACGGATTAGAGGGTGCGCTGCCTGACGCCTACGCCAAACGGATAACCTCAACCATTATTAAACCCGAGTTTAAAGCCGGCAATTATTTTAAGGGAATTGATGACGGAACCGATGCTATCATGAAGTTTGCTTCAGGAGAATATAAGGTTGATAAGGATGATGTGGTTTCTAAGAAAAAGGGCAAAGGATCGGGCAGTTGGGTGTTTTTTGTTGTTTTGGGTTTTATCATCATCTTTTCACTATTTAGAAAAAGAAGTTACCAGCAAATTGGTAACCGTGGCTCCGGCTCAAGTTTACCGTTTTGGTTATTAATGAGCATGATGGGCAACAGTGGCAGAAACAGTGGAGGCGGTGACTGGGGTGATTTTAGTGGTGGAGGTGGTGATTTCGGAGGCTTTGGAGGTGGTGATTTTGGCGGCGGTGGAGCTGGAGATAGCTGGTAAAGTGTTTTAGAAATTTTAAAATATAATTGATTCATTATCAGTAATTTACTAACTTTATTCTCCCTGATGGGAATCAGGTGTAATAAACAGTACCACAGAAGTTAATATTCTGGATGTTTCTGCCAAACCGAGGTACAGGTTAGGTTTTAAAATCAGGAATAACATTGTTATTTATTCTTGGTGATTTAGTCTGTTAGATCAAGATTTAATAAAAAGTGATCGTTAATAGTATTAGTGATCAGTTTAAAATTAAACAGATTTAACAGACTTTTTTTTGATCCAATAAAAAACAAAAGCCTTTCTGATAATCCAGAAAGGCTTTACATATAAAACTCATTAAGTATATTCTTGCATTAGCTCATTTTGAGCTTCTTTTGAATGTCTTGTACCCAGTTTTTAAATTTCTTATCGGTTTCAATCAAGTCTTCAACAGTTTGACATGCATAGATCACAGTAGAGTGATCACGGCCCCCGTAAAACTGTCCGATTGATTTAAGTGATGCTTTAGTGTGGCTTTTAGCCAAATACATAGAGATTTGACGGGCCTGAACAATCTCGCGCTTGCGGGTTTTTGATTTTACCATTTCCAACGGAATCTCAAAATACTCACAAACCAATTTCTGAATAGATTCCATTGAAATTTCTTTGGTTGAATGCTTAATAAAGTTTTTAAGCATTTGCTTAGCCAAAGGCAAATCAATTTCTTTTCTATTTAAAGTTGAATGTGCAAGCAACGAAATTAAAGCACCTTCCAGCTCACGGATGTTATTATCAATGTTATGAGCTACGTATTCAATTACATCCTGAGGAAGTTGAATACCATCGGCTTTCATCTTCATCTGTAAAATAGAAACACGTGTTTCAATATCCGGCACTTGTAAATCGGCCGATAATCCCCATTTAAAACGAGATAATAAACGCTCTTCCAATCCTACCAGGTCCTTTGGAGCTTTATCACAAGTCATAATAATTTGCTTACCGCTGGTATGCAAATGATTAAAAATGGTAAAGAAAATATCCTGCATTTTTTCTTTTCCGGAGAAAAACTGCACATCGTCAACCACTAAAACATCTATTAACTGATAAAAGTTAACAAAGTCGTTAATGGTATTATTCTTAAGCGAGTCGACAAATTGTTGTCCGAATTTTTCAGCTTGAACATATAGAACAAGCTTATCAGGATACATTGTTTTTACTGATGATCCAATAGCTTGTGCAAGGTGGGTTTTGCCTAAACCGGCTCCCCCATAAATGAACAATGGATTAAATGAAGTTCCTCCTGGTTTTTGCGCAACCGCAAAGCCAGCTGATCGTGCCAAACGATTGCATTCTCCTTCTACAAAATTATCAAAAGAGTATTTGGCATTTAACTGAGGATCGATATTCAGCTTTTTTAATCCCGGGATAACGAATGGATTTTTTATCGACTCGTTAATGTTTACAGGCATAGGTACAGGCTGATTCTTTAACTCTCCATTGTTATTAGTTGGATAGTTAACCGTGTACGGATTTTTTGAACCTGAAGATTTGTCCATCACTATATTATACTCCAAACGACCTTCCGCCCCAAGCTGATGCTTAATGGTTTTGCGAAGCAAGGAAACATAGTGCTCCTCTAACCATTCATAGAAGAAAACGCTAGGCACTTGTATAGTGAGAACATTGGTATCTAACTTCAAGGCCTTAATTGGCTCGAACCAAGTTTTAAAACTTTGGGTCGGGACATTATCCTTGATAATTTTGAGACAGTTCTCCCACACAGAATGACAAGTTCTATCCATATTCATTAGGTAAAACAGTATAAAATATTGATTTTGAATGAGTGGGAAATGAGAGCAAGCTTCCCCGTTCGTTTTTCAAGTATAGAACAAAAAATGTGGATAAAAAAGTTTTTTTGAAAATAACAAAAAACCGCATTATTGATATTAAAAACGCGGTTTTTCAGCCTCAATCAGGCCTTATTCACATAATTGAATGTTGATATTTTTTATTTGTTAATTATGGCTAGAAGTTAATGTAAAGTTAAATTACATTCTCTAAAGTTAACATAATATTATACCTAAAACTCCCCAAAAACGCCTCTCAACACATTGGCAATTTCACCCAAAGTAGCGTAATGCTCAACGGATTGCAAAATGAATGGCATTAAATTTGACCCATCTTTTGCCGCTTGTTCTAAAGCCATCAGCGACTGTGCAACAGCTTCATTGTTACGCTCGGCTTTTAATTGCTTAAGCTTATCCATTTGCACCGTTCTGATCGAATCATCCACTCTAAACACCTCTCCCAATGGAGCTTCTTCTACCTGGAATTTGTTTACACCAACAATAATACGATCACCGGTTTCTACATCTTTTTGATATTGATAAGCAGCATCAGCAATCTGTTGCTGAATATATCCTTCTTCAATAGCCGTTACTGCTCCTCCCATTGCATCAATAGCTTCAATGTATTTCCAGGCAGCGGTTTCCACTTCATCAGTCAGTGACTCAACAAAGTAAGAACCGGCAAGCGGATCCACCGTTTCAGGAACCCCGCTTTCAAAGGCAATCAGTTGTTGTGTTCTAAGCGCTATACGGGCTGCCTCTTCAGTAGGCAATGATAAAGCTTCATCAAATCCGTTGGTATGTAATGACTGTGTTCCCCCAACCACTGCCGCCATTGCCTGAACTGCCACCCTTACAATATTATTTTGTGGTTGCTGGGCTGTTAATGTTGAACCACCGGTTTGCGTGTGAAAACGTAATTGCTGCGCTCTTGCATCAGTTGCTCCAAGCTCTTTGGTAATACGTGCCCACATACGACGAGCCGCCCTGAATTTGGCAACCTCTTCAAAAAAGTTATTGTGACAATTGAAGAAAAATGAGAGACGCTTTGCAAATACATTGATCTCTAAACCTGCATCAAGGGCAGCTTTCAAATACGCTTTGCCATTGGCCAGGGTAAATGCCAACTCCTGAACTGCCGTAGAACCGGCTTCTCGAATATGGTACCCTGAAATAGAAATGGTATTCCATTTAGGTAATTCTTTGCTACAGTATTCAAAAATATCGGTAATAATGCGCATTGATGGCTTTGGAGGATAGATATAAGTTCCTCTAGCCGCGTATTCCTTTAATATGTCATTCTGAATAGTCCCTGATATCTGCTTTAAATCGGCTCCCTGCTTTTTAGCTAATGCAATATACATTGCCAGCAAAATAGAAGCCGTAGCATTAATGGTCATTGAAGTGGTGATCTTTTGCAGTTCAATACCATTAAACAGTATCTCAATATCCTTTAATGAATCAATAGCTACACCTACTTTGCCAACTTCTCCTTCAGCTAGTTCATGATCAGAATCATAGCCTATCTGCGTAGGCAAATCAAAGGCTACGGAAAGACCCATTGTACCGTTTTGCAACAGGTAATGATAACGTTTGTTGGATTCTTCAGCTGTTGAAAATCCAGCATATTGTCTCATTGTCCAAAGTTTTCCGCGATACATATCAGGTTGAATCCCTCTAGTAAACGGAAACTCACCTGGCTTTTCGGTAATTGGCTTAGCTTCAGAATAAAGTTCTTTTATTTCGATACCTGAAGTGGTTGTAATTTTCTTCATAACGGTGATTGTGGTGTTATAACTGAATGAACGCAATTATTGGTTAACAAAATTTAATCATATCCCCCGATATTCTGCCAACCAACATTTCATTCCGCTTCTTCAAATGTTCTTACTAATGCACAATTAATACAACTTGCTTACTTCCGATCTCAGTAAAGAATTGGTTTGAGAATACGGATCGCTGTTTGAATGACTAACGTGTTCTAAAACGGCTCTGCTCAAGTCAAAAGCAGATGCGCCCATCGGCATTGCCGACGCAATTGTGTTGATAAGCAGAATGGTTTCGTCTTTTGTTTTTTTAACAGCTTGCCATGCTTTTTCACTAACATAAACCTGTTGTGTAAGGTTATGTTCAAATTCATTTCTGATTTCGTTCAAACAGATGGCTTGCATATCGGCAGCTGTTAAGCCGTGAGTAGAGATACGAATAAACAAACTAGCTGGAGTAATACGCTCAATCAATAAGGTTAATCGTTCGTAAGCGGCTAAACGTAAAGGCAAGGTTTGATTTTGTGCATTTTTACGCATTTCCATCACATGATCACCAATATCTTTATTTTTCTTTCCAAAGTACTCTTTAAGTGTAAAAATCGATAGGATCAATAATCCAACTATTGGAACTCCAATAGATAACATTTGGTTGGTTGTAATTTCTAGTAACATCATCTTTTAATTCGAAAAACAAAAATGACAATTACAATGTATATTTGTAAAAAAATTTAGAGTATTTATATGGAAGCTACAGTTCAGTCAACTACTAATACTTTTGCCCCTGTAACTTTTACTGAGGGAGCAATTAAGGAATTAAAGAAGTTAATAGAGCAAAAGGAACTTACCGAAGAGTTTGGCTTACGCGTAGGCGTTGAAGGAGGCGGTTGTGCAGGCATGAATTACGTGCTTGGTTTCGATAAGAAAAAAGAAGGAGACGAGATATTTTATGTCGAGGATATCCGTGTTTTTCTGAACAAGGCCCACAATTTATACCTTGTTGGTATGCAAGTGGATTGGCAAGACGGATTAAACTCAAGAGGGTTTACCTTTAATAACCCAAATGCCACCAGCACTTGTGGTTGCGGAACTTCTTTTTCTGCTTAAGATATCTTTACAAGGAGTTCATTTTTGAACTCCTTTCTATTTTATTTCCTGCTCAATCTTTTCCCTCCTATTAATTCCAATTCTTTTCCTGTAAAATTCTCGTGAGAAGCTTCGCTTTATCACTTACTTGTTTAATTTCGGTAGATTAACATCAACTATATAATTCGCATTTATCATTTCTAATTTAGAAATTTACAAGATGGACCAACGCGAAAATCTGAAAGTAGGCATACAGTCGATCAAAGCCAATAAGCTTCGTACAACCCTAACGGCATTAATTATCTCTATAGGCATTATGGCCTTGGTTGGTATTCTTACAGCCATAGACGGAGTAAAAAGCTTCGCCAATAACACCTTTGCAAGCATGGGTTCTAATTCATTTACCATACGTAATCGTGGAATGGGTATTCGGATTGGCGGAGGCGGCGCTGCCCCCAAGCGTTTCCCAGCTATTAAATATGATGAAGCTCAAGTTTTCAAACAGAGTTACAATCACGGCGGCATGGTTTCTGTTTCATCAGTTAGCTCCTGGAATGCCATTATTAAATACGGAGGTAAAAAAACCAATCCAAATATTAATGTAACCGGAGGAGATGAAAATTACTTGTTAACCTCAGGTTATAAATTAGGAGAGGGCCGAAATTTCTCGAATGCTGAGATTCAAAACGGATGGAACGTTGTAATTATTGGGGCCGAAATCAAAAAGAACCTGTTCGAGAACACCGATCCTATAAATAAAATACTAAGCATTGGGAACGATAAATACAAAGTAGTAGGTGTTTTAGCCGAAAAAGGAACCGCAGCCGTAGGCCCCGGCGATCGCTTTTGCTTGATTCCAGTGTTAAGAGCAAAAATGACCTCCGGAAGCCAGAATAAAAGCTATACTATAACGGTGAGTGTTCAAACACCTCAGCAAATGGAAGCAGCCATTGGTGAGTCGACCGCCAAAATGCGAAACATCCGACACCTGAATATTGCCCAGGAAAACAATTTCGAGATTACAAAAAGTGACGCCTTAGCAAATACGTTTTTGGATATTGTTAGCTATCTAACAATTGCTGCTATTATTATTGGTAGTGTAACCCTTGTGGGAGCATCTGTTGGTTTGATGAACATAATGCTTGTTTCAGTAACCGAACGAACAAGGGAAATTGGAATCAGAAAATCATTAGGAGCCACACCAAAAGTAATTCGCTCACAGTTTTTATACGAGGCTATTGTAATTTGTTTGATTGGCGGAGCCGGTGGTATTGCACTTGGAATTCTGGCAGGAAATGGCTTATCTGTACTGATCGGTGGAGGCTTTATAATTCCTTGGCTCTGGATTTTTGCAGGTATTTCTCTTTGCGTAGCAGTGGGACTTATTTCAGGCATCTATCCTGCAGTTAAAGCTTCCCGTTTAGATCCGGTGGAGGCTTTACGCTACGAATAATTTCAATTAAAACATTTCAACTAAGTGATTCGAACTTAAATCACTTTACTAAGCATAGTTTAAAAACAAAAAACCCACAGAGAAATGGATCTTTGTGGGTTTCTTATTTTTTAATGAGCGTATTGCTTATTATAATAATCCTGATATGCTCCTGAAGTTACCCGCTCCAACCACTCTTCATTTGTCAAATACCAATCAACCGTTTTCTCCAATCCTTCTTCAAATTGTAAGGAAGGCTTCCAACCTAACTCATTCTGAAGCTTTGTAGAGTCAATGGCATAACGTAAATCATGGCCGGCACGGTCTTTCACAAAAGTGATCAGCTGTTCAGAAGTCCCGTCAGCATGACCCAACTTTTTGTCCATAATTTTGCAAAGCAAACGAATTACGTCAATGTTTTTCCATTCATTATGTCCGCCAATATTATAAGTACTGTTGTTTTTAGCCGAATGAAATACCACATCAATAGCACGGGCATGGTCTTCAACAAATAACCAATCACGTACATTTTCGCCTTTACCATAAATCGGTAATGGTTTATTGTTTTTAATGTTATTGATACAAAGTGGAATTAATTTCTCTGGAAAATGGTAAGGCCCATAATTGTTTGAACAATTTGAGATAACCACCGGAAGTCCATATGTATCGCCATAAGCACGAACAAAATGATCAGAACTGGCTTTTGAAGCTGAGTATGGACTATGCGGATCATAAGCAGTTGTTTCTGTAAACATGCCGGTTTCTCCTAAGGAGCCATACACTTCATCGGTTGAAACATGATAGAAACGCTTATCAGTCATAGTTGCACCCAAAACAGGCTTCCATATCTTTTTTGCCGCATTTAACAAATTAACTGTTCCAATAATATTGGTCATCACAAAATCCAAAGGATTTTCTATTGAACGATCGACATGTGATTCGGCAGCCAAATGGATTACCGCGTCAAACTGTTCCTTTTCAAACAATTCATTGACAAAAGCTGCATCAACAATATCGCCCTTAACGAAGTGATAGTTTTCCTTTTGCTCAATATCAGTAAGGTTCATTAAGTTACCCGCATAAGTAAGCTTATCAAGGTTATATATATTGATATTTGGGTACTTGTTTACAAACAAACGCACCACGTGCGAACCTATAAATCCTGCTCCACCTGTAATTAATATTTTATTCATTTATTGTTTATGTTGATGTGCAAATGATTGTTAAGCGTTTACTGTTCCTTCGTGTAATTTTACTTCCCAAGCCCATGCGGAGCTTAACATATCATCCAGGCCCAATTCCGCTTTCCATCCGAGTTTAAGATTAGCCAATTTCGTTTCAGCGTACAAAGATTCCACATCACCTTCACGTCTTTCTCCAATTATATAATTCAGTTTCTGACCAGTAACCCGTTCAAAGGCATTCACAATTTCTAAAACGGTAGTTCCTTTGCCAGTTCCAAGATTATACACTTCGTAATTTTCTTCCGTTTTAGCTTGCAGCAAACGTTCGCAAGCTTTAACATGGGCTTTTGCTAGATCCACCACATGAATATAATCCCGGATACAAGTCCCATCTGATGTGGCATAATTGTTTCCGAAAATTGTTAACACTTCTCTTTTACCAATACCTGTTTGAGTTACAAAAGGCATTAAGTTGTTAGGAATTCCAACCGGAAGTTCTCCAATCAAGGCACTTTCATGAGCGCCAACCGGATTAAAGTAACGCAATGCTATTGATTTGATCTCGGTTGCAGCCGATACTTTCTCCAGCATTTCTTCGCCCATCTGTTTTGTGCTACCATAAGCAGAAAGCGCTTTTTGAAGAGGAGTTACTTCAGTAGCCGGCAATATTTCGGGTTGGCCATATACGGTAGCTGATGAAGAGAAGACTATATTTTTAACACCCCTTTCATCCATTACTTCAAGCAGATTAATAAGTGAAAGGTTGTTATTTCTGAAATATTTTAAAGGTTCTCTTACTGATTCACCCACCGCTTTAAAAGCAGCAAAGTGGATAACAGCATTAATGCCGCTTTCAATCTTAAAAAGCTCTTCTACCATCTCTTTTTCACAAAGATCGATCTGATAAAACTTTGGTCGTACACCCGTTATTTGTTCAATACGATCGACAATAAACAACTCGGAGTTACTTAAATTATCGACAATTACAGTTTCGTAGCCAGCTTTGATCAACTCTACTACGGTATGCGAACCAATATACCCGGTACCACCGGTAACAAGAACTTTATTCATGGAGGTATTTTTACTTAATAACTGAATATTCTGGTTGGATAACTTGTCGGCCAATGCTGTTATAGTAAAAGCCCAGTTCCTGCATTCGATCTAAATTATAAAGATTGCGGCCGTCAAAAATTGCTTTGTTGCTCAGCTTTGCGGCCATCTGCTCAAAATCAGGATTACGGAAATTTTTCCATTCAGTAACGATTACCAATGCATCGGCATTTTCCAGGCATTCATACTGATTTTTAGCATAGCCGATTTTATCACCTAGCTGCTTTTGCGTATTTTCCATTGCCACAGGATCATATGCTACGATCTCCACACCCTCTTTCAGCAATTCTTCAATAAGGTATAATGCCGGAGCTTCACGCAAATCATCCGTTTCCGGTTTAAAGGCCAAACCCCAAAAGGCCATTTTTTTACCTTTTAGATTAGCGCCAAAGTAGTTAATGATTTTATCTAAAAACTTTTCGCGTTGAGCATAATTCGTTTTCATTACAGCATCAACAATGCGAAAATCGCCACCAATTTCAGTTGCTGTTTTTGCCAAAGCCTGAACATCTTTAGGGAAACAACTCCCACCATATCCAATACCTGCATACAAAAACTGTTTACCGATCCGATCATCCATGCCTATTCCTCGGCGAATTTGCTCAACATTTGCTCCCAGGATCTCGCATAAGCCAGCCATTTCATTCATAAACGAAATTTTAGTAGCTAAAAATGCGTTGGCAGCATACTTTGTTAATTCGGCACTGCGCTCATCCATAAAAATCAAGCGCTCGCCTTGACGCATGTATGGGTCATAGAGTTCAGCAAATATTTTTTTCACCTTTTCAGATCGCGTTCCTACAATGATGCGGTTAGGCTTCATGAAATCGTTTACCGCAACACCTTCCCGCAAGAACTCAGGGTTTGATACCACATCAAATTCATGCTTCGAATGAGCGGCTACCATCTCACGAACCTTATCGGCTGTTCCAACAGGAACGGTACTTTTATTAACGATGATTTTATAATCGTTCATCACCTTGCCAATAGATTCGGCAGTATTTAACACATAAGAAAGATCTGCGGAGCCATCTTCACTTGGCGGCGTTGGAAGTGCCAATATAATGATCAGTGATTCATTAACCGCTTCAGTAAGATTTGTTGTAAATGATAATGTCCCGTTATTGATATTACGTTTAAACAAACTTTCAAGGTCAGGCTCATAAAATGGAACAATGCTTTGCTGCATTTTTGCCACCTTGGCGGCATCAATATCCACACAAATTACATTATTACCGGTCTCTGCGAGGCAGGTTCCGGTTACTAAACCTACATAGCCGGTTCCTATAACTGCGATCTTCATTCAATTGAGGTTTTTGCTGCGGTTAAAATTGGTTGCGAATATACTTAAATATCTTTTATACCTTGCTTTAAGGCCTTTACTAGGGATTAAATTAAACTTACTATTCAGGTTTCTGAATGGGTTTTGTTTATACTATTCAACGTTTAATTTGGAAACAAAATTATTTATTGCCCCAAATAAGCGGCATTAATCGAATCAAACACTACGACAATGTATTAAAGTCTTCCCTTCAGAATAGCCACACGGCCTCTTTGAATTCCTTATTCTGAAGATTAAATCAACAAGCTTAGTAAAAGAGAAATCATTGCCACTGGCATTATTTTCAAAGCTTTAGGTCTTTGAAAACTTTTATTTTTCTATATATTAGCCATCTTACAATACTTCTGGGAAATTTAATTAACTTTTTTGCAAGCGCGGCGGATGGAACAAAACTCTACGAATTCAAAAGTCCAGTTTATCAATTTTGCAAGGCTGGCAGCAATAGCCTCTATCATCATATCAGTATTAGCCTTAATTGGATGGTATACTAATATTCCAGTTTTAACATCTGTATTTGCAGATTACGCTGCCATGAAACCTGCAACAGCTGTTTCTTTGACTATTTTAGGTGTTATTCTATTAATTTTATCATCAAGTCAGCCATATTCACTATGGCAATATATTATAATAGGCCTAGGACTGATTACCGTTGGGGTAATTGTATCTTACACGCTGGTAATGTATTATAACAGCAAGCTTTATATTGCTGATTATTTGCTAAGCACCAGCACAACATTATCCGGTTCAGCAATAAAATTGATGTCTCCTGCTGGGCTTACCTGCCTGATGCTCTTCCTATGTGCCGTTCCATTAATGTTCACACGAAAGTTTTCGGCAGCTGTTCAAACACTGCTTTCAATTATAATAATTCTTGGGAGCACCCGTTTACTTGGATTTGTTTTTCAGTTTAACAGTTTTTTAAAACTGTTTTTTTTCGCTCCAATGGCGTTAAACACGTCTGTATTGTATACTTTATTAGGATTTGGTTATTTATTTGTTCATCCCGATAAAGGATTTGTAAGGATATTATCATCCGAACTTCAAGGCGGCAAAATTGCCCGTCGATTGGTTCCCAATGCTGTTCTTATTCCTATCTTTTTGCTTTTACTACGCTTTGCAAGTAACTTTTACAATTTTCTGCCATATGGTATCAGTATCATTATCATTACTATTTCGGTAATTATCCTGTCGGTGGCGGCAATTATTATGGCGGCGAACCGGCTAAACCAAATTGATTCGATCCGAAACGACCAGGAAACAGGCCTTAAAAAGAGTGAGGAGTTTTTGCGTATTTCGCAAAGCATTGCTCACCTGGGAAGCTGGGAATACGATCTTGAACAAAATAAGATCCTTTGGTCGGAGGAAACATATAAGATATTTGAACTTCTGCCTACTTCCGATATCGACAGTTATTTTCCGATTAAGAGAAATACCGGTGAAAGCAACGAACAGCTGATCAATGCATCAGTAGAGTCGATAAATACCGGTTTGCCGTTTGACATTGAACTGGAGTTTTATACCGCCCAAAACCACAAAATAACCACACGTATTTCAGGTCAGCCCGAATATAAAAACGGAAGAGTATATAAGCTGTCGGGCATTATTCAAGACATTACTGAGAAAAAACGGTTAGAATCGAAATTACAACAAAAAGAGGCTGATCTTACCGCTTTGCTTGAGAATACAGATGCGCTGGTATGGTCTATTGACAGAGATTATCGATTCATTACTTCCAATCTTAAGTACCTTAAGCATTTCCAGAAAACACATCATTTCACACCTTTAAAAGGTTATAACTTACTCACCCATTTATCGCGAAGCATTTATTATCACAAATGGAAAGATCTGTATGACAAGGCACTCAGCGGAGTTTATTTTTCGGAAGAATTAGCCATGGAATTTAATGGCCAAAAGCAATATTTCCAATATGCTTTTACGCCCATTATTTCGAACAATGAGGTTGAAGGTGTAACCATCTACGGAATTGAGACTACACAACAAAAAATAAACGAGCAACGCATTGATGAAATGGCACAACTCCAAAAAGCCATTTTAGATAATACCGGATACGCTGTAATTGTAACAGACGAACGGCACAATGTTAAAATCTTTAATAAATCGGCAGAACGGATCTTAGGTTACCGGGCTGAGGAGATGTTGGACCAAAAAACCTGCAATAATATACTCACCCTTCCGATGGAACGGATTGATTTCGCGGAGCGTTTTTCTAAAGAACTCGGCTTTGAGGTTCCGTTGGAGGATGCCTTTACTATTAAGGCAAAACTGGATATGCCTTGTGAACTGGAGTGTAATTTCATGCATAAAAACGGCCAATTACTGCCAGTTACGTTAAACATTAGTGCCATTCACGATAACTTCGGAGAGCTGATCGGTTACATTTGCTTTGCCAATGACATTACCGAACAACGAAGAATTGCTCAAACCATTAAGCAGAATGAGTCGAACCTGATGGCTTTAATTGAGAATATTGATGAACCTATCTGGTCAATCAATACCTCACACAAACTGATTACTGCCAATAATGCGTTTAGAAAACGACTGAAAGAAATCTATGGTGTTGACATGAGCCAGGATCGCTCTGTGCGTGCCGACTTTAGCGTACAGGATTATGAGTTCTGGGGAACACTTTATCAGCGAGCCTTTAACGGAGAGCGTTTTACACAACAAAACGAATTTGATGGAGAGAGTAAAAAAGTTTTTTATGAAACCTCTTTCAACCCCATTTATAACGAACATCATGAAGTAATTGGAGCGGCAATGTTTGGTAAAAACATTACGCACATTAAAAAGTTCGAGAAAGAACTTATCGAAGCTAAAGTTAAAGCAGAACACGCTGCGGCAATAAAATCACAGTTTCTTTCAACAATGAGTCATGAGATACGAACACCTTTGAATGCTGTAATTGGCATGACGCACTTGTTGTTAGAAGAAAACACGCAAGATGCACAGCTTGAAAAACTGGAAACACTTCGTTTCTCTTCCGAAAATCTCCTTGCTATCATCAATGATATCCTCGATTATAATAAAATAGAATCAAGCGTTATCGATTTTGAGAACATTCCATATAACCTGGAAGACCTGCTCGATCATATATACAACTCTTTCCTTTACCAGTCGGATTTGAAAGGTATTAACCTTGAAATGGAAATAGTTGACACTTTCCACAAATTGGTGATTGGCGACCCTTCGCGACTGTCCCAGATTTTAAGTAACCTTATCGGCAATGCTATAAAATTTACTGAAGCAGGGGGCGTAACTATTAAAGTAAAGCAATTGCAGTGTGAAGACGATTGTGCTGACCTGTACTTTGAAATTTCAGACACGGGTATTGGAATAGCACCTGATAAACTTGATATCATTTTTGAGCATTTTACACAGGCCAGTTCAGAAACTACCCGTAAGTTTGGCGGTACCGGCTTAGGTTTGGCCATCACCAAGCGTTTGCTAAAATTAATGAACAGCGAGATCTATGTTAAAAGTGAAAAGGACAAAGGTTCCACATTCCATTTCACCCTTCGTCAGAAAAAATATAAAGGAAAATCGATTTCCAATATCGGCAACTCAGAGTCGGTTGGTAAGCCTTCATTGGCAGGAATGAAAATTTTGGTGGTTGAAGACAACTCGACCAATCGAATTGTAATAGAGAAGTTTTTATTGAAATGGAATGCCGAGGTATATTTTGCTAACAATGGCCGTAAGGCAATAGAAATGGTTCAGGTTGTAAACTTTGATATTGTTTTAATGGACCTTTTAATGCCTGAGATGGATGGTTACCAGGCAACCCAAAAGATTCGTTCTTTTGATGGAGAAAAATATAAATCATTGCCAATCATTGCACTTTCAGCAGCAGCCTTAGTAGAAGTGCGAGATAGGGTTTATAATGTTGGAATGAATGCGTATCTTACTAAACCTTTTGATCCGCATGATTTGTATTTAACCATTGTGAAATGCTTAAATCACAGTCATACGTTTACAGATATCCAAATTCAACCGGAAACCATGAATAAAGAAGTGGTAGACTTTTCGAAGATTTTAGAGATAACTGAAGACAATCCTGACTTCTTAAGAGAATTCCTTGAAATTGCCATTGATTCAGTTAACGAACTAACAGGTAATTATGAAACGTTTTTACGAAGGAATGATTTGTCTGGCATCCGTGAAACAAACCATAAACACACTCCACTAATGGAAATGATGAATCTTTCTCCATTTAAACGTGGATTTGAAGAAGCAAAAGCAATGCTAATGGCTGATAATCGTGATCAGCAGCAAATTGAATCTCTTATAAAAAAGATGAAAGAGTTTGGCGCCCTGGTTATCGCTGAGATGAAAAATCGCTTGATTGATCTGAACAAACAGATAAACGCCAGTACCGAAGATACAGCAGAAGTGTAAGCCTTATTTTAAAGGCTTGCACTTTTTTATTGGATGAAAAATCCGGCTAATTTCGGGCAATATCTTCCAATGCATCAATCCACCTTGGATGCTCATTCAACCCTTCAACCAGTTGAACTTTCTCGCCTCCTAAATGTTTGAATTCTTCATCATACTCTACACCTATTTCAAAGGTGGTTTCTAAACAGTCGGCCACAAATGCCGGACAAAATACCAGCAATTTCTTTTTACCTTCTTTGGCTAACCGGGCAATTACTTCACTCGTATAAGGCTCAACCCAAGGATCTTTTCCAAGTCGGGATTGAAAGCAGATTGAATATTTTTCTTGAGGGATATTTAATTTTTGAGCGATGGAACGTGCCGTTAAATGCGATTGGGCACTATAACAATATTGATTATTGATATTAATTTTAGCACAACAGTTTTCGACCTGCTGGCAATGACAGCCACTCGGATCGGCTTTCATTAATTGGCGCTTTGGCAGGCCATGGAAACTAAACAACACATGATCATAAGCAGCAAGGTCATATTTGTTGCCTAACTGAGCAAAGGCGTCGATCATGATTGGATGATCAGGAAAACTGTTCACAAATTGAATGTTGGGTATAATTTGCCAGTTTTTAACCAATGCCATTACCATGTCATGAACTGAACCTGTGGTAGCTGAAGCATACTGAGGAAACAAGGGGATCACTTTAATGTCAAAGATCTTTGCTTTTCTGAATCGTTCAAGCACCTTTTCAATATTGGGGTTTTGATAACGCATTGCGTATTCCACCATATAGTCATCGCCCAAACGTTCTGCCAACAGCTCTTTCTGTCTTACTGTATAATGCATCAAAGGAGAACCGTTTTCGGTCCATATTTTCTGATAAGTTGCCGCCGATTTAGGTGAACGCGTAGGTAAAATAATTCCTTTAACAAGAAAGAACCGGCCTAGCGGATTTAAATCGATCACTCTGGGATCAGATAAAAATTCATCTAAATATTTTCGTACGTCAGCCGTTGATGGACTATCAGGTGTTCCCAGGTTTATTAACAGTATCCCTTTTTTACTTTTCATCAGCTCTAAAAAAAATGGCCCTTGCTTTTACAAGGGCCAAAAGTAATTAATATTTCAGCTTTTTAAAGTTCAATAATCACACCGAAAGTTGGAACGATGCTTCCCGATTCACTGTTCATCGTTTTCATTTGCCAGCGAGTAGGATCATTTGGATCGGTAATTGGCAAACCGTTAGCATCTTTAGCAACATCAAGGTAAGGAGCTCCATTGTACACGAAGTTGGTAATATTCTGAATATCCATGTAAAAATTGAGGTTCCATTTTTTAAACGGATACTTCTTATCAAGCCTCAGGTCTAGTTGATAGAAATTACCTAAGCGAAGTGTATTCAACTGATCATAATCATAGGTTCCGGAAGGGTGAATAAACCAGTTTGATTTTTCTGCTGAAAAGGCCACATCAAAAGGTGTGTATGGCGCTCCTCCGGAAAATCTGAATTTCGCACCCAGTTCCCAATTACGCTTAAACATTTTTCCAGCGGTTAATGAAAGAATATAACGGCTGTCCCAAGCCGATGGCACATAGTTATCATGTTTATCTTTAAACTCACTTCGCACTAAGGTCAGGGCTACAATTCCGTAAAATCCTTTATTTAAGCGCTGTTGAGCCATAAACTCCAAACCATATGAGCGGCCGCCTTTTAGCCTAACCACCTGCTCATTTCCAACTACACCAAAATCTCCACCTTGGTTAGCAATATTAAGTGTATCGCCCTGATATTCAATTGTAGGATAGTCATAATACTTCTTATAAAATCCTTCGAGAGAGAATTTAAGATTGGAACTGGTATTATAATCAAGCCCTAAAACAGTGTGGAAATTGGAAATATATTTAATCTCTTTTTTATTCGAAAACTCCCCTTCTGCATTACGATAACCCATCATGGTATAGGTGGGCAATTGGTAATACAAACCGGTGTTAAAGTTGATACTCAAGCCCGAAGTTAAATTATAAGAAGCTGAAAAGCGTGGAGAAAGCTGTTTAAGGGGATTACTCATTAATGAGGAATAATCGCTTCCATCAGACCTTACGCCTACTGAAAGCATCAGGTTTTCATCAAAAAACCCTTTACTAAGTTGTCCATAAAAGCCATATTTTAGAATATTTAGTTCAGAAGTATAGTTTACCGTTTCGCTATAAGGAGTCAGGTAATAAGTATCAGTTGAATAACCGCCAGTTTCAACATTGGCTCCGTACGAAACTTTCCACAGCCCATATTTATCAGAGTTTTCAACCCTTAACTTATTCTCCATTTCTTTTGATGTATAATCGATTTTCTTGGGCAGATCCTCGTTATTATCAAAATGTTTAATAGCCACATTTTTCAGATAGTTTCTGCTTAAAGCTATGGTTGTAAAGCCTTTTGCTCTAAAGTGCTTATAAGCCGTTCCAATTGTGTAATTATCCTGATGATTGGTGGCCATGTTTTGCAATAGATATTGCTTGCTTTCAGAATTATTCGCTTTCTCATTTAGGTTAAGGCGATCAATTGCCCCAAGACCAATAAATGAAATCTCATTTTTTGCATCAATCTTCGTTTTAATCTTAAACTGCATATCGTTATAGGTAGGCAGAAAAGGAAGATCGAGCGCTTTAAATAAAAGCTGCAAATAAGAACGACGAATGGAGGCCAGATAAGTTGTGTTCTTAGAAATTGGGCCTTCGGCAGAAATTGCTAAATCGGTGGCTCCAACAGTAAATGAACCAGCATTTCGGTCAGAACGTCCGTCTTTTTGTTTAAACTGAAATACAGAACTTAAGGCATTGCCTCTGCTTGCCGGAAAGGCTCCTGAATAGAAATCTACCTGATTGATAAAATCAACATTGATCAACCCCACCGGACCACCGGATGAGCCCTGGGTGGTAAAATGGTTGAGGTTAGGGATCTCAATATCATCTAAATAATATCGGTTTTCATTAGGTGCTCCACCTCTTATAATAATATCATTTCTAAAGCTTACCGGCTGACCTACTCCTGGCAACGATTGCAACACTTTTGAAATATCACGGTTTCCTCCCGGATTTCGTTTAATTTCGGCAACACCGATAGCACGCAATGAAAGTGGTGTTTCCTCGGGTTTATAAGAGTTAGATCGCACTTCAACTTCTACTAAATTTTTGGCGTCAGATTCGAGTACAATGTTTACCAAGGCAACGCGTGCATTTGTAACCTGCACTTCCATCTCGGTTTTAGGTTTATATCCTAAGAAAGAAAAAGAAAGATTGTAAAGCCCCGGAGCTAAATTTGAGATTGAAAAGCGACCTAAGCTGTCGGTAACTGCAGCTTTATTTAATTTTTGAATACTAACCGTAACACCAGCTAGCGGCTCATTGGTGTATTCATCATTTACGGTTCCTTTAATGGTCCCATTTTGGGCAAAAACTCCTGAAGATAGTATCAGAAACAGGAGCAAAAAATAGAAATGTTTAAAATAGTTCATAGTTCACGCAAAAGTGCGAACTATTGTATACTAAAGCAAAATTGTATCCGGCTAATATTCAGCTACTGAGGTAAAATTAAGCTTACATTCATTTTTACAAAATTTCCAATGCTTTTTTAACATCCTCCATCAGCCACATTGGCGTTGAAGTAGCTCCGGCGATTCCAACGGTATCGTTTTCCTTAAATATTTCAGGATCAATCTCTTCAACCGACGAAATAAAATAGGTATTTGCATTAGTTTTTCTGCAAACTTCAAACAAAACTTTGCCGTTTGATGATTTTTTACCAGAAACAAATATTATTTTGTCGTAGTTAGAAGCAAAAGCAGGCAAATCCTTATCCCGGTTTGAAACCTGGCGGCAAATTGTATCATTGGCTTTCACCTCATAACCTCTTGACAATAGCTCTTCTTTAATTTTGTAGAAGTTTGCGGTGCTTTTGGTGGTTTGACTGTAAAGCGAAAATTTCTTTGGAAGCTCAACACCGTCCAATTCGGCAATATCCTGAAATACTAAGGCTTTATTTTCGGTTTGGCCGTGTAAACCAATTACCTCAGCATGGCCGTGCTTACCATAAATCAAAATAGGCTCATTGGCATCGTGGGTGTTTTTAATTCGGTTTTGAAGCTTTAACACCACCGGACAAGAAGCATCTATGAGTTGAATATTATTCTCAACAGCTAAGCGATAGGTCTCAGGAGCTTCACCGTGGGCACGAATTAACACCTTTTCGTCATGCAGATCTTCTAATGCTTCATGATTAATGATTCGCAAACCTTTGGCCTTTAACCTGGCAACCTCTTCATCATTATGCACAATATCACCCAGGCAGTACAAATACCCTTGCTCATCCAGTATTTCTTCAGCCATATCAATGGCATAAACCACTCCAAAGCAAAAACCCGATTCTTTATCTATATCAACCTTTAAATTGAGCATACTACTTGTCTAATGCTGCAAAGTTATAAACTATTCACAAACCCTTAACGTAAAATATTACGTCCCTTCCAGATCACGGTTTTTGTGAGGTATCGATGGATCGATAAAATACTTACAATAACCAAGGTAATAATTTGTAATGGATGTAATATGAAATTGAGCATCACATTTTGACGGCTAAGCAGCGATACCATGTAGCGCATACCGATGATCATGAATATAATGACCCCTAATAGTTCGTACCTTGGCATCAACAGTAAAATACTGTAGCCGAAAAATGCCAAAAAAAGAAAGATCAACAAGCCAATTACGCTGTAATTAAATCCGGCTAACAACTTATTGCTGAAGCCTAAAACGCCCTGTGAATAAGAGGCGTATGCGCGACTATCAGCAAAGCCGTTGGCCAGTAATGCTTCGGCTTTGTAACTGGAAGTCTTCATCAGTTTCATGATTTCCACTTCGCCTACCGGCACACGTTGAACCTGCTCATGCCACCAGTTTCGTCTGTAATTTTTTGCATCAAAAAGCATAAACTGTCCGCTGGCTGCTGAAAAAACCACCCATTTGCTTAACGAAATTAGCCTTAGCGGCAATAAAGTGAGCAAAACATAATTAACCAACGGTACCACAAGGCGCTCTCCCAAGGTGTACATTTTTTGGTTTACGAACAGTGATATAAGTGAGAGTTTAAAGACCTTAATACGATGAATAGCATTATCAATTAAGCGATTATGCAATACCACATCGGCATCAATAAATAAAAAAAAATCGCCTTTGGCTTGTGTGGCCAATTGGTGGCAGGCATAGTTTTTACCCAACCAATTATTGGGCAATGTGTCGCCGTATAAAACCTTGAAACGAGGATCAGTTTGGGCAAAAGTTTCAGCCAGCGCAGCTGTATTATCAGTAGAATTATCATCGTAAATCAACACTTCATAATGTTGATAATCCTGATCCTTTATTGAAGAAAGTACATTTAGAATATTGTCGCCTTCATTACGGGCTGGAATTAAAATAGAGACAAAATCAGTGTAATTACGCGCATTCTTTGACAAAACCGGCTTCGATATAAAATTAAAAAGCGTAACACAAAAACGAAGTACCAGGAAAACGGTAACCGCTGTAATGATTGAGACCATGCGAAATCAACTTAAAACCTTTTTAATGCATCAAACTGCAAAATAGCTAATAATATCCATTGAAATCTCATCAAAATCTATTCTAATTAATTGTTATCCATTTATCAAGTTCTATATTTGAAACTTGAACAATGAACCGTTATGAGACCAGAAACAGGAACATACCCCCAGTATTTCGACCATTATATTGCATTGGTTGAAGAAAACGAAGTACAATCGGCATTAAAGAATAACACAGACGAGTTTCTGAAATTCCTCGATTCGTTGCCAGCAGAAAAGGCTGAATTTGCCTATGCCAAAGATAAATGGACACTGAAAGAGGTGCTATTACACATTACTGACGCTGAGCGCATTTTTGCTTACAGGGCTTTACGTTTTTCGAGAAACGACACCACTCCTTTACCAAGCTTTGATGAAAATGAGTTTATTGAATTTGCCAATTCAGGCAAGAGAAGCTTACAAAGTGTAATTGATGAATTTAAAACCGTAAGAAGCGCTACTTTAAGTTTATTTAATTCGTTGGATAATGATGAGTTGACGCGCAAAGGAATTGGCAGTAGCCAAACTTGCACGGCCTTAGCTATGGGTTTTATTATCGCAGGCCATACCAAGCACCACATTAAAGTTATTAAAGAGAACTATTTATAAGAATTAGCTGTTAGGTTTAGGCGATCCACTTAAACCTAACAACTATTTAGTAGTTCCAAAAAGTTCGTTCAGCTTATCGATCACTAGTTGCTGGCGGGCATTAAAATCGCTTCCGCTAATCAGGAAATAGGGAATATTTCTTTTTACCAGTTCAGCCTTAAACCGTTCAAACATTTCCTGTCGGCTGTTTCCTAAATCTCTCAAGCCGTCTGCAACCCAAGGCACTTCAACAGAGGTTAGAAAATAGGCTTCGTAATGCACCAGTTTTTCCAATTCATAAAGTTCTTCCGGAATAAACCCGAGGTAATAATCTGAATAAATCTGTGTAGTGATCAAATCGGTATCACAAAACAAAAAGCGATTTGCCAACTGAGCATTTTCGAGCACCGCAGCTGTTTGTGCATAGCCGATCTTCAGAATATCATCCACTGAAAAATCATTCGAGCTTATTAGATCCCGCGCCACTTCATGAACATAAACCGTTTGAAATTTTTCGGCCAGTCGGGCTGCTAATGTAGTTTTGCCGGTGCTTTCGGGACCGTAAATACAGATCTTTTTTACACTGTCAGTTTGCCTTGGCTCCATATGTAATTAATTAGTAATTACTTCGGGCCGGTTGTTATATGACCTGTATTCTTTAACCCAGTACCAATAACCATAAGCAGCAATAATGCAGAACACGAAGTATTCAACCGCGATAAACTTCACACCTTTTATAAAGTATATGTAAGTGCACAGCATATCAACAGCTATCCAAAGCAACCAACTTTCAATTTTCTTTTCAATCATCATAAATGTTCCAATTACACTAAACGACAATACAAAAGAATCAAGATAAGGGAAGGCGCTCGGCTTACTAAAGATGGTTGGCAACCAATAATGCAGGTTTTGAGCCAACTGACCTATCACAAATGTTCCAGCCAGACCAACAGCTGTTAAGATCAACAGCCATTTTGTTGATGTAAAACTCACCTTTAATTCATGCTTTTTATCTGCCTGCTCAGGTTTTGGGTGCGTCCAATGCCACCAGCCAAGGATGTTAGTTACCAGAAAAAAGATCTGCAAAAACATATCGGGATATAATTGTACCTGAAAGAAAATGAAAAAGAACAGGATCACATTAATTAAACCCAAAGGCCAACTCCATACATGGGCTCGCGATGAAAGCCATACGGCAATGGCTCCTGCAATAGTTCCCCAAAATTCGATATGGCTCATGGGATAATCCATTACGGTAAACCATGTATGATTGATGCTAAAGAAGTCGATCATGTTATTTTTAACAAAGTTAGATGGCAAAGGTGATGGTGCAAATTTATCCTTTATTATGGATACAAGTAGATAGTAAACTTAGCTAACAAAAAAAGGCGCTACAGCTTTTGCCGTAACGCCTTTAGTATTTAGTTTGAAACTTAAGCTACAACAGCAGCTGATTTCACTAATTCACTTTTTAATAAGTACTCCGCAATTTGAACTGCATTTGTCGCAGCACCTTTACGCAGGTTATCAGAAACGATCCACATATTTAAGGTTTTTGGCTGAGACTCATCTCTGCGTAAACGGCCTACAAACACTTCATCTTTATCATGAGCATCTTTAGGCATTGGATACTGAAGGTTAGCAATGTCATCAACCAAAATAATTCCAGGAGCTGAAGCTAACAAGTCCTTCACTTCATCTAAATCAAAGTCATTAGCGAACTCAATGTTCACCGACTCAGAGTGGCCGCCCATTACCGGAATACGAACAGTAGTGGCAGTAACTTTAATACTGTCATCACCCATAATTTTGTTCGTTTCCAAGATCATTTTCATTTCCTCTTTAGTATAACCATTTTCAAGGAACACATCAATTTGAGGAATAACGTTCAAATCAATTTCGTATGGATATGCTTTTACCCCATCTTTAATACCCTGGCGCTCTTCCATTAACTGGGTAACGGCTTTAACACCGGTACCTGTAACTGACTGATAAGTAGAAACCACCACACGTTTGATCTGATATTTATCGTGTAAAGGTTTCAACGCCACCACCATTTGAATGGTTGAACAGTTAGGGTTGGCAATAATTTTATCTTCTTGGGTTAACACATTGGCATTAACTTCAGGAACCACCAATTTTTTAGTTGGATCCATACGCCAAGCTGATGAGTTATCAATAACTGTAGTTCCTGCTTCGGCAAACTTAGGAGCAAACTCCGTTGAAGTGCCTCCTCCTGCTGAGAAAATTGCAATCTCAGGCTTCATCGCAATAGCGGTTTCCATTGAAACAACCTTGAACTTCTTGCCCTTGAATTCAATTTCCTTACCTACACTCTTTTCAGAAGCAACCGGAACCAATTCAGAAACAGGAAAATTTCTTTCCGCTAACACTTGTAACATTTTTGTACCTACCAAGCCGGTGGCACCTACTACTGCGACTTTCATTTAACTATTGTTTAAAGTTTTTTAATTCGATATTTTCAATACAACATCGCCCGCAATATTACCAATTATGAAAAACATTTTATGCATTTTATTGTCATTTTTATACATGAATGGCTATTCCCAATTAAAAGATTCTTTTTCTGACAACGATTTATCATCAAATCCGCAATGGAATGGCAACCTTGATGCATGGTTCATAAATTCTGATAAAAATCTTCAAACAAAAAGAAATTCTGCATCCGCCACAGTTTACCTCAGCTCAGAAAGCAATCTTGCCCTTAACAGTAAATGGACATTTTCGGTCAAGCTCAGCTTCAATCCTTCCGGGTCTAATCAAGCCAGGGTTTATATAATTTCTGATCAGTCCGATCTAACCAAACCTCTCAATGGCTATTTTATTCAAATTGGAGAAAATGGCTCGACAGATTCTTACGACCTGTTCAGGCAAACAGGCACTACTGTGATTAAAATTATCGATGGCCCCACAAGGCCTCGTAAAGATGACAATATGGTAGAGGCTGAAATTGAAATAAGCAGAAATGAATCGGGATTTTTTGAATTGAAGACCAAAATTGATGATGACGTCGTATTTACCACAGAAGGTTCAGCAACCGATCTGACTCATAAAACAGGCCTTTATTTTGGCTTTGTGTCCAAATACACCTCAACCCGCAGCGATCAGTTTTATTTCGATAATGTTGAAATCAGTGAATTAATCAAACCTAAACCCGTTTATGCGGGAAAGGCCGGCGACATGCTGTTTACTGAACTTTTTCCGGATCCATCTCCACAAGTTGACTTGCCAACTTCTGAATTCGTGGAAATTTATAATATGAGTGATAGCCTGATCAACTTAAAAAATTGGACTTATAGTGACGCTACAACCACATTTACTTTCAAGTCAGGAATTATTCAACCTAAAACCTATTTAATTATTTGCCCCGTTGCCGATACAGCAAACTATAACCAATGGGGAAAATCCTTAGGCCTATCACCCTGGCCTTCGCTCAATAACTCCGGCGACCTTTTAACCTTAAAAAATGCAGAGGGAACAGTTATAGATCAAGTGGAATACAATGACGAATGGTATCGGGATGCGGAAAAAAAATGGGGAGGCTTTACCCTCGAAAGAAATCAGTTGATGCAATTTTGTACCGCGGCACAACAATGGAAAGCCAGTGTGGCCGCCGATGGAGGAACGCCCGGAAAAGCGAATTCAACTTCAGTTGCCAATCAAAATGCTAAACTTAAGGCTTTAACAGCTGAATTAATTGATAGCGTGAGCATCGCCATACGTTTGTCTGACTTTGCGGATAGCGCAAGTTTTGCATTGACGAATATTGCAATTGAACCAGGAGTTGCGATAAAACATATTGAACTAGTTGCACCTTATTTTGATCAGATCAATATTAGTTTGAACAAAGCTTTAATCTCAGGATTAACCTATTCCCTTTTTCTCCAGGACATTAAAGATTGTTTTGGAAATTCGATCGACCCCACAAAAAAACAATTGTTGCGGCCACATATCATTTTACCGGGCGATATTTTAATCAATGAAGTATTATTCAATCCCAAACCTGATGGAGTTGACTTCGTTGAAATCATTAACAGGTCTGAAAAGATACTAGACCTAAGGGAACTTGAGCTTGGGACCATCAACTCAAAAGATACTTTAATTTTTAGTCCTGTTTCCAATTCAACTTTATTCATCCATCCAGGAGAAATCAAGGCGTTTACGGTAAACACTTCAACACTAAAACAGCAATATTTCTGCAAAAACGAAGATGCATTGATTGAATTAAAGTCGATGCCGGCCTATAACAATGACAAAGGATCGGTAGTTTTACGAAGCGGAAACACTATTATCGACAGATTTGATTATACGGAGAAAATGCATTTTGCACTGATCAATAATCCGGAGGGCGTTTCTTTGGAGCGAATTGACGTTAACTCAGCAACTAATCAACCCGGAAATTTTCATTCCGCGGCCTCAATGTCAGGCTTTGCCACTCCAGGATATGAAAATTCACAAAGCTCTATGTCAACCGAAAATAATGACGAGATAAATCTTTCTTCAACCATTATCTCACCAGACAATGACGGAATGGATGATTTGCTTAGCATCAGCTACCGTTTTAATGAAAGTGGGTTAATGGCAAACATTTCAATATTTAACCGCTATGGTGATTTAGTAAGAAAGTTAAGTAATAATGAACTTTTAGGAACAGAAGGTTCAATTACCTGGGATGGTTTGGACCAACACCTTCAACCCGTCATAACCGGACCGTATATGATCATAATTGAAACCTATAATACATCAGGGAAGGTGAAGGTGTACAAAAAATCAGTGGTGGTAGCCCAAAAGTTTAATTAACCTTTAAAACGATTATTGGTTATCGGCCAAACTCCTGAACCCAATAGCCATTGTAAGAGTAGGCGCCCATTTGCGTATAAAGTACCCATCAGTAATTTGCAATGGCTTTCACTTTTCCTCCAGGGCAGCATTACGGCGGATGTGGTATTGTATCCTTTGGCAATATTTTCACCTACATACTTGCCTGTAAATCCGGCTTTTGGGGCTCTTTGTACAGGAGAAGTTTGGTCTGGTGAAATATGATCGAAATAATTACGACTGTACATATCTTTAGCATGGGCGTCGGCAGCAGCTGCAAGCTGTTCATTCACCAAACACCCTTAATACCCTTTAAAAGAAGAAGTTAAACTCAAAAAAACTGAACGCTAATAAAAAAATCAACGGCTTTAATAAAATAAGAAGAAAAGACGGGTTTTTCCCTCCTTTGAAATTCAAAATGAACGAGTATTCATGGCAACCCCTGTTCGAAAATCTTATTTTTTCAATACAAAAAAACCACCTTCAAGCGCTATTGCCTTAGGATATTTTGCCAAAACACCACTTTACAAAATGATTTTCATTTACTTCTCACGTTTAAACTGAAAAGCTACATTTGCAATTACCAATAACCATTTATGAAGAAAGAGACAATTGTAGTTATAGGATCTAACGGACAGATAGGCACGGAGTTAGTTACCAATTTACGCAGCATTCACGGAGCTTCAAATGTAGTGGCTACCGACATCAAAGAACCTGATTACGATTTTAAAAATGCGGGTCCTTTCGAGATCTCAAATGTGCTTGATAAGGATAATCTTCAAAGCATTTTAACTAAGTATAAGCCTACGCAGGTTTACCTTTTAGCAGCTTTGCTTTCGGCAACGGGAGAACAACGCCCTAAACGCGCTTGGGAGCTTAACATGGATGGTTTGATCAATATTCTCGACTATGCATTAGAATATAAGATCTCTAAAGTTTATTGGCCAAGCTCAATTGCTGTATTTGGCCCTAATTCACCAAAAACAAACACCCCTCAATATTGCGCTATGGACCCTAATACGGTTTATGGCATAAGTAAATTAGCCGGTGAGCGCTGGTGTGAATACTATCACCAGAAATTCGGTTTGGACGTTCGCAGTTTGCGTTATCCGGGTCTGATCAGCTGGAAATCTCAACCAGGTGGCGGAACTACTGATTACGCAGTACATATTTTCCACGAAGCGTTAAAGAATGGTTCATATGAGTGTTTCCTTTCTGAAAACACTGAGCTGCCAATGATGTATATGGATGATGCAATTAGAGCCACCATCTCATTAATGGAAGCTGAAAGTGATAAAGTTGCGATCCGCTCAAGCTATAACGTGGCAGCAACCAGCTTTACTCCTACTCAATTGGCAGAAGAGATCAAAAAGCATATTCCTGACTTTAAGATCAGCTACAGCGAAAATGATCCGCGCCAATTAATCGCCGATTCATGGCCGAAAAGCATTGATGATTCATATGCACGTAAAGATTGGGGCTGGAGCCATCAGTTCGACCTGGCAGCTATGACCACCGATATGATCACCAACCTGAAGAATCACTCCGAATTAGTGAAATAATTGCAACGGCAGCTTCTTCAACATTCATTAGCTTATCAATAACCTTTATAACCGGCCGGTTTTCTCCTGAAAACCGGCCTTTCTTTTTGTCTCCCTTCTCTAATAATCCTTATTTAGTATTAGAATATGTTTTTGTTATTTTGGCACTAACATTTTATCCTTTCATCGATAATGACTTTTGAAGAGTTTTTTGCAAAAAAGAAAATAGATCTGCTAGCATTAAAAGCAGGCATGCCCTCGCTTTATGATGAATTCAAAAATCATTATGAACAGATGAGCGAAAAAAGCTTTGACCATTCTAAAAAGTTTTGGTTCAATAAATTACGTCTCGATTTCCCTCTAAAGGAAGAACCTAAAAGTGCTCCGGCTGTATCCAACCCAACAACTGAAACACAAAATAATCCTGCAGAAACATCACAATCCGGTGGCGGCTATAAGCCTCTTTTTAGAAAAAAAATCAACCCATCAACCTAAATAATAATCCATCAAATGAGTTTAACTTCTATATTTTCAATAACAGGTCCGCTTGCATTAGTTGGCTGGTGTATGCTTATTACAGTTCCAAGATGGAAACAAACCTCTATTTTGGTTTTCAATTTTATTGTAGTATTGTTTGCAATGGCCTATTTAGGTTTGATTATGGCCAACTTTGGGCATTTTAACCCATTAACTGATTTCTCCTCGTTAGACAGCATTTCAACGTTATTTGAAAACAGGAGTCTACTGTTAGCCGGCTGGATCCATTATTTAGCGTTCGATTTGATCATCGGTTTGTTGATAACCGAGCATTCGTTAAAAAACAATGGAAACTCACAGCTTTTAGTTCTTTGCCAATTGCTTACCTTTCTACTAGGACCAATTGGGTTTTTACTATACTATATCTCTGCGATCATAAAACAAAAAACAGCTGCTCCACAAATTATAGAGGTTAAAGAATGATAATTGTTAAACTTTTTGGTGAAATACAGCATCGCAATAGAACCTTTTTTAAATGGGGCTTATTGTACCTACTGCTTTTTGTATTAGCACTGGGCCTTACCTTTTTTGACCATCGCCAACTGATGGGCATTAACATTTGGATCAAACCCAGCAAATTTGCCTTGTCTATTGCCATCTTCTTGTTCACAATGGCCTGGTATAACCATTATTTACCACCAGGCAAAACGCTTAACCTCTATACCAAGGTTGCTATAATTGTTTTTCTTGTTGAAATATTGGCCGTTTTCGGACAGGCGGCACGAGGAGTAAAATCGCATTTTAACATTAGCACCACAACTGATGCGATGATCTTTCAAACAATGGGTTTGGCGATAACCATTAACACCTTGTTTGTTTTGATCATTTGCTTTTTATTCTTTATTAAGAAAACCGATTTACCGAAACCCTATTTATGGGGAATACGACTAGGGATGCTTCTTTTTGTTGTGTTTTCGTTCGAAGGCTTTATAATGGCTCAACAACTGTCGCATACTGTTGGTGGATCTGATGGGACCAAAGGTGTAGCATATCTCAACTGGAGTAAACAATATGGTGATTTAAGGGTGGCTCATTTTATTGGGATGCATGCTTTGCAAATTGTGCCCATCACAGGTTGGCTGATAAGTGAGTCGAATGTTGCTATGCTCAAGAAATTCGGCACTGTACTTATCATACTATTTGCCATGCTATATTTCGCATTTGCCGCCTATTTGTTTTTGCAAGCGCTTCACGGGTACCCTTTACTCAGCTTTAACAACTTTAGCTTCTTTCTGTTCAGTAGTTAAAACCACTTCCTGCTGTTCTATCCACATTGCATAATCATTTGGCTCAAGGCTTTTACCAAACATTTGGGCATAAACCTGGGTAAATTCGGCGCCGAAATACAGGATTACAGCCGAATAATAAACCCATAGTAATGTTAAAATTAGCGAGCCGGCAGCTCCGTAAGCATTAGAAATTGTATTATTAGCCAGATAAACTCCTATTAAAAACTTACCAACCATAAATAAAAAGGCAGTGACCAGAGCTCCGATCCAAATGTCTTTCCAATGTATACGGGCATCAGGTAATACTTTAAAAATGATGGCAAATAAACCGGTGGTAATTATAAAGGTGATGAAGAGATTTGTACCATAGATCATGTACACTTCTTCTAATGGAAGCAGTTGGGTTAACCGATGAATAAACGTTTCAATAATTCCATTCAGCACAAGCGAGACCATCAGAATGAAACCTAAGCTAACCACCATTGAAAACGACAGCAATCGGTTTATAACCACTTTCAACCAACCTCTTTGACCTTTATTGGGCTTTAATTTTAATCCCCATATCTGGTTGATCGAATCTTGAATTTCATTAAAAACACCGGTAGCCCCAAAAAACAATGTTACCAAGCCTATCATAGTTGCAATTGAAGCACTTTGAGTAACGGTTACACCTTTTAATGTTGACTCGATAAGCATTGCCGGTTTATCTCCAATAACACCCTGTAATTGTTCAAAAACAATCCCTTCCATGGCTTGCTTCCCGTAAAACAGATCACACAGCGATATTATTACCAGCAACATGGGTGGCAATGAAAAAATGGTGTAGTAGGCAAGTGAGGCACTTAGTTTCATGATCTTATCTTGCAGAAACTCCGAGATTACCTGCGCCATTAACCGATAAATATTAATTACTAATTTCCTCAGC
This sequence comes from Solitalea longa, assembly GCF_002920915.1. Lineage (GTDB taxonomy): Bacteria > Bacteroidota > Bacteroidia > Sphingobacteriales > Sphingobacteriaceae > Solitalea > Solitalea longa. The sequence goes on from NZ_PQVF01000018.1 coordinate 37,443, forward strand.
ATAGTCTTCAAACCCCACTCTAATTTACCAATCCTAAATTAATCGAATTAAAAACATCGATTAAACTTCTACCATTTCTTAAACGCAAAAAACACTGCCAAAATGATAAGAACAAAGGCTACAAAGTGATTCCAGGCAATTTTTTCGGTTTTAAACAATAAGGTGGTAAACAACAAAAACACGGTTATTGATACTGCTTCCTGAATTACTTTTAACTGCAAAAGGTTAAAAGGGCCTCCGTTTTCTTTAAACCCAATTTTATTTGCCGGTACCTGAAACATGTATTCAAACAAGGCAATTCCCCAGCTAATGAGAATAATGGCTACCAAACCGAGGTTTTTACTCCACTCCATCTCTTTAAACTTCAAATGCCCATACCATGCAAACGTCATAAATATATTTGAAATAGTAAGCAGTCCTACTGTTTGTAATTCCTTCATGCAATAATGTTAAAATGAGGTTGATAAACGAAATGCCGATTGATAGCTTTTGCCATCCATCCACGAAAAGCCAAATTCCGCCCTGAACAATAACCGTTGCAGTCCAAGATATAGCTCAGTATGGCTATTGAGTTTTTCGGTTTGAAGATAGTTGGCTCCAACTATTTCTTCCAGGCGAAGCTTTCGAAGCAATGGTATTTTGTTCATGAAAAATCCGGAGAAATTATGCTCAGCATGTCCTTCCAGGTAATAGTCCTGTGTTGAATATCCATAGTAATCCAAAAACCGGAACACACTACTGCTGCTGCCTTCATAAAAAGTCACCCTGTTACCTTTAAATTGCATATAGTCCATAAACCAGGCAGAAGTGCTACTTAAAAACTTACCTGCTCCAACACTATAGGCCACATTTCCTAACAATCCAAGTCGTATTCCAGAATCATACAATCGGGCGCTCACCATATGATAATCAACATCCGAATTTAAAACCGGCAACCCCCCGCGGTAGTTCAAAGCAAGTTTAGGCCACTTGCTGCCGACATAGAATTTACCGTCGGGACGAGTGACATATTCGGAACCAAATGTAATAATGGTTCCCAGAGTTACTGTCAGCGCCTGATTTTTAACAAAAGCCGGATCATTGTTCAAGCCATAGTAAGGGTTATTAGCCGTAAACTCGTGCTCAGGCTCGGGCTTAAATGAATAAAAGTTTGAATTGACCAAAGGTAAGCGCTTGGCATAATCCACAATAGCATTAAACTGAACGCCGTTGGCCAGTTCGCGGCTAAACGAAGCGGTTACAAACTGACGTTCGTATAGCTTCATGTAGTTTGAGGCATAAACCAAGGTATTATAGGTATTGAACAATGGGGTCATAGAACCCTGGTTGTTGAAATCAACCACTTCGGTACCTATCTTTAATGAAACCGAACCCGACTTCACCGGATCAAAGTGATAATAAGCCTGAACATTTCCATTGAAATGCTGATTGCTAAATCCATAACGAATCTCAGGAATAATGCTATAGTTTTGACGACTTTCATAATTCTTCCTGAACGAACCACGTAACGTAAGATTAACCCCTTCAACCGTGTTAAATTGAAGGTTATCGAGAAGAATTGGCGAAAACTGCCAGGTTTGTTTTTTATACCGTTGCCGGTATGTATAGCCGCCTAAAACCAAGGATAACGGTTTAAGCTTATTGCTTTTGCGATCAATTGAATCAAGGTAAACGGGCGACTTCCGTAGGGTTTCGATGCTGTCTTTACGTATATAATCTGTTTTTTCTTCGGAAGTTAAAGGCACCGGCCGGGCTTGTGCCCAGTACAGTGAATCCTTTTTATTCGATTCCTTAGTCACCTTTAATACTTCTCCAGTAAAGAAATTCTTTGGAAACTTAGGATTAATATCATAGTTCTTATAAACCCCTATATAATCGCCGGCAAACTTAAAGCCCAGAAAACTTCCATTAAAACTAAACTTTTGCGAAGCCAGCATCCACACTTTATTGTTGGCTGGGTAATACTGCTGACTAATGGTCAGGCTATCCAATACCCTTATCTGCGCATCTTGTGTCAGCAAAACATCCGCACTATACAATCGCCACGAGTTTTCAATAATATAAATAAAGCCCCTGAAAACGGGATCATTCTTCCGGCGGGGAATCAATTCGATTTTATTTATCAATAGATCACCTACAGTAGTAGTACCCGTTAAACGATAACGATAATAAAACAAGGCATTCTCTGATATTGGCGAAACCAACCCGCGTGGGCTCAATTGATCAAGATTCACCAGGTTTTCGTAAAGATTAATCATCAGATCTGATGATTGATTAAAACTGAACCCGTTACTCCGTCCGCTGACTTTGGAAGAGATCATTTCTTCGCGGATCTTGTCGGGAGACTGGAAATTAAATTTAGATTCGGACTCCGACAGGTAGAGAATTCCTCTTCGGTTCGAATCCAGACCCATTTCTTTGCCAATTTGATCCACATCCACCCCCAAAAACTTTTTAGGTGCACCATTCAGGCGTTGCAATCCCTTAATATAAACATCGCAAGAATAGCCGTTTACCTCATTCAAATGAGCTTTACGCTTCTTAATTGCATTTCTGATCACTTCGTAGGCAGGATCTTCAGCATTAGCACTTACTTTAACTTCATTTAAAGAAAAAACTTCTTGTTCCAGCTGCACATTAAGCTCAATTGATGCAGAGCTTATTGTAACCTGCCTGACAATTTGCTTAAAACCAATAGATTTAAATAAGATTTTATAGGATCCGGCTTCTACTTTTAAGGAATAAAAACCCTCTGCATTAGCCGTTGTGCCAATTGTAGTGTTTTCGAGGTAAACATTGGCAAACGAAACCGGCTTTCCGTTTACATCTGTAACTTTTCCTGAAATGGTAGCTGCTAAAAGTGTTTTAGAAAGAACAATCAGCAAAAGTGAGACTAGAGATCTTAACATATCTTTTTAGAATGCGCGCAAAATACAAATTTTCCTGTAGGCGTGTAATCATAAAAGAACGCTCGTTTGCAGTGTTTATTTCTTACTTTTGCGCCACCACAAAACAATAAACGCTTACGATTTATGTACGAAACACTTAAACCAGTATTAGAGGCTGAACTACAAGGCATTGAAGCAGCCGGATTATATAAAAGAGAGCGCATTATTACCACTCCACAAGGTGCCGACATTGCTGTTGCCGGAGGAAAAGAAGTAATTAATTTCTGCGCTAATAATTACCTCGGATTATCATCACACCCTAAAGTTATTGCTGCCGCAAAAGAAGCAATTGATACACATGGTTATGGCATGTCAAGTGTGCGTTTTATTTGCGGAACACAGGACATCCACAAAGAACTGGAAAAAAAGATCTCTGAATTTTTAGGCACTGAAGACACCATTTTATATGCAGCAGCTTTTGATGCAAACGGAGGTGTTTTTGAGCCTTTATTTAATGAGCAAGATGCTATTATTTCAGACGAGCTGAACCATGCTTCGATCATTGACGGTGTTCGCTTGTGTAAAGCCGCTCGTTTCCGTTATAAACACAATGACATGGTTGATCTTGAAGAACAATTAAAGGCTTCACAGGATAAACGCCACCGTATAATTGTTACCGATGGTTCTTTCTCAATGGATGGAACAATTGCCCAATTAGATAAAATCGCTGATTTGGCTGACAAATATAAAGCCTTAATCATGGTTGATGAATGTCACTCATCAGGCTTTTTAGGCAAAACCGGTCGTGGCACACACGAGCATTGCGGTGTAATGGGCCGTATCGATATTATCACCGGTACCTTAGGAAAAGCTTTAGGTGGCGCATCAGGAGGTTTTACATCGGGCCGTAAAGAGATCATCGACATGTTGCGTCAACGTTCTCGCCCTTATTTATTCTCTAATACAGTTGCACCAAGTATTGTTGGAGCTTCAATTGCAGTTTTAGATATGTTGAGCGAAACCACAGAACTGCGTGATAAATTAGAATTCAACACTAAATACTTCCGTGAGAAGATGACTGCTGCCGGATTTGATATCAAACCAGGTGTACATCCAATTGTTCCGGTAATGCTATATGATGCTCCTTTAGCTCAAAAATTTGCTGAAAAGATGCTGGAAGAAGGTATTTATGTAATTGGTTTCTATTATCCGGTAGTTCCACAAGGCAAGGCTCGTATCCGCGTTCAAATTTCGGCAGGCCATGATATTGAACACTTAGACAAAGCAATTGCTGCATTTACCAAAGTGGGTAAAGAGCTGGAAGTGATTAAATAATGACAGAAGGTTGGAATGAGAGAATGAAAGAATGTTTATTTTTGACATCGTTTATTCTCTCATTCTATCAGTCATTCATTCTCTCATTAACATTAATACATGAAAATATTCCCCCTTTACGAAGGTTCCTTCTCTGTTGACTCCAGCAAAAAATTTATTCCTTTTAATCCAGAAACTGATAATCCTAAGGATCGTCCGGGATCACTATTTATTTACGTTCAGCCTTTTCTGGTACAAACCAAAAATGAATTGTTATTAATAGATGCCGGATTAGGAGTTCGGGAGGCCAATGGAGAACTGCAATTGTACAATAACATTCGTAAGGCAGGATTCGAACCCGATGATATTACGAAGGTTTTAATGAGCCATTTGCATTACGATCACTCTGGAGGCATGATGTATGAAGAAGATGGCAACTGGAAGCTGAGCTTTCCACATGCCGATTATTTTGTACAAAGAGGTGAGATGGAAACCGGTTTGGTTAAGCAATCTAAATCATATAAAGCCCCTGTTTTAGAACACTTATGGCGGACGCCGAACCTTCATTTGATTGAAGGAACCGGAAAAATAAATGATGAAATAAGTTTTGAGATAACCGGAGGACATTGTGAGTTTCACCAGGTTTACCTGATCGAATCAGAAGGTGAAAAAGTTTTCTTTGGAGGAGATATTTTACCGGAACCAGAACAATTACTCCGTAAGTTCATTGCTAAATATGATTTTGACGGACGAAAAGCAATGGAACTGCGCGAGTATTATGGCAAACTAGCCGCTGAAAATGATTGGACCTGTTTGTTCTATCATGCAAAAAGCAAAGCTACAGGCAAAGTTAAATATGAAGACGGAGCATTTTCAGTGATATAATTAGACCATAGTCCATAGTCAATACTTTTAAACCTGACTATTACTATGGACTATAGTCTATAAACTATTAACAGTTAGTTCTTTCCAGCGCCTCCCATCATTCCACTATCCATTAGTTGATAACCCTCAGTGCTAAATATATCAGCCGGCACATCTCCTTTTTTTATGTCTTTGATCAACATGGTAGTTTTAGTGCCTTTTTTCTTATCTGTAACTAAGGTTTCTAAAGAAGGTCCTTTGAAATATTTAGCATACTTGCTAAAGTTGCGTGTTGGCCCTCCTCCTTTCGGGCCTCCCATATTGGCAAACATCGATTGTAGGTTAAAAGCCATATCCTGAGCTACCCACATATCAATCAATGAGTCCTCTGTTTCAACGATTACCTTCTTACATGGATGACCATCAATCGCTTTAGTTTCTTTGGTTTCGGTTATTTTGGGCTCTGCCTTATCCTTCATCATTTCTTCCAGATCCTTTGCTTTCCCTTTAAAGCCCATTTTATTGCCATTCATATCCATAAGCGTATATGTCTCTTTTGTTTTGGCATCAAAAATAATCCGCACTTTTCCGCCTTTCATTTGCTCCGGGGCCATAGTCATTGCCCAAGCCTGATCTTTATAATAACACAGCATTTCAACAGGTTGCATCACTTCATCTCCACTGATGAGCATCTTAAAACTTCCCACAAAATCCTGTGCTTTGGCCATACCGTTAACCAACAATACAACCATGGCTAGTAAAAACATTCTTTTCATATGATAAAATATTAGACAACCTTAAGTTAATAAGATTATGCTGATTATTTAGATGAACAAATATTTTATGATATAAGCAAAAAAAGCGTCCCGAAACGGGACGCTTTTGCGCTTTGTTTAATTGATTAATACCTTATTTAGCCGCAACCAAAGAGATCTTTAAGTTAAAGTTATCGCTGATTGCTTTATCGCCTAAGTTAAAGAAGCTAGCCGAACCAAATTTAATATCAAAATCAGTACGGTTAATAGTTACATCAGCTGCTGCTACCACACTACTTTTCACTTGTTTTACAGTAGCCTGGAATGTGATAGGTTTAGTAATACCTTTAATGGTAAGGTTACCGTTAATTTCATATTTATCACCACCTAAAGATTTAGAACCTAGGATATCAATTTTCGCAGTAGCGAATTTATCTGTACCAAAGAAATCATCTGCTTTTAAGTGACCAACTAATTTAGCATTGTAATCAGCATTAGTAATATCGGTACAAGTGATTGAATTCATATCAACTACGAAAGATCCACCAGTTACTGATTTACCATCGAACTGAATATTACCATTAGCAAATTTAATGTTACCGGTATGCTCACCAGTTACTTTTTTACCGTTCCAAACAATTGTGCTTTTTGATGCATCAACATTATAAGTTTCTGCTTTTTTCTCTGGGGCTTTAAATGCAAATAAAACAGTTGCTGCTACTATTGCTAATACTGAAGTTAACTTTTTCATATTGGGTTATTATTATTTCTAATTTGATAATACAAATATATGTTTAAACATCATTTGTTTCAACAAACATATTGTATTATTTGCGTTACGTTTTTTTGTTGTAATTCCTTCGATGATGAAGTAATAGTACAGTTCAAGTATAAAAATTGTTTCATTAAGCATGAAACTTTATTGATACTAAAAAGAAAAGCAGCCTAAAGCTGCTCTATATAAACTTAAGTAAATTTCAAATTATTGACGTCTTGCTATCATCTGAGTTATCTCCAATTCAAAATCGTCGTCAATTGCTTTATCGCCTATGTCACTAAAAATACTTGCCGATCGATATTTAATATCAAACTGAATTCTATTTACCTTAAACTTATTAGTGATAATAGCAACTGCACCTCCATTATCAGAGGGAGATACAAATGCAGGGAACTGAATTTCCTTCGTTATTCCTTTCAGGGTTAGATTACCTGTAACTGCATATTGGTTTTTACCCAAACTTTTTGCCTTTGTTATTACAAATTTTGCAGTGGGGAACTTGTCAACAGCAAAAAAATTATCAGATTTTAAATCATTAACCAGTTTTGCGTTATAATTAGGATCTTTTAGATCATTATCGGTGATAGATTTCATGTCGAACTCAAAGGTTCCACCTGCGAGTTTTCCATTTTTCATGGTTACATATCCTTCCGAAAGTTGTAAAGAACCCGAATGCATTCCGGTTATTTTTTTGCCAAACCAAACAATATTGGTTTGTGTAGCATCAACCTTATAGGTTACCTCATCTTTTTTAGCCGAAATAAAAGCAAAAGAAATGAATGCGATGACAGAGAGCGATAAAAGCAGAATCTTTTTCATACCGTTTATTAAAGATTTTTTTGATTGTGCAAGTTAATAAACGTTACCAATAAGGAAATAGTTTAATCAGTATAAAAACAATTAAAATCTTACTATCTCATTTAAAAAGCAGCAGAGGAACTATAGTAAAAACAAATGAAGCTGGCTTCCAGTTATGAAAGCCAGCTTCATTTAACAATTTATACTAATTAGTTGAGGTACATGGTTGCAAAAGAAATAGATCCCATGGAACCGTAGGATATACTGGTATAGGCTCATTAAGGGCATAATCAGAAGAAAGAACAGTACACCTATTGCCTACTTTTTGCACTTTGACCAAACTTACATAACTCTCAAAAAAAACATTCCCAGCTGAAAAGCTGCTAATTGGAAAACTAAAAAGCATGGAGGTGGTATAGCATCCGGAGCTTGATTTTCCCACGGAAGATCCAGAAAGAAGAACTGGATCAGGGGCTGCATTCACCCGTGCAAAGCTAATTCTATATCCAGATGCGGGATCTAATTTTATGTAAAAATAAACATGGGTTGCCGTATTAAAAAACTCACAAGTACCAACACGTTCCCAAAGTATATGATCACACAAGGGATCATCACCACAGCCCCGATCTATTGAAATTGGCGCAAACTGTGATGACCCACATTTTTGTCGTAAACATTCAATTGCTTTTGCTTCATCATCATTATAATTAACAACTGCATCTTGCTCTTCAGACAAAGCTGAATCGCTTTTAGAACATCCATTGAAAAAGAAAATAGCCAGAACAACTGACGCTCTGGCAGTAATTTTTAATAAGTTTCTCATGTTTAAATAGATTTAAGAGTTAATAGATAGATTTTTTCGAAAAGAAGGTAGAGTCACGCCTTGATGAAGAGGATAAACTAAGTTAACTCCTTAAAACAATATTTCATAATATATTGACCAACAGGCAAATAAATACACATCACCTCCTTGAAAGCTATTTGTTTGCTTCTGAAACAGGTGTTATTTAGCAAGGCTCCTCTCCCATTAAAAAACTGTTTTCTGCTTTATTGATCCTGATTACTTAAAAATTGAGTTTATTGTTCGATTTCCAGAGCTTCAAAACACAAACTCCGGATGTATTTTACTGATTATCAAAACAATAAATGCTATATATTTGCACATATGGCCTCACGTTTACTTACTATATGCTTGCTTTTAGGCTTCAGTATAAGAACATTTGCACAGTTTCCGCTCGACACGCTCGATATTGCCATAAAACGATCCGCTCATCTTACCCATTATTATAAATACCTTGAGGATTGCAAAGGTTATAGTCAAAATGAAGTTGCCGCTTTTTTAAATTCCGGTCAGTTTAAAAGTCCCATTCCTAAGCAAGCGTTTAATATGGGCATTAGTGCATGTAGTTATTGGTTAGCCATTGCGTTAAAAAACAGTTCGGCAGATGAAAAGTCCATAGCGTATACGTTCTATAACAATGGTTTACTTTTCAATTTATATGAATTAAAAAACAACTCGGCAAAACTGATCGACAGCAATTCAATGCATAAACCGTTGCTGGAAAGAAATTTCCCGGTACGTGGTGTATCTTTTCAACTGCTGCTTAAACCTCATGAAACTAAAATTTTATTGATTAGAATAAAAGGAACTACGGCTAGTAGTATTTACACACCCATTGATATTTCTTCTACCAACGAGTTGCTCTTTTTTGAAATCGGATACAGTTATCTTATTGGTAAATATATCGGATACTTTCTGCTTGCCTTGATTGCTAACTTATTGCTGTGGGCGGTTTTAAAAAACAAGCTTCATTTTTTTCTGGCCTGTTATATTCTGATCATTTTAGGCTTCATTCTCGATGATTTTCATTTTGATTCAATGGAATTTGGCGGTCGTTTTTTCAGGCATTGGAGCTATGTACACGAAGTGTTTTTTGTAGGTATGGCACTCTATTTCTGTAGCAGAGTATTTATTTTATTTACTGATCAACAAAATGAAAACCCGCGATTATATTACTGGTTAAGCCGTTATAATCTTATTTTATTACTTCTTTCGGTTATTGTGCTGCTAAGCTCTTTAACATTTAATTACTCTCCAAAGGTTTACAAAATAGCCGGAACCATAACTTATTACTATACCGCATTCGGTTTCTTCTTGCTGATTTACGTTTTGCTATATGGAGTTGTAAAAAAACAGTATTACGCACTGCTCTATTTCATCTCATCAGCTTTATTATTGGCAGGATTTGTAAGCTATATAGCTGGTTCTTTCAAACTAGGACGGTTATTAAACATCCGCCCGGGTAATATTATAAACGGATTGGCGCTGGAAATAACCATTTTAACTTTTTTCTTCGTTTATAAGTACAAAAAAGAAAAAGATGAGTTGCAGGAAAAGACATTAGAAAGTATTAAATTAAAAGAAGAACATTCGGCAGCCTTATTAGAAATGCAGGAAAATGAAAGGACCCGGATAGCTAATGACTTACATGACGATGTGGGAAATACACTAAATGGACTTAGACTAATGACTCAAAATTATTTCGCCAAAACGCCTGCAGCAAATAATGAAGAAGCTGAATATCGCCAGCAGTTGTTAGACGGTATCAAAAAGGTGAATATCGATTTAAGAAACATCAGCCATAACCTTTTACCGGAAAACCTTGCACTTACAGGCCTGATATCAAGTATTAAGAATCGGCTCAACTTATACAATGTAAATAACACCGGCATATACATTACTTTTATTCATGAAGGCAATATAGAAGCACTACCAGATAAAGTTAAATTAATAGTCTATCGGATAATAAATGAGCTCTTACAAAATACGGTTAAGCATTCGGAAGCAACAAAAGCCACGATGCAATGTCTTTTGTTCGACAATAGCTTACAGATAATTATGGAAGACAATGGCAGAGGCTTTAACAACAATGCAAACCAGCAAAAAGGACTGGGAATTAATAGTATCCAATCGCGAGTAGATTATTTGAACGGTATATTCGAAATAGACAGCAATGAAAATGGGACGACTATAATTATTGAAATTCCGGCAAAATGAACCAGGAAGAATATAAAATAATTATTGCTGATGATCATAAACTGATCAGCGACAGTATTGAGTTGATTATTCGAGAGAATAACCTAGGAAGTGTGATGGGCAAAGTGGCCAACGGCAATGAACTGTTTATTTTGCTGGAACAAACATCCGTCCATCTGATTATAATGGATATAAGAATGCCTCAGCTTGATGGCCTTAAAGCTTCAGAAATATTAAAATCGAAAAAAAATCATTCGAAGATCCTGGTTATCAGCCAATACGATAACATTGAGTTTGTAAAACAGTTTCAGGCAATGGGAATTGATGGCTATTTGCCGAAGTCATTTGATATCAATGACTTTATAACTGCCATAAAAAAGATAAAAGCCGGTGAAAAGTTTTTTCCTTTGTTGCAAAACGATAATTCGACAACCCATTCATCTAAACCGTTTTCTTCATTTGACAATGATCGGTACAAACTTTCAGAACGCGAAATTGAAATCATTGTTTGCATTTCTCAAGGACTCACATCCAGGCAAATTGCCCAAAAGCTTTTTTTGAGTGAATTTACTATAACAACTCACCGGCGCAATATTTTCAGAAAATTAGATATTAAAAACGCTGCTGGTTTAATATTTTTTGCCAAAGAAAATCATTTGATTTAATCTATTGCTTTGTGATGCCGCAGCTCTGAATCGAATAAATCCTCCAAGGTGTTCTATCCACATTTGAACTTCGATTTCCAGCATAATTAGTACCCACAACACTGCAAACCGGACCCGTTCCTCCAACTCTTACTAAATCAACCTTATATTCATAAAATGCCCTACCTGCAAACGGATGACTACTCAACGGAATTGTAACAAGTAAAGTTGTAGCATAGCAACCGGAATTGCTGGCAGTTACAGGAGTTGTTGTATGTACGTCAATATCATTACTAACACGCACACTTGCTTTTTTTATTTTATAGCCTGTTTCCGGAAATATTGTAAAGTAGAAATAGATATTGGAACTGGTATTATAGATCTCACATTTCCCGTAGTCTTCATAAATTAAGTAGTCGCAAAGGTAGTCAGCACATCCTATAGCCTTAGATATTAACTGCATATCACTTGAACCACATCGTTCCTTTATACCTTCTTCTACCTTAGTTTGATCATCGGAAGTTGAAACAACCTGAGCATTTTGAAGAGAGGGGGTTTCTGATTTCGTACAGAAATTCATTGTTCCCATAACCATCGCCATTCCGGCTAAGATTATAACTTTTAAAGCATGTTTCATTTTTCAAAAATTTAGATGAGTAAAGAAATAAGAAAACGATAGTAAATCTAACCCTTGGATCTCACATCCGACTAAGTATAATTACCTGATATTCAACTATATTTATAGATCTATCAATTAAACAAACAGTTATATTTTGAAGGACAACTTTTCTAAACAAGCACACTTGTACGCTCAGTTCAGACCCGGTTATTCAAATGAATTAATTGATTTTGTAATAAACCTGGTTGCTGAAAAAGAATATGCCTGGGATTGCGGAAGCGGAAATGGCCAAGTTGCTGCAGCATTGGCTACTCATTTTAAAACTGTTTATGCTACTGATATCAGCCAACAACAGCTCGATAATGCTATTCAAAAAGAAAATATTCATTACCTCTTATCAGCGGCAGAAGAAACACCCTTTAGTGAAAACCAGTTTAATTTAATCACTGTAGCTCAAGCTATTCATTGGTTTAATTTTGAAAAGTTTTATGCTGAAGTAAACAGAACGCTAAAACCCAATGGCATTTTGGCGGTTATCGGTTATGGATTGTTAAGCATTGATCCTGAAACAGATGCAATAATTCGTTATTTTTATACTGATATAATTGGCTCCTACTGGGATAAAGAACGAAGTTATATTGACGAAAAGTACCATACTATTCCATTCCCTTTTGTTGAAATTAAAACACCAACATTCTTTAGTTTTTATTCCTGGAATCGGGAACAATTTATTGGATATTTAACTACATGGTCGGCGGTACAGCATTATAAAGACCACAACAAAAAGAACCCTGTCGACTTAATAATCAACCAATTAGAGAAAGCTTGGCCTGTTGAAGAAAAGCGTTCAATTATTTTCCCCAACTTACTCAGAGTGGGCAAAATTAGGCCTTAAACTTCAATAAAACCCTAGTCAAAAAACCAACCATAGCAGCACGTCCGAAGGCTTAGTTATTGCAATAATGGTTTCCATTCAAGGTAAGTTTTGTTTTAACCAGCCTTATTTTCTCAACAATTTTAAATTTTTAAGGAAATGAAAAACTACTCCCAAACCATTTTCTACCTACTGATAATTCTTTTATTGGGGTGTAAAAAAAACGATTCGGATCCGGAGCAACCCAGGGTAACTTCCTTAGAATTCAAAAATGATTTATTATTTGTAAACAAGGCCGATTTTCAAATCGAAACCAGTGTGCCTGCCGAATTCTCATCCAGCGATCCAAAAATACAGATGACCTCCGATGGCTTAATCCATAGGATCACTTCATCAGAGGTAATAGCAATTGATGTAACCTGGAAAGATCGTTCACTAACACCCATCCGGCTATATGCTTTAGGGGCTACCGACGATTCATTCGACCCTCCGTATGCCGCTTTTCATGGAAATCATGCTTCTGATCCTTATAACGCCTATCTTCTAGGTTGGGAAACTTTACAAAAACTCCCGGTAACCAATACCACTTATGCCATTATTTTACGCCATGCAGATGCCGACGACGGTGTGGATTTCAGCAAAACCACCGGCCCAGCAAACTGGTGGAAATCTTGTGACCCAACCGAAGCTCGCCAACTGAACCAACAAGGAAAATCCAGATCCACAGAACTGGGTAAAGTATTCAAAGATTTGCAATATAATATCAACAGGGTGTTCAGCAGTGAGTTTTGCAGAGCTCGTACGACCGCTGAATTAATTGACGCCGGGCCCACAATTCAAATTGACAATCGGCTTAACCATGGAAGTTACAATGTTTCGGGCGGTAGTATTTTTGGAGGAATTAGAAATGTGCTTGGAGAACAACCTGTTGACAACACCCTCACTTTAGTGGTTACCCATCATGCCGGCAACGAAATGATTTTCCAGACATTCCCAGAAGTTTCTCCATTTACCTGGACCGGTGCCTATTTTATAAAGATCGACCCCGATGGCACATTAACTTACGAGGGAGCCGCTTCATGGGGCATGTTTATGTACTGGCGTAATAAAAAACTTGGCCTGTTATAATTAAAAAAATTAACAGAAAAATAAAGCCCAACCATTAAATGGTTGGGCTTCTATATTTAAAAGAAATAAGCTAAAATTAATTGGCTTCTACCGATTCCTCCATGTAACTTTCAATTGGAGGGCATGAACAAACCAAGGTACGGTCGCCATACGTGTCGTTTACACGTGCAACTGAAGGCCAGAATTTATTAGCTGCAACCCAGTGTAATGGGAAAGCTGCTTTCTGACGGCTGTATGAATGTTCCCACTCATTGGCAGTGATTACCGCTGCAGTGTGAGGAGCGTTTTTCAACACATTGTCATTTTTATCAGCCTTGCCTTCTTCCACTTCATTGATCTCATTTTTTATAGAAATCATTGCTTCGCAGAAGCGATCTAATTCTGATTTAGGCTCTGATTCAGTTGGTTCGATCATTACCGTTCCAGGAACCGGGAACGATACTGTTGGTGCATGGAACCCATAGTCCATCAAACGTTTAGCGATATCAGTAACTTCAATACCAAAGTTTTTGAATGAACGGCAATCCAAAATCATCTCGTGAGCACAACGACCGTTAGCACCTGAATAAAGTACTTTATAATCGTTTTCTAAACGCGATTTGATATAGTTAGCATTTAAGATAGCGTATTTGGTAGCATTGGTTAAGCCTTCACCACCCATCATTGCGATGTAAGCGTGAGAAATAACCAAAATACTTGCACTACCCCATGGAGCTGAAGAAACTGCATGAATTGCATTGTCACCACCGGTTTGAACTACTGCGTGACCAGGTAAGAATGGAGCCAGGTGTTTAGCAACACAAATTGGACCCATACCAGGACCTCCTCCACCATGAGGAATACAGAAAGTTTTGTGAAGATTTAAGTGACAAACGTCGGCACCAATGTTAGCAGGACTGGTTAAACCAACCTGAGCATTCATATTAGCACCATCCATATACACTTGTCCGCCATTATCATGAATGATCTGACAAATTTCAATGATCGCCTCTTCAAATACACCGTGTGTAGATGGGTAAGTAACCATTAATCCGGCCAGATTATCTTTATTTTCAATTGCTTTAGCACGTAAGTCTTCAACATCGATGTTACCATTGTCATCACATTTGGTAATTACAATTTTGAATCCTGCGATAGCTGCAGAAGCTGGGTTGGTTCCGTGGGCAGAAGAAGGAATCAGGATCACATTGCGATGACCATTTCCGCGGCTTTCGTGATAAGCACGAATTACCATTAAACCTGCGTATTCACCTTGTGCACCTGAGTTAGGCTGCAAGCTTGCACCGGCAAAACCGGTAATTTCACATAACCATTGCTCTAATTCAGAGATCATTTGGGCATACCCCCCCACCTGATCAGCAGGAGCAAATGGATGCAATTTGCCAAACTCAGCCCAGGTAACCGGAATCATTTCAGCAGTTGCATTCAATTTCATGGTACAAGAACCTAAAGAGATCATTGAATGGTTCAATGAAAGATCTTTGTTCTCCAAACTTTTAATGTAACGCAACATTTCATGCTCAGAGCGGTGTGTATTGAACACAGGGTGAGTGAAAAATGCTGATTTACGCTGTAGATTCTCGGCAATTGGCGAATTTAAGCTGGTTGCCAATCCATCAACGTCAACATCACTAAGTTTTTTACCAACTACTTTGGCAAATACCTTTACAATGGCTTTAATGTCTTCAATCGAAGTAGTTTCATCAACGGCAATACCCACTTTTGAACCTTTATAATAAAAGTTCAATTCGGCATCAACGGCTTCTTTATTAATAGAACCTACGTTGCTTCCAGCATCGATCTTAATGGTATCGAAAAATGCGTTTGTTAAAACATTATAACCTAAAGCAGTAAGCGCCTTTTTAAGAAGAACTGCCATTCCATGGGTACGGTTAGCAATTTTCTTAACACCATCCGGACCGTGGTAAACTGCATACATCGAAGCCATGATAGCTAACAATGCCTGAGCGGTACAAATATTAGAAGTAGCTTTATCTCTGCGGATGTGTTGCTCTCGAGTTTGAAGCGCCATACGCAATGCCTGGTTGCCCTGCGCATCAATAGTTACACCAATGATACGGCCTGGCATTGAGCGTTTATATTCTTCTTTAGTTGCAAAGAAAGCAGCGTGAGGACCTCCGTAACCCATTGGTACACCGAAACGCTGAGAAGAACCCACAACGATATCGGCACCGAACTCCGATGGTGGAGTTAACAAGGCCAAACTTAAAATATCAGCAGCAACGGTGATCTTGATGTTTTTCGAATGACATTTATTAGCGAAATCCTTATAGTCATAAACCTCACCATTAGCAGCAGGGTACTGAACAATAGCACCAAACATGTTTTCTGATAATTCAACAGTTTGATGATCGCCGATTAATAACTCGATGCCAAGCGGCTTAGAGCGAGTCATTAAAATGTCGATGGTTTGAGGCAATACTTCCTGAGAAACGAAGAATACATTAGCGCCATTGTTTTTACGCAATGAGTATTGCATAAACATAGCTTCAGCGGCTGCTGTACCTTCATCTAATAAAGAAGCATTTGCGATCTCCATACCCGTAAGATCGATGATCATTGTCTGGTAATTCAACAATGCCTGCAAGCGACCTTGGGCAATTTCAGCCTGGTAAGGAGTATATTGGGTGTACCATCCCGGATTTTCAAGGATGTTACGCAAAACTACATTTGGAGTGAAGTTATCGTAATAACCACGACCGATGTACGATTTGAATACTTTGTTTTTAGAAGCAGTTTGCTTTAAGCTGGCAAGGTATTCAAACTCGGTTTTGGCAGGAGGTAAATTAAGAGGTTTTTTCAGGCGGATCTTTTCAGGAACGGTTTCGTTGATCAACTGATCAACTGAATCAACACCTATCACTTTTAACATCTTCTGGGTATCTTCCGAACCCGGAGCAATATGGCGGCCTTCAAAAGCCTCTTTGTAATTGATATCTAACTTCATGAGGTTAAATTTGGAGCCGCAAAATTAATTAATTAACAAGCCATAAACAACGGTTTTGCGACTATGCAAACATCCTGAATAGACTCTTAATTATTAAATTCCACAATCTTTCTACTTGGCAAAATCAACCAAACAAGCTATTCTTGCCTGCGTAATTTAATTCTGGCAAATAGACATTATGCAGATTATAATTTTA
The DNA here is from genome assembly GCF_002920915.1 of Solitalea longa. Classification (GTDB taxonomy): domain Bacteria; phylum Bacteroidota; class Bacteroidia; order Sphingobacteriales; family Sphingobacteriaceae; genus Solitalea; species Solitalea longa. The sequence goes on from NZ_PQVF01000018.1 coordinate 54,306, forward strand.
TAAAACTAAATAGCATTCATATTGCTATTTTTACGCCCTGTTGATTTTACCTTTTACTTTGAAAAAACTTTACTTAGCAGCCATTCTTACGCTCCTTTCTTGTTTATCAGCTTACGCTGACACCTTTATCGTAACCTCCAACGCCGATGCAGGCCCTGGCACCTTACGCGAAGCCATTGAAAAGGCTACCGCAAATGGTACCGAAGAGATGGATTACATTCATTTTAATTTACCGGATGTGAGTGAGACAGGAAGGACGATAATTGTCGAAATGGAATTTCCGAGATTGTCATCAAATTTAACGATTGATGCAAGTACTCAACCCGGAAGTAAGTTTGGAGTATCTGATGCAAAAGTAAAGCTTGTTAGGGAGCCCAAAGTTTACGAAGAAACCTTTGTCTTTAGAGCATTCCATTGTGAAAACATTGCATTTTACAGTTTGTTTTTTGAATATGCGGGCAACACTTCTTCTCCAAGGGAAGTTAGTTTCACTAGATTCACGAATGCATTAAGCGGCACCAATTTCATTGATGTGCATTTTTCAAAGAATATTATAATCGGAGGCCCCTTCAAAGGAAATTTAATGAGTAAAGCTTCCACAAGTATATCAATCGGAGGCAGCAATACCGAATCACAAGGTTTAAGTGATTCATGTAGAAATATTAAAATCCAGAGTAATATTATTGATTTAACTCAAAATGGAAATTCTTATGCAGAAGAGTTCCTTACTAATGGAATTTCTGTTGGTGACTCTTTCGATGTATTAATTGGGGGAGAGTTACCTCAAGAAAGAAATATAATTGCTTCTCAAGTTACTGCGAATCCATATTCTTATGGCGACGTAATTAAAGGAACTATACAAATAATCGGCAATTTCATTGGCACCGATTACTCTGGTAAAAACAAAAGTAGTACAGAAGCATACCCAGCATGTATTTCCGTCAACTCTTTCCAACCGTCAAAAACCGTAAATGTTCTAATAAAAAATAACGTAGTAGCAAATGGCTCCATAGGAATAAGTGTTTTCAACATAAATGGCGATATTATTATTAAAGGAAATTATGTAGGAACAGACATTTCTCAAAGCATTGATTTAGGAAATTTATACGATGGGATAACCGTAAGCTATTGCAACTCCGCAAACATTCAAATTGGAGGAGACAACATTGAAGATGGAAATATTATAGCATTTACCAAATATAAAGCACTTAATATTAGCACTTTGGGCCTTGGCCATGCTAAAATCTTAAACAATAAAATTTATTGCAACGGAAGATTTTATCCTATTTATGATGATCTATCGTATGAGCTTCCTTTTATTAAGATTGAGACCATTACAACTAATGAAGTAAAAGGAACAGCCACTCCTAATGCCAAAATAGATTTGTATTATACTGATAAATGCTGCCGATATCAGCCTGAAACATACTTTGCATCCACTGTAGCTGACAATCAAGGAAATTGGGTATATAATGGAATTATAATCAGCTTAGGAGTAACAGGGTCTGCAACCTTTAATAGCTCAACTTCTGAATTTAATACGCCCCCATTATTAGAAAAAGATTTTAGTTTTTCTGCTGAAATCGATAACTGCAACCCATCTCCAGTAGCTATCCAAACCCTACATCTTTCAAAGCCAATGCCTATTAAATGGTATAATTCGAAAGGAGAACTTATTAGTACTGATCTGAATGCTACTAATTTAAATGAAGGTAAATACACAATAGTTACAGGTGACCCATGTGTTCAATCGAACACTTATGAAATTAAAAGCAACACACCTGCCAATCAATATTATTCGTCAGAAAACGAAATTCTTCCACCAACTTGTGGTCAAAAAGGTAGAATAATTCTTGGCTTCGATTTTATTCATTATGATCCTAATATCTGCTATTTCTATTTAAAAAATTCAAAAGGTGACATTATTCAATCCACCGAAAAATATGGCGGATTTAGCAATGTTGACCCTGGGGAATACAGTATTATAATTACAAGAAACAATTGTTCAATTGAAACAGAAAAACTTATAGTCCCTAATGAAGTACCCAGCCTTTCCATAAATTCTGACCATGTTCGAATCCAAAATACTGTTTGCGGATATAAACAAGGATATATTAAGGGATTAATTTTTGAAAACATGCAACAAGGATTACTTACATGTGAATGGAGAAATGAAGCGGGAGAAGTTGTAAGTCATGGCATTTACCTTGAAAATGCTCCGTCCGGGAAATATCAATTAACGATTCAGGATATAAGAGGGTGTACACCTGTTAAATCCGAAGTCTTCATCATCGAAAACAAAGGAGAAATTAAAATCGATTACTCATCGGTTAAAATCACCAACACCTCATGTAAGAGTGCAACAGGCTCCATAAAAAACATTTCAGCTTCGGGAGTAAGCAGATATGAATGGTTGACAGAATCAGGAACTGTAGTATCAAGTCAATTAGAATTAGATGCAGCCCCTGAAGGCAGATACAAATTAAAAGTTTACAACAGCACTTATGGATGTTTTGATGAGACTCCCTTTTTCGAAATCATTAAAGAAAAAGGTAAAACCTACCAGGTAAGCGTTTTTGAACAACATAAAACCACGTGTGGCCGTGCAAATGGCTCCATTACCATAAAAGGTTTTGTTTCTGATATTCCTGCTGCATTTAAATGGACAGATGCCCAAGGCAATTTGATATCTCAAGATCAAAATTTGACGAATGTAACCTCAGGAACTTATCACTATTATGTTTATAGTCCCGAAACCTGTGAAACTGATTTAGGAACATTCTCAATTGAATCAACCCCACCTGTTCTAATCTCTCAAAATTCATTACGCGTAACTGCCGACTTCTGCGACTTTAGTAATGGCTCTATCAAAAACATTAAAGTTTCAGGAGGAACTCCTCCTTATGCTTATACCTGGAAAAATGATAAAGGAGAAACTATTTCAGATAAACTTGACCTTGTAAATGTTGTCTCCGGAAACTATACGCTGACAGTTAAAGACGATACCGGTTGTGAAGCATTTTCAAACACAATAAATATTGCTCCAAGTTCAATTCAATTAACGAGCCCACTTGTCAACAACGTTACCCTTTGCAGCCCAGGAACCGCTGTTTTTGTTGTTAGAAATACAGAAAACGGTGGTACTTACAAAGTTTATGAATCACCTATTTCTTCAGCGCCAATTGCTCAAAGTGCTAACGGTATTCTTACAATAGGCAAAGTTGAGCATGACCAGACTTACTTTGTTTCCTTTAGCAAAGGTTCATGTGAAAGCGAACGAACTGAGGTAAAAGTAAGTTTAACATCTGATGCGGTTCAGGTTTCCAATGTGTTTACCCCTAATGGCGATGGCAAAAACGAAGTGTGGGAGATTGGCAATATGCAACAAAACCCTTCGGCTGAAATAAGTGTATTTAACCGCTATGGTCAAATGGTTTTTCATTCCATCGGCTATCACACTCCTTTTGATGGAACTTATAAGAGCCAAAAATTGCCTTCAGGCACTTATTATTATGTTATCCACCTAAAAGCTGATTGCCCGGCGGTTGTGGGTCCGTTGACGATCATCAGGTAGTTAATAGTCGTGGTCTATGGACTATTAACTAAATACCTACCGCAGGATAGTGATATACCCGCTATACACTTTAGTATTTCCTTGTTTGTTTTTAATGCGAAGGGTGTAGAAGTAGGTTCCTTCGGGTAAATCAGAACCATTCCAATCGTTCTTATATGGTTTGCTCTTATATATTTCCGCTCCCCAGCGATTAAAAACCTGCAATTCGGAATCAAAATCTTCAACCCCATTGATAGTGAAGGTATCATTTATACCATCGCCGTTCGGAGTGAACACATTGGCTACTTTAAATCCAAACACTTCAACACTCACGCTTGACTTATTATCTGATGGATTTGCTTCTGATTCAATCGCAGTAACCGTTGCCGAATTAATAAAATCTCCACCCTGAACGGCTGTAACATCAATGGTTAATTGCGCCGATTGCTGTGCAGCAAGACTACTAATCTCCCAGGTAACAATATTTGACCCTGTTATAGTAACATTCCCCAGGGTTGCGTTTGCGGAAACATATGAAAAACCTTCGGGCAGAGTATCGATAACCGTTACCTGAGTAGCAGCATTAACATTATCGCTATTCTTAACTAACAGGTTAAACGATAAGGCCTGATTTAAATCAACCTTCGTAATGCTGGCTGTTTTGGTGATCTGCAGATCCACCAAACCTTTTTTAACGGTTATTTCAACTGTTGATGTTGTACATGCTTCAGGGCTAAAACTATCACACACCGTGTATGCAAATGTATCAGGACCTGCATAGTTGAGATCTGGTGTATAAACAGGATTTCCAGTCTCCATTTGAGTGATAGTTCCATGTTGAGGAGCTGTTGAAACACTATAAACCAATGGAAGCGGCCCGTCTATATCGCTTACATTTTCCGAAATATTGAGCGTTCTGGCTTCATTAAACAGAACGTCATACGCAAGATTCGAAGATACAGGAGCATCATTTACAGGAACAATGGTAATATTTACGGCTATCGTGCTTAAACCACCTTTGTCGTCCTGTACTCGCGCTGTAAATGTATCTGAACCAGTGTAATCTTTAGCTGGGGCGTACAAATAACTACCATCCGAATTTACAGTCAAGGTACCATGTTCAGGTACTACTGCACCAATCACGAATGTAATTGGATCTCCTTCCGGATCTACAGCTATAAATTTGCCTGCATAAGGAGTATCTTCATTAATAGTTAAGTTGATGGGAGTTGCAGTTTCAGGCGGACTATTAACCGGATTAATTAAGATACTTACTGTAAACTCATCGCTACCCCCCTTATCATCCTTTACCCTGACCTTAAATGAATCGGATCCATTGAAATTAGGATTAGGTGTATAGGTAAACGATCCGTCGGCATTCACCTGAACAATACCATTTTGTGTTGAAGTAATCACCTCAAAGGTTAATGGATTATTATCTACTGAAATACCATCAAGTTTATTGTTCAGTGTTTCATTCTCATCCATTACAAACGACATTTCAAATGCTATTGGAGGATCATAGACAGATCTTATTTCGATATAAACCTTAAAGGAAGCCAATCCCCCATTGCCATCATTTACTTGCATAGATACTGAGTCCGCTCCATTAAAATTACTGTATGGAATGTAGGTATAATCCCCATTCTGACTTAATTCAAACAAACCGTTAGCGGCTTCAGAAATAACCGTAAAAGCAAGAGGATCGCCGTCAACATCAGTAGCAGTTAATGTACCTGTTAACTGAATATCTTCATCCGTTATCAAACTTATGTTTTGAGCAACAGGAGTATCGTTATCCGGTGTTATTTCGAGCTGCACAGTTATCTGGGCATTTCCACCATTTCCATCATCAACAGTAACTATAAAACTATCTGTTCCATTGAAATCGGCAAATGGAGTATAGGTATAGGTTGCATCGTCATTGATCAATATATCTCCATGCAATGGGACTGTATTTATTGAATAAGTAAGAAGATCGTCATCGGCATCTGTTGCACTAACGCTCGAACTAAGTGAACCGTCTTCTTCCAGGGTTTCTGAAACCGGAGTAACAGCAATAGGAACATCATTAACCGGAATTATACTGATGTTTACTAATACCTGGATAAGCCCTTCATTCCCATCATCGATATTAACACTAAACTGATCAGTTCCATTATAATCTTTATTCGGAGTATAAATAAATGCCCCAGTTTGCTGATTTAACTGAAGCTGACCATTTGATGCAGGTGTTAAAATCACGAAATTCAACGCATCTCCGTCTACATCACTGGCCTCAACAGTTGCTGATAGCACTTCATCTTCGTTAACTGTAAATGCTTGAATAAGGGTTGCCCGCGGAGAATTATTAATCGGCAGAACATTAATATTAACTTGAATAGATGCAGTTCCTCCGTTACCATCATCCACAAAAGCACTAAAATGATCAACTCCTACAAAGCCGGCATTCGGAGTATAAATAAAGGACCCATCGGCATTTACTATTAAACTGCCCTGCTGAGGATTTGCTGCCACTGAATACATTAGTGTATCTTCTTCCGGATCAGTTGCCGAAAGATTTGAGCCTACAGCTATATTCTTATTTGTTTGTAATTCAATTGGGGTAATGGCGACAGGAGAATCATTTACCGGATTTACCTCAATATATACCTTAACAACGGCATTCCCTCCGTTTCCATCGGTGATGGTTACCACCAAACTATCTTTTCCAAAATAATCTTGTTTTGGAGTGTATGTAAATGAACCATCAGGATTTACTATTACTGAGCCGTTAACTGGTTCAGAGCTTAAATACGACAAGGTATCACCATCAACGTCAGAAACCGTTATTTGTCCACTTACGGGATTATCTTCATCTGTTGTTAGCGCAATCGGAGATACGGCAACCGGACTATCATTGACCGGATCAATCTGAATATTAATAATTATTTCAATGTTACCCCCTTGTCCATCGCTTACAATCACAGTAAAAGTATCTGTCCCATTATAGTTGGCAGTTGGATTATAGACAAAGGCCCCATCAATGGTTAAAGAAACTATACCATGCTGCGGCTCAGCTCCAGGCTTCAATACAAATGTCAATTGATCCCCATCATCATCAGTGACGATCAATTGATCTTCAACGGGTGTATCTTCAGTAGATTCATACTGTATCGAAGAATCAGCTACAGGGGCATCATTCACCGAATTGACGGTGATGGTCACTGATTGTTCCTCGCTGCACAATTGAGGCAGACCATTATCGCAGGCCTGATAACTAAAGCTGGCCGTACCACTAAAGTCAGCTGCAGGGGTAAAGCTAAAGCTGCCATCGGCATTCAATAGTAAGGTTCCTTCCTCCGGAGGCAGATCGTTTATTAATACCGCTGTAAGTACATCTCCATCTATATCGCTGGCAGCCGGTGCATCCGTCAGCACATTGCCCGTTTGCGTGCCGCCATCTTCATCCATTGTATAGCTATGATCCGCGGCTGCCGGCGCATCGTTTACCGGACTAATAGTAATGTTAATGAGCTGCGAAACCGTGCCTCCATGACCATCTGACACCTGAATTTCAAAACTGTCGCTGCCGTTATAATTTGCTAAAGGAAGGTAGCTGAAGGATCCATCGGCTTGCAGCGTCAGTGTTCCAGTGCCGGGTGCTGTCTGCACGCTGAAGGTTAACAGATCTCCATCTACATCCGTCGCTTTAAACACGCCCGTCAGCTCGGTGTCTTCATCGATTGTAAACGGACCGGCTGGTTCTATTACCGGCGCATCGTTCACCGGGTTCACCAAAACATGCACATGGATCAGCGTGGTGGCCCCGGCGGCATCTTTGATCTGCACCTGGAAATGATCATCCTTATTATAACCTCCCGCCGGAGTGTAGGTATATTCAAGGGTACTGGTGGTACCGCTATGGCTGGTGTTACCCAGCACAACCGTGCCGTGCGCAGACTGGGTCTCCAAAGTAAAAGTCAACACTTCACCATCGGCATCATCAGCGGTTAGCTGGCCATTGAAGACTACATTTTCATCCGTAGCAATGGATATCGGACTCACTGCTGTTGGAGCATCATTAACCGGCATTACGGTTATATTCACTGAAATAACAACGCTGCCACCATTGCCATCGCTCACCCTGGCCGTAAAGGAATCATCGCCATGGTAATTGGCTGCAGGCACATACGTAAATGAACCATCGGCAGCAACCGTAACTGTTCCATTTGCTGGATCGGAGGCTTTACTGAACGTGAGTACATCTCCGTCGGCATCGCTGGCGACCAACTGATCTTCAACCGGCGTATCTTCATTGATTTCATACTGTACCGGTGAGGTAGCTACAGGGGCATCATTCACCGGACTTACGGTGATGGTCACTGATTGCTCCTCGCTGCACAATTGAGGCTGACCATTATCACAGGCCTGATAACTAAAGCTAACCGTACCACTAAAGTCAGCTGCCGGGATAAAGCTAAAGCTACCGTCGGCATTCAATAGTAAGGTTCCTGCCTCCGGAGGCAGATCGTTTATTAATACCGCTGTAAGTACATCTCCATCTATATCGCTGGCAGCCGGTGCATCCGTCAGCACATTGCCTGTTTGCGTGCCGTCATCTTCATCCATTGTATAGCTATGATCAGCGGCTGCCGGCGCATCGTTTACCGGACTAATAGTAATGTTAATGAGCTGAGAAACCGTGCCTCCATGACCATCTGACACCTGAATTTCAAAACTGTCGCTGCCGTTATA
>NZ_PQVF01000019.1 GCF_002920915.1 Solitalea longa
ACCGAAGTTTCTTCCCCGTTTCGGGAGTGCAAAGGTGAAACTTTTTATCGTCTCTGCCAAATTTATTTTAAAATAATTTTGAACCCTTTTTTCTGACCTGCTTCCCTTATCGCTTTCCCCTCTTCTACCGGTCAACCACCCTTTCAATCCTTTCCGCCCTCCTTCCGATTGCGGAGTGCAAATGTAGAAACTTTATCCCTCCGGCCAAACTCTTTTTCCCTTTTTAGCCAATACATTCCCTAAAGAGCTGATCGTGTGAGAGAAAAAGTTATAGTACGCCCCTGGTGAGGGCTCCAAATGGCTCCGTTTGCCCCAAAACTAAACCTGATTGCAGTGAAAAGCCCTTGTGCGAAAGCCCCCTGCAAGGGTAAAAGGCTTGCAACGCAAAGCAGGACCGTAAAATGTTGACTGAAATAGAACTGGCGTTTACTTACCTATTTATAGAATGAAACAATTTAACAATACAATATGCCGTGCAACTTGGTGCCCCCTGTGATTATCAAAACCTTTATCTATACAACAATTTAGCAATCTAGCCAGGTCCTAAACAAACGAACTTCTTGGCGTGAACCAATACAAGAGAGGGATATCTAAAATTGCGCCTTTCACTTTCCTTCAGATCAATAAACAACAAACCCCGCATTACTGCAGGATTCGTATAAAATTTGCAGACTCCGGCTTTATGCTATCTGTTAGCAGATTCCAACTCCGTTTCCTTAAGAACTACGAGCGCTGCCATAAAGTTTAAATAATCCTTTTTTACTTTTAACATTGTTTTTGATAACAATATCTGATAGCAATTAATTCCCTTCATCATTATATCCAACGCCTCTTCATCATATTTAGGCCTTTTAAAATAAACTAAGTCATTAGACAGATATTTGTGAATATCCTCGCCAATTGTACCATTCAACTCTAATTGAACAATAGTTGAATTACTCATTTTCTCTAGTTCTAGTTTAAAGATGGTCTCTAGCTTCTTTAAATCCAGAATTTTTTGTTCAATCTCAACAAATGAAGTTGTTTCATAAATGAAACGAGAGGCATTAACCATGTCTATATACATCTTCTCTCTTATACCGTATTCTAAATCTGTTTCATTATATAAAAGTGCATGTTTCTCAAATTCGTCAAGTCTACCAAGTTGCGCTGACCTTTGTTTAAAATAAAGATAGATGCACTTATCATTTTTAGTGATCTCAGCTTTCAAACGCTGTGCTTCCTTTTCTAGATTAGCAATAAGCTCAGAACATTCTTCGGGAGTATAACGGTTTCCGTCATAATCGAACGATTTAACTTCAACCGTTCTCTCGTAAATTTGCTTTATGAAAGCAATATCAGCTTCCAAGGAACTGCAGGTATAAATCAGGTCAATTACTTCAATGTTGAACAACTGATCAAAATAAAACTTAAGATCTTTTTCTTCTATTTTTAAATCATTTAAAGCTTTACCAGTCAACGGATTTCTATTATCATAATACCCATTAAACAAATCATTAAATGAACTTTCATTATATCGCGAGGAAAATTCAGCCATAAACTCATTAGAGTTTATAAACGTCCCCTCTTTTGAATATTCAACCGTAGAAAACACATGCTCCGTCAATTGATGCTGTAAATTGTCAGGGTCGGAAAATAAAACCCAGGCAGTATTATCATTATTCCTATTGGTATCAATTTTGAGTTTCTTCAGGGCAGCAACCCTATCGATAGTAGAGGGGTGCGATGCCCACTGGTCTTTTATGACCAATTTCGATTTATTATACCTGCTTAAATGCTGAATGTCTACTTGAGGAAGATTTTGTTTAAATGGAAGTTTATTAGCAACAGCCAAAAAATTCATTACATCAAATTGCTGATCATATAAATTTTTTGTTTGAACCGCTTCGTTAATTTTTGCATCGTAATAACCGAGTACTGTTTGATAGGAATGGTGGGCTAAATCCAGACGTAATAAAGAGGTTATTAATGGTCTAGAACCAGTAATGCGGGCTGCAACCTCATCTGCATGAAATTCCATCTCCCTCGACAAGCTCATATAGCTTAAATTAACGACAGTATATACCTTTTGAAGTATCCATTGAATTCCGACAACAATTTTTACTGCGCCATTTACAAAGATGGAAAAATAACTACTCGTATTTGCCCATTTTTGAGCAAGTTCCATATACGAATCATTATTATAGAGCATATTATAAATTACTCTGTTAACATTGTACACATAACTACCAATCTTCATAGTTCTTTGTGAAAAATGACCAAATTCATGCGCTAAAACTGCCTTAAACTCCTCCTGGCTTACAGAATTTACTAAGCCTAAACCAATTTGGAGATCCTTTTTAATTGGAAGAAACATGCTCCAAAAAGTGGAATCATAAAACACAGCAGCATTCACATCGTTAGACAAATAAATTCTCTTAGGGAACGATGTATTCGTTTCCTTAACAATCTCCTGAATAAATTCAAATAAATCAGGTTCTTGTAAAGCCGTAATTTCAATAAGATGCGAACGATCAACAGTATGTTTTTGAGCAAGAAATTTCAGTAAGAAAATAATTGTTAATAAACCCATGCTAACCAAACCCAAACCAATCATTAAAGTAAAAAAGGTAGGCTTGAATTTAATAAGCATTATACCGGCAAAACCACATAAAATGGTAAGGCCAATTGCTAAGATTATCAACAAAATATAAGTAAATCCAAAAAAGAAAATACTTGAGATAGCTCTAATTGTTTGTTTTTTAAAATTGATAGATGTAACTGCTGTTCCTTTCATATAAACAATAACGACAAAGGCCACAAGATAGACAGCGGCTGCCTTTTTTGAAACACCAAAATGAAACAAAACAGGAAATTAACTGAAAGTCAATAAGAAAGAGATACAGTTAAATTTCAGAATAAAACCGAGTAAATTCACTAAAAAGAAAACCAAAGGTAGGACGCTATTTAATTAGTTTCGTCCCGCTTTCCATTTCAAGTCCTCACCCTGGGCCACAAGCTACGGCTTCGTTCCGGGCTTTCCATTACAATCGGGTTTAGGGTGGACAGGTAGTATGCCATTTATTAGATGTTGGAAATTGCTAAATTGTTCTATTGTCATATTGTTAAAAACTAAACCACAGCGTTGCCCAAAGTACTTTACCCTGTGAAAGCCTTTACGCCTCTGCACCTCTGCGGTTATCCTTTTATAACCATACAACAATTTAGCACTTTGACCATTTAGCCAAGGCTATAAACAACAAAACCCCGCATTGCTGCGGGGTTCCTATAAAAATCGGCACCGACCTACTCTCCCACCTGTTACGGCAGTACCATCGGCTCTGGCGGGCTTAACTTCTCTGTTCGGAATGGGAAGAGGTGGACACCGCCGATATAGGCACCTGAATATTTNTCTATATATTATATTATATAAATAAAGTGCACTGGTTAAAAGAAAAGCTTGCTACGAAAAGCAGGACCACAGGATGTAAACAGAAATGGAATGAGCGTTTACTTATTATTAATGAATTTGAGCTTGAATAATAATACACCCTATGTATATAATAATAGGTATAAACTTATCTATATCTATTGCTCATCTATATATTATATTGCGTATAAATAAATTCAGCTATATTAATAAGAAAGAAGCGCATGCTTCGTTTAAGTTATGCTGTATAGAAATAAATTAAACTGATACAGTAAACTATTTAACCAATTGATATAAATAAAATTAAATCTATCTTTGCAGGATGTTCAAAATGGAGTCAATAAAGCGCATATACATATTTGGAGCTATTTCTTTGATTGCTCTGGCAAGTTGCAAGAGTAATTATGAGAAATTGAAAGAGAGCGGCGATAATTTACAGAAGTACGAAAAAGCTGTTGAATACTTTAATAAAGGCCGTGACGCAATAAAAAACAAAAAAGGTGGAAGTTTTGCTGCTTTCCAAAAAGCGCATGATCTATATGAGTCATTGTTGATCCCTTATAAAGGAACGGCTAAAGCAGAAGATGTAGCTTACGGAATGGCCTATAGTACTTATTATTTAGGTGCAGATTTAATGGAGGCCCGTTTTCAGTTTAAAACACTTGCTGATGAGTATCCGAATGGTAAGTATGCAGAAGAGGCGCGTTTTATGGCGGCTAAATGTTTGTATGAAGAGTCTCCATCGGCATTCTCATTGGACCAGGCAAATACCTATAAAGCATTAGAAGCAATTCAGCTGTTTGTAGAGTTGTATCCGGAAAGCAAAAAGCTTTCGGAATGTAACCGGATGATTGACGCATTGAGAAATAAGTTAGAAAACAAGTCTTTTCAAAATGCTAAATTATATTTAACAATTGGTGAGTATAAATCGGCAGTGATTGCTTTCAGAAATTCATTAAGAGATTACCCTGATACGCCTTATCGCGAGGAGATCGAATACCTAATTATAAAAAGTAACTATTTATACGCTAAAAACAGTATTGAAATGCGTCAGGAAGAACGTTATAATATTACTGTTGATTCGTACAATTCATTTATAGAAACTTTTCCGGAAAGCCGATTCCTTAAAGAAGCAAAACAATATTATACTGCTGCATCAAAAGAGCTGGAATCTATTGCCAAAGCTCAGCAAGCATCAGAAAACAAACAAGTAAATAATCAATAACTTAGAATATACGCATATGTCTAATTTAAAAAGCAATGTTCCTAATTCAACCGTTACCCGTGACGTGAGAATGCTTGATAAAGATACTGAGAACATTTACGAAAGTGTTGTTGTGATTTCAAAGAGAGCAAACCAGATCGCTTCGTCATTGAAAGAAGAGCTTGGTAACAAGCTTTCGGAATTTGCAACATCAAATGATAATTTGGAAGAAGTATTTGAAAACAGAGAGCAAATTGAGATCTCTAAATACTACGAACGCCTTCCAAAACCTACCCTGATTGCAACTCAGGAATTTCTGGAAGACAGAGTGTACTTTAGAAATCCTACCAAAGAATAATAAAAAAAGGGGCAATAGTAACTATTGCCCCTTTTTTATTCCTCCTTTCCCATCTACTTGCGATAATCTTATTTCTATTCCTTTGTATTAATGCAATTTTCCCGCATTTTTGATAAATGCTAACATCGAAAAAAATATTAATTGGTATTTGTGGAAGTATTGCGGCTTATAAATCGGCTGAACTTGTGCGTTTATTTATAAAAGCAGGGGCCGAGGTAAAAGTGATCATGACCCCAGGTGCTGTTGAATTTATAACTCCATTAACATTATCAACACTTTCAAAAAATCCGGTAAATATTGATTTTGTAAAGAACAGCTCCGGCGAATGGACCAACCATGTAGAACTAGGTATGTGGGCTGATGCTTTTATAATAGCTCCCGCCAGCGCCAATTCGATGGCAAAATTTGCTAATGGTATTTGCGACAATTTGTTATCGGCAGTTTATCTGTCAGCCAAATGCCCTGTATATTTTGCTCCTGCCATGGATTTGGACATGTGGAGACATCCTTCAACCCAAAAGAACATTGGTAAACTTCATGCCTACGGTAATACCTTAATTAAACCGGCTCATGGAGAACTTGCAAGTGGCTTGATTGGTGAAGGACGAATGGCTGAACCTGAAGACATTTTCAGTTTTATTGAAACTGAGCTCATGGTCAACAAATGCCTACAACAGAAAAATGTACTTGTTAGCGCAGGACCTACTTTTGAGGCAATAGACCCGGTTCGATTTATTGGCAATCATTCGAGTGGAAAAATGGGTTATGCTTTAGCAGAAGAACTGGCTCTACAGGGAGCACATGTTACTTTGGTTAGCGGCCCCACTCATTTACAGGCGCAGCATAAAAATATCAGAACCATTAAGATTACCTCAGCTAAAGAGATGCTGAATGAATGCACTCAACTATTTCCTGCTGTTGATATAGCCATAATGAGCGCTGCCATTGCCGATTATACCCCCGTTGAAGTTGCTGATAAGAAGATTAAAAAAACTGAAAGTGAGTTTTCAATTGCTTTAACAAAAACAAAGGATGTTTTAGCCGAACTCGGCAAACTGAAAAAAGAAAACCAGCTTTTGGTTGGCTTTGCTCTTGAAACTAATAATGAAGTGGAGAATGCCAAAGCGAAGCTGGATAAGAAAAACCTCGACTTTATTGTTTTAAACTCTTTGAATGATAAAGGTGCCGGCTTTCAGAACGACACCAATAAGATTACTATCTTAGATAAAAAAGGCGGCATTGAAGAGTTTGATTTAAAATCGAAAACTGAAGTAGCCAAAGATATTGTTCATAAAATTGTATCCCTTCTGCATGCTTAAACGAATTATCATTCCATTTTTAGGAGCTATTCTCTTATCGGCTAGCTGTTTTGCCCAAGATCTAAACTGCAGAGTTTCGGTAGTTTTTGCTAAAGTTTCTACTCAAGACACCCGTATATTTCAAACCCTCGAAACCCAGATCACCAATTTTATAAACGGCAAGAAATGGGCAAATGATAATATTCAGCCTCAGGAAAAAATTGAAGCGAGTATAATAATTACCGTCAACAATTGGGATGGAAGCTCTCAGTTTGATGCCAGTGCCCAAATTCAATCCTCGCGGCCGGTTTATGGAACTTCATACAACACACCTGTATTAAATATCCAGGACAGGGATTGGAAGTTCACTTATTCTGAGCTGGAGTCTCTTGAATACAACGAAAACTCTCCTAACAACAGCAATCTGGCTATGCTGCTTGCGTTTTATGCCAATATAATTGTTGGAATGGACTACGACACCTTTTCGTTAGAAGGAGGAACTCCCTATTTCACTAAGGCCCAAAATGTAATTAACCAGGCGCAAAACTCTCCGTTCCCCGGATGGAAAGCTTTTGAAAACAATACCAATCGTTATTGGCTATCCGAAAATTTATCGAATACCATTTTTAAACCAGTTAGAGATGTTAGCTATATCTACCACCGTAAAGGACTGGATACTTTCAATGGCAATGTAGATAAGGCACGAGTGGACCTTTTGAATGCACTTTTACTATTAGAACGCCCTTATCGAGATAAGCCTACTGCTTTTATCTTTCTGATATTTTTTACAGCCAAGAACGAAGAGATAGCTGAAATTTTGCAAAAAGCTGATCCAACACTGAAAACTAAAATATTGGCTTTGCTCAAAAATGTTGATCCATCGAATTATAGTAAATACGAGCAAGGGTCTAAAAATTAAACGATCTATTTTTATACCTTAGCAGGTCAAATTTTAGTGCTGTATTTATTGTGATAAACCGCATTTCCATACGCAATTACGCCATTATTGATCAACTCGACATTGAGTTTTCCAATCATCTTTCCATTATTACCGGAGAAACCGGTGCCGGAAAATCGATTATACTTGGTGCTTTAGGCTTAATATTGGGCGAACGCGCCGATTCAAAATCATTATTTAAAGACGATAGCAAATGTGTTATTGAAGGTTCGTTTGAAATTGAGAAATACGGCCTGAAGGACTTCTTTGCTGATAATGACATTGACTATGATGTTAATACCATTATCCGTAGAGAGATAACTGTTGATGGTCGTTCGCGGGCTTTTGTAAATGATTCACCAGTTAACCTTACTTTACTTAAAGAACTGGGGGAACAATTAATTGATATTCACTCACAGCATCAAACGCTACAGATCAATTCCGCGGCATTTCAATTACAAGTTGTTGACGGCTTTGCCCAACATAAAAACGAGGTTGAAATCTTTAGAAACGATTTTAAAGCGTACAAGAAGAATCAGCTTAAATTAGAAAAACTGATTACCCAAAGTAATGAAGGCAAAACAGAGATCGATTATCTTCAGTTTCAATTTAATGAATTAGAAGCTGTGAAATTGATTGATGGCGAGCAGCTGGAACTCGAAAACGAGCAACAATTGCTGAGCCATGCCTCTGAAATTAAAAGCAGTTTGGGCAATACCGTTTATATACTAGACGAAAGTGAAACACCTGTATTAGGCCAACTGAAAGAAGCTATTCATCATATTTCGACCTTAGAAAAATATAACCCTTCAATTGTTAATATTGCGAACCGTTTACGCAGTGTTCAGATTGAGCTGAAAGATGTAAGCACTGAAATCGCTGCTTTAAGTGATCGCACGCTAATTGATCCGGAGAGGCTCGATTTTGTAAATGAACGCCTGGATCTTATTTATCGCCTTCAACAAAAACATCGCTTAGCTTCCATAAAGGAGTTACTAGAACTTCAGCAGTCATTGAATGACAAGATCAATAGTTTTAATAATGCTGATGAAGAAATTGAGCGCCTGAAAAAACAACTGGAGCAAGAGTTCAAGCAAATTATTGTAAAGGCCGAGAAAATTTCTTTACAGAGAAACAAAGCCCTTAAAGATGTAGAACAACAGGTAACTACCCTATTAAAAGAATTAGGGCTTGTAAATGCTGTTTTCAAAATAGAAAATACACCGCTTGAAAATCATCAGGTAACCGTTAATGGTCTTGATCAGATCAAATTTTTATTTTCGGCTAACCAGGGTTTTAATCCTCAAGAGCTAAACAAGGTTGCCTCAGGGGGAGAGCTTTCGCGATTAATGCTGGCTATTAAAGGCCTTTCCGCTAAATACAATGCCTTACCAACCATCGTTTTTGATGAGATTGACACGGGTGTTTCTGGTGAAGTGGCCAGAAAGGTTGGAAACGTAATGCATAAATACGCCGAAAACATGCAGGTAATTACTATTACTCACCTACCACAAATTGCCAGTAAGGGCCAAACCCATTTCTTTGTTTATAAGGAAAATAAAAACGGACATACTTCAACAGGTATAAGGAAACTTAGCCATGATGAACGCATAAAAGAAATTGCCGTAATGCTTAGCGGAGAAAATCCGGGTGAAAATGCATTACTAAATGCTAAAGAATTATTAACCCAAGTCAATTAAACCAAAAATGCTGAAAAGACCCGTTCTTTTCAACTGAAAACAAAACAGACAGTAACATGATAATTGAACCTAAAATGCGTGGATTTATTTGTTTGACTGCACATCCTAAAGGTTGTGAGCAGAACGTAATAAATCAGATCAACTATGTAAAATCAAAAGGCCAAATTGAAGGCGCTAAGAAAGTGTTAGTAATTGGTGCTTCTACAGGATTTGGACTCGCATCTAGAATAACAGCTGCTTTTGGCTCAAACGCTGCCACTATTGGTGTATACTTCGAAAAACCTCCTCAGGAAGGAAAAACTGCTTCTCCGGGCTGGTATAATACTGCCGCATTTGAAGATCAGGCTCATAATGCCGGTTTATATGCAAAAAGCATTAATGGTGACGCTTTTTCAAATGAAATAAAACAGCAAACTATTGATCTTATTAAAGCTGATCTAGGCCAAGTTGATTTAATTATCTACAGTCTTGCATCGCCGGTACGTACGAATCCTAAAACAGGAGTTACCCACCGTTCGGTATTAAAACCTATCGGTCAGCCATTCAGCAATAAAACCGTTGACTTCCATACGGGTGTTGTTTCTGACATTACCATTCAACCATGTAATGAAGATGATATTGAAAACACCGTTGCTGTAATGGGTGGTGAAGATTGGGGAATGTGGATTGATGACATGAAAGCTGCTGGTGTTCTTGCTCCTGGAGCCACCACTGTTGCTTATTCATACATTGGCCCAGGCCTAACAGAAGCCGTTTACCGGAAAGGTACTATTGGCCGTGCAAAAGATCATTTAGAGGCTACAGCATTTGCTATTTCTGATAAATTGAAAGATTTAAACGGAAAAGCGTACGTTTCGGTGAATAAAGCATTGGTAACTCAGGCGAGCTCGGCTATTCCTGTTATTCCATTATACATTTCATTACTTTACAAAGTGATGAAAGAGGAGAATATTCATGAAGGTTGTATTGAGCAGATCCAGCGTTTATTCCAACAACGCTTATACAATGGAACAAACGTTCCTTTAGATGAAAAGGGCCGCATTCGTATTGACGACTGGGAAATGCGCGATGACGTTCAGGCGAAAGTTTCAGATCTATGGAAACAAGCCACTACTGAAAGCCTTTCGGAGTTAGGTGATTTACCAGGATACAAAACCGATTTCCTTAACTTATTTGGCTTTGATGTTGATAAAGTAAATTATCAGGCCGATGTAAACGAAATGGTGGAAATTTCAGGTTTGGTATAAGTATCAAAATATATTAAAAAGAAGAAGGGTTCGTATAATTATACGAACCCTTCTTCTTTTATCAATCTGGTAAAATTACATGCCTTCAATTTTAATGGCCATATTTCCTTTGGCCACTACTGTAGCCACTATAGCATTTTCAGTTAAATACGTTTTATCAGGACTTAAATCAGAAATTTTCCCTTTAACAAAAACACCTTTAGAGATCTGATAATTATTTAAATACGATTGGGCCTTAGCCATTGATTCTTTCATCTGATCGGCAATGGAGAATTTAGCCTGACTTTCGATCATTTTAGCAAATGAGCCATGCGCAAGCCAATTTGCCGCTTTAGCCAATTTGTTCTTCGTATCCAATTCAAAGTCGACCTGCTGCAAACTAATTTGTTGCGTTTTAGGATCGTAAACCGGCACACCTGTTAAATAAACAGTCGCATTTAAAGAGCCGGATAAAGTTAAAGCTGTAATGAGCTTCCCATTATTTCCCCAAAGATCAATTTTCTCAACTTTCACCTTTTTTTTACCATCCTGAAACTCATAAACCTTGCCTCCTATTGATTGCTGGAGCAGTTTAGCGGCATTATCATACCTTACAAATGAAACCACATTAATATTGAAGTCATCTGTAATTTTTGGAACATTATACATTTGGGGCTCGAACTTAGTGGCGCTTGTTACCGGCTTTTGTCCAATTGCTGTTTCAATATATGTTTTCAAACCCAACCCTAATTTCAGTTGTTTATTTACAACACTCGGCGGTGTAGCATAAAAAGACTGTGGTTCGAAATTGATCCAGGTGTTATATTCTTTTGAAACTTCCATTGGGGTGGTCAGCTTTTTAAGCGCATCCACAATTTGTGGTTTAAAATCGATGTTTTTCTCTACCTGCTCATCAACCATTTTAGCTATTCGAGTTTTAAACATGCTGATAGCCGGATTTGCCAAATAAGTAACCGGAATGTCTTTCCCCATCACCTTAACAGTAGGTGACTCTAACCAGTCGATTGAGTTAATAGTAGTTACACTCGACATCTTCCAGTTATTTACATTTAGTTTTGAAGTCAGGTTAATTTTTGCCGTAAGTTGAACTTCCCTGAAATCAGAAAGTTTAACGCCGAACTTCTCTACCTCCCAGCCTACATTGGCCCAAACCTTAATGGGCAAAACAATAGTAAACTCATTCCCGTTACCATCCACCTGAATGTCGCCCACTTTCCA
Source organism: Solitalea longa (assembly GCF_002920915.1). GTDB lineage: Bacteria > Bacteroidota > Bacteroidia > Sphingobacteriales > Sphingobacteriaceae > Solitalea > Solitalea longa. The sequence goes on from NZ_PQVF01000019.1 coordinate 11,372, forward strand.
AACTTTGAGCATAACATTGTCCTTGCTATTGTTCTCAAGTGAATTATCCTCATACAATAAGCCGGTTAATTGCTTATTAATTTGAGTTTGAATTTCCTTAAGTGACATTTCAACCGGTAATTGAATAGTTGAAAGCTCTTTGGTATAAATTACATTGGTTTTAGAATAATCGGCGGCTGGCTTAACTGGTTTTAATGCAGTTGTAGCACATGAATTAAAAAAAAGAGCAACCGAAACAAGAAGAAGGCTGCGACGAAAGTGATGAATCATAGAAGATCTATTAATACTTTGAGCTGTTAGTTAACAGGAGTTAAAACTTGGCGCAAACTTAAAACAAATCGATCGGCTAAGAAAATAAATCGGCAACATTGTCCCCTGATCCTCATAGATGGAATGTAAGTCTTTTGTAAGGGGGAGATAAATCAAATAATAAAACTATTTTTGGCCCTCAAATTAAAACTATTTATCTCATGGCTTACAATTTATTAAAAGGTAAACGCGGTATTATTACCGGTGCATTAGATCAAAATTCTATTGCATGGAAGGTGGCCGAAAAGGCACATGAAGAGGGAGCTACCTTTGTTTTAACTAACGCCCCTATTGCAATGCGCATGGGCGAGATCAACACCTTAGCTGAAAAAACAGGTTCTAAAATAATTCCTGCTGATGCCACCAATGTTGAAGAATTGACTACTTTGTTTACAGAGTCGCAAGAGATCCTGGGAGGTAAGATTGACTTTGTCCTGCATTCTATTGGCATGAGTGTGAACATTCGCAAAAACATTCCCTACACCGAATCGAACTATGACTATTTTATGAAAGGAATAGATGTTTCGGCCATGTCATTACATAAAATGTTAAGTGTAGCTAAAAAACTCGATGCCATCAATGAATGGGGTAGTGTTGTTGCCTTAACATATATGGCCGCTCAGCGAACCTATCCTTTTTATACCGACATGGCTGATATTAAAGCTATGTTAGAATCCATTGCCCGTAGTTTCGGCTATCATTATGGAATGGAAAAGAAAGTACGGATCAATACTGTTTCTCAATCACCAACAAAAACCACTGCCGGTAGCGGGATTAAAGGTTTTGGTGATTTCTATGATTTTGCCGATTCCATTGCTCCTTTAGGTAACGCTGATGCAGAATCATGTGCAGATTATTGCATTACCTTATTTTCTGACTTAACTCGTATGGTTACCATGCAGAATCTGTTTCATGATGGAGGTTACTCCTCAACCGGAGTGAGCACTGAAATTATGACCAAATTAGGTATTCAATAAAACAATATAATTAAAGGCTCCACTACGGAGCCTTTGTTATTTTTTGCACCTCATTGAGCCATTGTCTCACTTGTTGTTGCCATCGCTGCTGTTCCGATTCAATCAAGCCATGCCTCGTTTCATTATCATACTTTTCCTGTAAACGGTTCATCTCTCTATAAGCCTGAATGTATTGATATTGAATAATGCTATCATAATCGGCATCGAGTTCCGTTTCAAGTAAGCGCTGTTTAAATCGTTCGGTAATCAGGTAAGTAATATCGAAATGACGTTGTTCATGCTGCAGGGCGTAAGTAGTTTGCGAGTAACTGTGGACCCATGAAAATGGTTTAACAAAATAAACCTCCAGCCTGACAAAAATAACAGCTGTATCGCTGCTGTACTTTATTTTACCGGTATAGCCGAAACCAGTAAATGCGGCAGCAGAATAAGAGCTTGTTGTTCTTGGTTGGGCCTTAAAATCAGTCCAAACCAATGGCCGGTTAGCACTATAAAATAGCGTATCGGCAAGGTCACCGGTTCTGTTTTCAAAAGCCAATTTATAGAACCTTATATCTCTCTGTTTTTTAACATTTTGCGCAAAACCACACAATGAATACAGAAAAAGTAAAGAAAAAAAGACAAGTCTGGCTTTTTTTAGCTGCCCTGCTATACGAAAAATGCTTACTGATCTTAATGAAATGCTTAAAAGGCGTTTATGCATAATTACGGCAAACTATTTGTTGATCATTGCAAAATTTTTACCACAAAAAATGAAACTGCTCTCCAAAATTTTCAAAGTTACCTTCCCCCTATTTATCATTGTTGCCTGTGGTTTTGCGGTTTATCTTTCGATCTCTTTAAAATATACGGATTCTAACGATATAAAATTCATCCGACCAAATCAAAAATTAACTTCATTTAATGACATTAAAAATTTACCGCAACTAAAAAACAAGGTGGTAGTAGTTGATATCTGGTCGGTGAACTGTGCACCCTGTTTAAAGCAACTGAAAACCGCGTACGATTTCAAGAAAAAGATCGCAAGCAATGACGTGGTATTTTTATATATCTCTTATAATAACCGGTTCAGGCTCGATCGCCATCTAAAATGGAAACAACTAATTGGCGAAAACAAGTTATTTGGCTACCATTTGGAGGTTGAATCCAAACTTTATGATAAGATCTGGACAGACATCAATTCATCTACTTTAAACTCTGTTGCTGTTCCTCGTTATTTGATCATTAACAAACAAGGTTTAATTATAAATAATAATGCGGCCGGCCTAAGTGCACCCCAGCAGTTTTTACAACAAATTTTAGCGGCTGTTAACTCCGCTGAACAAATAGTATCCAGGTAAAATCAATAATTCTTATTTTTTATCTTCGCAGGCATTATGAGAGCAATAATTCAACGCGTTTCAGAAGCTTCGGTAAAAATCAACGGCCATAAAAATGGTTCTATTGGAATTGGTTTTATGGTTTTATTGGGAATTGAAGATGCCGACACAAAGGAAGATGTTGATTGGCTATCACAGAAAATTGCCAATATGCGTGTTTTCAGCGATGAAAACGGTTTGATGAACAAATCATTAGCTGATGTAGATGGAAATATATTGCTGATAAGTCAGTTTACTTTGTTTGCCTCAACAAAAAAAGGGAATCGCCCAGGATTTACCCGATCAGCCAAGCCCGAAAAAGCCATTCCATTGTATGAAGCCTTTATTAAGGCATTAGAAACATTGTTAAATAAGAGGATTGAAACCGGAGAGTTCGGCGCCGATATGAAAGTCAGTTTAGTCAACGACGGCCCTGTTACGATTATGATGGATACGAAGGATAAGGAATAGGGCACGAATTATTTCAAATTAATCGAATTACACGAATTGAGGTATTAAAGTTCTTCCAAGGATACTTGCATTAACTAAAAAACAACTCGTTGAAATTCCAAAGAAGAAGTGTCAAAGTTAACTACCAGTCCCAATTTCAAATTTGAGGCTTTTAAATAATTTACAGTTTGTAGGACGAATGAATCGATTATAGCCGAAGCTGTTTTAATTTCTAAAATTATCCTTTCGTTAACAACAAAATCGGCATAATAACGATGTTTAAGGATAATCTCTTTATAACTAATTGAAAATTCTTTCTCTCTTTCAAAAAGCAATCCCTTCTTCTGGAGCTCGTATTCAAGGGCATCTTTATAAACAATCTCTTTAAATCCATGACCTAGCGTACGGTGTATATCCATACAGATACCAACAAGTATGTAAGACTCCTGCTTAAACAATAGTTCTGGCATAAATAAACTTGATAGATGTAGATTTAATATAGCCATTTAAAAATATGATTCAAACTTACAACTACAGCTTTCAAATGAATTTAAAAAATTAGTGTAATTCGTTCAATTCACAATAAATTCGTGTTCTTAAAACAATTTGATTTTATTCGTGATATGACAATTAAAGAAGCCCAAAATGTAGTTGACCAATGGATAAAGACTACAGGTGTACGTTATTTTAGTGAGTTGACCAATATGGCCATTTTAACAGAGGAGGTTGGTGAAGTGGCCCGTTTAATGAGCCGTTTGTATGGCGATCAGTCCTTTAAAGAAAGTGACAAACACAAAGAGTTAGCCGATGAACTGGCAGACGTTCTATGGGTTTTAATTTGCATAGCCAACCAAACTAATGTTGACCTGACCGCTGCACTTGAAAAGAATTTGGAGAAAAAAAATATTCGCGACGCGGAGCGCCATAAGAATAATGAGAAGTTGAAATAGTAGATAGTCCATAGGCCATAGTCAATAGTACTGCAGGCACGAACCCTGGGCCATTGACCGTGGGCTATTCGCTCTTTACAATCTTTCCCTCTTTGATAACCGGAACTGAATGGATCAGATCAACATTTAAACAAAACGCTATATCCTTTTCAATTCCTAATTTTTTAAGACGTTCGCTGTGCGATGTTTTTTTCATGTACTCATGCAAATCTGATTGAGCAGCTAAATACAAGTCCTCAGCTAAAACCGAAGAATCGCACAATGCATCAAATTTATCTTTAAGCTTATTTACAACTGCACCTGCAAAAAGCGTGTCTTCTAAATTAACCTTGTTTTTCCAACCCGAGCAAAGCAGAAATATATTTTTATTTTGTTTAACAAGATATTCACAAACTGCCGAAAGATTAAGGAATGATCCTATAACGATCTCATCAGCATTTTTTGACACATTAATGGCATGGGTACCATTAGTAGTGGTAAGCACCAAGGTTTTACCTTCTACCAGTTCCCTGGTGTAGCTGAAAGGAGAATTCCCGAAATCGAAACCATTAACCACTTCTCCGTTACGTTCAGCACCTAACAAGTAACCATTACCCTGATACGACAAGCATTCTTCAACGCTGGCCACTGGAATGATTGCGTCGGCTCCATTATCAATTCCATATGAGATAGATGAAGTGGCTCTAAAAATATCGATCACCACCACAACACTACCTTTTAAATCGTACAATGGTAATAACGCAGGTGTTAAACAAACTTCGATGTGTTTCATAAATATGTGATTGTATTGATTATTTATAATTACACCGATAAAAACTGCACCGATCTACTTAAGAATAAATCGGTGCAATCATTTTAAAAATCAGTGTAATCAGTGATCTATTATAAAAAAGGGTATTTAACCACTTTTGCTTTCACTTTATTATCCCGGATACCGATAAAGATATCCGTATCAATTGCCGCATTTTCCAAGGTAACATAACCCAAGCCAATTGCTTTCTGCAAGCTCGGAGATTGTGTTCCCGAGGTTACACGGCCAATCTTGTTTCCTTCTGCATCAAAAATTTCATAATCATGACGAGGAATACCGCGTTCAATCATTTCAAAGCCCACCAATTTATTCTTCAATCCAGCTTCTTTTTCAGCTTTTAAAGCGGCCGAGTTGGTAAATTCTTTGGTAAACTTAGTGATCCATCCTAAACCGGCTTCTAAAGGAGAAGTGTTATCATCGATATCATTACCGTATAAAGCAAAACCTTTTTCTAAACGTAATGTATCACGAGCTCCTAAGCCTATTGGTTTAATTCCAAATTCTGCACCTGCTTCAAAAATCGCTTTCCAAATTTGGTCGGCATGCTCGTTATCGAAATAGATCTCAAAGCCTCCTGCACCGGTATATCCTGTAGCCGAAACCACTACATTATCTACTCCCGCAAACTTGCCTTTCTTGAAACTGTAATATTCCATTCCAGCCAGATCAAACTCCGTTAATTTTTGAAGAGCCGCTGTGGCTTTAGGGCCCTGCACCGCCAATAAACTGGTTTTATCAGAAATATTGTGCATTTCAACACCGTTTGTATTACGGTCGGAGATCCAATTCCAATCTTTTTCAATGTTAGAAGCATTTACCACCAACATGTATGTCTTTTCATCAATACGATAAACCAGTAAATCATCGACAATACCACCGTTTTCATTTGGTAAACAAGAGTATTGAACTTTACCATCAACCAATTTAGATGCATCGTTTGATGTAACACGTTGAATCAATTCCAAGGCATTTTCACCCTTCAGAATAAACTCACCCATGTGCGATACGTCAAAAACGCCTACACTGTTACGAACCGTCGCGTGTTCATCATTAATTCCCGTGTACTGTACGGGCATATTATAACCTGCAAAAGGCACCATCTTGGCCCCTAACGCAATATGTACATTTGTTAAAGCTGTAGATTTCATGAAGATTATTGATTGTCTGCAAAGGTAACATTCAATGAGAAATTTGAATGTCATTTTTTGATTTTCAGGCCACTATTCAATAATAAAACACCTAACCTTCTAACTTTCCTTTTAACTTGCCTAAAGCATCAGCTAAAGTTGTAGTTGGTGAGCTGCTTTCAATAAGTTGATTGATATCCTTCTCATTTTCTTTGAGCAGTTTAATCACATCATCAATCTTTAAATTCAGGCGTTTCAAATCTTTAAAGTTGATGAGTATTCCTTCTTGCTCGCCTTTGGTATTTGTTATATAGGAAAAACTTTGCATAGCTATATATTTTTCTCAAAGATAACAGTTTGCAAAGATTCAATTTCACCTGTTTCTCTTTACGATGGAAATGCAGAGGATAACCATGAAAACTACTCAGGATTTCTTTGATTAGGGATCAGCTATAGAATCAATTAATATTTAATTAGAAGTTTAACTCTAGTTGAGATGGTAATAAAGTAAACGACATCCGGTGATATTTGGTGGGACCAAATTTTTTAATTCCGTTACGATGTTTTGTGGTAGGGTAGCCTTTATTGCTTGACCAATCATAATGTGGAAATTCCTCATGAATTTGGCTCATAAAATCGTCACGATAGGTTTTGGCCAATATTGATGCAGCAGCTATTGAATAGAATTTGGCGTCGCCTTTTACTACACAGGCATGTGACAAGTCTTTATATTTTTTAAATCGATTTCCGTCAATGATCAAAAAACCGGGTTGCTTGCTTAACTGTTCAACCGCCCGATGCATTGCTAAAAACGATGCGTTTAAAATATTGATCGCATCAATTTCTACATTATCAACCACGCCAACTGCCCAGGCCAAAGCGTGCTGTTCAATAAAGCTTCGCAAATCATAACGTTTTGCTTCGGTAAGCTGTTTGGAGTCATTAAGTTCAGGATGTTCAAAATCGTTTGGTAAAATAACTGCTGCAGCGAAAACCGGCCCTGCCAAACAACCTCTGCCCGCCTCGTCACAACCGGCCTCTACAAACTCCTCCTGATAAAATGCTTTTAACATCTGCTTAATAAATTTTAAAACTCAGCAACGTGATATCGTCATCCTGACTTTCCACTCCCATTAAATTATTTATTTTTTCCATTAAGGCCTTATTAATGAGTTCTGGCTTTAAATGCTGATGTTCAAATAAAAAGCTGACCAAATCCTTTTCACTAAATAAGTCGGCATGGTCGTGATCGAGCTCAACCAAACCATCGGTATAGTTAAACAAAAATGAATCATTATCTAATACTTCGGTGCCAACATTAATAAATGGAAGCTCATCAAAAACGCCGATCATGGTGGTGCCGGCTTTTAGCTCTTTAACTTCTTTAGAAGAAATTAACAGTGTAGGATTATGGCCGGCATTTACATAGGTTAGTTTACGGGTTTTAAAATTGTACAAACCTAAGAACAACGTAATATGCCTATCGCCACTGGTTAAGTTATAAATGGCCTTGTTTGCAGTAGACAGCAGACTATCTAAGGGCATTTTCTGAAAAGCCAGGGCTCTTAAGCTGGCCTGAAAATTAGCCATCAACAGTGCGGCACTCATTCCTTTCCCCGATACATCAGCAATGCAGAATATAAATTCTTCATCATTTAGCTCGAGAAAATCATAATAATCGCCGCCAATATTTTGTTGAGGTATATACCGGGCCGACATACTTATCAAGTCATTATCGGGCAGTCTTTTAGGAAAAAGCATGCTTTGCACCTCAACGGCAAGCGCCATATCGCGCTGGAAACGTTCATTTTGAATGCGCTCTTCAAGCAAACGCCTGTTTTCAGTAGCAACAATAATTATGTTAATAATTGTTTGGATGAGCTTAACATCAATGTTAACCTGCTCCACATTGGAGGCATCATAATCTCCGATTAAAACATAACCAAAGATCTGTGAGTTATATTCCACAGGGATCAATAGCTTAAACTCTTCAAGTATTTTTGAATCAATACTATTTAAAAAAGTTACCTGCTGATATTCTGAAAGGATGTTTACAAATTCTGTTTCTTGTTCGGCACCGACAGGATGAACACCGAAAGATGTAGGTTGATCCCACTGACCAGCAGTACCACGAGAAAAGACACGTAATTTACCGACCCTAAGCTGATTTTTAAGGATCAACTCCGTCATTTGGAAGAGCGCTTCAATTGAATAATTGTTATTAATGGCTCTTGTGATCTCAAGTAAAGAGTTCAACTCTACCTGGCGACGAATTAGCAGTTCTAAAATCTCTTGGTTTGCTTCGTGGTTCACTTACTTAGTTATAACGGAAATTTCGGTTTAGCCAAAACCTAAAATAATAAAATTAAATTGTAAAGAACATTATTAAGAAGAAGTTTGCCCTTTTACATTAAATGCATCCGTTAATCCTACCGAAACAAGATTAAATGCATATACCATAAGCATAATTGCCAAACCAGGTAAAACTGCCAAATAAGCAGCATCAATAATTATATACCCATAATGCTCTTTGATCATTCCACCCCATGAAGGAAATGGAGGTTGCACCCCAAACCCCAAAAAGCTCAAGCCAGCTTCGAGCAAAATAGCTGAAGCAAAGTTTGCTGACGCTACCACTAAAATAGGCCCTGATATATTAGGCAGAATATGGCGAACAATAATTCGGGCATTACTAAATCCCATTGCTCTTCCGGCTTCAACATATTCAACTTCTCTGATCCCCATAATTTGTCCTCGAACCATACGGGCAACATCAACCCAGGTTGTTAAACCTATGGCCACAAAAACCTGAAAAAAACCTTTGCCCAGAGCAAATGAAATGGCAATAACAATAAGTAATGACGGTAAAGACCAAACAACATTTATCAACCATGAAATAAACTGATCGATCCAGCCTCCATAATAACCAGCTAAGGCGCCCAACGCTATACCAATGATCAAGGAGATTAACACCGACATGAAACCAACCGACAAGGAAACTCTGGACCCCAAAATTAACCGGCTTAACATATCACGACCATACAGATCTGTTCCTAACCAATACTTACGTTTAATAATGTGTTCTTCGGCCACTTTTTTCTGTAAATCCGCTAGCGAAATCGCTTCCTGTTGACCATAAATAGTTTTGAAATCAAACTTTTCATTGGAAAATATCACCTTTTCATTTTCAGCTAATGGATAAGCCACATCAGCCAATGAAAATGATCGCTCGAGTTTGTCATCATTATTTACTCCTGTGTACTCGTTTACAACAATACTATCGCCTTTAAATTGATAAGAATTGATTGGAACGAAATCAAAAAAATCAGGCTGACCATACAAAATCTTAGTGAAGAAATTAACAGTATCAACTTGTTGATTTTTCCTGATCGCTAAAAATTGCACTGAAGAACCGGGATGTTTAGTGCTTAATTGAATAGCCATACGATTAGCCATAGGCGCATGGTCGGGCATAATCAGGTATCCCAACATTGAAATGAAGATAAACACCAGGATTATTGCCAGTCCAAATACCGATAATTTATTACGAAGAAAGCGCTTTTTAGTGCGCTGCCATGGAGTTTCAGGAGAATTAGCCGAAGACATAGGCTCAAATATAGAATCTCATTAACTTAATTTAGAATTATATAAAACAGTATAAGTAAGATATTTTGGCAGATGCATGAATAAATTCACCAAATTACTGTACCATTCTTCCCTTCCATTCATATTGCTTCGACTGTCCAGCTAAACCAATATAAACTATATAAAACAAATGAATGAACACCAAAACCGGCAACCATTTCATCAAATTTGTTTTATTTAAAAACCGGGCAACCGGTATTACCCAAAGGAAATCAATAAGACATTTACACAAATACACAACAATAAATACCCACGCAAAATGAACATTGAAAACAGCTATGAATAAATTAAGCAGCATAACTGCATAAAAAGAAAAGACGGTGATTCCCATCCACACCATATTCTTGTTTTGGTATTTGGTACTTTTTGATGCCCAACGTTTACGCTGAGCGATAAATTCTTTTAGAGTGGGCTTTGCGTGAGTATAAACTATAGCCTCTCTGGCCTTCAAGAAACTCACCTTACCTTCAAAGCTTGAAAGCATTTTGTGCAATAACAACTCATCATCTCCTGAAGCGATATGATCAATACCGGTGAACCCACCTACTTCAAAAAACGCTTTTTTCTCATAAGCAAGGTTAGCCCCATTACAGCTTCCTGCAATTTTATTAGCAATAGACGCCGCTCCCAAACTGATCAAACTCATAAACTCAAGTCCTTGCAGCTCTTCAAAGGCTGTTTGTTCTTCAAAATAAGCTACCGGAGCCGAAAGCATTTTATTACCGGTGGCCTCGTATTCATTAACAATGCTACGAATCCAATTTGGACCCATCCGACAATCACCGTCAGTAGTAACAATTAAATCGCCGGATGCAATGGTTATGGCATCGGCTATTGCTTTCTTTTTGTAAGAGTTTAAAGCCGGGTCGGCCTGTAATTTTATCAGTTTTAGATTTGGAAAATTGATTGACTGAACCACCTCTGCAGTACTGTCGGTTGAGTGATCATCAATAACAATGATTTCCAACAGTTCAACTGGATAATTTTGTGCGGCAATATCCCCCACACATTTACCGATCATTTTCTCCTCGTTTCGTGCAGGAATAATTACCGTAACTTTTGTAGTATGTGGAGTTTTATCAAGGAGCGGTTTTCTTATTTTTCTCCATCCGATAATAAAACTTCCTGCTATAAGAAAGTAAGCGAGCGCTAATAAAACGGTTAAAATATCAATCAGTAGTTGCACTAAAAAAATTCGCTTTTAAAACAAAATAAACACCCAATAAAGAAGGAATGATGAGATTAAGTAACCAAACGCCGAAAGCTGCTGCCAATACATTCACAGCTTCTGCATCTCCTACTAAAAAACCGAAGAAATACGTTGCTGCTGCTCCTCTCACCCCTATATCAAAGAATGCGAAGGTAGGCAAAATTGATTGAACCATGTAAATCACACTTATCAACATCATGCTCATCGGATAGGTAACCTGCGGAATAAATAGGTTAATCAGCAGGTAATACTGCATTGAAAACACGAGGTATCGTAAGAGACTAATTCCAAAAACATTCAAAAGCTCTGCTTTATTATATCTTAGCAATACCCTGAAGTTTTTTTTGAATTTATGTAAAAACGAGAAGGAGTCGAGAATGATATAAAACCACCGGATATTTAACATCAATAATATAAACCCGGCAGAGATCAAAACTGCGGCAAAAGCAATGGCAATCATTACCACTGTATTTACCGGAACAAAAATCTTAATAAAAAACACCAACCCAATTACTCCGGCAACGTTTGTTACCATCATTTGACTCAATGATCCAACTCCCATGGATAAAACTCCTTGAACCCTGTTCTCTGGATTGAGGTACAACACGCGACCTCCAAACTCTCCAATACGGCTGGGAGTGAATACCGCCAGGGTTAAACCGGCCAGTATTGATTCAATGGTTCGTTTCCACGGCATCACTTCTACTTTCTGCACCAGGTATCGCCATTTAAGTGTTTCGAGCAGAAGATTTAAATAAGCCAAATAAATTACAATAATAAAATATGAGATTACACGGGGAGTAAATCGTGTTTTAGTAAAGGCTTCAATCTTATGAATCGAATCAGGTTGAGTTAGTTTGCTATAAACAAACCAACAAGTAAGTACCAAAATCAATATTTTAATGAAGATCACCAGGATCTTTTTGGAAATAGGCATATGTATCAGGTTAAAAGCTTTGATTAAATAGCCTTAATCTTTAATAGTATCATTTAAAATGGCGAATATCTTTATAATTTTTAATTAAATACGCATTGGCTTTGAGTGTAACAAAAATTTCTAGTACTTCGTGTTTTTAAAATCAGCAATAGGTGTCAGACAAAAAAGAGCGTATTATTTTAGGAATTGACCCGGGTACGGCGGTATTAGGTTATGGATTAGTTTTAGAAACCCGCAATAAACTTCAATTACTTACCCTGGGTGTCATTCATCTTAAGAAGTATGAAAATCATGCCTTAAAGTTGCGTCGTATTTTTGAACGCACCTCCATGCTAATTGAAGAATACAAGCCAGATTGTATGGCTCTGGAAGATCCGTTTTACGGCAAAAACGTACAGGTAATGCTTAAGCTAGGCAGAGCACAGGGAGTAGCCATGGCCGCAGCCCTAAGCCGTGATCTTCCCATTTTCGAATATTCTCCAAAAAAAATCAAGCAATCTATTACCGGAAACGGAAATGCAACCAAAGAACAGGTTGCTGGTATGCTCAAACAGTTACTCAACTTTAGCGAAACGCCCGAGTTTTTAGATGCCACCGACGGTTTAGCTGTAGCCGTTTGCCACTCATTCCAAAAAATTGGATTAGATGGCAATGCAAAGAAAACATATTCGGGCTGGGAGTCTTTTGTTAAGGATAATCAAAAGCGGCTTAAATAAACTTAGCCTTGCTATTGGGCTAAAATTTTATCCAAGGTAGCTTTTAATTTATCCATTGATGGCGGAGAAGGCTTTTTACTGAAGTTCATATCTCCAATGTGATTAATAGGGATAAGATGAATGTGCGCATGCGGAACCTCTAAACCTATAACTGTGACCCCAATTCTTAAGCACGGAATCGCTTTTTCAATTTTCTTCGCAACCTGCTTCGAAAAAATCATCATGCGGCCTAATAATTCATCATCTACATCGAAAAGATAATCAACCTCTTTTTTAGGAACAACCAGGGTATGACCCTCTGCTAAAGGTTCAATATCCAAAAACGCCAGAAACTCATCGTTTTCTGCCACTTTAAAGGCGGGAATTTCTCCAGCTATAATTTTTGAGAAGATAGAAGCCATTTCAGGTTATGTATTAAATAATTGCGGGTTACGAGTTTTGGCATTATACCACTCGTAACCCGCAATTTATAATTTAAAGATTATCTACTAATTTCAAGAATTTCAAACTGCATAGTGCCGTTAGGAACGGTTACATCAGCAATTTCACCTACCGATTTACCCAGTAATCCCTTTGCAATTGGCGATTGAACTGAGATTTTACCGGTTTTCAAGTCCGCTTCTTTTTCAGCAACCAATTGATAGTTCATTACCGTGCCATTCTTCATATTTTTGATCTTCACTTTCGAAAGCACTAACACTTTCGATGTATCCAATTTTGATTCATCGATTATACGTGAATTCGACAAAACCTCTTCCAGTTTGGCAATCTTCAGCTCATGCAAGCCTTGGGCCTCTTTAGCAGCGTCATATTCAGCATTTTCAGAAAGGTCTCCTTTATCACGAGCTTCCGCAATTTGCCTTGAGATCTCTGCTCTGCCTTGAGTTTTAAGATAGGTTAACTCTTGCTTAAGTTTCTCTAATCCCTCCGGAGTTAAGTATGTTATCTCTGCCATAACGCAACAATTATTTTTATTAACTGATATATAAAAAAGAAACAAGACTACTCGCCGCTTACGACGCATAGTCTTGTTATACAATGCTACAAAATTAAAACTTATTTTCCGAATTTTCTATTAACTATTTATAAACACTTGATTAACAATGATAAGCAGTATTTGTTCTATGTAATTTATAATAGCTTTTTAAGTAAAATGGCCTAATAAATGACTTTAAAATGATGTGCTATTTTTTCCGCAAGTACTTCCGAAATCTTTTGGTATGATTCAACACTCCATCCTCCAACATGCGGACTCAACAATACATTTTCCCTCCTTCTCAGGTCATCAAACCAAATCTTATCATTATCCCTTAGCGGGAATTTTTCCGTTTGTAAAACATCCAAGCCGGCACCTATTACTTTACCTGTATCCAACGCTTTCAACAAACCAGGAATTTTGACAATTTCACCTCTAGCCGTATTTACCAACCATATATTCTTCCTAAACCGATTAAAAAACGACTCATCTACCATAAACCTTGTTTCTTCAGTTAAGGGGATGTGCAAACTTAAAACATCAGCCTGTTCAAATAAATCTTCCAAAGAGCTTTCATTAACCCAATCATCACCAAATCCGGTTTTATATTTATCATAAGCTAGTACCTGCACATCAAAACCTTTCAGCTTTTTAGCAAAAGCAGGGCCCATGTAGCCATACCCTATAATACCGACAGTAAGTCCATCCAGTTCCCATCCACGGTTCCCTTCTCTATCCCAAATGCCCTCCCGAACTTCCTTGTTGCCTTTGGGAAACTTATTCATTACGGACAGCAGCATTCCCAAAGTATGCTCGCCAACCGCATTAGCGTTTCCTTCAGGTGCATTAAACAACTCAACGTTTTTAATCACGGCATACTCCACATCAATATTGTCCATTCCGGCACCGGCACGGGCAATAAACTTTAATCCAATGGCTTTATCGAATAATTCTTTTTCTACTCTGAATTTGGTTCGAACAACCATTCCTTCGTACCTATGAATACAATCCAGAACCTGTTGGTAAGTAATTTGAGGTTGGTAATCGCAAACGAAGCCTTTTTCAGTTAAACGCTCCATTAATATTGGATGAGTTTCATCAACGATAAGAACTTGCATCTAAAAAGATATGTGTTAGAAATAGAATAATGATGAATACTTGAATTAAAACAAGAAGCCTACTGCTCCAGCAATTGCGTAATTTTAATAAAATCCTCAACCGAAAGTTTTTCAGCACGAAGCTCTAAAGTAACATCATCTATTTTCCCTTTAGGCTGAAACTGGCTCAAGGCGTTCCTTAATTGTTTTCTCCGTTGATTAAAGGCTGCTTTAACTACTTGAAAAAACAGTTTTTCATTACAGTTTAAGCTCGTAGACTCCTTCCTGGTTAAGCGGATAACTCCTGAATTTACCTTCGGAGGAGGATTAAAAACACCCGGTTTTACAGTAAATAAATATTCAATTTTATAATAGGCTTGAGTAAGCACACTCAAAATGCCATATTCTTTTCCTCCAGGTTTGGCTGCAACTCGCTCACCCACCTCTTTTTGAAACATTCCAACCATTTCCGGAACCATAGCTCGGTTTTCAATGATCTTAAAAATTATCTGGGAAGAGATATTGTAGGGGAAGTTGCCAATAATGGCGAACTGTTCTTTAAATACAGAAGAAAAATCCATCGCCAAAAAATCACCATGAACAATTCTATCTTTAAGCTCAGGGTATTTTTTATGAAGATATTCTATCGATTCACCATCTATATCAATTAAATGAGTTTTATAGGCTTCTTTCTTTACCAGAAAATCCGTTAAAACGCCCATCCCCGGACCAACTTCTAAAACATCAGTATAGCCAAGCGATGGTCGTAAACCCTCCACAATTTTTTGTGCTATATTTTTATCAGTTAAAAAATGCTGACCGAGATGTTTTTTAGCTCTTACTAATGACATATATAATGGTAAATTAGGCAGTTACTGATAATAGTTGTTATTTTTCTGGTTATAATATGTAGCTAAGCTAAATTCAGAACTTAATACTAATAACAGATTCCTTTTATCTTATAACTTTGTAGTTTATTAAAATTCAAAAATCGTAATAAATGTCGAACGTACCGCAGAAAAAAATAAAAGTCGGCATCTCTATCGGTGACATCAATGGAATTGGCATCGAAGTGATTCTGAAATCCCTACTAGATAATCGCATTTTAGAACATTGTATTCCTATTGTGTACGGTTCGGTGAAAATTACTTCTTTCCACCGTAAGGCTCTAAATATTCAAGACTTCAGTTTTAATATCATCCAAAGTACAGATCAGGCCAACCCTAAACGTGCTAATCTGATTAACTGTTGGGATGAAGAAGTTAAAATTGATATTGGCCAGCAAACTGAAAATGGTGGAAAATATGCGTTTAGATCATTAGAAGCGGCCACAAACGATTTGTTAGAAGGCAAATTAGATGCACTTGTTACGGCACCTATTAACAAGCACAATATCCAGCAAGAGGGCTTCGATTTCCCAGGGCATACCGAATACCTGCAACAAAAAGCTGGCAATGATGAATCGTTGATGTTTTTAGTGAGTGACGACCTTCGTGTGGGAGTAGTTACCGGCCATATTCCGGTTAAAGATGTAGCCGGTGCCATTACGGTTGAAAAGATTTTGGCTAAGCTTCGCTTAATGGATAAAAGCTTAAGAAAAGACTTTTGGATCGAGAAACCGAAAATCGCTGTTTTAGGATTGAATCCTCATGCCGGTGATGACGGATTAATTGGTGATGAAGAAATTAACACCATTATTCCGGCCATTGAAGAAGCACGAAAAGAAAAGATTTTAGCTTTAGGCCCATATCCTGCCGATGGTTTCTTCGGCAAAGGCCTGCATAACCAATTTGATGCTGTTTTAGCCATGTATCACGACCAAGGTTTGGTGGCATTTAAAGCCCTTTCATTTGGAACTGGAGTGAACTTTACCGCCGGATTGCCATTTGTTCGCACGTCTCCGGATCACGGCACAGGTTACGATATTGCCGGAAAAAATCAGGCAAATGAAACCTCTTTCCGCAAAGCAATTTATACGGCCATTGATGTGGTTCGCAAACGTAGGGAAACTGCCGAGTTGCTTGAAAACCCTTTAAAAGTTGGCCAGCTTAAAATGAAAGTTACCCAGGAAGATAGCGAGGAATAGTCTTCTTTAAGTTTAACGATAACCTTAAAAACTTCCTTAGTAACCCTAAGGAAGTTTTTTGTTATATTACCTTATGAGTGATTTGCGAAATGAATTTATGACAGAAGCTATCCGTCTTTCCATGGATGGCCCGTTAAAAGGAGAAGGTGGCCCTTTTGGCTGTGTTATTGTAAAAGATGGCAAAATTGTTGGCAGGGGAAACAACCAGGTTTTACTAAGCAATGACCCAACAGCACATGCAGAAGTGGTAGCGATAAGAGATGCTTGTAAAAATCTTGGAACGTTTCAGTTAGACGGGTGCGAAGTCTATACTACATGTGAACCATGTCCGATGTGCCTTGGAGCAATTTATTGGGCCCGGCCCGACATAGTGTATTATGCGAATACGCGTGAAGATGCCGCCAGTATAGGTTTTGATGATGATTTCATTTATCGCCAAATACCCTTGAATTTAACAGAACGCCAAATCCCCATGTTTCCTTTAGGCCGCGAACAGGCGCTAAAAGCGTTTAAATGTTGGGAAGAAAAACCAGACAAACATCTTTATTAAAATTTTTTTAGAAACCTGATAAATATCATATTGTAAGGCCATTTGGCACACTACATTTGCAGTGCAACAGGAAACTAACTCTCGTTAGGTTCATAAATTTTAAGTATCGACAACAAAGGCGCTGGTCTAGGATTGGCGCCTTTCCTTTTTAATGCTTTTGGTAATTCCCAAACAACTGAATCGCTCTATCAGGGTAATCAGAGATGATTCCATCAACTCCTAATTCAACCATTCGTTTTAATTCCTTTTCTTCATTTACGGTCCATGGTATGAGCTCCATCTTTTTCTCATGCACTTCTTTTACCAGGATCTTGTCCACTAATTCAAAATCAGGGCTGTAAATGCTTGGTATAAAACCAAGAATTTTCAAATTATCTTCAAAGCTGAGTTTATTTTCAACTAATAACGCTGTTTTAATCTCTGGATATTTTTGATGGACTAACTGCAGGGTTCGCACATCAAATGACTGAATAATCACCCGCTTTTCAATCCCTTTTGATTTAATTACACTGATCAATAATTCCACAAACTCTTCCGGCTCAGGATGGAATATATTGTCGCCTTCAGGAGTTAGCTTTGTTTCGATATTATAAAAAACAGGCTTAAGCTTATTTTTCTTAACATGATTTTCTACACTATCAATTAGAGCGGAAAGCAAGGGTTTTTCAACTTTAAACTTTTGTTGATCTGAAAATCGAGGATGAACTTTACTGCCGGCATCGTATTGCTTGATGCTATCATAATCCAGTTGATAAATATTGAAAGATTGTTCCTCTTTCTCTTCAATAGGTTTTCCATCAGGCTGCAATACGAACTCATGCGACATATAATTATCATGAGAAACAACAACCATTTTATCTTTAGAGATCACACAATCCATTTCCAGCGTTTTCACGCCTAGATCAATCGCTTTGATCATTGCAGGGATGGTATTTTCCGGCATCAAGCCTCTGCAACCCCTATGTCCTTGTATATCCAACTTTAATCTATTTTGTGCCAAAACATTAGTATATAAGCAAATGAAAGATATCAATAAAAGAAATTGCCTCATAATATATAAAGTTATGAGGCAAAGTAACATTCCAATTATTAACTGAATGTTAAATATTTACTTTAAGACGTTCCGTTAGTTTACAGGAACATATTTTTCAGTTGTTCCCAACGCTTTTTGAACCGCCTTAATATCTTTAAGATCGATTCCTTTTTCTTTCAACATAGATATGTCTTCGGCATCGATCAACACCACCTTCACTTGCATAAACTCAGGACGGCTCATTGTTTTTACCGGTATGGTTTGCACATCAATTCTTATAGCTCCGGGAGTTGTTGAAAAACTGTAGGCAAAATTATCGTAAGTCATTGGCAATGCTTCATAAACGCCAACTGCTCTTGAAATGTAAACCAATACTCCACCTATATCATTAAAAGAAGAGGTTAACTCAGGGACATTCAACGCAGTGTAAAACGCGGTACTATTATCATAAGGAGTCCATTTGCTGCTGTTAAGGTCAAAGATAATGGTACGGGCTGGCGTTGTATAAACTTCGGTTACTTCGGTAACATGTTCCTGGCATGAGGTAGTTGCTCCTAAAATCACTAAAAGTGAACAAATAATAAGGGTAATTCTTTTCATATATAATAAGATTAAAATGGAGAGCCTAATAAAGATTTATGCATGCTCTTTTATTAGAAGATGCCATGGATACCGAACTGGTTGCCTCAAGTTTTGCAACAAAAACATCGACATTTCACAATCAGGAGCAATAAAAAGGATATCAAAAAGAAACGCCCCTAAGCGGGGCGTTTTTATTTAACTTAAATTATCTTCTTCTTTCTTTTTACGCTTACGCGCTTCTTTTAAGATGTTGACATTAATTTCGTTGGTTTCCTTATTTACACCAACTTCCATTATATCGCCGTCCTGAATTTCTCCCTTTAGAATTTCCTCAGCAATTGGATCTTCAAGGTATTTTTGGATGGCCCTGTTTAATGGACGAGCCCCGAAATTAGGATCAAAGCCACGTTCCGCAATGAATTCTTTCGCTTCGTTTGTTAACTGAACGCTGTAGCCCAAACTTAAAATACGATCCAAAAGTGATTTAAGTTCAATATCAATAATTTGGAAGATATCTTCTTTAGTTAATGAATTGAATACGATCACATCGTCAACACGATTTAAAAATTCAGGAGCAAAAGCACGTTTCAATGCTGTTTCAATCACACCTCTTGAATGCGTATCAGCATTTGCAATTTTTGTTGAAGTTGTAAATCCAACGCCTTGTCCAAAATCTTTCAACTGACGAGCTCCAATATTTGAGGTCATGATGATTACTGTGTTACGGAAATCAACCTTGCGACCCAAGCTATCAGTAAGAACGCCTTCATCTAAAACTTGCAACAAGATGTTAAATACATCAGGATGCGCCTTTTCAATTTCATCCAGCAATACTACTGAATAAGGTTTACGACGAACTTTTTCGGTTAATTGTCCACCTTCTTCATAACCAACATATCCCGGAGGAGCACCCACCAAACGTGATACAGCAAATTTTTCCATGTATTCGCTCATATCAATTTGGATCAATGAATCATCGGTATCAAACATGAAGCGAGCTAATGCTTTAGCCAATTCTGTTTTACCAACCCCTGTAGGACCCAGGAATATAAATGAACCAATTGGTTTCTTTGGATCTTTTAATCCTGCGCGAGTACGCTGAATGGCTTTAGTAAGCTTTTTAATTGCTTCATCCTGCCCAATTACTTTGCCTTTTAGCTCACCGCTCATGTTCAGCAATTTCTGACTATCAGCCTGACCAACACGTTGAACAGGAATTCCGGTCATCATTGCCACAACTTCAGCAACATTATCTTCCGAAACTATATAACGTTTAGTTTTAGTTTCAGCTTCCCACTCCGCTTTTGCACGTTCCAGTTCTTCTAACAAATGTTTTTCGGTATCGCGCAATTTTGCAGCTTCCTCATATTTCTGACTGCGAACAACCCTGTTTTTCTCTACCTTAATATCCTCAATACGTTGTTCGACCTCAATTATGTTTTGAGGAACATGGATATTGGTAAGGTGAACACGAGAACCCGCTTCATCTAAAGCATCGATAGCTTTATCAGGTAAGAAACGATCGGTAATGTAGCGGTTAGTTAAATTAACACAAGCATTAATTGCTTCAGGAGTATAATTCACACCATGGTGCTCTTCATATTTCTCTTTAATGCGATTTAATATCTCGATGGTTTCATCAACAGTAGCCGGCTCAACCATTACCTTTTGGAAACGACGATCCAAAGCACCATCTTTTTCAATATACTGACGGTATTCATCTAAAGTTGTAGCACCAATACATTGAATTTCTCCACGTGCCAAAGCAGGCTTAAACATGTTAGAAGCATCCAGTGAACCAGATGCACCACCTGCTCCCACAATGGTATGAATCTCATCAATGAACAAAATCACATCTGGTGATTTTTCCAATTCGTTCATTACTGCTTTCATACGTTCTTCAAACTGTCCACGATATTTGGTTCCGGCAACTAATGAAGCCAGATCCAGCGTCACCACACGTTTGTTGAACAATACGCGAGAAACTTTACGTTGAACAATTCTTAACGCCAAACCTTCGGCAATGGCAGATTTACCAACACCAGGCTCTCCAATTAAGATTGGATTATTTTTCTTACGACGTGAAAGAATCTGAGAAACACGTTCAATTTCTTTTTCACGTCCCACAATGGGGTCTAGTTTACCTTCTTCGGCAGCTTTAGTTAAATCACGTCCGAAGTTATCTAATACAGGAGTTTTCGATTTTGAATCACTGGTTTTCTTAGTGTTACCAAAGCTTTCTTCCTCTCTATAATTTTCTTCGTCAGAGGAGCTTTGAGGAGCCTCACTTCTGATGCCGCTAACATTAGCTTCAAGTTCGGCCTTAAACACTTCGTAATTAACATTAAACTGATTTAATACCTGCGATGCAATATTATCTTCGTCTCGTAATAATGATAAAAGCAGATGCTCCGTTCCTATTACTTCACTCTTAAAAATTTTTGCTTCCAGATAAGTAATCTTAAGTACCTTTTCGGCCTGTTTGGTCAATGGAATATTTCCAAGATTAACAGTTGTACCCGAAGTACCTTTTACTGCGTCTTCAATGGTTTTACGCAACTTATAGGTGTCAATCCCCATTCCTTTCAGCAACTTGATGGCAATTCCATCTCCCTCACGGATCAGTCCCAAAAGCAAATGTTCTGTCCCTATATAGTCGTGCCCTAATCGTAAAGCTTCCTCTCGGCTATACGATATGACGTCTTTAACTCTCGGTGAAAATTTTGCTTCCATATAGTAAGGAATATAGTTATTTATTACTTAAAACGCTTAAATGTATTAAAATGTTTATATATGTCAAGGGCTAATTTAAATTGCAGTTGTGGATGGACGAGTGGTCTAATTCAACCTTTGAACAATGTATGAACTATCTGAATAAATCGAAGCTATTTTTTATTAAGTTATCAACAATTACGCCAAATGCCAAACTATGCATTAAATACGATAAAACATAGAATAAGATTGCTTCAGCTATTATTTTTTTGAGGGCACAAGGCTAATAACGATATTTGCCAGCCTAATTCACAAGCAATAATGTCAGACGAAAAAATAATATTTTCAATGGCAGGGGTAAACAAGATTTACCCGCCACAAAAACAAGTTTTAAAAAACATTTATCTCTCCTTTTTTTACGGAGCTAAAATTGGTGTCATCGGTTTAAATGGTTCCGGAAAATCATCTTTATTAAAAATCATCGCCGGATTAGACAAATCATATCAAGGCGAAGTAGTGTTTTCTCCCGGATATACGGTTGGCTATTTGGCCCAGGAACCTCAATTAGATCCTGAAAAAACGGTAAAAGAGGTTGTTCAGGAAGGAGCCCAGCATATCATTGATATCTTGAAAGAGTACGAAGAAATCAATGAACGCTTTGGTTTGCCTGAGGTTTATGAAAACCCGGATGAGATGGATAAACTAATGAACCGTCAGGGAGAACTTCAGGATAAGATCGATGCAGTGGGTGCATGGGAACTCGACAATAAACTGGAGCGAGCCATGGACGCACTTCGTTGTCCGGAGCCGGATACAAAAATTGCCGTTTTGTCAGGTGGTGAACGCCGTAGGGTAGCATTATGTCGTTTATTGATCCAGGAACCGGATGTATTACTATTAGATGAGCCTACCAACCACTTAGATGCAGAGTCAATTGATTGGCTAGAAGTACACTTACAACAATATAAAGGAACTGTAATTGCCGTAACCCACGACCGTTATTTCCTTGATAATGTTGCCGGTTGGATATTAGAATTAGATAGAGGAGAAGGAATTCCATGGAAAGGAAACTATTCATCATGGTTAGATCAGAAAGCAAAACGTTTAGCACAGGAAGAGAAAACTGAAACAAAACGCCAAAAAACATTAGAGCGTGAGCTGGAATGGGTACGGATGGCCCCAAAAGCACGCCATGCCAAATCAAAAGCTCGTCTGTCTGCTTATGATAAGTTAGCCAGTGAAGAAACAGGCGAACGTGAAGCAAAACTTGAGCTGTTTATTCCACCTGGACCAAGATTAGGCAATGTCGTAATAGAGGCGCAAAATGTTACTAAAGCCTATGGCGATAGGATTCTTTTTGAAAATCTGAATTTTAGCCTGCCCCCTGCAGGAATTGTAGGAATCATCGGGCCAAATGGGGCCGGTAAAACCACTTTATTCAGATTAATTACCGAACAAGTAAAGGCGGATGCTGGAACATTTAAAGTTGGTGAAACGGTAAAACTAGGTTACGTTGACCAATCCCATAATGATTTGGACCCGGAAAAAACGGTATTTGAAAACATTACCGGAGGAACTGAAAACATCATGTTGGGCAATAAGTCGATGAATGGCCGAGCCTATGTTTCTAAATTCAACTTTAATGGTGCAGACCAACAGAAGAAAGTTGGTGTACTTTCGGGGGGAGAAAGAAACAGAGCTCACCTTGCCATCACGCTAAAAGAAGGCGCCAATGTGCTGTTGCTCGATGAGCCAACCAATGATATTGACGTGAACACTTTACGTTCGTTAGAGGAAGCTTTAGAAAACTTTGGAGGCTGTGCAGTGATCATCTCCCACGACCGTTGGTTCCTTGACCGTATTTGTACCCATATTTTAGCTTTTGAAGGAAATTCGCAGGTTTATTACTTCGAAGGCAACTATAGCGAGTACGAAGAAAATCGTAAAAAACGCTTAGGCAATGATACTCCACATCGCATTAAGTATAAGAACTTAGCATAAAAAGATAAGAGCCTTCCAAAACTGGGAGGCTCTTATCTTTTTATTTATAATCATAAAAATCGTCAATGCATCTCCCTGTTAATTGGCAGTGTAAAACTAAATACACTTCCTTCAAGAGACTTGCTTTCAATATTCAGCTCACCGCCATTTTTGCGTACAAATTCACGGCACAGAAGTAAGCCCAAACCCGATCCCTTTTCATCTTGTGTGCCCCTTGTGGTAAATGTTTCTTCATTGCGCAGCTTTTGTAGTTCATCAAGTTTCATACCTATGCCGGTATCTAAAACACAAATCCGAATCATTTTACTGTTAAGTAGCTCAGTATATACTAAAACATTATTTCCCTTACCACAAAATTTAATGGCATTACTTAATAGATTCCGGATAACAAGACGAATCATCTGAAGGTCGGCAAATGCATAGACTGCATCATTGATCTCCTCCTTTAAACTTACCCCCTTTTCACGGGCAACAAGCTGAAAATAATTCAATTCGGTATGTACGAGGCTTTTTAACTGAAATGCTTTAGGAGCAATTATAGCCCCTTCGAGTTGGTTACGCGACCAATACAACAGGTTCTCTAACAAATTAAATGTATAGGCAATATTTTTAGAGAGTTGTGGAAGCATCTGCCTGAACTCTGCATCGGTTAGTAAATCCTCTTCCGCTAAATTTAAAACATCTACTAAGCTTACCAATGGACTTCTTAAATCATGTGAAATAATTGAAAACAATTGATTTTTCAATTGATTAAGTTCCATTAACTCATCTGATTGTCGCTGCAGTTTTAATGCATCACTTTTTTGCGAGGTGATATCTTTAAATAATAAAACCTCTCCAGTATAATTTTTATTCTGATCGAACAGTGGGGCTATATCAACCGAAAACACCTGCTGCTCTCCACGAAAATTTGAAGTTAACTCCTCAGTATTGTTTACATTATCGATGGCTGCAACAGGGTATTCTTTTAACCGAATCTGTGGATACCAATCATTTAAATTTGAACCGATAACGGTATGATAATCCTGATTAAGGTTTTCAACCATTTTTCGATTTACATCCACTATACGCTTTTGCGAATCAAGAACCAATACACCTTCGCCCATCGCGTCGAGCACTTTCTCACGTGCAATAGGAATTATATCGAATAACCTGAACTGCACCAGGCTCAATCCGATTACAATAACCGTAATAATAAATGCATAGGGAGTTAAATCAAGATGATTATATGGACGAATACCCGCCATATAAAAACCATTAATGAACCAGGGAATTAATGAGCCAATAAGTAAGCTCCTGTATTGTTTTTTATAAATTGAATTCGACTTTTGATACTTGTACAAGAGTAATACTTCACCCCAGGCAAGACCAAAGTAGAAATAAGCCATAAATATTTTATACCATATACCCTTACTTAGTGCCAATAATGGGAATGGCCCACTTTTACTATCTAAAGTTACGGCAGTATAATGAAGGTGATGATATTCATTAGTTAAAACTAAGAGAAAGGTTAGAACCGGAATAGTAAAGATCAGGCACAAGTTGAGTGGCGTTAACCAATTATCGCGCCCGGTAAATAATATGATAAAAGTGATCCAAAATCCTGGTAAAACCGAAATACCAATATATTCGATCTTAAGCCAAAAAAGCATTTGCTCCAGCGTTTGACTCGAAAGTTCAAAACTATAACCCACAGCCCAAACACCCACAAAAAACATGAGCGTACCAAAACATTGGGCAATTTGACCACTTCTGTTAAATATCTTAACTGAAAGAAATACAGTTGCTAAGCTGAAAAGACATAAAACAAAAGCATAAATATTTATAATCATATCCTAAACATGAATGAACTGACTTACGCCATCGTTCAATGGTTTATTAAATAGATAGAAAAATTAACTACATGAACAGTATCCAATAAATAAGTTTCAACTTATTTAGTTTGAACAAAGAACATTAAAAAATATTAATTATTAAACATGCTTTAATTTTATACTTAAATATTTACAATGGTCAAATTGTAGTTATAAGCATAAGGTAGCTTGATCCCTTTAAAGCACCAATTAACACACAAATCAATAATCCCTTGCTAACATGTGTTAATAAAACTTTAACATAACTTATTGGTTTATAATAGATAAATTGATATATCTTTATAAGACCTCTAGCCACTCAGGCATCACAGGTCAGTACTTAAAACAAAAAAGTTATGGCTTGGAGAAAATTTAACGGAGAAATCATCCATTTCCCAATTTTAGAAGAAGTAGAAAAAGCCATTGAGCGCGAATCAGCGCTGGGCTATAAATTAAAGGTTTGCGTAGGAACTGATTCGCAGGTAAAAGCCGAAGCTACTGACTTTGCTACAGTGATCGTGTTTTTAAGAGAGCACCACGGTGGTTTTATGTACATCCACCAGGAAAAATCTACCAAGAAAATGGGAATCCGGGAACGCATGTTATCCGAAGTTCAAAAATCAATTGATATTGCCTATGCCCTTTGTCCATTACTTGATCTTTACGAAGTTGATATGGAAGTACATGCTGATATTAACACCAATCCTCATTTTAAATCGAATATAGCATTACATGAGGCCATGGGATATATTTTAAGCATGGGCTTTGTTTTTAAAGCTAAACCAGAAGCTTTTGCCAGCAGTAACTGTGCTAATAAAATAGTGCAATAAGACGCCTCCCGCCAAAGCCATTCTACCATTCATTAACGATTATCCTGTCGTTAGAATTCTTATTCAACCATCTTACCCTACCTTATTATTTAGTTGCTGTTTTATTTAATGATCCAATTCAGAATAATATATTTACGCCCACATCAATTCAGCTGCCATATGAAATCACTTCAACTACCTTTCGTGATAGCCTTGTGTACTATTTGCTCCTCTTGCTCTATGACAAAATACTTTCCAACGCCTGTACAAACACCATTATTATCAGAAAAGAATGAATTAAAAATAACTGCATCAGTTCCCGGAGATATTTCTGTTGCTTATGCTCCAGGCCAAAACATCGGTATTTTTACCAGCGTTAGCTTTTACAATGAGATTCAAGAATCATCATCATCTCTGAAAGGCACTTTAGATGAATACAAAAAAACCGGGAATCATTTGGTATTTGAAGCAGGTGTGGGGTATTTTAAAAAATTGGAGCCCAATTTTCTTTTTGAAATATATGGCGGTTTTGGATTAGGCCGATTCAACATTGAATCAGAATACAATAATGACCCTGTTAATTATGAATACAAAATACCTACATCTAAATTCTTTGTTAACCCGAGCTTCGGAATAAAAAGAAAACATGTAGAAATAGCCTTTAGCATGCGACTAACGGCACTTAACTTTGGAAAAAGCTCTACCAATTTCAATACGGAGATGATCGATACCGACGAGCTTGAAAACCTGGATACTCGAACATACTTTTTCTACGAACCTTCATTTACCATTCGTGCTGGTTTTGAACCCATTAAATTTCATTACCAGGTTGGATATTCACATAAATTTGGCAGTTCTTATTTAAATTACCTGCCTTTTTTCAATACAGTTGGCATAACTGTTGACATTACTCCTAAACTTTTTAAAAAAAACAAAGGCAACTAATAAATAGCTGCCTTTGGATGTATCGTTATAAACTTAGTTGTTAATCAACCAATTCAATTGAACGCTGAATAAAGCCGGTTAAGGCTTCGCCTTTCAACATTCCTTGTGCTAATAGGGCTAAATCATAAGCCTGACGAGCTAGTTGAGATTGTTTTTCTTCATCAGCCGCCAATAGTTTTTGAACCAAAGCATGATTTCCGTTTACCATTACTTTTTCGGTTCCAAAACCGTTAAAGCCAAACATTCCGCCATTTCCACCCGACATTTCCTGCATTTCCATCATACGGCGCATAAACTCAGGACGAACAATGGTAACCGGCATTTCATCTCCACTCATTGCAGCAACTTCCAGATCCAACTTATCATTTCCGGTAGCTTTTTTAAATATCTCTGCAACCTGTTTTTTCTGATCTTCGGTTAAAGCCACATCCAACTGAGTATCTGTTTCAACCAGTTTATCTACTGTATCAGCATCAACACGTTTCATTCTAACCTTTTCAAGTTTATATTCCACATTGCTGATAAAGTGATTATCAATCAAAGCATCCATCTTCAATACATCAAAACCACGGTTTCTAGCTGCGCGGATAAAGATGTCTTGTTGTGCCGGATTTGACGTGTAGATCAATGTATAATTTCCGTTTTTATCAATTTGATTATCCTTGATTCTTTCTTTGTATTCTTCCAAAGTTGAAAGTTTACCATCAAGGCTTTCATACAAACAGAACTTTTGCGCCTTTTCAAAGAACTTCTCATCGGTAACCATTCCGTATTTAACAAACAAACCAATGCTTTCCCATTTCTGCTCAAATAAAACACGGTCGGTTTTAAACAATTCTTCTAAACGGTCAGCCACTTTACGGGTGATGTAATTGCTGATCTTTTTCACATTAGCATCCGACTGCAAATACGAACGAGATACGTTAAGCGGAATATCAGGAGAATCAATAACTCCATGCATTAAGCGTAAAAACTCCGGAACAATATTCTCAACATTATCGGTAATAAACACCTGACGAGAGTAAAGCTGAATTTTATCTTTATGCAGGGTAATGTCATTTTTAACCTTAGGGAAGTATAAAATACCGGTAAGATTAAACGGATAGTCTACATTAAGATGGATCCAAAACAATGGATCCTCGGCCATTGGATACAATTCTCGGTAAAAGTTCAGGTAATCCTCATCCTTTAATGATTGCGGATCGCGAGTATATAAGGGTTGAACTGCATTTACAACATGATCTTTTTCAACTGTTGTTTCTTCCTCTCCTTCCTTAACCTTCTCCGTGTCTTTACCAAACAAAATTGAGATTGGCATAAAGCGACAGTAACGATTTAAAATCTCGTTAATGCGATGATCTTCTAAAAATTCTTCCGATTCACTATTCAGATAAAGAATAACATCAGTTCCGCGCTCAGCCTTCTCCACTTCCTCGGTACTGAACTCTGTTGAGCCATCGCAAGTCCATTTTACAGCCGGTACATCTTTATAAGATTTAGTGATCAGTTCAACTTTCTCGGCCACCATAAATGCCGAGTAAAAGCCCAAACCAAATTTCCCTATGATAGAAGTAGTATCGATGTCTTTAAATTTCTCAACAAACTCGGTTGCTCCTGAAAAAGCCACTTGGTTGATGTATTTCATTACTTCTTCTTCCGACATACCTAAACCCTTGTCGGAGATGGTAAGGGTTTTATTTTCTTTATCAATACTTATGCGGATAGCTAAATCGCCCAGTTCGCCTTTAAAATCACCAATCCCTGCAAGTTTTTGGAGCTTTTGAGTAGCGTCAGTAGCGTTGGCAACCAACTCACGCAAAAAGATATCGTGATCAGAATAAAGAAATTTTTTAATAATTGGAAAGATGTTTTCGGTATTAACCGAGATGGAACCCTTTTGTGCCATATAATGAGTTGTTTTATAATTACGAAAAATGTACAACCCCTAACAACAAGGAATATACCAGTAAAAAAAAGATGAAATTTTGTCAGCCGATATAATAAAACCAATAAAAAAACATGACTTTAATCAGTTTTTTTTTCTGATTTTTTCAGTCTCTTCGTGCTAAATATTAATTGCTAAAATATTAATAATGAGGCAGAAACAAATTCATTCATTTCACATTCCGGTTATGGGCCTGGCATATACCATTGACAGTCCGGCGAAAGTTGGACGCTATGGTATCTCATCCGTAGTTTCAGTTGTGGAAGACCGGTTAATTGAAATGATGCGCGGCTATTACTATGCCGAGCTGAATGAAAAATACCAACCAATTAGTGACAGGGAACCTGATTATCGTGTTAAAAGAATAAAAGATTACCTCAACCTTTTAAACCGTGTTGTAAAGAAACAATTTGAAGAATTAAAAAATTCGGCTTTTGAAAAAGGATCAGAATTGGTTAAATATTTCGAATTATTACCTGAAAACCATAGCATTAAGCTGCTTTACAATAAAATGATGGCAGCTAAAAGTGAATTCGAAAAGCTTGAACTTCAAACAACACTTCGTCAGCTTATCACTCCTGGAGGAATTGATGTTAACATCATGACCAAGGTTGACAGAGAGAATTATGATAAAGAAGGAAACAGCATAGCTAATGGTTCGGATGCCTTAACAGCATTAAAAGGATATGCCGAAAGTGATCTTGAAAATTCATCAATCATTTTTTCAGCAGGCTTAAACCCTCGGTTGTTTAACTATTTAGAGCAGTTCGATACCTTTAAGCTAAATGAAGATGGGTCATGCAGTAAACGAATTGTTATTAAAGTAAGTGATTACCGCTCAGCTTTAATTCAGGGAAAATACCTGGCAAAAAAAGGAATTTGGGTAAGTGAGTTCCGGATTGAATCAGGCTTAAACTGCGGTGGACATGCTTTTGCTACCGATGGATATTTGATCGGCCCAATTCTTCAGGAATTTAAATCGAAAAGAGAAGAGCTTGTTCAAAGTTTATTTGAAGTTTATCAGAAAGCTTTTGAATTAAAAGGCGCAACCGTTCCAAACGCAATCCCGCAATTAAGAGTTACTTATCAGGGTGGTGTTGGTACAGCGGCCGAGCATGATTTCTTATCTGAGTATTATCAATTAGATTCAATTGGCTGGGGATCACCATTTTTACTGGTACCTGAAGCTACTACTGTTGATACGAAAACGTTAGAATTATTGGCTAAATCAACGGAAGAAGACGTGGTGCTGAGCCATAATTCACCACTGGGTGTTCGCTTTAACTATTTAAACAGAACAACTTCTGATTATGAAAAGCATGAGCGAATTGCAAATGCCAAACCGGGCAGTCCTTGTACCGAAAAATATTTGCAAAACAATACCGAGTTTACTGAAAAGCCAATTTGTACGGCTTCAATTGAATATCAAAAATTAAAAATTGCAGATATTCAAAAACAAGATATTTCGATTTTAGAGAAGAAGAAACAAATTACTGCGGTTTTATCAAAAGAGTGTTTATGTATCGGATTGAGCAACTCTGCTTCAATAGATTATAAAATTCCTTTCCTTAAAAACCTGAATGCGGTAACCATTTGCCCGGGACCGAACATTTCTTATTTCAACCGAACAACCTCTTTGAAAGAAATGGTAGGCCATATTTACGGCAGAGAAAACGTATTAGGTAATATTACCAGGCCCGATGTTTTCACCAAAGAACTTCAGCTGTACATCAGTTATTTAAAAGAACAGGTGGATGAATTGACCGACAGTTTCAATCAAAAGAAAGAAAAATACGTTCTGGATTTTAAATCGAATTTAGAAGAAGGTATTAATTATTACCGCAAGATTGTTAACAATTTATCGGAATATAAAGTTGGAGCTCGTTTCGAGGAAGGTTTAGCCAACTTAGAGAATGAGATTCAGGTATTGTTTAAAAACAAACTGCACACAGCATAATAGATCAGTATAATTGTCAATTAAAGCAAAGCGGTATACCTTAAAAGGTTGCCGCTTTTTTTTATATCTAAACTATCTGATTAAAAAGATTTCTTAGGAGATGAACATTAAATCAGCGTTCCAACAGGTTCGTACTTACTACCCTGCACCACTCCTTTTTTCTCTAAATAGTTTTCGAAATAAGTTTGAATACCTGATTTATTCATACCCCAATCAGGAGCAATTAGGAATTGACGATCTGATATACCGAACAGTCGTTGAATAACAATATCAGGGCGTAAAAGTGGGATAAATTCACATAAAAATTCCGCATATTCTTCCATCGTAAACAATTTAAACGGTTGGCGTTTGTATTTCACCCCCATTATAGAGCCTTCTACGATGTATAAATGATGAAGTTTTACATGATTGATTCGAGGATGGCGATTGATCTCAGCAGCATAGGCCAGCATCATATCGTGCGTTTCGCCAGGCAAACCAAAAATAGAGTGCACACACACATCCAGTTTTGATTTATCAAGCATACCCAAAACTTTAACCAATTCAGCATGACTGCAACCACGGTTCAATTGTGCTAAGGTTTCTTCATAAATAGACTCCATGCCCATTTCCAGGTCAACATCAAAACGGTCGGTGTAACTTTCGAGCAGGGAAATCTTTTCGGCATCAATGCAATCGGCACGTGTACCAACAGAAAGACCAACTATATCATTGGTATTTACCGACAATGCTTCGTCATACATGGCCTTTAAATAATGAGCAGGCGCATAAGTATTGGTATTAGGCTGAAAATAAACGATGAATTTATCGGCCCTGTACATTTGACGGGCACGCTCCATGCCTATAGAAAGCTGGTCGCGCATTTCAGGCAATGAACGGGTAACCTCTGGGGTAAAGGAATCGACATTGCAATAAGTACATCCTCCGTAACCTTTGCTACCATCCCTATTCGGACAAGTAAACCCACCATCCACTATGACTTTGAACACACGCTGCCCATCATATTTCTCCCGAAGCCACGCCCCGTAATTATTATACGTTGTTATCCCTGAAACCGTTGACATGGCGCAAAGGTAAAGAAAAATCCCCGAACCATTTTACCGGCGGGGATCTGATGGCTAAGTATTGACTGAAATTATTTCAATTGAAAATCAATAACTTACTGTTTAAACTCATTCATTATTGGATACGGGATATTTCGCATAAGGATGACCTGGGGTTGATTTTCTAAAAAGGCGCATGGTATTCAGCAGCAAGCGGTTCATGAAACCATTTACGGCCACTGTTTTACCCTCAATCATTGAGTGGAACCCAAATTCAGCCACTTCCCAATCTTTGGGCAGCTTCCGCATTTTAAGCAGTTTATTAACTTCTATTTCGGCAAGGTGCTGTAAACCCGATTGCTTCGGATCCGGACAAAGGGCAGTTACAGTTATTCCGCTATTTTTAAGCTCGTTAGCTATGGCTTCGGAAAATGATAAAACAAAGGCTTTGGTGGCATGATAAACAGCCATATTGGGACCCGGCTGAAAAGCTGCAGTAGAGGCGACATTCAGTACCCGACCCTTACCCAGCTTTACCATGTCATTTAAAATCAGTTTAGTTAACTGTACTAAACAAACTACATTCAAATTGATCA
Organism: Solitalea longa; assembly: GCF_002920915.1. GTDB lineage: Bacteria > Bacteroidota > Bacteroidia > Sphingobacteriales > Sphingobacteriaceae > Solitalea > Solitalea longa. Next base: position 44,047 of record NZ_PQVF01000019.1, read on the forward strand.
TTTCCCGTTCTTTTTCCCAATCAATTTCATGAAAGTAGCCGCCATCGCCTACCCCTGCGTTATTGATCAGGTAATCAATATGAAAGCCATCTTTTATGATATCGTTATATACCACAAAAGGGGCATTGTTTTTACTCATATCAAAAGGGATAAATTTCACCCGAACACCATAACGTTGGTACAAATCCAATGCAAGCTCAAGCAGATGGTCTTCATTTTTGTCAATCAGCACCAAATCAACCTTATTACGGGCCATTATACGCGAGAAATAATAACCTATTCCTTGTGTAGCCCCGGTTATGAGGGCTGTCCGTTTATTCATATAGAGAGCGTTAAATACCAAGATGAAGTTACAAAATTCCGACCGCATTGTAACTTTTTGATTATAAGCAAAAAAGAATCCAACTCATAAAAAATGAGCTCAAATAAAAGAAGAGAAAAAGAAGTGAAAAGCGCTTAAAATCTGGCTGTAAATTGTGTCAATTTTTCAGTATAGATACGGGCTCTTCGTTCGGCAATCTGATCAAACACAAACAAAATCAACCCTTGAAGCAAAAGGCCCAAACCTATTCCTAACCAGAAATTCTGCTTTGAATAATTCAACCAAACCAATACTAAACTAAGCAGCAGCAAACCAATTTCAACATACATGATCACTTTAAAATTGCTGTTAACTTTTTGAATTCGAGGAAGCTCTTTATTTTTCAGGTAATCAGGATTCATATCAAAACTATAGATCACATCACTGGTCTGTTTATCCGTTTGGGCATAAACTGTATACCCAATTGCTACTTCTATGGCTCCGAAAACCAATAATGGAATTGCCGTACCTACAAACAGCTTTGTTTTTAGAAAAAAGAAAACAATCGCTGTAATTACTGCCAGTAACCCAATAATCATAATAATAAAGGTAGCCGACTTTTCAGCTTCAAAATATGAACGGATATCCTGATGATTCATAGATGGTTTTTAATTTGAAGATACTAATTCCTCAACATTCATTCTATCCTTTATTATAGGTTGAAATGTATAAATTTGACGCTTCAATAACCTGATGATGGAAACTGTAGAAGTTTATAAACCTAAGAACAAAGTACGATTTGTTACGGCCGCCTCCCTTTTCGACGGGCACGATGCATCCATAAATATCATGCGTCGTATCCTTCAGTCGTCAGGAGCGGAAGTAATTCACCTTGGCCATAACCGCTCTGTTGAAGAAGTGGTAAACTGTGCCATTCAGGAAGATGTGCAGGGGATTGCTATGACAAGCTACCAGGGAGGACACGTTGAGTATTTCAAATACATGTTCGACCTGCTAAAAGAACGTGGTGCGGGACATATTAAACTATTTGGTGGTGGTGGAGGAGTAATCCTTCCTGAAGAAATTGACGAGCTCCATCAATATGGCATTACTCGTATTTTTTCTCCGGATGACGGTCGTACCATGGGATTACAAGGTATGATAAACTACCTAATGAAAGAATGTGATTTTCCGGTTAAAACTCAACTTAACGGAGAAATTAAAAATATAGGAAAGAAGGAAGTAACCGCTATAGCTCATGCCATTTCGGTTGCCGAAAACTTTCCGGATGAGGCAGATAAGTTTTTAGATGAGGTAAAAACCCTAATTGGTCAACGCAAAATTCCTGTGTTGGGTATTACCGGAACCGGTGGAGCGGGCAAATCTTCGCTAGTGGATGAGTTGGTTCGTCGTTACCTGCTCGAAACTGATAAAACCATCGCGATTATTTCTGTCGATCCATCCAAACGCAAAACAGGAGGAGCGTTACTGGGTGACCGTATTCGTATGAATGCGATCAATAACCCGAGAGTATATATGCGTTCTTTGGCGACTCGTCAGGCAAATCTTGCTCTTTCAAAATACGTTCAGGAGGCAATTGACATATGCAAAGCCGCTTCTTATGACCTGATCATTGTAGAAACTTCAGGTATCGGCCAGTCTGACACTGAGATCACAGAGCATTGCGATGTTTCGTTATATGTAATGACACCTGAGTTTGGTGCCGCTACACAGTTGGAAAAAATTGACATGCTTGATTTTGCTGACCTTGTTGCTATTAACAAATTTGATAAGCGCGGAGCATTAGACGCTATTCGTGACGTTAAAAAACAATACAAGCGTAATCACAACCTTTGGGATGCTAACGATGACAGTCTGCCAATCTTTGGAACCATTGCTTCGCAGTTCAATGATCCGGGAATGAACAATTTGTTCGCAGCCTTAATGAGTAAGATCAAAGAAAAAACCGGAATTGATTTTCAGGCACATTATGAGTTGACTCCAGAAGTTTCTGAAAAAGTTTTCATCATCCCACCTGATCGCAACCGTTATTTGGCGGAGATTGTTGAAAACAACCATGAATACAAGAAATGGGTAAATGAGCAGAGTAATACTGCCCAAAAGATGTTTCAGTTAAAAGGGACAATTGATTTATTGAAAGCTCAAACTGAGCCTCAAACTGAAACGATCAGTCAGCTTGAACAACTGTACATTCATCTGGAAGAGAATCTTTCCGGCGAATGCAAACGATTATTACGTGAATGGCCTGAAACTGTAAAGAAGTACTCAGAAGACTTTTTCGTTTATAAGGTTCGAGACAAAGAAATAAAGCAGCCTTTGTTTTATGAATCATTATCAAGGCTGAAAGTTCCAAAAATCGCTTTACCTAAATATGAAGCCTGGGGCGACATTTTGCGTTGGTTATTAACCGAAAATGTTCCGGGAGAATTCCCTTATGCAGCAGGAGTATTTCCTTTAAAACGCGAAGGTGAAGACCCTACTCGTATGTTTGCAGGAGAAGGTGGACCTGAACGTACCAATAAACGTTTCCATTATGTTTCTTTAGGTCAGCCTGCTCATCGTTTGTCAACCGCATTCGACTCAGTGACTTTATATGGTGAAGATCCTCATACCCGTCCGGACATTTACGGAAAAATTGGTAATTCGGGTGTATCTATTGCCACGCTTGATGATTGCAAGAAATTGTATTCAGGTTTTGACCTTTGTCACGCCACCACTTCTGTTTCGATGACCATTAATGGCCCGGCTCCAATGTTATTGGGCTTTTTCATGAATGCGGCCATTGATCAGCAATGTGAAAAATACATTCATCAGCATGGCTTGGTGAAAGAGGTGAAAGCTAAAATTGAGGAGATCTATAAGCAGAAAGGTATTGAAAGGCCTAGCTACAATGGAGAACTACCTGAAGGCAATAATGGCTTAGGCTTAATGCTTTTAGGTGTTACAGGCGACCAGGTTTTACCGGCAGATGTATATGAAAAGATCAAGGCCTATGCTATTGCCACCGTTCGCGGTACTGTGCAGGCCGATATCTTAAAAGAGGATCAGGCTCAAAACACTTGTATCTTCTCTACCGAGTTTGCCTTACGTATGATGGGTGATATTCAGCAGTATTTCATCGATCAGAAAGTACGCAACTTCTACTCGGTATCTATTTCGGGTTATCACATCGCTGAAGCTGGTGCCAACCCGATTTCACAGCTGGCATTTACGCTTGCTAACGGATTTACTTTTGTTGAGTACTATCTGAGCAGAGGAATGCATATTGATGAGTTTGCACCAAACCTTTCGTTCTTCTTCTCCAACGGTATCGATCCTGAATACGCAGTTATTGGCCGTGTGGCAAGAAGAATTTGGGCAAAAGCTATTAAAAACAAATACAAAGGAAATGACCGTTCACAAAAACTGAAGTATCACATTCAAACTTCGGGTCGCTCATTGCATGCCCAGGAAATCGACTTTAACGATATCCGCACCACTTTACAGGCACTTTACGCTATTTACGACAACTGTAATTCATTGCATACCAATGCCTATGACGAAGCCATTACCACTCCTACCGAAGAATCGGTACGCAGAGCCATGGCCATTCAGTTGATCATTAACCGTGAATTAGGTTTAGCGAAAAACGAAAACCCAATACAAGGTTCATTTATTATTGAAGAGCTTACTGATTTGGTTGAAGAAGCTGTACTAGCCGAATTTAAACGCATTAATGATCGTGGTGGTGTTTTAGGAGCTATGGAAACCATGTATCAACGCAGTAAGATCCAGGAAGAATCGTTGTATTACGAAACGTTGAAACACAACGGCGATTATCCTATTATCGGTGTTAACACGTTCCTGAATAGTAAAGGTTCACCAACGGTTATTCCACAGGAAGTAATTCGTGCAACTGAAGAAGAAAAGCAATATCAAATTGCAGCTTTACAAGCTTTCCAAAAACGTAACGAAGACCAGTCTGCGCAGTCGCTAAAAGAGCTTCAACAGGCAGCCATTCATAATCAAAACATTTTCGAAAAACTAATGGAAGTTACCAAGTACTGTTCGATAGGCCAGATTTCTGGTGCTCTATACCAAGTTGGAGGACAATATAGAAGGAATATGTAAAGGGAAGTTAGATTGTAGAAGTACGATTTTAGAATTTTAAAATTCACACGCCTTGCTGTTTTCAGCAAGGCGTTTATGTTTTATTTCAGAGTTTTTCCGGTCTCCGTTTTGTACTATAAGAAACTGTCAAAACAACGCATTACATCTTAGCAAAAGCCCCATCCAACCAAACCATACGGGCGTTTATCCATCTTTTCAATTCTCCTACTTCATTATCATAAGAGCCATAAACAGCATAATTTGGCCAGGTATAATTATACAAAGTATTCCAAATCTTATCGTTTTCGGTAGCTGTCCATTTAAGTTTTACTGCTCCTGAATTAATATTATCAATTATTTGAGATTTATGATCTTTGAAATAAAGAAAACGTTGTTTTACCTGCTTAACAAATGCCGGGTCTTGAAAAAGTCTATTCATCCATGATGCTCGCTGCACCCAAAAACCCTCAACTTCGTGGTTATTATCGTAATTCACATTACCAAAACCGATGTCAAAATCCCAAATAGGCCCCATTTTTAATTTTCCATTGGGAACCATATTCATATAACAACTTGAGAAAAAATTAGCATCCTGGTTTTTGGCAATTTCGTTAATTAAATACCAATCAATAAAACTTGGAACGTCAATGTATTTAGCATAACCTGTTTGAGGATTAGCAAAATCAGCACTAAACAATACTCTCTCCATCTCATTTACATAGTTTTTTATGTAAGTATATCGCTCATCATCAACTTGCACTACTGGTTCTTTAATATTGACCAGTAGAGTAGATGTATAAAAATAAGCATCACCAGGGTCGAGCCTGTCGAGCTGGTCAATTTCCAGCAGGTAGCCATTGTCTGTAACGTTAACGCGTGAGGGAGCCACTTTTATAGCTTCACATAACTGATAAGAGCCCTGATAGGTATTGTTTAGATAAACCTCAACATATTGCGCTTTGGGAGTCCATTCTAAACCACTCATTTGCCCCATAAGCAAACCTGTTGCATTTCTTAACTGGGATTTATCAGTATAGTTGGCCAACAACACCCACTCTTTATCTTGCGGCATTCCTAATAACGATTGTTTTTTATCGAATTTGATCTTATATGGTTTCTTGGGTAACCACCAGGTAGAGTTACCTCTTCCTTTGATCTTCAAGTCACCGTCAAAATCACTAAAACCGCCCAAGCCATTAATGGTAACATGACCATTAAGATATTCCTCTTTTGAAGTAATCGCTGCCCCACCTTCTGTTGTTATATTCACAATAGGCAAACCCGTAAAATTCACCAGCTTAATAACGAATTCGCTGCTTTTACCTTTAGCGTCAGTTAATTTATAACGAACAGGTTTAGAAAAGTCCAATGCATTAACACCACTTTTCTGCACTACATTGTTAACTGTTACAGATGTTGCCCCTGTTTCAAATGTTGGAACAAGCGAACTTACGGTAGTCAAATACGGGACTCTTCCTGTTAAAACTGAGTCCTTTATTTCAAATTCGATTGAAGTATATAGATATGGGCTATTCTGTGATGATGACAATGAAAACTTATTAAACTTTACAGCTACTTCAGGTTCATCGTCGTTCTTCTTACACGAATTGCAAACTGTTATTAATAGCAGCAATAATAGGGGGGTAATTGCCTTGTATTTCTTTACTAAACAATTCATAAAACTGTGGTTAATTAAATAAACAATTAGTAATATTTTTTGGGCAAATCTAATGTAATTAATTGAAATTAACCGATTTGGCAGTTTAAAAAGTCTACAAAAAAAATAAGTCAAAAGCCTTGTCATCCTACATATGTTGGAATAACAAGGCTTTTGACCTCATGAAAAAACTGAATTTATCCTACATGCAATATTCCTCTAATAATTGGGCTTCAATCCCTTTCTTTCTAGCTTTTTGAGCAAACCATTGCATTACCGGAAGGATCAATTGATAAATACCTGGCAAATTTGTATCACTCCAAACCAATAAAAGACTTAAATGATAAAAGCTTTTGGGCATACCTTTCTTATTTGTTCTTCCATCTCTGCATAATCCGTAAGATACCATAAGGGTTTGTTCAAATCCAGCATGTCCGGGCTCAAGTAGTACATTAAACGTTACCGGTGTACTATCAGAGGGATTAAAAAACCGATGCATGATATTTTCGCTTACCTTATAACTCTCGCCTTTTTTTATAATGATTTTTTCTCCATCAGCCTCCACTCCTAATTCACCCTCAACCACTTCAAAGGTTTCGGAAAAAACTTTATGATAATGAAGATCATTACCTCCTCCAGGAGACAGTTCAACTTCAACAAAGGTGTGTTTCCCTGCTGTTTCATTTGCTGTTTCTAAAAACGTCACTTTATCCTTAATTAAAGGATTCTCAATTGTCCTCGTTTTCATCTTATAGCGTATTTAAAAATTTATACAAAGCTTTTATTTCCACCTCACTATACTCTTTGGTCATTTGCCAAGGCATATCTTCGGGTTTCATTTGCGTACCGTTGGGTCTTTTTCCTGTTCGTAAAACAGATGTAAATTGTGCTTCTGTCCATTTCCCTACAGCACCGGTTTTGGTTAGATCGGGAACATGAATCCCTCCGGGAATTGCATTGTCTCCACCTTTAAAATTTGGCTTGTGGCAACCTGCACAAGTTTGAGCCATGTATTTTCCGAATTCAACTGAAACCTCTGGCTTAACCTCAGCAGACATCTCCTGGCTGTGATCGATTGTTTCTACCGGATATAAAGTAACCTTTCCGAACGCATCAAGCACCTTAGCCAATGGCCCAATTGAAAGCGGAGGAAGGTTATTAGGCTCATTCGGAAGGCTTTTACAATAGGCAATGAGTGCAGCCAAGTCCTTTTCAGTAAGAGTTGCATATTCGTTTGAAGGCATAATGGTCAAAGGAGTACCATTCTTTCTTATCCCATGTCGAATTGCTCTTACCCAATCCTGATTCGTGTAATTATCTAAGGCGGTAAGATTAGCAGAGGTTAAGGTGCCTAATAAGGGATCCTCAAAAAAAACTTTCCCATTCAACTTTTCACCATGACAATCGCGACAGCCCTTAATCATTGAAACATGTTCTCCTAGCTTAAGAGAACTAGAATCTTGAGGAATGCTTATATTCTTTGCATCTACAGCGTAAACTTTGTTACCTCGTTTATAAACATTAAATGCTATTATTCCATATGCCAATACTAAAACACCTACCAGTAAGCCCAGACTGATTCCTGTGATTTTTAAGATTTTCTTAATCATGATAATGTTGTTGTTAGTTTTCAAATACCTGGCGGTAACCGATCCGTTTCAAGTATTTCGAATAACTAAAATTACAACAGCTTAATTTGCTACAAATCAGTATTTTAACTCGATTTCGCAATTAAGTACTTCTACTTAGGTTAAGACATAGGTAATTATTTGCTTGGCAGGTTCAAAGCCAAGTTTGGCATAAATTGGTTCTCCGGCTGCCGAAGCATGAAGCACACACCAATCCTTACCATCTTCAATGCACACCTGTAATAAGTAATTGGTCATTAGCGTAGCCAGTCCCTGACCTCTTAACTGTGGAGGAGTACCGATCATATGCAAACCGCCATATCCATTTTTGTCATGAAACACAAGTCCACAACATGATGGCTGCTGACGGATATATCCAACAAACAACTTTACATTTTCGTCATGATTAATAATGCTGGCAATCATTTTACTATCCACCCTATAATTAAAGGATTGTGAAGCAATAGAAGCAAACAGCTCTGCATCTGAGAGGGATTGAACGAGAAGAAATTGCGGATCACTTGTTTTTTGAGAAGGCTTAAAATCAGCTAGTTTTATTATCATTCCTAATTGACTGAACCTTGGATTAAAACCTATATTTTTCGCTTACCGATTCTGATAATGTTATCAATCCGGGCAAATCCCCTGCTCTAATCCGTTCCGAAAGTCGCTTGAATTCAACCTCACTCATTAATTCAGGAGAATTTAATCCGAAGATCCGTTTAGGCCAATCCGAATCCTGAAGTATGATCGCCTGATAATTAAACGTGGTTAAAAGCGTACCTGATTTGATTCCAACAAAGCGCCAAAATTCATAAAGGTTATCTATTATCACTTGTTCGTATAGGAGAATGTTCATGTAGCTGTTTTAATATTAGGTATTAAGTGGTCAACAGAATAATAAATTATTTTGTTCTGAAAATTTGAAAACAATAAGGCTTATCACACAAATTACAATGGTTCAGTTTTTGGTTTTATTTAAGGCCAACTAATCAACATAAGTAGAACCTTACCGAATGAAAAAACTTTTACTCCTCTATTTTTAATCTTAAGGTTATGAAAAAACTCTTATTGTTAATAATAACTTGTGCATTTGCTCAGGGAGTTTATGCGCAAGAAGCACCTGCAGCTACTGCCAAAACTACATCACATAAACATGCGGATAGCCCAGCAAAGTATCGTTGTCCGAAATGTGAATATTCAGCAACAGAACGAGGTGATTGTCCTACAGATCATGTAGCCCTCATTAAAGATGGCAGCTATTACTGCACTGAACACAATAATGAAGTAAGCGCACAACCTGGTAAATGCAGCAAGTGTCATAAAAAATTAACTAAAATGGCTCCAAAAGCTTAAGGAGAAAGAAATTGATGATCAATTATTAAAAGCCTAACCTTATGTTGGGCTTTTTAATTATCTGAAAGCTGATCTTTCGATCAATTATTCATACAACTCTTAAAGAGTTGTTCAAATTTCTCTTTCTATATTTTGAAACCTATTTTTTTAACGGATATAAGTCCATTTAGGCTAAAAATATTAATAAAGCTTACAAAAAAGTAAGTTTTGCCAATGCAGCTTGGCCAGTGAAAAATTAAGTACTTATCTTTCGGTCACATCTATTATTCATTTTAAAGTACCATGGAAAATCCTATTTTGAAAAAGATACGGACACAAGTACAACCACATCACACCAGTTTCGAGTTTATTCAAACACTTAAATCGGTATGTACTGCCTGGAAAAATAGTCCAAACTATATCGTTTTTCGAACTTCATCATATGAATTCGAAAAAGAAATTGCTCGTTATGAGCATGTTCACAACAACGAAAATGAACTGGTGAAAATTGGTAGTCGCATAAAAACATTGGAGAATGAAATTCATGGAGCACTCTCTCATGTAAAAAGATATGTTAGAGAACTTTACGGAGCTGATAATATTCAATCACGTTTCAACGAGTTTGGAATAATTAAATCGGAAAATCGTTATATACTTCCCCGCAATCGGGAGGGAAGAATTTTATCACTCATTTCTCTTATTGAAGCATTGGAGAAACATCAGCTTCAAAATAAAAAACATGGAATTCATTTTTGGGAAACCCTTCTTGCCGAATATGATGTTCTCTTACGCCGATTTGCGGTATTATCTTATCGATTTTCTGTTGAGAAAAAGACCAGCCGGTCACGATTGCTTCAAACCCTTACTAATTTAATTTATCTTATCAGGGCCCAACATCCGGAAAACTATTATTCTATTTTAAAAATCTGGGGCCTTAAATAACAATTGCCAATTTTCTATAGTTAATCGCTCTATATGCAAGAAAACGGTCGAATAATATCGGCCGTTTTTATCTGATGTATTTGTATTTAAAACTTTCTTTTGATATCGCTTTCAAAATGAATGGAAAGAAAGTCATTCGTTTCAATCTGCCTTCAGTACATCTACGCAATTCAAAAAAATTAACACATTAACATTCAGTCATTTACTATATTTAATCTAGCCTAATATCTCGCTGTTACAGTAATCAATCTTATCTAAATTTTTCTCTATGAAAACTTCTCTCTACCTCAAAAGTATCATAATAACAATTATGGTATTTTTTTATTCAACAAGTTGTCAAAAACAAGAAATTACTCCCACACCAAAAACTAGCGATCAGGGAGAATTATCTAATGATGACGAAGTACTTTATCAAAAAACAGTTGAATCAATTACCCGATGCGGAGGTTCTGACACCAGGGACATTGGTTTTCTAACACCTCCTATAGATGATCCTACTAGTTTGGCATGGGATTGGACTTCGGTCGGATATTCCGAGGTATTTAATGATGCATCCAATCTTTATATTCATATAAGAAGTAACGCTGCAGCAGGGTGGCGTTTAAAATCAGTTAGAGTATATGCAGGATCCACCCAGCGCTACTTTGATCTTGCAGAAACACTTGGTTGGGGCATTATTGATCATTTTAAATACAGTAAATATTCAACAGGGTGCTATAATACCTGTTTCTTTTTCTGCATACCAATTTCGCGCTTAGGGTTAGATCCTGCCCCTAATAACACGGCGGCGGTTGCTGTTAGTTTACAAGCGGTTAAAGTTCAAAAAGTTAGTGGTGTATGCAAAGTACTAGAAACCCAGCATTCTATGCATTTTGATGGCAATGGGGGCGGTATTGCTGATAATGCAATAGTTTATAACCCTACATTTTCTGATATACGGTCTTGTGGCGGGACTACTCCATAATATAATGTAGTGAGATTTAGGAAAAACAGGCTGTCCCTTTCGAGACAGCCTGTTTTTATGACTATTGAAGTTATCCTTTAGGCATTTTAGTCATGTCCATATGCAAAACATTCCACCGATGACCATCAAGATCTGTAAAACCACAACCATACATCCAACCCTGTACCAGTGAGGGTTTTCCAAAAACAACACCTCCGGCTCGCTCCGCTTTTAATGCTATTTCATCCACTTCAGTAGGCGATTGAGCATCAATAGAAAAAAGCACTTCAGTAGATTGCTTGGTATCAGTAACCGAATTGCTCGAAAAGATCGAAAATGTTTGCTCCTGAAAAAGCATTATGATTACATTTTGATCGCCGATCAAAAGCGAAGCCGAATCATTTCCATTTCCATGCTGAGTATTTAACCTGAAGCCGATCTGCGTAAAAAACGCTCGCGATTTGTCCACATCCTTCACTGGAAGATTGATCCAAAATTGATTTGTCATAATTGTTTTTTTAGGTATTAAGATTGATTAGTTCATTTCGGCAAGATCTTTAACTCGTTGCAGAGCCTTAGGATACACTACGTTTCCATATTCTTCCCAATCACTTTTAGGTCCAACCATTTCAACCGTTAAAGTTGTTATTCCATTTTTCTCATGGAGCAGATAACTTTCAGTCACTTCTGTCCATCGCATCACCTTTCCATTTATCGTTACCTCATAATCTAAAGGCAACTCTTTCCAATCTCCTACCCATCCTAAATGTTTAAATGACATAAACTCATTCGGTGTATTCTCAATAATCTGAGCAAAAGCGCCATTACCTTTATTATCCACAAACAATATTCTACCACCCACCTCCCAATCGCTAACAATATGATTTTCGGGATGAAAAACACCTGACCAATCCCTGTAGGTTTTATCTTCCCACAATACACTCCATACTTTCTCTGTAGGAGCATTGATTTCGGTTTTATAACTTACTTTATTCATGGTAAAATGATTTATATGCAAGAACAATCAGCTAAACTTTTAATGAACTATGATTCCATTAAAACCTGCATCAACCCTGGTTATTCTGATGAGATATAAAACATTAAGATAACAAACATGCAGCCTATATCTTAGGGGCTGATTGCACCATTTGAGGGGGTAACCGCGACATTTTGATCGAGATGTTCTATAAAAAACAAAATCCGGACTTGCGCCCGGACATTTGTTGTGCAACTAACAGATTATTTTGGTATTAAAATTCTTAAAACTGATATACAGCCGACAATAAGAAACTGGTGTTGTTTTTAAAACCTTCCCCATTTAAGTCAGAATAAATCTCTTCACTCGCAGACTCGTATCTGATTTCGGGCATAATCATTAATGAGCTAACTTTTAAGTTAAGTGTTACGGTATTAGCCCACACATGGCCCCCAGCTGCAGCACTTGCAAACACATTCGATTGGTCCTTATCATCATAGTATTCCGACCGTAGTGTGACTCCCCAAACTTTTGGTGCATCATAATTAACATATAAAGCAGCGCCCCACCAGCTTTTCTTTCCTGTTTGAGTAAAGCTATCTTTATAATCAAAATTGGCAACGGTACCATTAGCTCCCAGCGAAAAGCTATTATTTATTTTTTGCGTTAAAACAACATCAAACTGAGATACCATAGCAGAATCAGTACCACGCTTCCCTGCTAATGCGTTAAAGTATCCTTTAAAGTTCCCACTTGAAGATCCATAGCTCAATTGTCCTATGAACGTTTTATATTTAGTTCCTTCTTGTAACATTGCGGTTTTAAAATCGGTAGGATCAACTACTCCAACCATTACACCCACACGGTCAAATACCAGATCAGCCTTTAAACCTGTATGAAAAAAGGGGCCGTATGAAAACATGTACGACATACTATAATTACGGTTCAAATACGGATCAACCAACTCATAGCCAATATGAGTTGTCCAGCTACCCATTGAAAACTTTACCCATTCTGCCGGTGCATAGGTAATAAACAACTGTTTCAACATAATTTGGCTGTTCACATCGTTATATGCAAACTGATCGGCTCTTGAACCAAAACCTAAATCACCTACAAAACTCACTTTATCTCCCTGATGTTCAACCTTTGCCGAAAGCATACCTAATTCAAATGAGTTGTGAGTATTGGTAAAACTTGTATAGGTATTTGCGGGGTTCTTTCTGAAATCGTATTTAAAATAAACATCTGCAGAACCTGAGAATTTAAAGAAGGGCTTTTTTTCAGTCGCTGTAGTTGTATCGGTTTGAGCGTAGGAGTAACTTCCGCTCGCCAGCATGATGGCAATTGCGTAAAATTTTCTTATCATTGTATAGCAGATTTTGTTTGTTAATAGGTACGGTATTGAAACTATGGTCAGATAGTTTTATTAATACCGTACCTTTTTTTATTTATTTCTCTTTCTCAACCAATTAACATTGCTTTAAAGAACTACCGTCTCAGCAGAATCTTTATCAATTAAGGCTCCGTTATTATCAATTAACAGCGTGCCTTGCACATATTTTTCTCCGTGTTGAGTTTCATCCAGCCCTTTTTCTTCTTCCCCTTGCGATACTCTGATCGGATTCAATAAGTCGATTACTTTGAAAATAATCAAAGAAACTGTGAAGCTATAGGCTACAACAATGGCAAGACCTTTTAACTGAGAGATGAATAACGCTGTTTCACCATACCATAAACCAGTACCACCAACGGCATTCACATTTTTAGTTGCAAATATTCCGGTTAAGATCATTCCCATCATACCACCTAAGCCATGGCAAGGAAATACATCCAGGGTATCATCGATTCCTGATTTTTCTTTCCAGTAAACGGCAAGGTTAGAAACAATAGCTGCAACTAAACCGATAATAGCACTTTGCGGAATGGCAACAAATCCGGCAGCTGGAGTAATAGCTACCAAACCTACTACAGCACCAATACAAAAGCCCAATACACTAGGTTTCTTGCCTCTTGCATAATCGAAGAACATCCAGGCTAGTCCTGCAACTGCTGAAGCAGTATTTGTAGTAGCGAATGCTGAAGTAGCTAAATCGTTAGCAGCTAAGGCAGAACCTGCATTGAAGCCGAACCAACCGAACCATAGCAAACCGGTTCCTAAAATCACATAAGGAACGTTTGCAGGCTGCACTTCTTTTGATTTTCTACGTTTAAGAACAATAGCTCCTGCTAAAGCTGCACATCCAGCCGAAATATGAACAACAGTACCACCTGCAAAATCTAACACTCCCATTTTAAACAGGATGCCGTCAGGGTGCCATGTCCAATGCGCGATAGGAGCATAAATAAATAAAGAGAATAAAACGATAAACGCCAGATAGGAAGTAAAACGAATCCGTTCAGCAACAGCTCCCACCACCAATGCTGGAGTGATAATCGCAAATTTCATTTGAAATAAGGCGAATAACAACAAAGGAATAGTTGGTGCCAGACTCCATGGAGCTGAGCTATTCACATTCTTAAAAAAGAAAAATGATGTTGGATCGCCAATGAAGCCATTGTTTGAGGTTCCAAATGACAGGCTAAATCCAATCGCAACCCACAAAACACTGATAATTCCGGTAGCAACAAAACTTTTAATCATGGTGCTGATCACGTTTTTACGGTTAACCATTCCCCCATAAAAGAAAGAAAGGCCCGGAGTCATTAAAAATACCAGCGAGGCAGCAACAATTACCCAGGCAATATCTGCAGAATTATACTTAGATGTATCTGCGAAGTTTGGCAATGAGGGTACGAACATTGCCAAAATGGCCACCAATGCCAAAATTGTGAACGGTAGCAATCGACTTAGTGAAAATTTTTCCATAATTAAACAGTTAACAGGTTGAAATATTTAATTTTATTAGGTTACAAAGCTAAATTTCAAAACAAAATTCCTTAAAAACAAATCAACTCAAAAGAATATATAGAAAAACAACTAATTTTTAAGCAAAAAACATGACTAATCTTTGCAATTATTTGAATTTTTAACACAAATATTAGTGTAACAGAAACACTATCTATATTTTTTATAAGTTTTTATTGAAGAAATCATAAAAATCACCATTTTGAATATTTTTTATTTAAAAAACTGAATATTTTATCAAATCAACACTAAAAACACATGCAATTTGATAGATTTTTTATTTTTTTTCATTTTTTATATAAAAAACCAATCAAATAAAACCAAACAAACATTTATAAATCAAAGCATAATTGATTTGACTTATAAATTGGATTGTTTTGCGTATTTTCCTTATTAAAACTCATCTTTTCCATATGAATACCCGAAGTTTGGTCCTACTTTTGGGATTATGTATATTCTTTAATACTGTTAATGCCCAAAAACGGGATTCGATAGAAGCTCCCATAGTTTTGAGCAATGACACCCTTTTTTTCATTTACAATGATTTTGAAGGCGTTAGTATAAAGGAACGAGCCCGGCTAATTAATTCGAGGCTTGAAAAGCTCCTAAACGAACCTAATTTCACAATCGATTCGCTAAAACATATTGAACGTGAAGGCATTTCAAGAATATACTATGCTGATACACCACTTTTGATGGTTACCGACAAAGACTCCCATAAAGCTGGTATTCCGCGAAAAGAGTTGGCAACACAATATTTTGAAGCTATTAAATCGGCTTTTATTGATTTAAATACAGGAAAAAGCTTAGGAAATCTGTTTATTCAGGTATTAGAGGTTCTAGGTGTAATATTCATTGTTGGAATGCTTATCTTTTTCATTAATAAGTTCTTCCGATTTTTACAAATACGATTACTAAAATATACCAAATTAAGGCTTAATGAATTCCAAAGGAAAAAGGGCATAGAAATAAATTATACCGAACGTATTCTTCCTCTCATTTCGGGCATTGTAAAAGTTATTAAGTTGTCGTTACTTATTCTTATTATTTATCTCACGCTTCCTGTTCTATTCAGTATTTTTCCTTGGACACAGCCCATTGCCGACAAACTACTCACCTATTTATTAAATCCTTTAAAAAATATCTTACTGGCAGTAATTCATTATATACCTAACCTGCTTACCATTATCGTAATCTATCTCGTAACCCGATACATTATTCAATTGTTCCATTTCTTGGCAGAAGAAGTAGCCAACGGCACTATTAAAATTCCTAAATTTTATCCCGACTGGGCTATGCCAACCTTCAACATAATACGTTTTCTGTTATACGCATTCATGTTTGTGGTGATATTTCCGTATTTACCTGGCTCTGATTCTAAAATTTTTCAGGGAGTAACTGTTTTTATAGGAGTTTTACTTTCGCTAGGCTCATCCTCAGCTATTTCTAATATCGTTTCTGGTGTAGTGTTAACTTATATGAGGCCCTTTAAGATAGGTGATCGGGTTAAAATTGGAGAAGAGATCGGTGATGTGATTGAAAAAAATCTATTGATAACACGAATAAGAACGATTAAGAATGAAGATATCACCATTCCAAACTCTACAATTTTATCAAGCCCCTCCACTAATTATTCATCTTCAGCAAAGGACCTGGGGCTTATCCTGCACACTACAATAACATTAACTTATGACACTCCGTGGAAGCATATCAATGAACTAATGATAAGTGCTGCCTTAAACACAGAAGGAATTCTAAAGCAACCTACTCCTTTTGTTTTGCAAACAGCTTTAAATGACTTTTACGTGAGTTATGAGATAAATGCTTATACCGATTTGCCACAACAAATGGCGGGAATCTATTCGGAGCTACATAAAAACTTACAAGATATGTTTAATGAGGCGGGGTTAGAAATCATGTCTCCGCATGTATTCGCGGTAAGAGATGGAAATATGATTCAGATACCTGATGCCTACAAGCCAAAAGATTATCAGAAAACAGGTTTTAAAATTGAAGGAGACAGTGGTAAAAAATAAAAAAACCGGGCTTAACCCGGTTTTCTATATTATTTAAGCGTGAATCCACGAAAATTTATATTCAAGTGTAGGAGTTTTCATCCGCTCAGCCACCCTGTTTAAACGATCAGGCAATGCAATTAAATAATCGCGGGCCTTTTCACCGGCATCATTTAATCCTGTTAACTGATCCAATTTCCACTCATCAACTAAATCTTTCAAAATATCAGTATAATCAGTAGCTGTATAAACACCTAAGCGTTGTGCAGCATCGGTAAAATGACCAAACGTTTGACCGATCTTCAGCCCCATCTCGCGAAGAAAATGTGCAGGCATAACAATCTTTTTGCGCATCATGTCTTCAAAGGCTAACAACATCTCATTAGGATCAATTTCCAAAATACGGGCAACAAATGCTTTATAGGCTTTTGCATGACGAGCCTCATCGGCAGCAATATGACCACATAACTTAGCCATTAAAGTATCCCCCTGTTGTTTAGCGAACTGAGCTACACGACGATGCGATAAATTGGTGGCAGTTTCCTGAAAACTGGTATAAATAAAGTTGCGATAAGGATCCTTATCAGTACCAATATCAAAGCCATCAGCTATAAGATATTGTGTAGAAATTTCCATTTTACGCATATCAACCCGACCCGACAGGTACAAATAAGTATTCAATGCCGCTCCATGGCGATTCTCTTCAGCTGTCCAGGCTCTAACCCATTTACTCCAAGGTCCATTACGATCTTGTGAAACATGCTCTATCCCTGCCAACCATGTTTCGTATGTAGGTAGGGCCTCTTCTGTAATAGTATCTCCAATTAAAACAGCAACTAAATCATACGATAATTCCTTAGCGCTATCTTGCAGTTGTTTTACTTCTTCAAAAAAATTCTCTGAGCTTGCAACCGGCAGTAAATCTGCTGGCTGCCATATTTTATCAACTGGCGTAAGAAAATCATTGTAAGCATCTTGAATATACTTTTCAATATGTTTCATTACCTCCAAACGTGACAACGAAAAATTCATTTATAGTTTGAGTTTAAGTTTAAAACACTTTATATGCACTTAGCATTCAAGGGTTAAAGGTAGACAATATTAAATAGGTTGAGGAATTAAATCAAAAATTAAAAAAAAGGATACTTATCATTGTTATTTAATAAAATAAGTTTTCGAAAACATAGATCCAGTGAATATTAATATCCTTCGTCCCGTTATCCATTCCAAGTCCTCACACCAAGCCATCGGCTACTGCTTCGTTCCGGGCTTTCCATTACAATCGGGTTTAGAGTGGTTAGGGTAGACTGTTATTTCGATGATTGGTTTTATTGATTTATTGTTTTATTGTTCTATTGTTAAAAAATAAACCACAGAGTAGCACCGGGTTACACAAAGTCATTCCAACTCCGTGTACCACTGTGCAACCCTGTGGTTAGTAAATAATTTCACCATTTCACAATACAACCATTTAGCCCTTTAGCCAGGTCCCTAAACAAACAAAGCCCCTTGGCGTGAACCAAGAGGCTTGTATAAAAATCGGCACCGACCTACTCTCCCACCTGTTACGGCAGTACCATCGGCTCTGGCGGGCTTAACTT
>NZ_PQVF01000002.1 GCF_002920915.1 Solitalea longa
TTCATTCCTTCTGTCCGTTGACCGAAGTTTCTTCCCCGTTTCGGGAGTGCAAAGGTGAAACTTTTTATCGTCTCTGCCAAATTTATTTTAAAATAATTTTGAACCCTTTTTTCTGACCTGCTTTCCTTATCGCTTTCCCCTCTCCTGCCGGTCAACCACCCTTTCAAACCTTTCCGCCCTCCTTCCGATTGCGGAGTGCAAAGGTAGAAACTTTATCCCCCCGACCAAACTCTTTTTACCTTTTTAGCCAATACATTCCCTAAAGAGCTGATCGTGTGAGAGAAAAAGTTATAGTACGCCCCTTGTGAGGGCTCCAAATGGCTCCGTTTGACCCAAAACTAAACCTGATTGCAGTGGAAAGCCCTTGTGCGAANGAAAGCAGGACCGTAAAAAATTGACAGAAATAGAACTGGCGTTTACTTATCTATATATTATATTATATGAATAAAGATTGCCTACTATAAATACCACTTCTTATATCGAAGCAATGCTTCAAGGAAATAGTAGTCGGCATAGGTTAACGGAACATCAACCTCTGATTTATGAGGGATTGACCCAACACTATGCTTAAGAATAAAGCCTCCATTTTCTCCTGTTCGGGCTCTGTAATCAGCCGAAGCTAATTTCCGAAGCATCTTTTCTGCTGTGGAGACATATCGCCTTTTCTCTTTTCCGAAGGTGTATTGCCCAAGTTCGAGCAGGGCTGATGAAATTATTGCAGCTGAAGAAGCATCTCTTAATGCGTTTGGAATACCCGGTGCATCAAAATCCCAATACGGAATTCCATCCTTAGGAAGATTTGGACTATCTAAAATAAATGATGCAATATGACGAGCCTGATTTAAATAAGTAGAATCCTTGGTGAACCGATACATCATGGTGTACCCATACAGCCCCCACGACTGGCCTCTGCTCCATGCGGAAGAATCAGCGGCCCCTTGTGCGGTGGGCTTTTTAAGCACTTTTCCGGTATTGATATCATAATCGACAACATGGTACGAGCTGTAATCCGGTCGAAAATGATTTTTTATAGTCGAATTTGAATGCTGGATGGCAATTTCTTTAAAGCGGGCCTCTCCTCCTTTATCACTCACCCAATACAGCAATTCGAGATTCATCATATTATCAATAATAACCGGGCATTGCCAATTTGCGCTAGAACCCCAGGATTGAATAATTTTTGCATTGGGACGATAACGTGTAGCTAATGATGCAGCAGCTGTATCAATGGTTAATTTATATGAGGGGTTGCCTGTTAAACGATAAGCATTACCAAAACTACAAAACATCATAAACCCTAAATCATGGTGACCGGTAAAATGCTTTTCCTTCTCCAGAATGTTTAATCTTCTTTCTGCCTCCTCTAATAACTGTTGATCATGGGTATACTCATAAATGTAGAGCAATGATCCTGGAAAGAAACCACTCGTCCACCATTTGGTATCACTTGTTTCGAGCGAGTCGGTCTTTGAGTAATAGGTTTTGGGCATTCTATCAGGAGGAGTCCGCTTTGCCAATAGTTTATACTGACTGGCTGCAAAATTGAATTGCTCGTCAATTAGTTTACTCATTTTAG
Organism: Solitalea longa; assembly: GCF_002920915.1. Taxonomy (GTDB): domain Bacteria; phylum Bacteroidota; class Bacteroidia; order Sphingobacteriales; family Sphingobacteriaceae; genus Solitalea; species Solitalea longa. Next base: position 1,577 of record NZ_PQVF01000002.1, read on the forward strand.
TACTTACAGTGGCTGAAGTTTGCGCATAAGCTGCAAACTGAATAAACAATAAACCAATTATTAAACAAAGTTTGGTTTTCATTGAGGTATAGAAATTATCTGTGATTATTATAGATGTAGGTTATTTCTCGGGAACTCTCTTACGCATCTCCTGTGCAATTTGACAAGCATTCTCATCCGATTTCTTTTCTAATTGATCAATAATTAATGAATGGTTGTGCTTATTCCTGTTTTGAGATAGTTTATAGGTAGCCTGTATCTCTTTTATTTCGATTTCAAAACCGATGATTCCTTTCATTTCTTTCCGAACCATTTCCTGAGACATGGAATGGACAGAAACCGGATTCTGTGAGTTTACTTCATACTTATCCACCAATTTAGAAAGTGAATCATACAGTTCATCGCCTTCGATCAGTTTAACTGTCCCATAAACATGAACCGCCAAATAATTCCAGGTTGGAACATTTTCGTGATCGTACCATGAAGGCGAAATGTACGTATGAGCTCCCTGGAAAATCACTAAAACCTCTTCCTCTGCATTAAATTCCTTCCATTGTGGGTTAACTTTTGAAATATGTCCTGAAAGTGTGGTTTTTCCTTTATCATCTACATTTAGATACAAAGGAATATGAGTAGCCCATGGCCGATTATCGACCTGGCTTACCATTATCCCAAAGCTGTTTTGACGGACAAACTCGTAGATTTCTTCAGTGTTATCGTTCCTGTAATTTTTTGGAGAGTACATATTTGTATTAGCAATCTCCGAATTTAGAAATTACAATGGAGATTTAGCTTTTGATAACACACAAAACCTTAGTACACTGAACTATTAACGCTCAAATAAGCGTTAACCGGCAAAACAATATCCACAACCTTTTTCCTGAGCACGCCCCACAGCCCAAACTCCTGAAGGCACTACCTGTATCCCTGGTAAAAGACCTGACAACCACTCCTTCTTTACTTCGGCTGCATCCATATTCATTTTTTGGGCTGCAACCGCACTGTATACAGTCATTGCCATATCACATACACAAAACATCACACCACTTTTCTGAAGCTGATCAATACCGATATCTACCGGTCCCACTCCTGGAACTTGAAAATCTCCTGCTTTAGGCTGCCAAAATGGATTACGTAAAGAAGCTGTTTTTGTTAACGGATCATCAGCCTTGAAAAACTCGCCAAATTTGTATTTCTCCCATAACCGGTTCTCCATCGTATATCCAATAGCACTATGTCTTAATACAACCACAACGCTACATTCCTTGGCCGGAGTTCCTGTTTTTTCATTGGTAAGTAGGAATACTTTTGGCCAGGCAAACGGGAATATGTCGTTAGGTTCAGTAACATCAAAAACAATCTTATGCTTACCTTTAATTTGATTAAACCAGGCATCCGCATCGTTAACTTTTGAGGTATCGGCAAATAATTCGCCTTGAGAAACAAATGGTTTAGTCCAAGAACCTAAACCTAAGGTAGCTGCACTAGCGGCTAAAATCCCAAGGAAGTTCCTTCTTGTAGGGCGATTAAATTCAGATGGTTCCATAATTTTTGTTTTTTAAGGTGTATAATTGGATAAACAGAATCATTTTTTAGTGGCCGAAACTATAGGTTTAAACGGGCCATATTTATGTTGCTCTTCCGAATAATTGTCAGCGTAAGGACCAAAAGGATAATCAATGGGCTTTTTTGTCTTATCAGGCCAATCCGACTTATAATTCTTTATGGGGCGTTGTTGACTGTTCACAAACGCTGCCACATCCCAAGCCTCTTCATCTGTCAGCACCGGTTGAGCGTAATTGGTTCCATAAGGCATATTGGCTTTTACATAAGATGCAAAGCGGCTTAAGCGATACAAACCGGCTCCAATGTTATAGCTGTTTTTACCCCATAATGGAGGATATTCATAAGCGATTTTATCTGCATATAATTTTCCTTCACCATTTGATCCATGGCATCGCAAGCATTGCAGAACATATACCATTCGTCCTTTGGTTGTATCAGCAGCCCTATTGATATAGGAAAGATTATACAAACCCGCTCCTTCAGGAGTTTCACCTTTCTTCACATCCTGACCTAGCCATTTCATGTACACTACAATTGCCCTAAGCTCTTTACTGTTATCAGCCAGCTTTTTACCGTTCAGACTCCGTTCAATACAATCATTTATTCTTTTCTCTATGGATTCGATAGAACCGGAGCGGGCTCTGAATTTAGGGTAAGTAGATGCAACAGCACTATAATTATTCCCAAAAGGTTTAGTGCCTGCGTTTAAATGACAGTTTTGGCAATTCATACCGTTACTTATTTGTGCAACAATTCCTTTTGGACCCAAATATTTTGCCGTATGCATGATCAATTCACGACCATAATGAACCATCTTACCCGAATCAGAGGCAGGAATTGAAAGTGTATCAGGCGGTATCCAAACATTTTTTGTCAATGCTGTATCTGTTTTATTCTGAGAGGATGAATCAGTTCTATTTTGAGTGATATTCCCTGAACTATTCGGATTACAAGCAACAACAAAATAGATTAAATGAATAAGGAGAAAGAAAGTAATAAACGTATTATTTCCCCGAAAAAGGTGTTTATCTTTTCCGAACACGAGATGCCGAGGTAGGTTTCTGTTAAGCATGCTTTAAAGGCACAAAGCAGGCCGTCCGATATTTTAACAACATCTAAATTACTAATAATTAACACCTTAATAATTATTTATATAAAAAAGAAAAGAGGAAATTCTATTGAATCTCCTCTTTTATATTACTATTCCGATTAAGGAATTATTTCTTTTTAACCCGCTCAATTACATCCAATAAACCATCCTGTTTGGCATCATCTTTAACTTCCCAGAACATAATTCCGCCTAGTTTTTTATCCTTTGCGTATTGGGTTTTGAGTTCAATCGATTTTTTGTCGTCAAAAGTGATGTATTGCATCAATTTAGCATTGTACAGATAAGGTGCCTTAACTATATCGTCCCAATTATAAACGAAATCCTTGTCTTTGAGATAAACATCCGCAATCTGACTGTAAGAAATACCTGTTTTGAATTTTCCTGATTGATATAATCCATTATTGGCAAAGGGTACATTTTCCCACATACGACCATAAAAAGCCGCTCCAATAACAATTTGCTTAGCAGATACACCGTGACTTATTAGGTAAGTAACGGCATTATCAGTTGATTCCTTTTGTTGCACCGAAGAATATAAACCTGTATGATGCCCGGTTATCACTGAATAGCCATTAACCAGATCATAGCTCATCAGGTTTACAAAATCAACTTGAGGCATAACGTTCTTCCAGTCAATAGACTCTTCTAAGGCCTTTTGGAAACCACCTGCTGCAAATGATATCGACATTTTTTTACCTAAAACTTTTCGAAGTTCAGTGACCAAGGCGGTAAAATTAGGCTTATCCTCTGCAGTATATTTATGTCCCGGAGGACCCTCAATCGCCGGATATTCCCAATCTAAATCAATACCATCTGTTTTAAAATAATCAGTTAACTGTTTAACCGATTGAGCAAACTCAGCTCGGCCTGCTGCTGTTGAAAAAGCATCAGAACAAGTTGGACATCCCTCCCAACCACCTAACGACAGAAGAACCTTTAATTGAGGATTTTTCTTTTTAAGTGCTACAAGTTCCTGAATGGTTAATGAATCGGTTCCTTTATCTACATTAAGCTTATTTCCTTTCAAATGGCAAAAGCTATAAATAACATGCGTGATCTTTTCGGCCGGAACTACCTTGGCTTGTTCGGCATTACCCCAGAAATAGGCGATCACCTTAAAATTACTTTTTGCTTGCGAGTACCCCATGGTAGTCAGGCATAATAAAGCAAGACAAGTAAACAGAAATTTAGCGTTAGGTCGTATCATAAATTCAATAGATGAAAGTTTGAATTAAAAGTATTGGGTAGTTTTTAATATTTTTTCGTAAATGTAAATATTTAGGAAAATCTATTTAAATTGAATATGTAATAAAATCGTTATGGAAAAGCTATTAATACTAATTACATCTTGTTTTTTTACTACAGCAGTTTATGCTCAAACACCCCAGCTTTTACTGCGTCTTGACGATAATGGCATGAACCATTCGGTAAATACAGCTATCAAAGAAGTTGCCGAAACTGGAATTCCCTTTTCAACCTCAGTTATGTTTGCCTGCCCATGGTACCAAGAAACAGCTGAAGTTCTAAAAAAATATCCAAATATTTCAGTGGGTGTTCACTTAACACTCAACGCTGAGTGGAAATATTATCGCTGGGGCCCCGTTGCCGGTCAAACGGCTGTACAAAGCTTAGTTGACAGTAATGGGTACTTCTATTCATCCACTGCACAATTTTTAGCCAGCAAGTACAAATTAACCGATGTGGAAACAGAGCTTAATGCACAAATTGAACGAGCAAAACGTTCTGGTTTAAAAATTGACTATCTGGACTTCCATATGGGCACCGCTTTGTCTACTCCTGAAATGCGGGCCATTGTAGAGAAGCTTGCCAAAAAACATGGACTGGCGCTTTCGCATTATATGGGTGAACAATACAAAACCATGTTTGAAATACCCGTTGACAAAAAACGTGAGGCCTTTTTTCAGCATATACCACAGCTAGATCCCGCAAAAGTTAATTTGATGATTTTTCATGTGGCAAAACGCGAACCAGAAATGGATGCTTTGATCGATATGAATAGTCCTGATATGCAGGCGGTAAACAACGAGCCTATTGTTGCCATTCATCGCTCAACCGAACTGTCGATCTTACTTTCAAAAGAATTTCAGGATCTGGTAAAAAGTGGAAAGATCAAATTGGTTACTTATAAAGACCTGATTAAAGCAGGAGGCCTGAATCATATGAAATCGCCATTTTAATTAGCTAACAGCAATTGCATTTTATAATTAGTCAACCCAACAGTATTGATAAATATCTCTTGTTGCCGTATCACTGTAAAACCCTTCTTCTCGAAAAATGGTTTAGCTGTAATACTGGCTTCAGTGGTAATTTCCATGAGCTTAAGGGTTCTGGCAATTTCCTTTAGTTTCTCAAAAAGAATTGAGGCAACACCCATTCGCTGGAAATCTTTATGCACAAACATCAAATCCAGATAGCCTGAATCATCAATTGAAGCAAATCCGGTTATTGATCCATTTTCGTTATAAGCCACATAAAAATGTTGCTTATGTATTCGATCTATTAAAGACTTTATATTATTTACGGTTGAAGACCAAACTTCAACTTGCTCTTTATTATAATCTCTGCTATTGATGGCGTTAATTGTATCAAAAAACAACTGTTTAAGTCCATCAACATCTTTGATCTGTGCTTTTCTGATTAACATTTGACTATGCATTAAATAAATGTAAGGTCTTCTCTATGCGTTAAGCAATAAAGGAGACCTTACATTTGCTTTCTTTATAATACAGAAGTGATCCACCAGGTATTTCCATTCGAATCGATCACACCACAAGTCCGTCCATATTCGCGGTCCTCGGGTTCCATAATTGATTTAGCACCTTCCTTTAAAGCAAGTTGGTATCTTTTGTCGGCATCATCCACATAAATAAATAGGCCGCCAACATTAGGAGGGTATTCTTTAGTGCTACTTCCAAACATAATCACACTTTCGCCAATAAACACTTCGGCATGACGTATTCTTTCTTCATCATCCAATAACTTATATTTTTCTGTGGCCTCAAACACCTGATGAGTAAATTTTAAAAAGCTCTCTCCATCGGGTACAATGAGGTAAGGCATCACTTGTTGATAGCCTTCGGGAATTTGTACAGTTTTCATGGTTTTATTTATTGATTACTTAAAGGTAGATCCAATCAGCAACTTAAAATTGGAAGAAAACGACATTTATTCTATCAGACGATATTCGGTTCCTTCGGCAAAACCTTTAAAATATTGGCCTGGGGTGTATCCCGAAAACAGTTTAAAGTCGTTCACAAAATGGGCCTGATCATAGTATCCACAGTTTAAAGCAAGTTCAGTTAACGAGATTTGTTTGTTGCCATATTCTTTTAATGCTGAATGGAATCGTAAAATACGACTATAGGTTTTCAAACTAAAACCTGCATGTTCTTTGAACTGTCTTTCGAATTGCCGCGTTGAAAGAAAGAACCGATTTGAAAATTGGGAAATATCAATTTTACCATCCTCTTGTATCGCTTCAACAATGGCTCGCTGAATAATTACCGGGGCCTGTTGCTGCTTACGCAACAGGTTGATAAGAAAGTTGGAAACAATTTTTACACGGTGGGTATTATTGGTTGCCAGCATTATCTTTTCTTCCAGTTCGGCACCGGCTTGGCCCAGTAAATTTTTAATGTCGGTCATTTGATTGGTCAACTCATAACTGGCAATTGATAACAAACGTGGAATGGCAAATGGGTAAAGGTAAACGCCAAACATGCCGAACGACCCTTGAGTTACAAAGCGTCGGTAATTATTGGTCTGGGCCTGAATTAAGGACCGAACTTTTGAATTATCCGCGGGGTCGTCCGCCGAAGTGAATACACCTTTATAATGAAAAACCATCTCCGGACAACTATCAGCCAGAGAGCGATAAACATATTCCTGGTGGGTAGACAGATCCATTTCGAACACCCAAAAAAAACGGACGTAATTCACCAACTCTGGTGGCGGAGGAATGGTATAGTATCTGACAGCAGTCATATCGCTAGTTCTAATCGAATGCCGACAATGTCATCTTATTGATAATAAACTCTTTACGATTGAAAAATATTGAAAAGGGTTCTTCAGCTGTAAACATAAAGCCCGCTTTTTGGTAACACTTAATTGCCGCCGTATTTTCTTTCCATACATACAGGTCGATACCTTTAGCCTTAAACACCTTTTTACATTCTCCCACCAATTCACACACAAACCTATAACCAAGGCCCTGACCCCGTGTTTGTGGATCGCCAACTAATAAGCGACCTAAGCGGTAGGTGTCATTTTGCTGAGGAATGATCTCTCCGAACGCGAAGGCACTACCGTCATCAAAACATCCCATATAAAACCTCCGATCCGGATTTTTATTGATGTATTGCTTTAGTTGATACTTGGTGATCGGGAAAGAGAATTCTGTTCCGGCAAACTGAAACAAGATCTCTTCATCAGTTATCCAGCTTTTTAATAATCCAAAATCAGTATCGGTAAATGGCTTTAGCATTACTTAAAGATAAGGAATTTAAGAACCTGAGTTTAATGATCAATGGACACAACCCTTTCCTTCAACCTTACAAATATCTTTTGATATCAACCTTCACTTCAAACCCAAACCTTAAAACAATTCCAATTGAGAATTATCGGCAGAACGGTTGTTATGATAAGGAATGCTTTCGCCGAAGTTTGATAAAGAAATCCCCAACAACCTTACTTTTTGGTCTTCCGAAAATGTTTTAACAAGAAGTTCCTTTGCAGTTTCGGCAATGGTTGCTAAATCATTAACCCCATTGGTAAATGATTGATTGCGGGTTATTTGTTTAAAATCGCTGTATTTTATTTTAAGAGTGATGGTTCGACCTTTCAATTGATAACGCTGCAAGCGGTTAAAAACCGTTAAGGCAATTTTATCGAGCTCCTCAACCATTTCTTCCAATGTGGTAAGATCACGAGAGAAAGTATCTTCTGCACCCAGTGATTTTGTTTCGCGGTTAGGTTGTACAGGTCGATCATCTATTCCCCTTACAATTTTATAGAAGAACCGGCCAATTTTACCGAAATGCCTACTTAACTGTTCTTCGCTTAGTTTCTTTAAATCGGCCCCGGTATGAATGTTCATCAGTTTCATTTTTTGAGCAGTAACCTTTCCGACTCCAAAAAACTTTTCAACCGGCAACTGTTCCATAAACGATTCAATTTTAGAAGGGCCAATAAAAGTTAAACCGTCGGGTTTGTTAATATCCGAAGCTGTTTTAGCCACAAACTTATTGATAGAAACCCCTGCGGAAGCTGTTAGATTCAGTTCATTTTTTATAGCCTCTCTGATTTGCTTTGCAATTTCGAGCGCCGAACCGATCCCTAGTTTATCATCGGTAACATCCAGGTAAGCTTCGTCTAAAGAAAGTGGTTCAATTAAATCGGTATAGCGGCTAAATATTTCCCTGATCCTGGCAGAAACCTCTTTATATGCAGCAAACCTTGGAAAAACGAAAATAACGTGGGGACATAATTGCTGCGCCTTTTTTGAAGGCATTGCCGATCGGATACCAAATTTGCGGGCTTCGTAACTGGCAGTTGCCACCACTCCTCCTCTACCCTGCGGCAAGCCACCCACAACAATCGGTTTGCCTTTATACTCCGGATTGTCGCGCTGCTCAACCGAAGCATAAAAAGCATCCATATCAATGTGAATGATCTTTCGCAAATATCCTTTGTCTGTCATCGTATCTCCGCAATGCAATTATTTGCATCAAAATTAAAACTTATGACCATATGAAAAGCAAAAACCCATTTGGTGCTTATTCAAATGGGCTTTTTGCTATTAAAAACCTTGATCATCCGCACTCGGACCGTAACTACCCGGAATAGGAATATCCAGCAGCCTTAAATAAACTCCAAGCTGTGCACGGTGATGCACAATTTGGCAATAGGTCATACGAATAACCTCTTCTTTAGTTGAAGTAGAATAGATTTGATCACCATTTCTGAGTGTCCAGTTTTGGTCAAGTATTTCTTCGGAAGTATTCTCGAGATGTTTTTTCCCATCCGCCAATGACACCTCAAACAACATAAGAAGATCATCAGTATCACTAACCTTCTTAGGTTCATACGGCGCAGTTGCAAAATCTAGTTCATCGGTGGTTACAGCCATTGAAACCCAGGTTGGCAATTCCGCAATATGTGTCGACAATTGCTCGATCGTCATACTTTTTTCATGAGGCTTCCAACTGTACTTGTCGTTTGGAATTCGGCTAAGCATTTTGCGAGTGGTTTTCGACTCAGCATCCATTTCTTTTAATAACTTTTCAATTACTGTCATAGTAGTACGTTTTAAATTGTTATTCAAAAAAAGCCTACCCTAATGACAACCCTATGTCAGCAGGGAAAAAATATTAGCATTAATCTTTAGTTCGATAATACCTCGAAATAATGAAAGCAATAGGCAAACCAATAAAGAAAAGGATACAACTTAGGCTGATCAAGCGTGAACCAATTGTTGGAGGATTTGTAGGCTGCGGCACATATGAATTGGGAACTACCACGAAATTCATAAACAACCAAACGAAGAAGCCATATAGTAATCCGCTGATCACAAAATTATTTCGGGCAAATACAATATAAAATGAACAGATATAGAAGATAAACGCCCATGAAAAGGCAAAGAAATAGTGAAAAACAGTTCCGGCTACAGCCATTGTCGATCCGCCATGAAACGCTTCGGACCCATAGAAACCACTGGCTATGTATTGCAATAACTTTTCAACTGTTGAAGGACCAAAGGCGCAATAAACCACAAAAGCAGAAAGGAGGTCAAGTGTACCGGCAACAATTCCGGCCAGTAAAATGGTTTTTATCGCTTTGTTATTGAAAGAAAGAGAGGTTGGAGGTTGATGATAAGGTTCCATCAGCTGGGTTAAAATTATTAGTTGTTATATTTTCTATAATCAATATAACAACTAATTATCAGCGGTTTATATACGAATATAAATTGATTTCGATTTATTATTCGCCGGTAAAGAAATCATTAAATCCTTTACCATTATATGATATTTCGGTGAAGTGGACCTTGCACGAAGGGCCTTTAGCAGCCTGAGCATAAAAGCCTATTCGCAGATTTTGCATTTTCTTATAAGGGAAAGTGCGTGTTAAAATCCATTTCTGCCCATCAAGTGAATAATAGAAATTAAATATTTTACCTGATTTCGCCACCTTTAAATAAACCTCTTTACTCGTGGTTTCTGTATGATAATTTCCATCACTAACCTTATTCTTAACCAAGGATGAAACAATTCCATAAGTGTTCCGTTCATTTTTCTCAAACAATAAATTAGCCCAGTTAGCGTCATCGCTGTATATCAAAACAGCTCCTCCATCGTAAGTATTCATAAATTCGGGCGTTACTTTTGTTTTAAAAACAAAGTTAGAATCGGGGTTGAACAGCAATTTGGGCGCTGTATTGGTATAGTAGTTACCGTCAACAAAAACAAATAGATCAGTTTCTTTACCGGCTTCAATAATAATCCCCTTGTCGGTAACTGAAAATTGTTTAGGAGCGGTTTCCCATTTTAGGTCAACCGGAATGGAGGTAAGTTTAACAGGTTGCGATTGCGCCAATACGGAATGTACAGAAACAAGGATGGCTAATAAAGAGCCTAAGCAGAGTGCTTTTTTCATGATCATTTAATAGGTTGAAATTAAGAAGCTGAAAATAACTATTATCAAAAAAAGGCTGTTCTATTCAATGTAACAACTTTGAAAAAAAATTAAAAAAGTTTTAGATTTAGGCTGTAAACGATCGGTTACATATCTTTATATATCAATCACACCTTCAAAAAAAGCTATATGAAAAATAACCCTGTTATAGTTGAAAAAACTTTCAATGCTCCAATTGAAGAAGTTTGGGAGGCCCTTACTGATAAGGAAAAAATGAAGCAATGGTATTTCGATATTGTGGATTTTAAGCCAAAAATCAGCCATGAGTTTCATTTTTTAGCCGGGCCGGAAAACAAGCAATACCTTCATATTTGCCGAATAACTGACCTTTTCCCTTTAAAAAAGCTGGCTTATACCTGGCGATTTGAAGGCTACGATGGAAATTCGAAGGTGAATTTTGAGTTATTTAATGAAGGCCCATCATCTACGCGGTTAAAACTTACACACGAAGGTCTGGAAAGCTTTCCGGCCAGCAATCCTGATTTGGCAAAGGAAAACTTTGAACAAGGCTGGAATCAAATCATCGGAACCAGTTTAGTCAACTTTTTGAGTAAAGACGAAGCATGAGCAGTCGTTGTAAAATGACCGCAATAAACCATATACATCAAATAAACATATGAGAAAACTAATTTCATTTATGCACATTTCGCTTGACGGTTATGTAGCAGGGCCGAACGGAGAAATAAACTGGGTTAAAGTTGATGAAGAAATTTTTGATTATGTAGGTAAACGGATAAGCGAAGGCGACACAGCATTATATGGTCGAGCAACTTATCAGATGATGGAAGATTACTGGCCTACCGCAGCTGAAAAGCCTAACCCGACTAAGCATACTATTGAACATTCAAAGTGGTATAGCAAAGTTCACAAAGTAGTTTTATCAAAAACAATGAATCCCGATAATTTTCGGGAGGGTTGTTTGTCTAACACAGAAATTATAAGCGATAACCTTGTGGACAGGATAAACAACATAAAACAACAAGCTGGTAGTGAGATCTTGCTTTTTGGCAGCCCCTCAGCAGCACATTCGCTTATTCAACTGAATTTAATTGATGGCTACTGGCTATTTGTTAATCCAATTATTCTGGGACGTGGTATTCCGTTGTTTACCGACATCAACGACAAAATAAAACTAAACCTATTGAATACACACCAATTTACTAGTGGGGTTACTGAACTGAATTACACAGTTGATAGATAATAACTACGAACCGCATACAATGTATCTAGTTGTGGAGATTTTGGGTTGTTAATGAACCCAATGCAAAGCTCGAAAAGGCATTGTTTAGTATAGAACAGATAAATAAAAAATAGCGCCCAAGAATTTCAGTTCCTGGACGCTATTTTTTTATGAAATTACAAAGCCTTAGTTTTTTCTTTCAGCCAGCTCTGTTCCTCAGTATTTAGATTTGGTGAAAGTTTATCATAAACAAACTGATGATAGTTGTTGAACCAGTTTAACTGGGTTTCATCCAGCATCTCTTTAACAATTAAGTTTTTATCAATCGGACAAATGGTCACCGTTTCGAATTTATAAAACTGCCCGAATTCAGTTTTAACATCCTCCTGGCAAAGCACCAGGTTCTCAATACGGATACCATGTTTTTCAGGGCGATAAATTCCAGGTTCATTAGAGTTAAGCATACCCGGTTGAAATGCCACATTAATAGCACCCGAAACACTGATGTTTTGCGGTCCTTCATGCACATTTAAAAAGAAACCAACTCCATGACCGGTTCCATGCCCAAAATTATAGCCTGCTTGCCATAACCATTTACGCGAGTAAGCATCCATTTGATAACCTTTAGTTCCTTCAGGAAAACGGATCAGACTCAAATCGATCATTCCTTTTAAAACAAGGGTATAATCTTTCTTTTCTTCATCGGTTGGTTTGCCAAGAGTTAACGTACGGGTAATATCTGTAGTTCCGGTGTGATATTGCCCTCCGGAGTCAACCAAATAAATACCTTCGGCTTTTAACTCCACATTGCTTTCTTCTGTTGAACGGTAATGGGGTAATGCGGCATGACCTCGGTAAGCAGAAATCGTCCCAAAACTCTCCCCTACAAATCCTTCTTGCTCAGCTCTGAAATCGTATAATTTTGCCGAAGCTGTAAGTTCATCAATATAGGTTTTGCCGATATTCTCTTCCAGCCATTTCAAAAACTTCACCATCGCCACACCGTCTTTCACCATTGTTTGCCGAATGTGTTCTTGTTCAACGGTATTTTTTATGGTTTTGAACAGCGTTGTTGGATTAGTTCCTTCAACAATGTTTACTTCCGCCGGAATTGATTCATAAACTAACTGACAGATCTTTTTAGCATCCACCAGCACCGATTTTCCTTCAGGCAGTTCTTGCACAGCATCAACAAAAGCTTCGTAAGGTTTTAAAGTGATTTCGGCTTTTTCCAATTCATCTTTAGTAGCATTATCAATACGGCTAAAATCAACAAACCAAATAACTTCCGTTTGCGAAACCAACGTATGGCTTAACACCAATGGGTTACACTCCACATCGCTGCCGCGTACATTTAATAACCAGGCAGTATCATCCATTGATGAGATCAAATGAAAGTCGACCTGCTGTTTTTTCATTTCAGCACGCAAACGCTTGATCTTATCGGCTGTTGATTCACCTGTAGTGGAAACAGGTAAAGTAAACACCGGATTTCTTAAAAATGGTGGACGGTTCACCCAAATCGGTCCTAATAAATCCGATTTGGTATCTAATTTAAAGCCGAAACGATTAAAGCCTGCGCGCATGGTTTTTACCAGCTCGGCAGCCACTAAACGACCATCAAATGCAACAGTGGAACCTTTAGGCAACCGTTCGGTCAGCCACTCGACGTATTCAGGTGTTGCCTGAACCCTCAGCTTCACCAGTTCAAAACCTGAGTCTTTTAATTGATCAGCCGCCTGAACAAAGTATCTCGCATCAGTCCATAAACCGGCAAAATCAGCAGTGATCACCAAGGTACCTGCCGAACCACTAAAGCCCGAAGTCCATTCAATACACTTAAAATGATCAGGTAAATATTCGCTGATATGCGGATCGGAAGAAGGAATAACATAGGCGTCAATACCATTCTGCTGCATTTGGTCGCGAATGGCACTTAGTTTTTCTGTATACTTCATTATTGATTGATAGTTTTGAGGCGTAAATATACCTTATCTAGTTGGCAGGAAATAATGATTATTAAACTTTATCCCACAATTTCCCGACCTGCTCACATCTGTAAATCTTGCCTCCAAACTATCAATAACGCGTACTCTTATGCTCCAAATTGCTGCAAGTGATGATCGAGATGCTTCCATGATAAAATCCCCCAATCGTCTGGTGTCATTGTGCCGAAAATCGGATGTTTTGTTCCCACAATTGCCGTACTTCCACCTTCAGAATAACCTTTTATCAGCTGGATGAGCTCAGCTTTTTCTTTGTTAAAATCACGTTCGTCAACTATTTTAAAAGAACTGTCGGTAGGTAAGTTCTTCTTAAATGGTTTATCACCTAAAAAAGACTTTTTGATCACACTACCCAACAACACACTTATAAAAGTTTTCTTTACCCCTTTTTCAATAAACGCCATTTTTAAAGGCTGCTGGCAATGTGCAAGCATCTGCGACACATTCATTTTTCCCCACTGAGCCTGACTTTGGTTGGTAAGCTGATTGATCCGCTCAACAATTTCATTATTGTCAGCTGCATTTAATAAGTTTTTCATGTATAATATGTTCAATTAGTTTAAGCTAAAGTAAAAAATCCAGGCAATGAAAAAAATTTGCAAAGGCACCCTGAACCATAAATAAGAAAGTCCATTGCCTTCATAATTGCCCTTTTCAAAGTCGATATGTCGAATGGCTGCATTAACATTGGCCGGTAGAATGAGCACAAAGAAAATGACCAGCAAAATTGCAGTTGTATTTCGTAGGGAAGGAATTAGCAAGCCAATTGCCGCCAACACTTCCATAATACCAGTAATATAAACAAGCTGTTTTTTGTAGGGCACAAATTCAGGAATCATCAACGCCATGCCACTTGCAAACTTAAAATGCCCCAGGGCTGTAAAAATCAGCATTAAGCTCATGGCTAAATTGCCGGCAAAAACAAAGTTTAAGCCGTTACCTATCGCCCAATTTGCCAAAAAAGCAATGAAAAAACTTGCAATTAATACGATCAGGGGTTTCATACTTTATTTAACATTTATTTCCTAGGAAATGCTTGGCCTGCTACATAAGAAAAGGCTGGAGGAACTGATGTCTTATCCAAAATGTTTGTCTCATTATCGATGCAGGCCCTGAATACAATTAAATTTATCAACTTAAATTAACACACGAAACCAAATAGCTTACATTTTTACAAATAGCAGCAACGATGTATGATTATTGAACAGCGTCTTTTTCAACTAACTGGTTGTTTACTCGTTCAAGTTGTTCAATTACTTCATTGATCCCTTTACTAATTGAAGCAGCTTGTTTAGGTACAAATTTAACCCACGCTAAACCGATCCATCCAAAAGTAACCAAATAAACCAGCACGGCGTAAGGCCATTGCATTCTTATCGCATATTCATAGAGGTACAAACCCATCCCCAATGAAAGCAAAATGAAATATGCTTTCATAATTTTAGTTTGAAAAAAGCTCATTTGACTTTTATACCTGATCATTTTTTGCAGGTATTGATGGCTATTTTCTTCGGATGAACTTGATTTGAATAAACCTTGCAGCATATTTGATTGTATTATCACAGCCATTACAATAGCTATTACGGCAATAATAACACCCAGCTTGGTAGTAAAAAACTCAGGTTTATAGTAAAACAAAACAAAGGTGATATAAATGGCGGTAAGCGTTAAAATCACATTGTGTTTAATTATGTTGAAGCGGGCCTTTTTTCTGAAACTGATGGCCTTTTCAATTACCGCTTTTACATTTGGCAAGTCAGTAACTTCCTGTTTATGCCAAAGTTGTTTTATGTCGTTGAAGTTGTTCATGTTGCTGAAATTTCTTTAAAATTTTTTCCTTAATACGATGAATTTTCACTCTTACATTTCCCTCGGAAATACCGATAATCTCTGCGATTTGAGCCTGGGGCAGTTCCTCCAGTTCTAGGGAAATAATCAGCCTGTCTGTTTCTTCAAGTTCAGAGATAAACCTGAACAATAACTTTTCCTGCTCCGAATTATCATCCGAAAACTTTTCTTCAATTTCTGCGGGCAGTTCTGATTTCAAGGATTTCTTCGCTCGTTCTATCTGTCGTAAGCAATTGTTGGAGGCAATTCTGAATATCCAGGTACCTACCGAAGATTCCTGTCTAAACTTTCCCAGGTTTTGCCAAACGGTTATAAATGTTTCCTGGGTAATATCTTTTGCCCAACTGTTATCATTTACATAACCCATGCACAGGCGGTAAACTCTTGGCGAATAGATTTGATATATTTCTTCAAAAGTCATTGATGTGATTTATTTGATAAAGTTAGCAAATTGGCCCATATACCAATCCTTATCGTCGTACATGATAAAATGCAGGGCCTTGGAAGAATACTCTAGTTGTGCTGTTTTAAGCAGTGCATACTGTGCTTTCATTATTGGTTCAAATTGCTTGAAAGGCGCTTCGAGTAAAATCAACACAGGACAAGTTATAGTAGCAACCGAGGCTCTTAAGTCGGTATTCGACAAATCGCAATACATTTTAGCGTAGGTTTTACGGTCGGTTTGCAAACCCCATTGGTAATTAGGTTGTACTTGGTTGTGTCGGCAACCAGGCGTTTTATTCCTGCTGCCTGCGCTTGGGCAAACTTGGTATCATCCATTTTGGTATAGGTAGCTATTTGCTGTGAGCAATCAGGATTTTCAACACTTTTAAAATTTGGATTGAATACCGCTGACAAGCATGGTAAGGCATCCACCACAACAATCTTTGCGATTTTATCAGGATGATCGGCTGCCAGCATTAAAGCAAGCACACCTCCCATGCTGTGACCAATTATTATAGGTTTTTCAATTTTTTCAGATTTAATAAACTCGATGATTTCATTTTCCCAACCATTAAGCGAAGGATCATCCTGGGCTTTTTGTCCGGCAAAACCGGGCATGGTTAAGGTGTAGCATTTAAAGTTTTTGCTTAGCTCTGCGGTGGTTTCTTTCCAAACATCGCCCGAACAGGTAAAGCCGGGGATAAACACAATGGCTTGCTTACCTTTACCAGAAACTGTTACATTAAACGGAGGTGTGGTTGCTGCGAAAACGTTGATGCAGACTAATATAAAGGCAAGAAGAATGAGTAAAAATTTGATCTTTTTCATTGTAGTATCTTTTAATTTTTTGTCTTTAGATACCACAAGCTTTAAAATGTTACAGCTTTTGAAAAAGTTATTTTTTCGAAAAGATAAAAAAGCAGCGTTTTCACATCGCTGCTTAGTTTTTTAAAAGCTAATAGGTTTAGAAAAGGATTTGACACAAATCATAGCAGCAACTAAAATTCAACAAAAATTAAATTAACTATCTAAAGAATGAGTAGGTTCAACATGTATTAATATGTGACCTAACTGCGGAATTTCTCTCCTTAGTGTATCTTTAAGTTGATGCGCAATATCGTGGCCCTGTTTAACAGTTATTGTTGCTTCAACTATAGCATGAAGGTCGACATGATAGATCATTCCCGCTTTCCTTATAAAACATTTTTCCGTGGCTTCAATCCCCTTTACAGTTAAGGCCACCTTTCTGATATCGTCAACCAGATCATCGTACATATGTTCATCCATTATTTCACCAAGAGCGGGTCTGAAAATCTTATAGCTATTGAACAAAATAAAACCCGCAGCAAACAAGGCGGCCCAATCATCGGCAGACTCATACCCTTTTCCGAAAATAAGAGCAATAGAAATACCTATCAACGCGGCTAAAGAGGTAACTGCGTCGCTGCGGTGGTGCCATGCATCTGCTCTTAAAGCTGAACTGTTTGTTTGTCTTGCTCTTTTCATAACAAGCTGAAACGACACTTCTTTCCAGATGATCAAAGGAATAAGAATTAACAAAGTAAATTTTCGAGGCAATGCATGCGGTTGATTAATATTCTGGATGCTTTCATAAGCAATTACTGTAGCAGAAGTAACAAGAAATGCTACCACCATAAAGGTAATTAACGGCTCCAATCGTCCATGGCCGTATGGATGGTTTTCATCGGCGGGTCTGTTGGTATATTTCAGGCCCAATAAAACTAATAATGAAGAAAGGATATCAGCAGTTGATTCAATAGCATCGGCGATTAAGGCATATGAATTTCCGAAATAACCTGCCAGCCATTTGATAATTGCAAGAAAGAAATTTCCAATAATACTAAAATAGGTTGCTTTTATAGCCGTTTTTTGATTTGCTTCGGTTATATCGTTCATTATTAATTAATGTGTGATTTGCATCTATTGATTGGTCAACCATTAATTAAGTTTAGCCTGTACCTATATTGTGGGTTGTTAAAGATGCTATGAAAAATATGTGCAAAAATAAAAGATTTGCCTTATGGTTTGCATTGTAGCCTTTAAACTTTTTTCACATCTTTAAAACCATCTATTACGCCTCTCTCCAACACTACATCCATTACCATTATTGAACTATAAAGTGAAAAGAATTTACTTAATCTGCCTTACTTGTTTATTGTCAATCGGTGCTTTTGCACAAACCACCAACAATATAGACACGTTGATTAATCAGGGAATCAAACTACATGATGCCGGCAATTACACCGAAGCCATAAATAAATATGAGGCGGCTCTGAAGATCAATAACAACTCAACATTGGCTAATTATGAAATGGCCTTTTCCTATTATCAGTTAAAAGATTATGAAAAGACCTTTGCTTATTGCAATAAAGTGTTTGCTTACCCAGAAGCAAATGAAATTATTGACGCCTACATCTTATCCGGCAATGCATTAGATATTACCGGTAAAGCAGAAAAAGCGGTTGAAACCTACAAAACTGCCATTAAAACGGTAAAGCCTACCTACCTGCTTTATTTTAACCTTGCCGTAACTTATTTTGGTATGGAGCAATATGATAATGCCGAAACTGAAATCATTAATGCGTTAAGGCTTAACAGTGAACATGCAGCCAGTCATTTAGTGTTAGCAAAAACGATGATTCAAAAAGGTAATCGTGTTAAAGCAGTTTTAGCCTTGTACAATTTCCTGCTGCTAGGGGCTTCGGGCGAACGAGGCACCGAGGCTTATAAAAAACTGGATGAGCTGCTCAAACAAGGAGTTACAAAATCTTCAGAAAAAACAATCAATATCACATTAGGTAATAGCAAGGATGAATTTTTAACGGCCGAATTCATGCTATCAATGATCCAAGCGACAAATACAAGCGAAGCTAACAAGTTAAAAACAGATGCGCAGTTATTCGCTGAAAACACCAAGTTAATTTTTAGCACGCTGGCCGAATTAAAGAAGGAGAGAAAAGGTTTTTGGTGGAACTTTTACGTTGACTTTTATGACCAATTGGTAAAAAGCAATAATGTGGAGGCTTTTGCCTATTACATTAGCCTGGCCAAAGACGATGCCAGCGTTAGGGAATGGATCAAGCGGAACGAAGAAAGCCTGAAAGCCATGGAGCAGTGGTACGAAAAAACGGAACGAAGGTTTTAAAAGAAGAATACAGCCGTGTGAATTAGATTAATCAAATGCCTAAAAACTATTAACTGTCAGTTCCGGAAGATTTCACCATTTGCTTATCTTTAAATCAAACATATAACCATTATGAATGAACTAAAGAAAGAAGATATTAAACAAGAAGTGTTTGACCTTTATGATGATTACGCTCATAATCGATTGAACCGAAGAGATTTTATTCATCAGCTTTCTGTCTACGCTGTTGGAGGTATTACCCTTGCCTCGTTGATGAGTTTCATTATGCCGGATTATATTAATGCCATACAGGTTAAAGATGATGATCCACGTTTAATAACTGAATTTATTACTTATCAATCGCCCAAAGGAGGAGGAGCGATTAAAGCGCAACTGGCAAAGCCTGCCGATACGAACAAGAAATTAGGAGGTATTATAGTAGTGCATGAAAACCGCGGATTGAACCCTCATATTGCGGATGTGGCCCGCAGAGCTGCACTTGCCGGATTTATATCAATTGCCCCCGATGCATTAACACCATTGGGAGGTTACCCGGGCACTGATGATCAGGGACGCGAGTTGCAAAGCAAGCGCGACCGCAATGAAATACTTGAAGATTTTATAGCAGCCTTTGATTATTTAAAAAACCATCCCGACTGCAATGGAAAAATTGGTGTTGTTGGTTTTTGTTTCGGTGGTTGGATAGCGAATATGATCGCTGTTCAAATTCCTGATCTGGCTGCGGCCGTTCCATTTTACGGTGGACAACCTCCTGTTGAGGATGTACCTAAAATAAAAGCACCACTTCAATTACATTATGCTTCTTTAGATACGCGTGTTAATGAGGGATGGCCGGCGTATGAAAAAGCTTTAAAAGAAAACCATAAGGATTATACCGTTTATATGTACGAAAATGCAAATCATGGTTTTCATAATGACACCACACCTCGTTACGATAAAACCGCAGCAGAACTGGCCTGGAAACGAACCATCGATTTTTTTAAGGAGAAATTAGCGTAAGAGATAAATAGTAAAGTCACCTCATCAAAGGTGACTTTACTGTTTTTAGCATTGCTTGCCTTTTATCTATTATAAGAAAACATACATCCCCTTTTTATCAATTTTAAAGGCTAAGGGTTTAGGGCTCTTATTAAATTTCTGATAACCGGTTTTCAAATTCATCCAAAAGGCTTTTAAACTACCCGAAGTCTTCTTTTCCTGAACTATCGTATTAAAATTCTTTTCCGTCATTTTAAATGGGAATAAATAAGCAGGGATCTTAACCTGTCCATTATTGGTTGCTTCAACAGCTAAAATATAGAGTTCATTTATTTTCTCATCAGTAAGCGGTATGCAACCAATGGTAACACATTTGCCATGTATAAACACATCACCACCCGGATAGAATTTATCTCCCAAAAGTTTATCGGATTGATTTGGATAGTTGATTCCCAGAGATAAGTGAAACAAACTGTTTGGATTGAAGCGATCGATGTAATAAAACCCTTCAGGAACCTGTCTATCTCCTTCCTTTCGTTTGGGACCTAAAACTCCGGATAAAGAACAGAAAGGGTATTCTTTTATCAGTTTATACGTTTGCTCACCTTTATTTCGGGCCCATACTTCAAGTAATTGCTCGTTTTTGTAGGCACACAAAAGTATTTCCATCTTTTGTCTTTCAATACCATAGATGTTAAGTAATAAAAACAATGATTGTGAATGATTAGCATAGGCCCCTTTTACCCGCTCATTGGCAAGTTGTTGCTGTTTAAAATTATCGGCAGGTAAATCGATCAAACCAATACCAATGCTAATTAAAAAGGCAAGACGTAGTAATATCATGTATTAATAGATGTATAAGATAGCTGCTAAAAAGATTTTAATTCAAATCGTGTCCGCCGGCTGATTTTTTAGGCATCACTGATTTAGAAGTAAAAATTAACACCTGAATGATCAGACCAATAAAAATAAGCACGCCCAGCTCAAGCTGGGTCAATAATGTTGATCGGGCTATAATCTTTTTTGATTGCTCATTTAATGCCTTTCCTTCGGCAATTTGTATTTCCGACAACTGATTAAGCTTTTGCGCGGCCGTGCTAAGTTTAAAATCCATTACAGTAATAAACTTAGGAACTGATCCTTGTTCAAACTCACTGTTTAAATACTGCTCTTCGAGCTTGCGCAGGTTAAGTACTGTTTTTTTAAACTCGTTGTAACAAATCGACTCCCGAACAGTTAGTTTGGTGGATTCGTACCTAAAAAATAAGGAATCAATAGTTGTATTATGCTTATTAAGTTTGTCTTTTAGCTGTTTTACATTTTTATCTGTCAGGTTTGATTTTTCAATGGCCTCCATCTTTTTGTGAAGGCTTTCGGCAAAATGAAAGATGTAACTCTCGGCCAACAGACGGTCTTCATAAACAGTAGAAAAAGAAGCGCCAAGGGCTACTACATTCTTACGGTCGTAAATGTTTTTAAAGAGAACGATCACAAAAACCAACACCAGTAAAACTGAAATCTTAGCTTTCTGTTGCAGGGTAAATGCCCATTTCATCATAAACTTCTTTTGTAATTATAAATTGGTTGATAGCTTAAAAAACGGAAAAGTACATATATTCTGATAATTTGCCACTTATCCTGCTTACATTTTTACCTACTGAAAAATAATACCGGTCAGTTTCGTTGGTTGAGAAATTCTTTATAATTCCATAAATTAATAGTTGAGTACATTTTATTCTGAATAAACAATTTGGGTATGAAATCTATTTCGCTTGCCCCTCCTTCCGGTAGCCAATATGAGCAAAAATTAAAATCTTTATTAGATAAGTCAGGAGTTAACATTAATGGAACGGCCAGTTTCGATGTTCAGGTGCATAACCCTGCTTTTTTCCACAAGGTTTTAGCCGAAGGTTCGGTTGGTTTAGGAGAGAGTTACATGAACGGTTGGTGGGACTGTAAGCAATTAGACGAATTATTTGCAAAACTTCTAGCTAGCGGGTTGGACAAGGCCGCCCGCCTGGATTGGGGCACGCAACTGATTGGGTTGGAAGCCAAGTTAACCAACCTTCAAAACATAAATTTTGCGGGCAAAAATGCTGCACACCATTATAACTTAGGCAATGAACTTTTTGCTAAAATGCTCGACAAAAGAATGACCTATACCTGTGGTTATTGGAAAAATGCCAAAACATTAGATGAAGCTCAGGAGGCCAAGCTTGATCTGACCTGTAAAAAACTCTACCTCGAACCGGGAATGCATATTTTAGACATTGGCTGTGGCTGGGGAAGCCTCTCAAAATTCATCGCTGAAAATTATGATGTAAAAGTTACCGCCATAAATGTTTCTGACGAGCAGCTGGCACTTGCCCGCGAACGATGTAAAGGATTACCCATTAATTTAATAAAGCAAGACTATAGAAATGTTGAGGGAGAGTATGACCGCATTGTATCATTGGGCATGTTTGAGCATGTAGGATTAAAAAATTACAGGACTTATTTTGAGGTTGTCCACAGGTGTTTAAAGAATGGTGGTCTTTCTTTATTGCATACTATTGGTGGTAATATATCCGACAAACATTCCGATCCCTGGATATCAAAATACATTTTCCCTAATTGCCTGATTCCAAGTTTGGCGCAAATTGCTAAAGCAACCGAGGAGTTTTTTGTAATTGAGGACTTACATAATTTTGGCCCTGATTATGACAAAACATTAATGGAATGGCACAAGAACTTTAACTTAAACTGGCAAGAGTTAAAATCAGCTTATGATGAAAAATTCTTTAGAATGTGGAACTATTACCTGCTGAGTTGTGCAGGCTCTTTCAGATCGCGACATACGCAGCTTTGGCAGTTGGTATTCTCAAAAAATTCAACAGTCATATACCAGGCTCTAAGATAATGGCTAAACATAAAAGGCGCTTCGTTTCTACGAAGCGCCTTTTACATAAGGTTTCAACTTTATATTATTGAATACCTAATTTCTTTTTAACCAAAGGTAAAATGTTATCACCTTCAGGGAACTGGATCAAAACACCTTTGCTTGAATCAAATACGTAAGCAATGTTATTTTCTTTTGCTACAGTTTTAATGGCCTCTTCAGCTTTTTTCAATACAGGAGCATATACTTCTTCTTGTTTTTTGCCGATATCTTGTTGAGCCTTTTGTTGGAACTCACCAATACGTTTTTCTAAATCCTGAATCTCTTTTACTTTGGTTTCTTTAACTGCGTCAGTCATGGTTTTTTCCTTTGCTTGAAAATCAGCAACCTTAGTCTGATATTCAGTACCCATAGTTTTCATTTGAGCATCTAAAGTACCTGCAAAGTCCTGAACAGTTTTATCAGCAACTTTAATATCAGGCATTGCAGCAATTAGCTCATTTACATTAATATGGCCAAATTTAACTTGTGCATTAGCGTTTCCCGCAAAAATCAACAGCACTACCGCCGCTACTAAAACTTTAATTGTCTTCATTTTAATCTTCAGTTTTCTTTAAATATTTCTCTTGGTTATTTACTCTTACTTTGCAAATTCACCTGGTTTTAACCCCAGTTTTGCCAGCACATCGTTACTCTTGTCATAACGCGGGCTCGAATATAGCATTCCATTTGACTTATCAAAAATAATTGCATACATACCGTCTTCAGCAATCTGCTCAATTACCTTGTAAACCTTATCCTGAATAGGCTTTACCAACGCCTTTTGCTTGGCAAAAAGCTCACCATCAGGTCCAAACTTTTGTTTCTGAAAATCTTTTGCTTCTTTTTCTTTCTTCACAATTTCCTCTTCACGTTTCTTACGCATTGCATCGGTTAAAAGCATTTGCTCTGATTGATAAGCCTTGTATAAAGCATCCACTTCATCAAATTTCTTATCGATCTCTTTTTGCCATTGTTCAGAAAGATCATTGACCTGTTTTTGAGCGGCGGCATACTCAGGCATGTGCTTTAACACATACTCTGTATCAACATAACCAATTTTTTGCGCCTTGGCTGCAAAAGCACCAAGACATAAAATGACAATCAGCGTTAAAACAATTCTTTTCATTTGAATGCGCTCTACAAATTAAAATCCTGAACCAAGTTGTTGTGCTATTGAGAAGTGGAACTGACCTTTATTTGGTTTTCCACCATTCGGAATTGGAGGTACCTGATCGAAACCATAACCATAATCAAGCCCTAACATACCAAATATTGGAAGGAAAATACGAACCCCTGCCCCAACAGAGCGTTTAACATTAAACGGCTGGAAAGTGCGGAAATTATCCCAAGTATTACCTGCTTCGGCAAAAGCCAACGCAAAAATGGTTGCCTGCTGATTTAGTGTAATCGGGTGACGAAGCTCAACAAGGTAACGGGCGTATATTGGACTTCCTGAATAATAGTTATTCGGCTTACCTTCAGGTGTAACCGAATTGTCGGCATAACCACGCAAAGGAATAATTTCAACACCCTGGATATAATCGTACCCTTGCAAACCACTACCACCTACTTTCCAACGGTCAAACTGGGTGGTTCCAATATCACTATTATAATAACCCAAAAATCCTAAGTGCATACCCATGTGGAATACCAATTTACTCGATGAAGTAGCCTTAGTATACCAACCAGCATCAAACTTCCAACGGTGAAACTCAGTAAACTTATACTTGGTTTGATCAGACATATTTGGATCTGAATAATCGCGGCCATTCATTAATGAATAAGGAGGCGTTAACTCAACACTCAACTGAATATTTGAACCCGAAGTAGGATAAATAGGAGCATCAATTGAGTTACGACCTAGAGTTTCTGTTAAACTGAATGTATAAGAAGTACCCGTTGGATACTGAAATCCCTGATAGTTTTGGTAGTCATATTTATTAAATGACAATGAGGTATTCAGTGTAAAGTAATCATCAGGCCATTTCAAGCGCTGACCCAGACCCAACGAAACTCCGGTTAACTGCAATCCCGAGTAATTTGGGTTTGAGCGGTTATAACCATATATATTTTGATTGGTGTGGGTAAAACTTACCGAAAAATAGCGAGGCTTATCTCCACCTAACCATGGTTCTGAAAACGAGAAACTGTATGCCTGGTAGTATTTACCGTTTGATTGAATACGTAATGAAAGTTTCTGGCCATCACCGGCAGGTAAAATACCTCCCCAATCATTGGTAAATAACTTACGTAACGAAAAGTTATTGAAGGTTAAACCTAGTGTACCGATGATACGACCACCTCCAAAACCTCCTGATAACTCTAATTGATCTGAAGGCTTCTCGGTAACATTGTATGCTAAATCAACAGTCCCGTCCTGTTGGTTTGGCTTAACATCAGGAGAAGTTTTTTGTTCATCAAAATAACCCAATTGGTTCAACTCACGGATAGTACGGATCAATAAGGATTTATTGAACTTGTCTCCCGGTTTGGTTCTTATCTCACGCAATACAACCTTGTCATTGGTACGGTCATTTCCATTTACCAAAACCTTATTAATAGTTGCCTGTTCACCTTCAAAAATCTGCATTTCAAGGTTAATCGTATCACCTTTAACGCTTGTTTGAACCGGGTTAACCTGGAAGAATAAATAACCATTGTTTAGATATAATGAAGAAACATCATCTTCTGAAGGGCTGTTACGCAAACGTTTCTCCATCTTTTCCTCATCGTAAACATCACCTTTTTTAATTGCTAAAATCTGGGTCAGTTGTTCCGATTTGTAAATGGCGTTTCCAACCCATTTAATATCTCCAAAATAGTATTTATGTCCTTCTGAAATTTTTATATTGATATCAACCGCCGACATGTCATGACGAAAAACCGTATCCATTACAATATCTGCATCACGATATCCGCGTTCGTTATATTTCTTAATAACTTCAGCTTTATCCTCGATGTATTTAGCTTCAAGGTATTTTTTAGAACCAAAGATCTTATAAGGCTTACGCTCCTTTGTGTTCTTCATCGCCTTTTTAAGTTTGGCATTTGTTAATGCCGTATTACCCTCAAAAGTGATCTTATTCACTTTAACCTTTGTATGCTTGTCAACAGTTAAAATTAATGATGTACGACCCGATAACGTATCTGGTCGCTGTGAAGCTAACACTTCTGTATTGTAGTAACCTTTTTCTACGAAATACTTTTTAACTACTAATGAAGTGGTTTGAATGAGGTTATCATTGACAACTTTACCAGTAATATCTTTTAGCTTTTTTTCATTCAAATCGTCGACCTCTGATTTTTTCAAACCTCGGAAAATCACATTTGATAATCGCGGACGCTCAAGCAAGTATAAGTCAAGAAAAATAGAATCCTGACGAATATCTGTTATGTTGATCTGTACATCATCAAACAGACCTTGTGCCCAAAGATCTTTTATTGAATTAGCAATTTTTTCGCCCGGAACCTTAATACGATCACCAACCTTTAATTTGGATATAGTAATAAGGACATCGTTGTCAAGCGATTGTGTACCGGTAACAGTAATTCCGCCTATAGTATATTCTTTAGGAGCATTAGGATCTACTTGGGGCCTTGCTTGCGGTTTATAAATAATTTGGGCTTGGGTTAAGTTAAACAGCAATAAAGTTAATAACGCTGTTAAAAGGGTCCTCTTCATTAAGTCAGTTGGAATCGATATATTATATAACTTGTTCACTTGTTTTGCCGAAACGACGTTCGCGATTTTGATAATTAAATATGGCTTCGTACAAATGTTCCCGCCTGAAATCAGGCCAGAAGGTATCTGTAAAGTATAATTCTGAATAAGCAATTTGCCATAATAAAAAGTTACTGATGCGGTGCTCTCCACTAGTACGTATCAATAACTCTGGATCAGGCATATCTGCTGTACAAAGCAATGACGAAACTAATTCTTCATTAACGTCTGCTGCCTCCAATTCATTGTTCTTGATCTTAGTTGCCAGTTTTTTTGCCATTTCTACTAACTCCCAACGCGAGCTGTAACTAAGTGCCAAGTTTAATGTTAAACGTTTATTATTGGCTGTTTTGTCTATGGCCTCCATCAATTCTTTATAACATCTTGATGGCAAGGATTTTAAATCTCCAATAGCATTTAATCGAACATCATTTTCCATCAACGTTTTCGTTTCACGGTTAATGGTAGATATCAATAACTCCATCAACGCGGTAACTTCCAAAGCAGGTCGTTTCCAATTTTCTGTTGAAAACGCATAGAGAGTAAGGTATTCAACACCCAATTCGGCTGCAGCTTCAACTGTATCTCTAACAGCTTTAACACCGTTTTGATGCCCGAAAACCCGCAATTTCCCTTTCTCTTTTGCCCAACGACCATTGCCATCCATAATAACGGCAATATGACGCGGTAAGCGATCTATATCGATCTTTTCCTTAAAACTCATTTTTTTTACGCTGCTATGCTAAAAACTTGGACAGTGCGAAGATACAAAACTAAAAGATATGCCAACAACGGCAAACATGTACATATCATTTTTGCGTAAATCACCACGTTGATTACCCGGTAAGTTAGCCGGATAACCGGCTTCCGGTGAACGGTCGGCGTATGTTTTTGTTAAAGTAGATGGCACTGAATTTAAATTAACATAATACCCGCTTACATCATCAATATAATCGGTAAATGTAAATCTGTACCCTAGTTCACTAAACAAATTCCATCGGTCATTCATTCGATATTTCAATCCAAAACCTAATGGAATTGCTATATCAGTTAATTTATAACGATCGGAATTTCCGGCCAAACCCTGTCCTTCTGTTCCCAAAGGTTGTAACCGTTGACCATTTTCCGCTTTCGGATCGAAGTTAAAAACCGATATTCCGGCAGATAAATATGGAGAAAAGCGTTCGTCTTCAATGAATGGATTCAAACTAAAAAAGTTGAATTCATACTGTATCGATAATTCATTAATTACAGATTGAAAACGAAGATTTCTAGACTCCTGATCAGGAATGCCTGATGTTGCATCATTGGCCTGAACCTTACCGTGCGTTAACGAAACCTTTAAAGCATTACGGGGATTAAAGTTGGTGCGAAAAACCAAACCAAACGCAGGATCAGTAAAACGTAAATAATTAAACTGGCTCAAATCGCCTTTATAACCGGAAGTACCAGCAAAAAGTCCCAATTCGTATTTCTGCGCACTGGCATTAAAAGCAATTATAATAACAAAAACCGTTAAGCCGGCAACTATTTTCTTAAACATCGAATGCTTAGTTGTCTGATTAATTTCTAGAATCCAGTCCCCACATTAACTTGTTCCTTAACGTGGTTAAATAACTTTCATTGTAGAGGCGTATCAGATTAATTGAAAAACTTTCCTTTTTGGCAGTAAGCACCACATTGGTATTTACCTTTTCTGTCCTGGAATCCATTGAGACCAAAAACTGAGTTGCCCGTGCTTCAATTTTAAAGGTTAACACACTACTGTCGGAAATAACAATAGGGCGAACACTTAAATTGTGCGGACATATGGGCGTAATTACAAAATTCCCTGATTGAGGAAATACAATTGGCCCGCCGCAACTTAATGAATAAGCTGTTGAACCCGTGGGCGTGGCGATAATAAGTCCATCGGCCCAGTATGAATTCAAAAACTCACCATTGATATACGTATGAATAATGATCATTGGGGAAGCATCTTGCTTATGAATAGTAATTTCATTCAAAGCATAGTTAACCTCACCAAACAAATCGGCATCTGAAGAATCGAGGCTAATCAGCACCCTTTTATCAAGGGTATATTCTTCCTTTACCAATGCATCGATCGCATTTCTAATTTCGGTTTTATTAATACTTGCCAAAAAGCCTAAACGACCCAAATTAATACCTAAAACCGGCAACCCAGAATCCCTTACCATCGACAAGGTATCGAGCAACGTTCCATCGCCTCCCAAACTAAGCATGCATTTCACATGACCGGTTAAATCGGAATGATCACTGAATGATTCGGCATTGGCTGTATTTATCTTCTTCGACTCAATGAATCTTTTAAAATCCTCGAAAATGAGAATTTCAACCCCATGACGAACCAGGTTGTCGATAATTTCCTGTACAAATGGCAATGAATTATTACTGAATTGTCGTCCGTAAAGGGCAATTTTCATTGATGATTAATTAACTGATACCTTATAAATAAAACGAATAGATTAATTTCAGGGTTGAAAGATATAAATTTTCTTTAACCTATCACCTACATATTTAGGTAATGCATAAATGAATCGAAGCGATCCATGGTATCATCAGAGTGGGAAACCTGAGAATAAGAGGCTTTAACATGGTAATTAAAGCGTTGAAATGAAGACAAAATTCCTGTAAGATCAGTTTTATTGACCTTTATGGTGAGTTCGAGTTTGGTAGAATCGCTGAATGTTTTTACATAAGAACTTAAAACTAATGCTCCGTCTGATTCAACTATTCTGGATACTTCGGCTAATGAAAAATCACGAACGCCCAGTTCAAGGATAACAATTCCTCCGGGACTTTCAACAGCTGTTAGAGTGGCAGCATATTCAGCCAAAGTTGTTAAGGTGATTACGCCTTTATATTGATTAGTATGATCGATCACTGGTACCAGACTAAGTTTTTGCTCATGTATTAACCGAACTACGTCATACATGTGTTGATCTTCGTTAACCGATTGGAAAGTAGTCGACAGGCTCGAACTGCCTATAGGCTCATTCAGATCTACAAGTTCAGCAATATCATGGTCGGAAATTAAGCCGAGAAATTCGCTTTCATTAACTATTGGTAAATGGCTCACACGAAATTCAGCCATCCGTTCTAAAGCTTTTTGAGCCGAATCAGAGGTCCGCAGAGGAGGAATGAAATCGCTGACAAAGTGTGCGGCTACCATATAATTGAGTTCTATACTATTAAAGTAGACAATATGCTTCAGAAATCAAACTTTCTTAAGTCACACTTTCGATGCTTTTCATATCGTAAGTGTATAACTGCTGAATTATCTGGTAAACAAAACCCAAGCCATTGTTGGCAGGTAACTATAATTTTATAGTCGCAGGCTTTTAAACTCTTCAGCAGATTTACTTGGTGGTTCCGTTGGGATATACCTTTTGAAGAAACTTATCAAGGTATTGATTAAATTCTCCAGGTTGTTCCATCATAGGCGCATGTCCACATTTATCGATCCAGTTTAATTCTGAATTAGGTAATAAACGATGAAACTCTTCTGCCACATCAGGTGGAGTAATTTTATCATTTTTGCCCCAAATCAATGAAACTGGAACATTAATTTTATTCAAATCTTTCTCCATATTATGACGGATGGCCGATTTAGCCATAGCCAGAATACGAATAACACGATTGCGATCATTCACCGTTGAGAAAACATCGTCAACCAGTTCTTTAGTAGCAATTGCCGGATCATAAAAGGTATAAGCTACCTTTTCTTTAATGTAATCATAACTTTCGCGTCGAGGGAACGAGGCGCCCATCGCATTTTCGTACAAACCCGAACTTCCTGTTAATACCAGGGAATGAATATGTTCAGGATGATTGATAACATAGATCAAGGCAACATGCCCACCAAGAGAGTTACCCATCAAAGTGAAATAATCCAGCTTCAAATGTTCTACGAACTTGTGCAAAAACTTTGAAAGTGTTTTAACCCCGGTGGTTAACAAAGGCATATCATAAAGTGGCAACACAGGAATAATTACTCTGTAATCTTTAGAAAAACGATCTACAACAGGCTCCCAGTTACTTAATGCACCCATAAGCCCATGCAATAAAATCAATACATCACCATTGCCTTCATCGATGTACTTAAAACCGTCTTCTTCTCTTAACTGATAACTCATAATTATTCTAAATCTCGGACCAAATATATAGTTAAAATTAAATATGGCCTTTCAAAAACAAAAAATTAACAAACGCAAAAAATGATTAGCAACTTTGGCAAAAGGTAATCAACTCTATTTAAAAAAGTTAGGCTAATAATTTTTTCACTACTGAAGAAACAATTTTCCCATCGGCTTTACCGGCCAGTTCTTTGGTCGATAAACCCATAACCTTACCCATATCTTTCATACCTGAAGCACCAGATTCAGCGATAATTTGCTTTACAATTGCTTCCACTTCTTCTTCCGACAATTGTTTCGGCAAATAGCCTTCAATAACATCCAGTTCTTCCTGTTCTATTTTCGCTAAGTCAGCGCGGTTTTGTGCCAAATAAATATCAACCGACTCTTTGCGTTGTTTGGCCTGCTTTTGCAGTACTTTCACTTCTGTATCTTCTGACAATACTTCAGCCGCCCCTTTTTCTGTTTTTGCTACCAGTAAAGCAGCTTTTATCGATCTCAAACCACGTAAAGTAGCCTCTTCTTTAGCCAGCATGGCCTTTTTTATATCCTGATCAATTTTCTCCAGTAATGACATTGTAATTGAATTATTTAATAGATGATGGTATGGTTATGAAAAGTGTTATGTACTAAGTTGTTAATTTATCTGCTTATAGCCAAAATATAGGCATATAATAGTTTAAATTAGGCTAACTGACCTTATTCCAATAAACAGCACTTGCCTGAGCAGTTGGCATAATGGTAAGATCATTGATATTAACATGAGGTGGCAATGAGGCAACATAATATATTGTATCGGCAATATCAGTAGCGGTTAAAGGCTCAAAACCCTTATATACATTTTTTGCCTTTTCAACATCTCCTTTAAAACGCACTATTGAAAACTCTGTTTCCACTGCGCCTGGATTTATGGCTGTTACTTTAATATTATGAGGTAAGAGGTCAATACGCATGGCTTTATTTAAGGAATCAACCGCATGCTTAGTAGCGCAATAAACGTTGCCATTTGCATAAGTTTCTTTTCCGGCAATTGAACCTAAATTGATAATATGTCCACTTTTGCGCTGCACCATTAAAGGACTTATTAAACGGGTTACATATAATAAACCTTTTACGTTAGTATCGATCATGGTTTCCCAATCTTCAAAACCACCTTGTTGTATAGGTTCCAAACCGATTGAAAGCCCCGCGTTATTCAATAAAACGTCTATCTGTTTCCAATCATCGTTTAACACTTCTACGGCGGCTTTAACCTCCTCCAGTTTTCGTACATCAAAAACCAATGGAAGTACATCAATCTTATAATCCACCTTTAACTGTTCAGCAAGCTTTTGCAAACGCTCTTCTCTTCTGCCTGTAATAATTAAATGATAACCATTTTTTGCGAAAATATTCGCAGAAGCCTCACCAATGCCAGATGTGGCGCCGGTAATCATTGCTATCTTTCTCATTATTTAGATTATTGTTTATTGATTTAACTTCAGTTGTGAAGGTAATAGGTTTGATTGTATTAAGTATTATTAGCTGTTTTATTCGAAATACATTGTAAAATGCAATGCTTCAGCAAATAATCCTGCTAAAGGATGAGTAATAATATTATCCTCCCCCGATTTCATTATATTATTCATGCTATGCGATAACTTAAGCTCGGGTGAAAACTTAAAATATTCCAGGTATATATCAGCGCCTAGTCCGGCCTCCAAAGCAAGAAAACTATTATTGATCTTCACCAGTTTACGGTCATCATCCGGATTATATGAAATGTCGTCGGCCTTTTTTTTCTTAGAACGGATATCAGTTACAAATTTTACACCGCCAACCACATACAGCCGAACATCATTCTGGCGCTCCGACTTAAACTTTAACAGTAAAGGAAGTTCTAGAAAGGTCGATTCCACAGTTTTTAACAGAATCTTATTATCAGAAGCTTTATTGTATTGATATTCCAGCTGTCGGTCGATAAATGAAAACTTAGGCGTAAATCGTAAATCGAAGTGGCGGTTCAATTTTAGGTTAGCTAATAAACCTAGACTAAAACCCATGCTTCCCATTGGTTTAATAGCCTGCAGCGTATCGGGACTAAAGGGATTAGATCCGGGTGTACTAAAATCACGCTGTTTCACTACTGTAAACGAACCTCTATCAATTCCAAGTAAGAAACCAAAATTTAGCCGTTCGTGATCTATGTCGCCCGCTGTATTCAAAAATTGCGCATTGGCAGAATATCCGAAGAATGCGAGAAATACGAACAGTAAAATGTGTTTCATGAAGTGTTGTTCCGTCTAATAAATCAATAGTTATCAGCTGCAATTTATTACTTTGGTTTAATTCCGGTATAAATCGAACTAATTCCTAACGATAATTTTTTGATTTTAGTTTCTACAAATCCGGCTCGCTTCAATATTTCAGTAAATTTATCGCCATCCGGAAACGCATTTACTGATTCAGGCAGATACGTATAAGCGCTGTTATCTTTTGAAAAAACTTTACCTATAAAGGGCAATAAGTTAAAGAAATAGAAATTATACAATTGTTTAAAAGGGAACATGGTAGGTTTTGAAAACTCCAGTACTACCGCTTTTCCTCCGGGTTTTAGCACACGCTGAATATTGCTCAAACCCTGCTCCAGATTTTCGAAATTACGTACCCCGAAGCTCACAATAACTGCGTCAAAAGTATTTTCTTCAAAAGGAAGATTCTCTGAATCACCAGGTTTAACCGAGAAAATCGCTTGCAGATTTCGCTCTACTATTTTCTTTTCAGCAAAAGCCAGCATTCCTTCAGAAATATCCACACCCACCACTTTTTCTGGTTTCAATGTTTCAATGGCTTGAAAAGCAAGGTCACCTGTGCCCGTTGCTACATCAAGTATATATTTAGGTTGAATGGACTTCAATTCAGCAATGGCTTTTTTTCGCCACCAAATGTCAATGCCCAGTGAGAGAAAATGGTTCAGGAAATCATATTTCCCCGCAATTTTATCAAACATTTGAGCAACCTGCTCTTTTTTTGTCGAATCGAGTTCTTTATAAGGTTTTACTACTTCTGCCATCTTGCGGCAAAGATAACTAATGATTTTAGATTAGGGATTTTAGATTGGATGATTTTGCATTTAAATGACTGTAGTATAACCTTTCTTTTCAACCTCCATTTACTCTTACATTCTGCTAAATGAAATTTTTTACCTTTGTGCATGATCATAAAATCAGCAGAGTTTGTTTGCAGCAACACTCAAATCAGTAAATTACCAGAGCCAACCCTTCCCGAATACGCCTTCATTGGCCGCTCTAACGTAGGCAAGTCGTCGTTAATCAATATGATAACTTCGGTAAAAGGCTTGGCCAAAACCTCACAAACGCCGGGAAAAACTCAACTTATAAATCATTTTATCATTAATAAAAATTGGTTTTTGGTTGACTTACCGGGATACGGTTTCGCACGTGTGTCGAAAAGCCTGGCTGAAAAATGGGAGAAATTCATCCGCCAATACCTTTCTAAAAGAGAGAACCTGCAATGTGTAATGGTATTGGTTGATTCGAGGTTGGAACCGCAGAAACTCGATTTACAATTTATAGATTCGCTGGGTGAAATGGGGTTGCCTTTTGTGGTGGTATTTACCAAGTCCGACAAGCAATCAAAAGGAAAAACTGCAACCAATGTTCAGTTGTTCAAAAATGAACTGCTAAAAAACTGGGAAGAATTGCCCGATATTTTCATTACTTCTTCTGAAGATAAAACCGGTCGCGATGAGCTGATTAGTTTTATTGATCAAATAAACCAGCAATTTGACCTGAACGATATTCAAAAACAAAACCAATAACCAAACCTTACAATGAAGAATTACCTTTCGTTGATAAAATTCAGTCATACAATTTTTGCTATGCCATTTGCCATTATCGGTTTCGTTTTGGCAATTTCAGTAACCAATAGTGCCTTCGACCTTAAGAAATTTGCTTTGATGCTTGCCTGTATGGTGTTTGCCCGTAGTGCAGCGATGGCATTTAATCGATATATTGATAGGGAATTTGACTCCAAGAATCCTCGAACCAAAGTGCGTGAAATTCCGGCCGGGGTTATTAGTCCGAAAAGTGCATTAGCTTTTACAATTATTAATTGTATTGCCTTTATTGTAACCACCTACTTTATTAATACCATTTGCTTCTTTTTATCGCCGGTTGCTTTAATTGTAGTTTTAGGGTATAGTTACACCAAACGATTTACTTCATTTTGCCATTTGGTTTTAGGTTTAGGATTATCATTAGCTCCCATTGGTGCCTATCTGGTTGTAACCGGAGCATTTGCCGTATTGCCTATTTTATTTTCATTAGCTGTTATTACTTGGGTAAGTGGTTTTGATATTATCTACGCCCTGCAGGACGAAGATTTTGACCGCTCTCAGCAACTGCATTCAATCCCGGAATGGTTGGGAACAAAAGGAGCGTTAAACTTTTCATCAGCCTTACATGTTCTTTCAGCATTATTTGTAATTACAGCTGGAGTGGTTGGCCACTTTGGAATATTTTATTGGATAGGTGTAATTGGCTACACTGGAATGCTTATTTATCAGCATTCAGTTGTAAAACCAACAGACTTGAGCCGTGTAAACCTTGCTTTTATGACTGCCAATGGTATTGCAAGTGTTGGTTTTGCCATCTTTTTCTTAGCAGATACTTATATAAAATTGTAAAAATTGATTGATGGTTGAATTGTTAACACCATTATCAAAAAACATTTAGCAATTTAACAACAAGAACAATCTCTAACCCATGTCAATGAAAAGAACCTTTCTTCCTCAAGCTTTCGAAATCACTTTTGAAAGCATAGAACCATTTTATAAACAACTTTTAGAACATCCTATTAACTCAGCTGTAGAACTTGAAAGATGGCTGCATAACCGTAGTGAGTTAGAAGCGACTTTGGAAGAAGATTTTGCATGGCGCTATATAAAAATGACATGCGACACAACGGATGAAAAACTGCTTGCCGATTTCCAGTATTTCGCTACTGAAATTGAACCCAAGATCGCACCATTAACTAACGAGCTGAATCAAAAGTTCATCGAAAGTCCTTTTGTAAACGAACTCGATCAAGAAAAGTATTTTATCCTGATAAGAGGTATAAAAAAACAGTTGGAACTGTTCAGGGAAGAAAACATTCCCTTATTAAGCCAGCTTCAGCTTGAACAACAAAAGTTTGGTGCTATTTCCGGAGCTATGAGTGTTATCATTAATGAACAAGAATATACACTTGAACAAGCCGCCAATTTCTTAAAAGATACTGACCGTAATGTTCGTCAACAGGCTTATGAAAAAATAAGTTTCCGCCGCTTACAGGATAAGGATCAACTGAATGAACTTTACTCAACACTTTTAGATCTTCGTCAGCAGGTGGCTGAAAATGCAGGTTTCCCTAATTTCAGGGATTATGCGTTCGCCTCTTTAGGTCGTTTTGATTACACCCCTGAGGATTGCTTTGCTTTTCACGAAGCCATTGAAAAAGAAGTGGTGCCTTTGTTAAAAATTCAGGCTGAAAAAAGAAAAGCTGCCCTTAATCTAAATGAGTTGAAACCTTGGGATACCGATGTTGATGTTACGGGAAAACCAATGTTAAAGCCATTTAACAATGGACAAGAGTTGGTAGACAAGTCTATTATATGTTTCGATAAACTTCATCCTTATTTAGGCGAATGTTTAAGCACCATGAAGAGTAAAGGCTTGTTTGATGTTGAGTCACGCAAAGGAAAAGCGCCGGGAGGTTATAATTATCCATTAGCTGAAACCGGAATGCCTTTCATCTTTATGAACTCAGCTAATTCGATGCGGGATTTAAGCACAATGGTTCACGAAGGGGGGCATGCAGTGCATACTTTTATTTCTTCGGACTTAGAACTTAACGACTTTAAGCACTTAACTTCTGAAATTGCCGAACTGGCCTCCATGTCAATGGAATTGATATCAATGGATCACTGGGATGAGTTTTTTGACAATGAAGAAGATCTGATAAGGGCTAAAAAAGACCAATTGAAAGATGTGTTAAAAACATTGCCTTGGGTGGCAGTGATTGATGCTTTTCAACATTGGATCTATACACATCCTAAACATACCCTTGATGAACGTAAGGAGGCTTGGTTAAGCATTTACGATCGTTTTGGTGGTGGCTTTGTTGACTGGACCAGTTATGAAGATACAAAAGCGAACTTATGGCAAAAACAACTGCATTTGTTCGAAGTTCCGTTTTATTATATCGAATACGCAATTGCCCAGTTAGGCGCTGTTGCAGTGTGGAGAAACTATAAAATTAATCCTGAAAAAGGCTTGGATGACTATTTAAATGCTTTAAAACTAGGATACACCAAAACCATTGGAGAGATCTACAAAACTGCCGGCATTGAATTCAATTTCTCAAAAGAATACGTTCACGAGCTTATGCAATTTGTAAAAGCTGAACTTGAAAAGTTGGGCTAACAATTGTTTAACGTAATTAGAAAAACGGAATGGGTTAAACCTGTTCCGTTTTTTTGTTTCTACTTTACAATGTTATCTACTGTTTCAATAATTACATCCCCTAACAAATTCATTTATAAGCAATCAGCTCAATGGCATTTTACGCCTAACCTTATTTTTACAATAATTTTATTTTCAAAGTAGAAAATTATGGTTTACCAAATTAGTTCAACTCCACTTTTTGTTTTTTGAATACCACAAAACTCCATGTTAAAGAGGCTGAGATCATCCCAACTAAGCTCCCAACATAGATATCTAAAGGAAAATGCTGCCCTAAATAAATTCTCGAATAAGCTATTAATACAGCCATAATAAAAAACCAAGGACTTAGTCGCTTATCATTAAAAGTAAACGCCAAAACAGCGGCCATTGCAAAAGCTGCCGTTGAATGCCCTGAAGGGAAACTGTGATTTGGCAGCAAAACCACTCCTTCAATAGTTCTAATCATTGATTCATTCTTAAAGTATACCCACGGACGTGGGGCATCAACCCAAATCTTTAACGAATGTGTAATTATTGTTGAAGAAATCATGGCAATTGTTGCCTTTATACCCTCTCTCCAATTTCTAAATAACAATAAAATCAATATAATCGTAACTCCGATAGTACTAACCAGTTCGGTAATTAATCTAAAAAAGAGATCGGCAAAGCCTCCTAAATTTTTATGCAATAAGATGAAGAGGAGATCACTGCCACAAACAATTATTAAAAGGCCGACAACTATTACCCAAATAGAAAATAGCAGAAAATACGTTTTGTGTTGATTATAAAGTTTAAACATGAATAACGTTATTGTTTTAAAAGTAAATTATCCAAAGCTACTCCTTCTCTTAAATAATTATGAATATGAGGCAATAATGGCCACAATAGCCATTATACGCAATTTAATTAACTGAATGTTCAATAAACTTTTTATCTTTCAATCTTTAATTCAGCCAATCAATATAATAACTATGTGGAAAGATCTCTTTAGAAAGAAATCAGTTGATGTCATTTTAAAAGAAGCCGAAATGGGACTTAGTGATGACACGCATGGAGACCATTCCTTGCACCGCACTTTAACGGTGAGAGATTTAACTTCATTCGGCATTGCGGCCATTGTAGGTGCCGGTATATTCAGCACCATCGGAAAAGCATCATTTGACGGAGGACCTGCCGTAATCTTTCTTTTTATTTTTACCGCTATCGCCTGCGGTTTTGCAGCTTTTGCCTATGCCGAATTTGCCTCAATGGTACCGGTTTCGGGTAGTGCTTACACTTATTCCTATGTTGCTTTTGGCGAATTAATGGCCTGGATTATTGGCTGGGCCCTTATTATGGAATATGCCATTGGTAATATTACCGTTGCCATTTCATGGTCTGATTATTTCACCGGTTTTCTGCAACACATAAAAATTAAAGCATTAAATATTGATGGCATTCATATTCCAGACTGGATGTCGACCGATTATTTGACCATTTCGCAAGGTTACAAAAGCGCTGCGGCTTTACTTCAAAGTGGAAAATCATTTGATAACCTCGACCCACAGCTTCAAATGGCCTATAACGCCTGGAATGCAGCGCCTCAAATTGGAGGTCTTCATTTAATTCTTGATGTACCTGCACTGATCATTATCATCCTGATCAC
Source organism: Solitalea longa (assembly GCF_002920915.1). Taxonomy (GTDB): domain Bacteria; phylum Bacteroidota; class Bacteroidia; order Sphingobacteriales; family Sphingobacteriaceae; genus Solitalea; species Solitalea longa. The sequence goes on from NZ_PQVF01000002.1 coordinate 40,514, forward strand.
ATGGCTGGTATACCGTGGAATGAAAGAATCAAGAAATGCAGGAAATGCCATGGTGGTTGTTAAACTGGCCATTATTCTTTTGGTATTAGCGGTAGGTATTTTTTATATCGATACAAATAACTGGAATCCTTTTGCGCCCAATGGAGTTTCAGGCGTCTTAAAAGGAGTTTCTGCCGTGTTTTTTGCATATATCGGTTTTGATGCAATTTCAACAACCGCCGAAGAATGTAAAAATCCACAAAGGGACTTGCCGAGAGGCATGATGTGGGCTATTATTATTTGTACTGTTTTATACATTGCCATAGCATTGGTATTAACCGGAATGGTGACCTACAAATCATTAAATGTTGGCGATCCCCTGGCCTTTGTTTTCGGCAAACTCGATTTGCAATGGTTATCAGTAGTTATCGCAATTAGTGCTGTTGTAGCCATGGCAAGTGTTTTATTGGTTTTCCAAATGGGCCAACCCCGCATTTGGATGAGTATGAGCCGCGATGGATTGATGCCTAAAAAGTTCTCCAATATTCACCCTAAATATAAAACACCAAGTTTTGCAACAATTGTTACCGGTTTTGTGGTAGCTGTACCTGCCCTATTCATGAACCTTACCATTGTAACTGACTTATGTAGCATTGGTACATTGTTCGCTTTTGTTTTGGTGTGCGCTGGAGTTTTAAAACTTCAGAATACGCCAAATGCCCCTCAAGGTAAATTCAAAACACCTTATATCAACTCACGATATATAATGCCGGTGATTTTGATTGGAGCACTTTCTTTTGCGTTTACAATGAGAAAGGCCGAAACTATGTCGTTTTTAACAAATGAACCGCAACTGAACACTCCAACAACCTTTGTCACTTCATTAAATACCGAAGAGTTGACGACAGTTAAAGAACTTGCAGCTTCAAAAGGCCATACAAGCGATGATACCGAGGCTTTTTTAAGCAGTTTGAGTAGTACTGATTATAAAGCTTTTGTTGACGAAGTAAAGGTGCCTTATGAACAGAAGTACGAGAGTGGATGGTCATTATTTAAGCATAAAATTCCTTTTTGGATTTTCTTACTGATCACTGTTTATCTTGTTTATCTGTGTGTCCAAAAAGCACTTTCCTTAATACCTGTACTCGGTTTTCTGAGCTGCCTTTACATGATGAGTGAGTTGGGTCTTACTAATTGGGTTGGTTTCGGAATTTGGCTATTGATAGGTTTGGTTATTTATTTCACCTACGGAAGAAAGAATAGCCGATTGGCAAGAGAATCTTCCTCGGAAGTTTCAATGAGCTAGAATTAACGACTTTTTGATAATAAAAGAGCTCGGCTGTATAACAGTCGAGCTCTTTTGCTATCAGAAAATGTATATTAACTATTAAATAGTTTGATGATGGGTAGCTTGAAAATGAAGATCTACACCGTTACCGCTATCATAATTCACCCTTTTTATTTCAACATTTTCGGTTGTAGCAAGAACTAGAGGAACTTTTTCTACGGTCACAGAACTCATATCAAGTCCAAAACCTTTTTCTTCCGACAAGCTTAACTTTTTAAGGATAAAATAATAATACATAGTAATACGCTCTACAAATGGCAATGCGCGTGGATCAGAAAGAATCTTTTCCAAAACCACGAATCTAAAGTCACCAACCAAATTATGCTTACGTAGCGACCTGTATTGGCTGGTAATGTTTACCTCCTTACGTTTAACCATATCTTCAACAACCTTACGGAAAAGAATGTTAATACGTTGTCCTTCGCGGAAACCTAAACGGAAGTCGATACGATAAAGCACTCCCGGCACCATTTCCATTACCCTATACTCCTTTTTATAAGGTTCATCCAGCACATCAACGTGAACCAACCAATAAACATCGGCACGTTTTGGTTGTTTCTGAAGAATTGAATAAATGATCTTCGATTCAATCTCTGAATCAAAATTAGCACTGGTCAGGTAAACCAATTGAGAAGAGTACTTACTCACTGATTCATCTTTACTCAAGTCCTCTATAATTTCAAAGTAATCTTCAATTTCAACAAACTTAACATAGCGATTTTTGATTTTGCGGGCTTTAAACCAGGTCCACATCACTGAGAAAATCAAGCTTCCCAAGATAACCGTAAAATAACCGCCTTCCATAAACTTAGAAGCGTTACCCACTAAAAATGCCCCTTCCACAACTATATACATGCCCACAAACAGAACTACTATTGGCAGTGCAACTTTCTTTTTAAGCAAGAATACACACATTAAAATGGTAGTCATTAACATGGCAATTGTAATTGATAACCCGTAAGCAGCTTCCATCTTTCCTGATTCTTCGAAATGAAGTACTACGAAACAACATCCTGCCCATAACAACCAGTTAACGCTTGGCACGTATAATTGTCCTTTAGATTCTGAAGGATAATTAATACGAACCTTTGGCCATAAATTCATTCTTACAGCCTCACTAATTAACGTAAATGAACCACTGATTAAGGCTTGACTGGCTACTATAGCAGCAGCAGTGGCAAGGGCTATTCCAAACAACCTGAATTGATCAGGCATCATTCCATAGAAGGGATTTTCATCAACGATTTTACCCAAATTCGTTTTTAGCAACCACGCACCTTGACCCAAATAATTAAGGATCAACATAACTTTAACATAACTCCAGCTTACCCTGATATTATGCTTACCACAGTGACCCAAATCAGAATAAAGGGCTTCGGCCCCCGTAGTACAAAGAAATACTGCTCCCAGAATTAAAAAGCCTTGCGCATTGCCATTGATCGAATACTCAAACAATATTTTATAAGCCCAGTATGGATTCAATGCTTTCAAAACCATTGGGTTATGCACTAGCTGCATCACACCCAAAACACCCAGCGTAGAGAACCACACAAACATTATTGGGCCAAAAGCCTTTCCTACGATGTTTGTTCCAAACTGCTGAATGAAAAACAAAATGGTAATAATGATCAGCACCACGGGTATAACAGGCACATGTTCTAAACCGTTCACCAGCTTTAATCCTTCAATTGCCGAAGTAACAGTAATTGGCGGCGTAATGATCCCATCTGCCAATAAGGCACAACCTCCGATCATTGCCGGAATGACCAACCATCTGGCTTTCCGTCGAACTAATGAGAAAAGAGAGAAAATACCACCCTCACCTTTGTTATCCGCTTGCAGCGTAACAATTACATATTTTAATGTCGTTTGAAGCGTTAAAGTCCAGAAAACACAGGAAATACCACCTAAAACCAAGGCTTCCTCAACAGGTCTTCCGGAAATAATAGCTTTAAAAACATAGAGAGGCGATGTACCTATATCGCCATAAATGATACCAAGGCTGATTAACAAACCAGCGGCACTCAATCGGTTAAGTTTATGACTGCTCAATTTTGAATAAGAAAGATATGTGTGCAAATATACTTTTTGACACTAAATCGGACAATTTAATCACCGACCATTTTTTGGATTAAAAATTGTATCAATTATTTTATAAAAATAGATTAAACGTTATCAACTTTTAGAAGTTTAATTATTAAATTTATTACAATCTACATGCTCTCTGAATTCATTATAATCCTATATTTGTAGCGAATGCGATGAAATATATTTACAAGAAACATACTATTCTACTAATGCTGGCCCTTTCGGCCTCTATAGCTGCTATTGCTGGTGGCGTTAACGGCATTAGACTAGGAAACGGAGGTGTAGAAACTCTTTCTGATTCCCTAAGTTCTTTCAGTAAATCCGTTATTTCGGAGAAAAAAGGAAACTTTGTTTTAAAGAACACTGTTAACACTTCATTCACGATTTCGAAGCTTTTATATAATGCGAAAACAATTTTGAACCCGGTGACAACTATCCCTGGTCGTTCAATTATGTTTGCCAGTACACAAGATGACACCAAAAACATTAGTGATGTAAAAGTTTATCCTAATCCGGTAAATGATGAGTTTACGGTTAGTTACAACCTTAAGAAAGACAATACGGTAACCATAAAACTGATGGACTTGTTGGGCAATGAGATTTCAACCCTTGTTTCACAGCAACAAACCTCAGCAGGAACCCAGGAGATAAAATTCAATGTTAGAAACTCACTTCAAAAAGGATTTTATTTTGTACGGGTAACGGTTGGCAATGAGTCTGTTTCTAAACGAATCTCGATTTTATAATTGATCTTGAACACTAAGAAATAATTGAAACCTTGCCTTCCGGCGAGGTTTTTTTGTTTAGTAAAGTCGGCCACTCTTCCAAATTATTTTAGATTAAATTACTCTAAATACATTTTTATGAGGGATATTCGCATCAAAAACAGTTTAAAGAAGATTGAAGGCCGAAACTGTTTTTTTCAAATTTTTAATCCTGAAATACACATGAAGATAATTGCTATTGGAAGAAATTATGTTGCCCATGCCAAAGAGTTAAACAATGCGGTGCCTGCCTCCCCGGTAATATTTATGAAGCCCGACACAGCTGTACTTAAGCATAATCAACCATTTTATCACCCTGATTTTTCCAACGAAATTCATCATGAAATTGAGATCGTTTTGAAGATAAGCAAGGAGGGAAAACATATAGATCCAAAATTTGCCGGAAATTATTTTGACGAAATTGGTTTAGGAGTTGATTTTACTGCACGGGACATACAACAAAATCTAAAAGAAAAAGGTCTTCCCTGGGAATTGGCCAAAGGTTTTGACAGTTCAGCTCCTGTTAGTGAGTTTATTCCAAAAGCTGAATTTTCAGATTTGAAGAATATCAATTTCAACTTATTAATTAATGAACAGGAAGTTCAAAAAGGAAATACTCAAAACATGATATTCCCGTTTGAGGAACTGATAAGTTATATATCCAAATTTATCACCCTAAAAAAAGGCGATCTAATTTTTACCGGAACTCCTGAAGGGGTTGGAAAAGTGGCCATTGGCGATAAATTAACGGGCTTTATTGAAGGTAAACGACTATTAGATTTCGAGATAAAATAATTGAAACCTATGAGTTTATTAAAAGGGGCTATTGCCCTTATTGTGGGTATCTCCACTTGTGTGGGTTTTTTCTTTCACAAATCTGAACCCCCAAAAAACGGAAATGCGAAACAGGAAACAATTCAGGAAAGAACTTATCCACAGGGGTATTTCAGATTGCCAATGGATATTCCTGTGGCAATTGCGGGAACCTTTGGCGAGTTACGCCCCAATCATTTTCATACAGGACTAGACTTTAAAACACAGCAAAAAACAGGATTCCCGATTTATGCAGTTGCCGATGGGTATATTTCAAGGTTAAGGGTTCAGATTTGGGCATTTGGAAATGCAGCCTATATCGATCATCCCAATGGCTATACATCTGTTTACGCGCATATGATGAAATTCGCCCCTCGTTTGGAAGAAGCACTGAGAAGAGCACAAGCAAGCCGTGAATCATTTGAAGTTGACTTTAACTTATTACCAACCGATCTGATTGTAAAAAAAGGTGAACTTATCGGTTATTCGGGAGACACTGGCAGCTCAGGTGGACCGCATCTTCATTTTGAAATAAGAGATACTAAATCAGAAGAACCTATAAATCCGTTATTATTTGGCTTACCCGTAGCCGACACCAAAAGACCTTTCATAAAAGGATTTTATGTTTATCCATTAAACGATAGCAGTACGGTGAACGGAAGTAATGTCAGAGCGGGTTTCCCAATTGTAAATAAAGGCATTGGAGAATATGCAGTAAGTCAGGCATCTGCTATTAATGTAAATGGACAAATAGGCTTCGGAGTTATAACGGACGATATGCAGGATGGAGCCGGAAACTTAAATGGCATCTACTCTATTGAACTGAAACGCGACGAACAAACTGTGTACAAAGCCGTATTCGACCATTTAGACTTTAATTTACAGCGTTGCATTAATTCTTATATCGATTACCATTCATTTCAGCTGAACAAAAATTTCATTCAAAAATCGTTTGTTGATCCGGGAAATAAATTACCCATTTTTAAAATTACTCCTAATAGCGGCATCCAAAGTTTTGAAATTGAAGGCAATTATAAATTTGAATACATTGTTAAAGATGTGGCCGGAAATACTTCTTCATTAACATTTAACGTAAATGGAACCGGGATAAAAAAAAGATTTTCACATCCTGCAAAAGCTGGAACCACCCAGTTTTATTGGGATAAAGAAAACCGCTTTACTAGCGAAAATATGATTGCAACCTTTCCCGTTGGATGCTTTTTCGATGACTTCAACTTTGAATTTAAAATGGGTAGCAAAGTTTACGGAGCTTATTCGAATTTATACTCTGTTCACAACAAGTCGGTTCCTATTAATAAACCTTACACATTGCAAATTAAACCTGATGCAAGCCTTTCGGTTCCGGAAAAAGCAGTTATTGTAAACGATAGTCGAACTTACCAAGGGGGTGAATATGAAAACGGATATGTAAAAGCTCAACTTAAAGGCTTTGGCACCTATTACTTAATGGCCGACACCATTGCTCCGCGAATTACTCCTTTAAATATCATCAATGAAAAGAATATGGCGGCATTGTCGTCAATTACCTTTAGAGTTGGCGATATGTTATCGGGTGTTAAAGAATGGAAAGGCATGATTGATGGTGAATGGGTTCTGTTTGAAATGAATGGAAAAACGGGTGTTTTAAAACATACTTTTACATCTAAAACTACCTCCGGAAAACACACATTACAATTAGTGGTAACTGACATGAAAAACAATTCGGCTTTATATGAAGCTGAATTTTATAGATAAGATTTAAAAAACTGAATTTTAACAATGGCAAAAATAAAAATTGGAGATAAAGCTCCTGAGTTCTCAGGAAATGATCAAAATGGAAAACCAATTTCAATAAGCAATTTTAAAGGTAAAACAATCATTTTGTTTTTTTACCCAAAGGATAGTACACCTACTTGTACCGTTGAAGCCTGCAATTTCAGAGACAATTATGCTGCTCTATCTGCCAAAGGGTTCACTGTAATAGGAGTTAGCGCTGATTCAGAAAAGTCACACTCAAAATTTGCCGGCAAACATAACCTTCCGTACACTTTAATTGCCGATCCAGACAAAAAAATGATAGAAGATTATGGGGTTTGGGCCGAAAAAATGATGTTTGGAAAAAAATATATGGGTATACTCAGAACCACGTTTGTTATTGATGGAAATGGCATAATTACTCATATCATAGAAAAAGTAGATTCAAAAAATTCAACGCAGCAGGTACTCGACCTGATTGGCTAACTTTTAAGATCGCCTTGCATGATACAATATTTTCAAGCAGGCGATCTTTTTTCTTTTATAATGCCGCCCCCTTCTTACATAATGCGCGCATAATTTTCAGCTTAAAAACGAACGGGTTCGATTATTTTTTTGTTTATTTACTCAAATCAATAAATAACCATGATTGCAGAAATTGGACATTCGGCTTTTCACTCCATTATTAACAACCAAGCTGCTTATTTTAAATCAGGAGCAACGCTTAGCTATCAATTCAGGCTTGATCAGTTAAAAAGGCTTAAACAAGTCATCCGCAATAATGAGCAAGCCATTTTCGATGCTTTGAATAAAGATTTGAATAAACATGAGTTTGAATCGTATAGCACTGAAGTTGGCGTGGTTTACGAAGAGCTGAACTTTGCAATTAAGAATTTAAAGAGTTGGATGAAACCAGAACGCCAAAGCACACCATTTGCGTTATTCCCATCTTCAAGTTATATCCATAAAGACCCATTAGGTTGTGTATTGATCATTGCCCCATGGAATTATCCATTTCAGCTATTGATCAATCCTTTGATTGGCGCTATTGCAGGTGGAAATTGCACGGTTCTTAAGCCTTCGGAGTTAGCTCCTGCAACAGCTGAAATAGTTGAAAAGATCATTACTGAAGTTTTTGATCCGGCATATGTAGCTACTATTCAGGGCGATGGAGCTCAGGTAATTCCAGAGATAATGAACAGTCATCGTTTCGACCTGGTATTTTTTACAGGTAGTATACCGGTAGGCTATGCAATTGCCGAAATAGCTGCTAAAAAACTTACCCCTGTTATTTTGGAACTTGGCGGAAAAAGTCCTTGTATTGTTGATAAAGATGTTGATTTGCACAATGCAGCTAAACGCATTGTCTGGGGCAAGTTTACCAACGCCGGACAAACATGTGTAGCGCCGGATTATTTGATGGTTCATAATTCTCGTAAAAAAGAATTGATTGAACTGATAAAAAAATATACTAATGAGTTTTACACGGAAACGCCTTCTAGTGGTGATTATGGCCGAATTATTAATAAACGCCGATTTACTACATTAAAAAACTATCTCGAACAAGGCAACATCATATTTGGTGGCCAAACAACGGAAGAGGAGCTTTACATTGCTCCTACTCTAATGGAGAACGTTTCTATAGACGCCCCGCTGATGACAGATGAGATCTTCGGACCGATCTTGCCTGTTTATGGGTTTGACTCCTATAAGGAAACCTTAGCTCTTATCAACAAAAATGCTAATCCGCTTGCTTTTTATCTCTTCACCTCAAATAAGGAAACAGAACAGTTTTATATTAATAAAGTGTCATTTGGAGGAGGATGTATCAACAACACATTGATTCACTTAGGAAATCCGCATTTACCTTTTGGGGGAGTTGGCAATAGTGGTATAGGGTATTATCATGGAAAGTTCAGTTTTGATGCTTTTACCCGAATGAAAGCGGTTTTAAAAACACAAACCTGGTTCGACAGTGGTATTCAATACGCCCCATTTAAGGAAAAAATTAAACTGCTGCGAATGTTTTTACGATACTAATTTAGTCAATAGTCCATCGACCATAGAAATTTAATCGGTATATTTTTCTATGGTCTACCAATTAATAACCCCGGACTAATCTTTTTACTTTTGTGCGCATATGCATTCCCTATTAAATAAATTAAATCTTACTGAGCGCTTTTCTCAGCAAATCAACTTTATCCTCGAAACGGATAAACTCAAACAAGTGATCAGGAGAAATTTTATTGCTGACGGAAGCCGAAGGGAAAATACCGCCGAACACTCATGGCAGATCATTCTTATTACCCTTACTTTTTCTGAATACGCCAAAGAAAAAAACATAGACCTATTAAGAGTTATTAAGATGCTAACGCTGCATGATTTGGTTGAAATTTATGCCGGCGATGTATTTTTATTTGACGAACAGGCCAATATTGGAAAATTTGAAAATGAAAAACTTTCGGCAGAGAAACTTTTCGGTTCCTTACCGGAAGATCAAAAGCACGAGTTTATCTCATTATGGCTTGAATTTGAGGCCACCAACACTCCCGAAGCATTATTTGCAAATGCGATTGACAGAATCACTCCTTTTTTATTAAACTCTGTAAATGGAGGACAAAGCTGGACCGAAGCCGGAGTAAAAGCTGAACAAGCTCTTAAAAAATTAGCTATTATTGAACAGGGATCTGATGAAATTTGGGAACTGTTTACTCAGTTGCTCGAGCATGCAAAAACTCATCAACTTTTATTGTAAAAATTTGCCTTCACGTTTCAAAAACCTATAAATCCCCTTTTTCTTCCGAGCTGTTTTTTGTAAATTATATATACCAATTCACAGCTTATGGATCTTTTTACCTATCCCTCTTATGAAGAAAGACATGAGCGTTTAAACACGCTTACTCATCTCTCAGGAGCCATAGCATTCTCAATTGGAGGAATGTATCTACTATGGCAATGTATGTTTATCAGAGCAAGCCTTTTACTTCCCATTGGATTTTACGCGGCTTCCTTGATCACCATGTTTTTTGTATCAAGCATTTACCATGCTACCCGACAACCGGAACGAAAGCGATTCTGGCAAATTATCGATCATTGCTGCATTTTTCTTTTGATAGGAGGAACCTATGCTCCTGTTATTATTCATTACGTTAGAAATGAGACAGGAAGCATGTTTTTAACTGCCATGTGGACAATTATAATTACCGGTATCTTTTTTAAGATCTTTTTTACCGGCAAGTACACAATTCTATCTACCACCATTTATGTTTGTCTGGGTTGGATGGGCATATTGATCATCGAACCAATTGCAGCTTCGGTTCCCAACCCAATTTTATCTTTACTTGGTTTTGGCGGATTGCTTTATTCTATTGGGGTTTATTTTTATCGAAATGAAAAAATAGCTTACAACCATACGATATGGCATTTATTTGTTTTAGGTGGGGCCGCAGCACATTTTGGTGCTATGTTGCAATTAATCAGTGGATAATCGATCTTTTAATAATTTAACCTAAAGCATTCAGCAACAAACAAAGGCTGAATGCTTTTCTTTTTTAATACCTTTATTTTCCTATTTATCCCAACTCCAATTAGAATGTGTTTAATGGCCATTCTGAGCATTCATTCACAAATGAGATTATTTGATTTTCATCGTTTTAAAGCTCAGATAATTATTTAATTTTGCGCCTTTAAATAATTCGTTCATATTCTTCAATATAACTATTAAAACCCACGAAATGCCAACTACAGAAAAGTTAAAAAAGGTTGCTTTGCAAGTGCGAAGAGACATTGTACGTATGGTTCATGCTGTAAACTCTGGTCACCCTGGAGGTTCATTAGGCTGTACAGATTACTTAGTTGCTCTTTACTTCGAAGTAATGAAACACAACCCTGAGTTTAACATGGATGCCATTGGCGAAGATGTCTTCTTCCTTTCAAATGGACATATTTCACCAGTGTTTTACAGCGTATTAGCTCGTTCGGGATACTTTCCTGTAAAAGAGTTAAGCACATTCCGTAAACTAAATAGCCGTTTACAAGGTCACCCAACCACTCACGAAGGGTTACCAGGCGTTCGTATGGCTTCAGGTTCATTAGGACAAGGGCTTTCAGTTGCTTTAGGTGCTGCTCAAACTAAAAAATTAAACGGCGACAAAAGCCTTGTATTTACTTTACATGGCGATGGTGAGTTACAAGAAGGCCAAATTTGGGAAGCTGCAATGTATGCTGCACACAATAAAGTGGATAACATCATCTCAACAATTGACGTTAATGGCCAGCAGATAGATGGTTCTACCGATCAGGTTTTATCATTAGGTAGCTTAAGAGCAAAATTTGAAGCATTCGGCTGGGAAGTTATTGATATGGACGGCAACAACATGGATGAGGTAATAAAAACCCTTAACTATGCCAAAACACAAACCGGTAAAGGAAAACCAGTAGTTATTTTAATGAAAACTGAAATGGGCTTTGGTGTAGACTTTATGATGGGTTCTCATAAATGGCATGGAGTTGCGCCAAATGATGAGCAATTGGCTCAGGCTTTAGCTCAGTTAGAAGAGCCGGTTGGCTATAACTACTGCGGAGACTACTAAGATAATTCGAGAATTAGAACTATTGATGATTTGAAAATGTAGTTGCTTTAAATGATATGAGCAGCTGTATTTCGATATAAAACTCTAAAATGAAAAAATACACTTTCACAGAGAAAAAAGATACTCGTTCAGGTTTCGGCGCCGGTTTAGCTGAACTTGGCAAAACTAATCCAAATGTGGTTGCACTTTGTGCCGATTTGATTGGTTCATTAAAAATGGATGCTTTTAAGAAAGAGTTTCCTGAGCGTTTTTTCCAGGTTGGTATTGCCGAAGCTAACATGATTGGCTTAGCTGCAGGTATGACTATTGGCGGTAAAATTCCTTTTACCGGAACTTTTGCTAACTTCTCAACAGGTCGTGTTTACGATCAAATTCGCCAGTCGGTAGCATATTCAGATAAAAATGTAAAGATCTGTGCTTCACACGCCGGCTTAACTTTGGGTGAAGATGGTGCAACTCACCAGATCTTAGAAGATATTGGTTTGATGAAAATGTTACCTGGAATGACAGTGATCAATCCTTGCGACTTTAATCAAACTAAAGCGGCAACAATTGCCATTGCAGACCACCATGGACCAGTGTACTTACGCTTTGGCCGTCCAACTGTACCTAACTTCACTCCTGCTGATCAAACATTTGAAATTGGTAAAGCCTTAATGTTAAATGAAGGCACTGATGTTACCATTTTTGCTACCGGTCACCTGGTATGGCCAGCAATTGAAGCTGGTGAAGCATTAGCTGAAATGGGCATCAATGCAGAAATTATTAATATCCACACCATTAAACCTTTAGACGATGAAGCAATCTTAGCTTCTGTAGCCAAAACCGGTTGCGTAGTAAGTTGCGAAGAGCATAATCGTTTAGGTGGATTAGGTGACAGCATCGCTCAATTATTGATTAAAAACAAACCTGTTCCAATGGAATATGTTGCAGTAAATGATTCGTTTGGAGAAAGTGGAACTCCTGACCAATTAATGACTAAATATGGTTTGGATAAAAATCATATTATTGAAGCAGCTAAAAAGGCAATTAGCCGTAAATAATTCTCCTTCAGGTTTAGGTATCAAACTGAACGCTTAATTGGCTATTATTTTTTTATTACATTAGCCGATACCGAATCAAAGCGATACAAGCACTTAATGAAGGAAGAAATAAGCGATAAAGATTTATTAGTAAGGTTTCGAAGTGAATCCACCCGAAACCTTGCTTTTAATCAACTCATAGAAAAATACCAGAAACGATTGTATTGGCACATTCGGAGATTGGTCATAGATCATGACGACGCCGATGATGTAATACAGGAAGTTTTCATTAAGGTTTGGAAAAACCTCTCTAATTTCAGAGAAGACTCACAGTTATATACCTGGCTGTACCGCATTGCTACCAACGAATCCATCACTTTCTTAAACCGACAAAAAATGAGAGCCTCTGAAAGCTTTGAGGATCATGCCGGTTATCTTGTAGATAAGCTTACGGATAGTATTTATGTTGATGGCAATCATATTCAAATGAAGCTGCAAAGGGCCATTTTAACCTTACCGGAAAAACAGCGTATTGTGTTCAACATGAAATACTTCGATGAAATGAAATATGAAGAAATGTCGGAAGTTTTGGATACCAGTGTGGGTGCATTAAAAGCTTCGTATCATCACGCCGTAAAAAAAATCGAAGAATACTTTAAGCATAATGAGTAAATTATTCTACAAACCAACAGCGTTTTATAACTTTTTCTCATTCCAATTTAAACCATTTTTGATTTTATCACTCTATTAAACTAAAGCGATTTAAAAGTGAATTTCAACGATTTAGAAAAAAATCTCCCACAGCCCGAACAAACCTCTCCGTTTACGGTGCCTGAGAATTATTTCAATTCACTTAATGACCGTATTTGGGAAAGAATTAAAATGGAGGACGCCGGGTTAAATATAGAAGGTTTAACTAATGAGAATCCGTTCAAGCTTCCTGAGACTTATTTCGAAAATCTTTCATCCAAAATAAAGGATCAATTAGACACTGGTGATGAGGAAGATGTCCATTTAAGCATTCCAGGCTTAAACAATATAAATCCTTTTACTGCACCTACTGATTATTTTGATGAACTTCCGACTACAATTGAAGAACGGGTGTTTAGTGAAATTGCTGACATTGAACTCGAAAATGCCAATCAGACATTTATTCGCAGGTTTTATCGCTTAGCAATAGCAGCCTGCTTTACCGCGCTGGCAAGTTGGTTTGGGTACAATATTTATCAAGTTAACCAACTTGACAAGCAAATGAACAGCACCGCCAATGTGGTTAAAATCGACAATCAAAATTTTGACCTTAATTATTTTGACGAATCCATGCTGGTTGAAGAAGTGGTTAATACTTCGGCGGGCAATGCAGCAGTTAATCCTTCGGCTGAAAAAACCAGGAAACTGGAAAATTACATTTTAAATAATGTTGATGAGGAACTCTTACTACAGGAATTATAAACTAATGAAAAAATATAGCTTTTCTTTTTTGGGATTCATATTATTTACTTTTTTGCCCTTGTTTCTTAAGGCGCAAGATTTCAATCAACGTAAAGCCGATATTGAAGCATTAAAAGTTTCTATTATTACCACTAAAGTGGGATTAACAGCTGATGAAGGCAAGATTTTTTGGCCGGTTTATAATGAATACCAGGCCGAAAAGCAACGATTAATGAAAGAACGTCGTCAGAAAATAGTTCAGGCACGGATGAACGCCGATAATTTATCGGATAAGGAAGTTGAAGAACTGATTCAAAATGATTTTGCTATTCAACAACGTGAGCTGGATATTGAAAAGAAATATTACGATCGATTTAAAAAGGTTATTCCATTAAAAAAAGTAGCCAAACTTTATATGGCCGAAGAACAATTTAAACGGGAACTACTAAAACGCTTACGTAATCAGCAGGGTCAAACAACTGATTAAAGCCATTTTTTACGACGAAACCAAAAATAAACAATGATGGTTACGATAATCATTACTACCCATGTAACGAGGTAACCATGAGGCGTTTTTAATTCGGGCATATTTTCAAAATTCATCCCATAAACACCTACTATAAATGTTAAAGGCATAAAGAAGACCGAGAAGATGGTCAGAACTCTCATTACTTCATTGGTTTTCTGCGAAGCTAAAGAAATATATGTGGCAGTTAGGTTGCTGGCCGAATCTATTAATTGATCCAGATGGGTTTCAACTTCAACATAGGTATCTTTTAAATCCTGCATTATCGGCCCCTCCAAATTTTCGCCCAGCTTAATTATTATATCTCGTGAAACGAGAATTGTCCTTCTTAACGTTGAAGATTTTCGTTTCAACTGATAAAAATGCTGTAATAAATTTGGTAAACGATTTTTCAAAAACATCCGGTCTTCATAAAACTCAAGAAGCTCGGCTATTTTAGCTATAGGACTTTCATACGACATTAATACCTTGTCCATAATTAAAGCAAGTAATTGAAACCTACCAGGAGAGTTTTTCATGGCAGTGCATCGGTCCTGCAAGTCGAGTAAAAATGGTTGTGGTGAACGATGAATGGTTATTACCAAACCATCAGCAGAGAAAATGGCAATTTTACGGGTTAATCCATTAATGTTTAACTCATCGGACTTTGCATTCTGATCATAAATTCGCGCAATAATAAAAACCACATCTTCAATCACCTCATACTTAGGTAAATGATCAGGCTCAAGGCAATCTTGTACTGAGGTATAATGCAACTTGTACTTCAAGGCAATATCATTCAACTCATTTGGAGTTGGATTTTCAACATCTATCCAAGTAAACCCTGCATTTTCTTTTTCCTGTAAGGTAGTAATCATACGGCAAGATAATATTTGTTTTGAAAGTGGTCAATTACTAACATCATGTTAAAAAAATCCTCTCTAAAGGCCCTTACAATTGATTAACATTGCTTTCAAATTTGAAGTACCAATGTAACCTCAACACTTTACCGTTACCTGTTAGTCAATTAAAATATCATCACTTATTATTATTTTCATGATTAGTCTACTTAATTTTTGGTGGGTTCTTATCCCCATTGTTATGGTCGTTTTTTATAAAATGATCTTTCGTGTTTTCCTAGGAATTGTTTTCGTTCCGGAAGATAAAATCGGATTGGTCACTAAAAAGTTCGTCTTATTAGGTCCTAACAAAAGTCTACCTGAAGGAAGAATTATTGCCACCTTAGGTGAGGCTGGTTTTCAGGCAAAACCACTTCCACCAGGTATTCACTTTTGGTATTGGTTATGGCAATACGAAGTAAAACTGGAAAGTTTAACGGTAATCCCTCAGGGAAAAATAGGTTTGATAAATGCCAAAGATGGCGCAGAACTAGAAAGCGGACGCATTTTAGGTCGTAAGGTTGATTGCGATTCATTTCAGGATGCTGAGAAATTCTTAATAAATGGCGGACGAAAAGGCCGTCAATCGCAATATATAACTACCGGTATTTACCGTATCAATACTAACCTTTTTGAGATAGAACTGACCAATATGGCGGTTATCAGTGAAAACATGGTAGGTATTGTTACTACACTAGATGGGGAGCCATTACCCGCCGGAAGCATAGCAGGCAAAGATGTAGGCGGTCATAATATGTTCCAAAATGCAGATGCGTTTTTAGAGGCTGGCGGATACAAGGGTTTACAGCCTCAGGTAATGCTGGCAGGATCATATTATCTTAATCCGTGGTTTATTCAGGTTGAAGAAACTAAAATGACCGAAATACCAATTGGACATGTGGGTGTGGTTATTTCTTACGTTGGACAAGATGGCGAAGATTTGAGCGGCACGGAGTTTAAGCATGGAAACATTGTGGGAAAAGGTTACAAAGGTGTTTGGGCTGAACCTTATGGACCGGGAAAATATCCGATCAACAATTACATTATGCGTGTTGAGTTGGTTCCAACTACTAACCTGGTTTTAAACTGGGCAAGTGCGCGTAGTGAATCACATCAGTTAGACAAAAATCTTTCGACCATTACAGTACGTTCTAAAGACGGTTTCCCTTTCAACCTGGATGTTTCTCAGATCATTCATATTCCAACAAACGAAGCGCCTAAGGTAATTGCCCGTTTTGGAAACATGACCAACCTTGTGAGCCAGGTTTTAGAACCTACCATTGGTAACTATTTCCGTAACTCGGCACAAGATTCGGATGTTATTGCGTTCCTTGGAACACGTAAAGAGCGTCAGCAATCAGCCAGAGAACACATTCGTCAAGTACTGGACCAATATAACGTTAACGGTGTTGATACTTTGATCGGAGATATCGTTCCTCCTGAGTCATTGATGAAAACCTTGACCGACCGTAAAATCGCTGAAGAACAAAAAGTAACTTTCGAAACGCAGAAACAAGCGCAGGAAACCCGTCAGTTGTTGGAAAAAGAAACAGCCTTGGCTGAGATCCAGAAAGATATTGTTAAAGCAGACCAGGGAGTACTTATTGCAAAACGCGTTGCCGATGCTTCGGTTGAAAAAGCAACGGGTGAAGCAACCAGCGTTAAACTTCAATCTACAGCCGAAGCCGAAAAAGTAAAAGTATTGGCAAGTGCAGAAGCTGAAAAAACCAAAATGCTGGCATCTGCCGAAGCTGAAAAAATTTCGAAAACCGGTAATGCAGAGGCAGAGAAAATTCTGGCTATCGGTAAATCATCTGCAGAATCATATAAATTGGCGGTTAGCGCAATGGGCGGCGACAACTTTACTCAATATAAAATTGCCGAAACTATTGGTAAAGATCGCATTAAGATCATTCCTGACGTATTGATTTCAGGAGGCGCTGATAACACCAACAGCTCTATCAGTGGTTTATTAGGTTTAAAATTGATGGACGAGCTTGCACGAAAAGGTGGTAGTGAAGCTAAACCAGAATTGAAACTGAAAGGTGATAAGCCTGAAAAGCACGACTAATCTGATTATTAAATAATTTCAAGAGCCGGAAACATTAGTTCCGGCTCTTTGCGTTTTATATAAAAACTAATAAAAGAAAATCAGCAATTTTGCAGTATGATTCCATTACGTCAGTTATTTCTACAACATAACGCACAAACCACCGATTTTCCTTTAATGCTCGAATTCACTAGAGGTGAAGGCATTTATTTGTTCGACAAAAACAATAAGCCTCATATCGATCTGATCTCAGGAATCGGGGTAAGCAATATAGGCCATTGTCACCCAAAGGTTGTTAATGCAATAAAAACACAAGCCGAAACCTACATGCACCAAATGGTATATGGAGAGTTCATTCAAGCGCCACAAACAGAATTTGCCAAAAAGCTGGCCGCTCATCTTCCTGAGCAGCTACAGTCGGTTTATTTTGTAAACTCAGGTGCCGAAGCTACTGAAGGAGCATTAAAACTAGCGAAGCGTTTTACCGGAAGAACGGAAATTATTGCCTGTAAAAATTCGTACCATGGAAGTACAAACGGTGCTTTAAGCGTAATGGGCAATGAGGATTACAAATATGCTTTCAGACCACTTCTGCCTGATATTCGTTTCATCAACTTCAATCATTTACCCGATCTTGAATTAATAACCACTAAAACCGCTTGTGTTATTCTCGAAACCATTCAGGGTGAAGCGGGTATTCGCGTACCTTCATTAGAATATATGCAAGCCTTGAGAAAGCGTTGCACGGAAACAGGTACGCTTTTAATTTTAGATGAGATCCAAGCCGGAATGGGACGCACAGGTAAACTGTTTGCCTTTGAGCACTTTGGAGTTATTCCTGATGTTTTACTTCTGGCAAAAGCATTAGGGGCCGGAATGCCAATCGGTGCATTTATCTCTTCTAATGAAATCATGGCTAGCTTAAGAAATGATCCTATTTTGGGCCATGTTACCACTTTTGGAGGGCACCCGGTGTGCTGTGCTGCAGGCTTGGCCGGCTTTGAAGCCTTGCTTGAAAGCAATTTAATTGAGCAGGTAGAAGCTAAACATCAGCTTTTCAAAGAGCTATTAAACCATCTTGCCATTTTAGATTTCAGAGGAAAAGGATTAATGTTTACCATTGAGTTTGAAAGTTTCGAATTAAATAAGAAGATCATTGACCGATGTATTGAAAACGGCGTTATCACCGACTGGTTCTTGCATTGTTCAAACTCGCTAAGAATAGCTCCTCCCCTGATCATTACTGAAGATCAAATCAGAGAGGCATGTGCAATTATTTTGCAAAGCATCAATGAAATAATGTAGATTTTAGATTTACGAAGTACGAAATACAAATGCGTACATTTCTCCTAATTATGAATTTCAAATTCGTACCGCTAAAATTGTACTTCTAACTTTACTATATGAATGTTTTAATTGTTGAAGATCGATATAGCTTATCTGACGAGATTGCCAAGTTTCTAAAACAAGAAGGCTTTTTATGTGATTTAGCCTATAATAAAAAGGAAGCTACTGAAAAGCTTTTTGTCAATTCGTACGACTTTGTATTGCTTGACTTAGGTTTACCCGATGGCGATGGTTTAGAATTGCTGCAAGAGTTCAGGCAATTACCTAACCGGGAAGATGCTGTTATAGTTTTAACTGCACGAGGTGCAACAGAAGACAAGGTAAAGGGCCTAGATTTAGGAGCTGATGATTATTTAAGCAAACCGTTTGAGCTTTCGGAATTGAACTCGCGCATGCATGCGATACTGCGCAGGAAACATCGTTTGGTTAAAAATGATGTTAACCTGCATGGTTTTGTAATCGACATTCAAAACAGGGAGGTAAGTTTCAACAACACGAAGATCAGCCTGACAAAGAAAGAATTTGATATTCTTAACTTTTTAATGCTGAATAAAAACAGGGTAATATCGCGATTGCAGCTTACCGAGCATGTTTGGGGGGATGTTTTGGAAATTAACAGTGATTCGAACTTTGTAGATGTTCATGTTAAGAACCTTCGTAAAAAGCTTCAGACCCACTCTCCTATCGACTGGTTTGAAACGGTGAGAAGTATAGGATATAAGATAAACCAATAAAATTTTTGATTTCAGATTTACGACTTTAGATTTCGTAAATCCGAAATCGTAAATCTGAAATTAACACATGCGCTTACAAGCAAAATTTGCCACTTACAACATCATCACTAAAATAGTCATCATCATTTCGTTGGCATTGGTTTTTGATTTTGGGGCGAAGCGTGTAGCGTACAACCATCTCGACACACGGATCCTTCAGAAAAAGCAGCAATTCATTAAAAACCTCTCTGGAAAAGAAATATCGGAATATATCACTGAACAGGATACCGATTTTGCCAGCTACAACGTGCTCAAAGAAGAATATATCTTATTAAAGATCATTCCTCCGGTAAATGAGAAGGATAGTATAGGCAATTTTTCGAATGAAGAACGGATCATTGAAAACCAGACCAGTAATTACCGCATATTAACTTATAACTTTGATTTTAATAAACAGCAATATCAGTTAGAAATAGGGGAAAGCCTGGCAAGCATCAAGCAGTTTCAGGAAACCTTTCGGAATTATACCTTGTTGGTATTGTTTGTGGCAATTGCGCTTACACTGATCACTGATTTTCTGTTTACTGGATATCTGCTCAAGCCTTTATCTGCGATCATCAACAGACGTTTAAAAGATGTAAACGATCCATCCCATTTCAATTTTGACCCCATTGAAACCAGTACTTCTGATTTTCAACACCTGGATAAACAATTAAAAGAAATGCTAATGCGTATATCAACATCGTTTTATACGCAAAAGGAATTCATTGCCAATGTATCACACGAAATTTTAACTCCTATTGCCATATTAAAAACCCGTTTCGAAAATTTATTGAACGATGAACGTGTAAGTGAAGAAGTACAAAACCAGGTTTATTCGTCTTTAAACACATTACACTGGCTAAAAAATGTGGTTAATAGTTTATTGCTCATATCGAAAATTGAAAATGAACAATTTGAACAGGAAGATGAGATTGATATTCACAAGCAAATTCAACAGATTAGCGAGGAGGTTGAACATCGACTAGAAGAAAAAAACATTAAACTAGGTCTGCATTTATCGCATTCATTCCAATTTAAAGGTAATGAAGCGTTAATCCGAACGATGATCTTTAATGTGGTAACAAATGCTATCAAATACAATCAATTGAACGGGAGGATAAACATCCTCGACCAAGAGATAAACAGCCATTATGAACTTTTGATAAGTGATACTGGCCTTGGAATTGAGCCAGAACTACTAAAGAATATTTTTAAGCGATTTGGCAAACCAGCAACTATTGAAGAAAACAGCAATGGGCTGGGTCTTTCTATTGTAAAAACAATCGCCAGCTTTCATAACATTGACGTAAGTATCTCCTCTACTCTACACAAAGGAACTACCATAATATTCAAATTTCCAGCAACAGCTTAACAGGCAATCAAACCACCGAATTTCTTATTCAAAAAAACTGAATCTTCATAAAATCTTCATGTAATAAGCTGACCTTAGACTCAACAATACAATGGTAATCATAAAGATTACACCTTTAAAACGTGAATAAGCAGTTTTAGATCAAACAAAAAAACACAAAAAATGGTAGCGGAAGCTACAATAACGAAACCTAAAACTCCATACAGTTCATTAGGTAATTAATAGTAGAAGAGGGCCTGTTTGCATACCAGCAAACGGGCTTTTTTTCTGAAATTTAATTGATTTTTAAAGGCCATCAAGAACCCACTAATTAGCGTTCATGGCTGTTGGTATATTTTTTATTTCATGTGGGTTTTACATCATCTTATTCCGTTTTACCAAATAGGCATTCAACACCGGATAAAAGCCTTCATTAATATCAGCATCAATGTAATCGATACGATATTGCGCACATTTAAGCATCAGGTTATACTTATACTCTGTAATGGCTTTTAAATACGACTCTTTAACCTGGCCCGGCTGAACTTTGATTTCTTCACCACTTTCCGTGTCAATAAACAGGTAAGGACGATTTTCAAATCGAAACTCTTGTTCCGAACGCTTATCGGTTACGTTAAAAAGCACCACCTCATGTTTATTGTGTTTCAAATGGTTAAGCGCTGAAAAAACTGCTTCCGTGTCTTCTGCACTTTCCATCATATCACTGAAAATAACCACCATTGAACGTTTATGAATATTCTCGGCAATTTCATGTAGCGAAGTGACCAATGAAGTATTTCGGTTTTTTGGCTTATCGGCCATCAATTTTTCTAATTCGAAATAAACAAAGCGTTGATGGGCGGTAGTAGATTTGGCCTGAGTGGATAATAATACCTTATCAGAAAAAACGCTTAATCCGAAGGCATCGCGCTGACGTTTCAGCAGATTGATCAATGATGCCGCGCAATATACTGAAAACTGCAGCTTATTTTTTTCTCCTTCGGGATAATACATAGACGAAGAAGCATCAATAATCAACTGGCAGCGCAAATTAGTTTCTTCTTCAAACCGCTTGGTGAACAAACGGTCGGTGCGACCAAACAATTTCCAATCGATATTTTTTACTGATTCGCCGGTATTATATAAGCGATGCTCGGCAAATTCAACCGAAAACCCATGAAACGGACTTTTGTGCAAACCGGTAATAAAACCCTCCACCACCTGGTTGGCCAATAGTTCAAGGTTTATTTGTTGAAGTTCTTCTTTGTTTTCGAGCATCGTTGTTGAGATAAGAGATATGGGATTTGAGATATGCAAATCACTTTTCGTTTGAAAACGAATTAGGATAAACGCAAATAGCTATCAAATTTCATTCATTCAAATATAACCTTAAGAATGTATTCTGAAAACAAAAATGGCCTTGGAAAAATCCAAGGCCATTTAATTAGTGCTTTATATGATTATCCTAATTGAGCTTCCAATTTACCGGCTAAAACCGATTTTGGAACTGCGCCAATTTGTTTATCTACAATTTCACCGTTTTTGAAGAATAATAAAGCAGGAATGTTACGGATACCAAATTTCATTGATACTTCAGGATTGTTATCTACATCTACTTTTCCGATAACAGCTTTACCTTCGTATTCGCTTGCTAATTCTTCTACAACTGGACCAACCATGCGGCAAGGACCGCACCACTCTGCCCAGAAATCAACTAATACAGGTTTATCTGATTTCAATACAACTTCTTCGAAGTTTGCGTCGGTAATTACTAAAGCCATATTTTTAAAATTTACGTTTGCAAATATAACAGATTGACTGAATAATTGTTGCAACGAATACATCAAGAAATTAGACTTACCGAATTACTTTTTAAAGCCATGATGGCAGCGTTCAAATCCCATTTATTCTACCTTTATCCTGTTTATTTTAATTTCAACGTAACACTTCTTTTGAAACATTAAACATTCCCTGCACTCTAATATCATCCGAAGAAGCCCCAACCATTAATGTAAATTGGCCAGGTTCAACAACTTTTCGCAGCTGATTATCAAAAATAGCAAGGTCATCGGCGGTTAGTGAAAACTTAACTATTTTCGCCTCACCTACTTTTAAGTTAACTCTCTTAAAGCGTTTCAGCTGTTTAACTGCGGTAACCACCGAACTTACATTATCCTTAATGTATATCTGTATCACTTCATCACCATCAAACTTGCCGGTATTTACAAGCTTAAATTCCACCGCAACTTTTAAATCACGTTCTTCCTCCGAAACTTTAATTTCTAAATCACGATAATCAAACGAGGTGTAACTCAATCCATATCCAAAAGAATATAAGGGTTTCTCATCCATTTCAACATATCCGTGAGGAGAGGGTTGTTTATGGTTATAATAAACAGGAAGCTGTCCCACTGATTTAGGCACAGAAACGGTTAATCGCCCTGCAGGGTTAAAGTCTCCAAACAGCACATCCGCAATTGCATTACCACCTTCCTGACCGGGATACCATGCGTTGATTATAGCAGGAACATTCGTAGCAGGCCAATTCAGATTAAGTGGTCGCCCCTCAATCAAGACAAGGATTACCGGAGTACCGGTTTTAACGACTTCCTGCAACAGTTTAAGTTGATATCCCATCAGATCAAGGGTAGCACGATCAAAGCCTTCACCGCTTTCCATGTCACTTATCTTATCTGACACTATCGCTGCTCCGGTATTTTGATACTCGGTTTTAAAATCCCTTGCACTGGATCCTCCAAGCACAACTATAGCTACTTCCGATTTTTTCGCGAGTTCTACAGCTTCTGCAATCGACTGTTCCGTTGTATCCCGGATATTGCAGCCCTTAACGTAAGTGACTTCTGCATTTTTACCGACCTTATTCCTGATACCCTCCAAAACCGTAACTACCCTATCTTCTTGCTGTGGAGCGGTATAATCACCTAGTTGATTATAACTATTATTTGCATTTGGACCAATTACTGCAATTCTCTTCAAGTTCTTTTGAAGAGGCAATAAATGGTTTTCGTTTTTGAGTAAAATGATTGATTCTTTAGCCACCTGATTTGCCAATTGGGTATTCTGTGCCGACCCAACCAGTTTTGCAGCCTTATTTGGGTCGACGTAGGGTTGCTCGAATAACCCCATTTCAAATTTCAACCAGAGCACTCTAGCCACCGCCGAATCAAGTGTTTTTTGTGACACTTTACCTTGCTCTATTGCCTTTAGTAATTGGGCCCCATACCCATACCCTCCTAAATCCTGATCCAATCCGGAATTAATTGCCAAAGCTGCAGCATCTTCTTTGGAGGCCGCAACATTATGATTATTATATAAACCTGAAATACTGCCAAGATCAGAAACAGTAAATCCATTAAACTTCCAGTTTTCTCTTAGCACTGTTTTAAGCAGAAAGGGATTTGCACTGCAAGGAATACCGTCAACAGAGTTATAGGCAGTCATAACCGACCATGCACCAGCCTTTACAGCTTCTTCAAACGGAGGTAAATAAGATTCAAATAATTCTCGCTGACCCACCGAAATGCTCCCTCCGTTATGTCCTCCATCAGGATTTCCGTAAGCAACAAAATGTTTAAGGGTAGAAGCTAAATTGATTCCGCTTTTTAAGTTATTGCCTTGAAACCCTTTGACCATAGCCTTCCCCATTTCAGCATTCAGATAAGGATCTTCTCCATAAGTTTCCTCCATCCTTGACCAACGGGGTTCTCTTGCCAAATCGAGCACCGGACCATAGCCAATGTGTGCACCTTGTAGCCTGGCCTCAACGGCAATTGTTGATGCCATTTGTTCAATTAAGTCGGGATCCCAGGTACTAGCCTGACCAATGGCCGTTGGGAAAACCGTTGTACCAATTGCCATATGACCATGGGGACATTCTTCGGCCAATAACAATGGAATACCTAAGCGTGTGTTTTTAATAATATACCGTTGAAGCTCATTCGTTGCATTAGCCGCTAATTCAGGATTTAACCCGGTTTTCAAGGTCTTTTTTGTCCATGGATCGGCCCTTAATGTAGCCCAAAGCATCCCTATTTGCTGTTCTGCCACGGATTTTTTAAACAGATCGCTAACTTCAACCTGGTTCCCTTTTTTCAAATACATATCCCATCCAAGCAAAGCCGAAAGTTGACCTACTTTTTCTTCGATTGTCATTCTTGAAAGAAGATCATTTACTCTGCTTGTAATCGGTGTATTTGCATTTTTATAAAGAGGTGTTTGTACTTGTGAAAAAGCTGAACAGGCAATAAATATTGATAACAATAACAACAACCCATTTTTTAAATTCATAAAAACCTTATTAGTCTATTGTAATGACTTTCTCTGTTACATTCCACCCTTGTAATTTGATTGCAAGCTCAGTTGAATTAAGTTTCGGATCGAACTCAACCACTACTTTCTTCTCCCCGCCCGGAGTAACAGAAAGATAATTATCAGAATAAAACACCGGCAATATTCGATTTGATGATTCCTTATCAACAACGGACAATCTGTTAAAAAACGCCACAGGGTTAGTTGTTGGATTCTGGAGCGTAACTTCCAGTTTACCTGGAGCAATTTTCTTGGCATTTACCTGCAGATCTGCAGCTTTCATCTCTTGCAAACCCGTGTATTGTCCGCTCTCATTAGGTAACCAGTAAAAGTTATCACTTACTACTTTTTGATGCTCATCCAGTATTCTTAATGATAAAAAAGCACCTTTGGCTTTTGCCATCTCATCTACCTCTTTTTTGATGGATAGATATTTTTTAGCGCTTGAAGCATCAATATTAGAAAACACCTGAGTTATCAGTTTTTCTTTCCCTTCCATATCGATCAATTTCACCTCTAGCATCAAATTCCGTTGAGCTTCAAAACCATTGTTTACCACCATTACCATTCCATCGACAGGATTACACATAATATGCAGTGCCTCACTTCCTGATCTTAAGCCATACAAACAAGCATTCGGATCGAGGTAATAATCATACATCTGTCCTCTCATTGCAGTCCAAGGATTTTGAGTTTTCCAGATGATCACGCCTGTATACCAATCCCAAATGTGAGAGCTAAACCCTTCAATTAATCCCCGATATTGATCATAATTTACCAATTGGGCTTTTAAAGCAAAGTCTCTTAAATCCTTCGGCTTTCCGTAGGGCTCTATAAATTGATTATACCCAACACCAGTGTACTTATGGTATGTCCAAACCGAATCCGTTAACTCTTCCGGTTTCACCCCTGATTTAAAAACAGGGACTTTCATATTTTCTTTTGGGATAAATCTCTCGAGTGATTCATAATCACCAATACCTACCGACCCCACTTCACTATTAAAGGGATAGGTTCTTTCTTCCCAAAACGTCTTGATATTTTGAATTCCATAGGGGCCATCGCCGTTTCCTCCAATAGAATTGTACGACATTTCGTCAGCGTTCGAATATTCAACAAACCAACGAGTACCATCCAGTGTTGGCAAGATGGAGTCTCTTAATGGCACTAGTATATCCTCCGGCGGAGTCATTTCATTTCCCCCACACCACATGGCAAGCGAAGGATGATTGCGAACCATTTTAATCATATCTGCTGCCGATTCCAAAAACAGGTTATGATCTTCAGGGTATTTTCTGCGGGACCATTGATCCTCCAGTTTCATCGGGTCAAGCCAGCGTCCATTACAATCGCCGGATATCCAAAAATCCTGAAATACCAATAATCCATATTTATCGCAGGCCTCATAAAACTCAGGACGTTCAACCAATGCCCCTCCCCATATTCTGATCAGGTTTAG
Source organism: Solitalea longa (assembly GCF_002920915.1). Classification (GTDB taxonomy): domain Bacteria; phylum Bacteroidota; class Bacteroidia; order Sphingobacteriales; family Sphingobacteriaceae; genus Solitalea; species Solitalea longa. The sequence goes on from NZ_PQVF01000002.1 coordinate 67,001, forward strand.
ATTCATATCCCGATGAAAACGCACTTCGGCATCATAACGTTCTTTTGAAAACCGAAGCATCGCATCAGAAATAATCCAGTTACCGCCTTTAATGAATATTTTCTGTCCATTAACCGATATCTGCTTGCTTCTTGTTCGTTCATTCCATTCAGTTTTGATCTCTCTTAATCCAAAAGAAATAGATTCAGAATCCGTGACAACTGCACCATTCTCTACAAATTCAAGTTTAATGTTATAAAGAGGCTGATCTCCATAACCAGCCGGCCACCATAAACGAGGATTAGTAATGGTTAAATCGGGCAGTCGAACTGTTACGACAGTATTTGGCTTGATCAGTACTTGTTTGGATATTGTTTTTCCGTCGAAATTATATTTTAATACACCTTGTACCGTTTTATTCGAGGCATTTTGTAGGTCAGCAGAAAGCTTAATCTGCGCAGGAGCTTGTATTCCTGATGACTTCCTCTTACCAGGAACTACTGTGACCACAAGTGGATCTTTTATGTTTACAGCTGCGGTCCGTTCAATAAACACTTTATCCCAAATTCCGGTATTTCGGTCGCGAATAGGTTGGATCCAGTCCCAACCGGCTACATATTGATGCGAAACATTTCGGGCAATAGTTCCATCACCGCCTTGTCCTCCGTTCGGGTTCCCAACCGGATCAGGCGGATAAACGATCACGGCCAATCGGTTATTTCCGGTTGAAGAAAGTAACGAAGTAATATTGAAAGTCTTCCGAAGAAACATTCCTTTGTATGGCTCGACATTTACTTTTTTCCCATTCAGGTAAATATCGCAGCTGTAATTAATCCCCCGAAAAGTTAACCAAACCTGCCGTGAACCTGTTGGCGCTTCCTCTTTAAAATCCTTAACAAACCAATAAGTATAGTAATCTCTCCCGGTTTGATAGATATCTGGGATCAGGTTATTATTCATCCCGTAAAAAGGATCAGGAATTTCCTTGTTAGCAAGCATGGAAGTTAAAACCGTTCCGGGAACAAGAGCTGGTTTCCATGCTTTCAATGAATAGGATAAGGAGGAAATGGCATCCCCAGTTTCTTTTATTGATGTTATTGGAGCACATACCCAGCCCGAGTTTAATTCGTACCGGTTTTGGGCGGTTAATTTGAAAGATGCTATAGAGAGAATAATCAAAACGATTATGCCTAATCTTTTCTTCATACGTAATTGTTATAAACCTAACTAAATTTACAATATTATCAATTACAGTCAGCTTCGACTACGCTCAACGTGACAAAACAAACTACGTTTTAACAACTATTGATCAGCCTGAGCGTAGTGGAAGGCAATTAAAAAGACAAGGCAGTAATTAAAAAATCACTGCCTTGTCTTTATATAATTAACCCAATTAATTCAAGCTGAAGTTCACATTCTTAAACTTGCCTATCTCATTCATAAAATTATTATTCGGGTCGATCTTTATTGACTTAGATGGAAGATCGAGCACAATACGCTCAATTGCATCAATCACATTCAGTTTCAATTTACAATTACCCGGATGCGCTTTGCAAAGTGATTCCAGGTTATCAATAAACTCTAAAGTAAGTTCATGCAGTGGAAAAGTCAAAGTGACATTTTTGGCCATCTTTTCTCGAATCTCCGAGAGCAATTGAATACTTTCTACCTTAAACTCGAGGTTATCTGCCTGACCGAAACGTGGTTTAAAAGAGCCTTTAACAAACACACATAAGCCCGATTGGAAAAAGTGTTTATTTTTCAGGTAATCTTCTGAGAACATCATCATCCGATGACTACCTGAATAATCTTCGAAAGTAAAACCGCCAAAAGGTTTACCGTGTTTTGTCAGACGTTCTTCGGCAGCAGTAATGATACCAGCAACCACTAATGTACCTGGTTTAGGTGTAGCCAAATCCGTAATCCTTGCATTACAGAAATTGTCAATTTCCAATTTATAATCATCTAAAGGGTGGCCGGAAATATACATTCCCACTACCTCTTTCTCAAAACTCAACTTTTGTAATAAACTCCATTCCTCTGAATCCGGCATAGGTGGCTCTGGAACATGAGCATCAGCGGTTCCTCCAAACAAAGAGTTTTGAGCACTATTCTGATTGGCCACAAAATCGTTCCCGAACTTTACTAAACGTTCAATACCATTCAACCGATCGGAAACATTGACACCAAAATATTGCGCACGGTGGTATTCATCATAACAATCAAAGGCACCGGAATACACCAAATTCTCCCATGATTTTTTATTAACCGCCCGTAAGTTCACACGTTTGGCAAAATCATAAATCGATGCATAAGGTCCATTTTCTTTGCGCTCCGAAACCAAACTTTCAATGGCGGCCTCTCCCAAACCTTTAATTCCCGATAAACCGAAACGTATTTGTCCTTTTAAAGTTGCCGTAAAGTGGAGTGAACTTTCATTCACATCAGGCCCTAAAACAGGTACGCCAATACGCTTACACTCTTCCATAAAGAAAGTGATCTTATCAATCTGACCCTTTGTGTGCGTTAATACCGAAGCCATATATTCAGCGGGATAATGCGCTTTCAGATAGGCGGTTTGATAGGCTACGAAAGCATAACAAGTAGAGTGCGATTTATTGAACGCGTAGGATGCGAAGGCTTCCCAGTCGGTCCAGATCTTCTCTAATACTTTGGCATCATGACCTTTTTCCTTCGCGTTTTCAATAAATTGAGGTTTCAGCTTATCCAGCGTTTTACGATCTTTTTTACCCATCGCTTTACGCAACACGTCGGCATCACCTTTAGTAAAGTTGGCCAGTTTCTGCGAAAGCAACATCACCTGCTCCTGATAGACGGTAATTCCATAGGTATCAAACAAGTACTCTTCCATGTCGGCCAAGTCATACTCAACTGCCTTTCGACCGTGTTTACGTTCAATAAAGTCTGGAATGTACTCGATAGGTCCCGGGCGATACAGGGCGTTCATCGCAATTAAGTCTTCAAACTTATCCGGCACCAGGTCTTTCAGGTACTTCTGCATACCCGGGCTCTCAAACTGGAACGTACCGTTGGTTTCCCCGCGTTGATAAAGCCCAAACGTTTCCTGATCATCCAATGGAATATAATCGATATCGATCTCTACCCCATGATTCTCCTTTATCATCTTCAATGCGTCGCGAATGATGGTAAGGGTTTTCAGCCCCAAAAAGTCCATCTTAATTACACCCGCATCTTCAATTACTTTTCCTTCATATTGTGTAACCAACAGATCAGAATCTTTGGCAACGGCAACCGGAACGATATTAGTTAAATCTTCCGGAGCGATAATAATACCCGCTGCGTGAATACCCGTTCCACGAATAGAGCCTTCGAGAATTAAAGCTTCCTTGATTACTTTGGAACGAAGATCTTTCCCTTCCCTGATCTCACGAAGCTGCTTAACGTTCTCAATATCTTCCGGCCCTAAACCTTCTTTATCCTTTAAAGACTTATCTCCATCAATAGGCGCATTCATCACCCTATCCAAAGAAATACCGGGCTTATCAGGCACCAGTTTCGCCATGGCATTTGAATCAGGTAATGGTAAATCCAAGGCGCGAGCAACGTCTTTAATCGACATTTTTGCAGCCATAGAACCATAGGTAATGATCTGTGCTACCTGATTTTTACCATACTTATCAACCACGTAATCAATTACACGCTGGCGTCCCTCGTCGTCAAAATCCGTATCAATATCGGGCATTGACTTACGATCGGGATTAAGGAAACGCTCAAACAGGAGATTGTATTTAATCGGGTCGATATTGGTAATTCCGATACAATAAGCCACCGCTGAGCCAGCAGCCGACCCACGGCCCGGACCAATAAATACGCCCATATCGCGGCCGGCCTTAATAAAGTCGGATACGATAAGGAAGTAACCCGCAAACCCCATAGTACGGATAGTATGCAGCTCAAAATTGATACGTTCTTCCTTATCAGCATCAAGCGTATCTCCATAACGGGCCCTTGCTCCTTCCCAGGTAATATGTTCCAGGTATTGCATCTGGTCAATAAATCCTGGAGGAATTGGGAAGTTTGGAAGTAAGATATCCTGCTTTAATTTAAGGAGGTCAACCTTATCAACAATTTCGTTGGTATTATCAATGGCTTCGGGAATGTCATGAAACAAGGCGTTCATTTGCGCCTGTGTTTTGAAGAAGAACTGATCGTTAGGGAACCCAAAACGGTAACCTTTACCGCCTTCTTCATCGGTTGCAATTGGTGTTGCCTGTATATCACCGGTGTTGATACACAATAATATATCGTGAGCGTTGGCATCTTCCTGATCCACATAGTGTGAATCGTTAGATGCAATAACTTTTACATTGTATTTTTTAGCAAAACGAAGCAAAACTTCATTCACTTTCTCTTGTTCGGGTAAGTTGTGTCGCTGTAATTCGATGTAATAATCTTCACCGAAAATATCCAGCCACCATTTAAATTCCTTCTCCCCTGCTTCTTCACCCTCATTTAAAATGGCCTGTGGAACCGATGCTCCAATACAACAGGTGGTAGCAATTAGTCCTTCGTGATATTGAAGGATCAATTCTTTATCAATACGCGGCCACTTGCTGTACAAACCCTCCATAAAACCATAAGAACATAGTTTGGTAAGGTTTTTATAACCCTGTGCATTTTTCGCCAAGAACAGCTGATGGTAACGTTTATCTTTTTTCTCTTTTGTAAATTTCTTTTCGTGACGATCAGTTACCACATAAAACTCACAACCAACAATAGGTTTTACTTTATTGTCGTGCTTACCAGCTTCGGCCACAAACTTGAACACCCCAAACATATTACCGTGGTCGGTAATTGCGAGGGCTTTCATGCCGTCATTGGCGGCCTTTTTAAATAGCTTGGAAATATCCGCCGCTCCATCGAGCAGGGAGAATTGAGTATGTACGTGGAGGTGACTGAATTCGGGCATTCTTTTTTATTTGCAGTTTTATGATAGACCATAGACCATTGTCGATAGTCGATGGAATTACATTAATGAACGTTAATGCTTAAAGCTCATTAGATATTAATTCACAGCTCTTTACCATCGTCTATTGACTATGGACCATGGACTAAATAAGCGATTTCAAAGGTAAAGAAAAAAGGGAGTTGTTAAGCGGATGTGGAAAACGTGTATTTCGTGCTTAAGAAGACATATCGCAATGAATTTTATTCGGCAAGGGTTAAGTAATAGACAAAAACTTAAGCTAGTTCCCCGAAAAAAACTTATAGACATCTTTTCGTGATAATAATCGCGAACAATTCTTTATTTTTCAAATCAACATTCTCTAAAACTAACTTCATAACTAAAATTCAATACAATGAATACAGATAAGGAAAATTGAAACCCATAAATGAATTGCTATTAACCTTTCTTATACACATCCACCGCTTTAATCTGCATAAAATTGTCGGCATCACTTAATAACGGTGTAAACCCAAATTGGGCATACAAACCGTGAGCATCGCGGGTTGCCAACAGCATTCGTCTTAATCCCTGTAAATCTGGATGTTCTTTAATAACTTGCATCAACCTTTTTGAAAGTCCCTGTCCCCGGTATTTTTCATCAATAAAAACATCCGCCAGATAAGCAAAGGTGGCCCCATCGGTAATCATCCGGGCAAAACCAACCTGCTGCTTTTCGTGATAAACGCCAAAACATAGGGAATTGGCAATTGACTTGGTGACAATTTCAATTGGAATACCGGCTGCCCAGTATGATTCTCTATTTAAATACTGGTGTATATAAATCACATCTAATTTTGATTTATCGGTAGATATCAAAAAATCGGAATAGGTAGCTTCAATTAATTGCATACCCAAAGATAATTATTTGATTTAAAGCAGGTACTACAGTTCATCTTCAATTAATGTTACCAAACATTTAAACCTCCGGCAATAAAATAAACCCTAACGAAGGCTATAATAATTCATTAATAAATATTACCTTATATATAATAACCGCTTATTATATTTTCTAACGTCTTTTTTTAGATCATTCCTATTTCCGGCTTTTCGGAGAATCTTGTTTTTAACATTAGCAACATGCCAAAACTTAAAATCGGAGTTATTGATTTGGTTAGTAAAGGACCAACAAACACACTTTGGGCAAGAATAATGCATGCAAACATGGCTAGCATAATGCCTCAGGTGGTGGCAACCTGGTGCGAACAAGATGGTCATGATGTAAAACTGATTTGCTATACGGGGTTAGAAGATCTGCGCAAAGAAATTCCGCAGGGAATAGATTTGGTATTTATTTGCGGATTTACCCAGGCCGCCTTACTGGCCTATGCCTTAAGCAACTATTTCAGAAGCAAAGGTGTTGTAACTGTACTTGGAGGACCCCATGCACGCTGTTACCCTGACGATGCAGTTAAATATTTTGATTACGTAGTTGGTTTTGCACACAAATCAACCATTGCTGAAATCACCAATAACTGTACACCCCAACGACCAGAAGGAAAACACTTAACCGAAAAAGGACAACCTGGGCATTTTCCGGGGGTAGTTGAGCGGTGGAGGTTTATTGAGGAAACATTAAAGAAAGCTCCTTTCCTTAAAATTGTACCCATGATTGGCAGCGTTGGCTGCCCTTATACCTGTTCATTTTGCATTGATGCCGAAGTTCCCTACCAGCCTTTAGACGTTGAAACTCTCAAAAAAGATCTGCGCTTTCTGTTAACTAAATTTAAAAAGCCGCTCATTGTGTGGCACGACCCTAATTTTGGGGTACGATTTGAACATTACATGAATGCGATAGCAAGTGTTGCACCACCTAAAAGCTTTCAATTTATTGCCGAAAGCAGTTTATCCATTCTCACCGAAGATCATTTGAAAGTATTTCAACAGAATGGATTTCTGGCCATGTTACCGGGCATTGAATCATGGTTTGAACTTGGCAATAAATCACGAACAGCCCATAATACTGGTATGGAAAAAATGATGCGCGTTTCGCAACATGTGAACACGATCTTTAAATACATTCCATACATGCAAACAAACTTTGTTTTGGGGTTAGATTCTGACGAGGGATCGGACCCATTTGAAATCACAAAACAATTTATCGATCTATCTCCTGCTGCTTTTCCAGGTTATTCATTGCTTTCGGCATTTGGAGAGGCTGCGCCATTGAACCTTGAATATCAAAAAGAAAACCGCGTTTTACCGTTTCCATTCCATTTCCTGAATAATCACCTGGCAATGAATGTGAAGCCAAAAAACTATGAGTGGGTTGATTTTTACGACAAAGTGATTGATCTAACTGAATATTCATTTTCTCAAAAAGCCATTTACCGTCGTTTTGCTGCAACACCAAAATTTACCTCAAAATGGATGAATTTTATGCGCGCCATTTCCTCGGAAGGCTGGGGACGTTTAAAATTTTATCGTCAGGTACGTAAAAACCTTATTGAAGACAGAGCCTTTAGAGATTATTTTGAAGGAGAATCACAACAACTACCTGAATTTTATATCAATATTATTAAAAGAGACTTAGGAGATTGGTGGGACTGGCTCCCTCAGGACGCTATTTATCATAACCCCAATGCTTATTTGCACAAATCATCTAAAAAAGCACTAAGTCGCCTCAGTGAGTAAACAACTTAATAATTTCAATTGATCTTTTCTGTAGAACACAATTTTTCATGCCCTTCCTTCATTTATTGAATAGTTTCTTTCAATAAACACTCCTCATTTTCAAAATACAGGTCTTTTAACAAGCATTAAAACCTTTTTCCCTCCTCGTGCAACATACTCAAAGTTTTTTTGTCATGCTAAAGGAGCATGAAATCCAATCTATACTTTGCGAGCCTGCAAAGCCTCGATTTTGTTACAAACAGCTCGTGTTAAGTAGTCGAACAATTATTAATATTGATACATGAACAAAACTTTTCTGCTATTAATTTGTACGCTTTTCACATTTAACGTTTATAGTCAAAAAAGTGACTCGACGATTACCAAAAAGAAGTACTTTACCAAACCTCTAAGCGGAAGTATAAACTTTGATGGCATTCCACAGGAAGAAGCTTGGAATGCTGTTGAATGGGGGGGCGATTTTACACAATGGCAGCCTAATGAAGGAAAATCGCCTTCGCAAAAAACCAATTTCAAAATTCTTTACGATAATCAATACCTATACATCGCTTATCGTTGCCATGATATGGCGCCTGATTCGATCATAAAACGTATGGGCAGAAGAGATGAGTTTCCTGGTGATTGGGTAGAAATTAATATCGATAGTTACCATGATTTGCGCACCGCCTTTTCATTTACCTTATCGGTTTCGGGGGTACGTAACGATGAATTTGTTTCAGAAAACGGCAATAATTGGGATGCGAACTGGAACCCCATTTGGTTTGCTAAAACCCATGTTGACGAGCAAGGTTGGACTGCCGAAGTTAAAATTCCGCTAAGTCAGCTTCGTTACGGCAATGAAACTGAAAAGGTTTGGGGCATCCAGGTTATGCGTCGCATTTTCAGAAAAGAAGAACGTTCTACCTGGCAGTTTATTCCACAAAACTCCGGAGTTTGGGTAAGCAGTTTTGGCGAACTATATGGCCTCAAAAATATTCCTACACACCGTCAGATTGAAATTGCCCCTTATCTAGTTGCCCAAGCCGACAAATACCAGGCAACTCCGGGAAATCCCTTTGCTACCGGATCAGATAAAAAACTGACCATGGGAGTAGACGGAAAATTTGCCGTAACAAATGACCTGATTCTCGATTTTACGGTAAACCCTGATTTCGGACAAGTGGAAGCTGACCCTTCACAGGTTCGTATCGATGGTTTTCAGAATTATTTTGAAGAACGTCGCCCGTTCTTTATTGAAAGTCGGAATATATTTAGCTATCAGCTAACTGGCTCAGAAGCTGGAGGTGATTACGACTCAGATCTGCTTTTCTATTCCCGCCGTATTGGGAGTTCTCCGCACAGCTATCCAACTACCGGAGCTGGAGAGTTCGCTGATGTTCCCTTAAATACTTCTATTTTGGGGGCCGCTAAGTTTAGCGGGAAAACCCAAAAAGGCTGGAGTATTGGCGTGCTCGAAAGTGTAACCCAACGCGAGATGGCCACCATTGATAATTTGGGTGTAAGACGCGATGAATTGGTTGAACCATTAACCAACTACTTTGTTGGACGATTACAGAAAGATATAAATAGTGGCAATACTGTTTTAGGAGGTATTTTCACGGCAGTTAACCGAGGAGAGGGCTTGAATAACATGTTGACTAAAAACGCCTTTTCTGGAGGCTTGGATTTTCTTCATTACTGGAAAAAACGCACCTGGTACATAAGGGGTAATATGGTGTTTAGTCATTTAGAAGGAAGCAAAGAATCGATTCTAGGTGTTCAAACTGCCTTTGAGCACTTATTTCAACGAGATGGAGCTCCAGAGGTTTCGGTAGATCCTAACCGCACCTCGTTGACAGGCACCGGAGGGACTTTCCGTTTGGGTAAAATAGGTGGAAAATCAGGCAATATGGGTCAGGTATTTAAATTTGAAACCGGCGTTACCTTCCGCTCTCCCGAACTCGAATTAAATGATATTGGTTTTATGTTAACATCAAACGAAATCAATCATTTTACCTGGGCCGGATTACAATTTCAAAAACCATTTTCCATTTTCCGTAGCGCACGGATTAACTACAACCATTGGTCGCGGTGGGATTTTGGCGGTCAATTCCTTTATCAAGCCTTCAACACCAATTCACATGCAACGTTCAAGAACAATTGGCAAACAGGTGTAGGGCTCACCTGGAATCCTTATGATGTTTCAAACAATACTTTGCAGGGCACATCATCCTTACGCAAGCCGGCAGGAATAGCCCAAAACTGGTATGTTAACAGCGACTATCGTAAAAAAATATATACTAATTTTTATTACAATAATTTCTGGGGGTTTGAAAATACTGTTAAAGGAAATGATTTGGGCATTGCCTTTACCTTCCAGCCTTTAAATGCACTTCAATTGAGTTTAGGAGTTGATTATTCATACTATTGGCGCCGTCAGGATCAATTTGTAGCCAATGCTAAAGTCGATGATCAAGCTATGATCCGTTCAATTGTTAGCTCTGTAGATCAAAATACGCTTCGTTTTACAGGAAGAATGAATTTTAACATTACTCCCGATTTAACACTGCAATACTATGCGCAGCCTTACATTACCCGACCGCTCTACAGCAACTTCGCATACGTATCAGATCCATTGGCTAAGCACTATAACGACCGGTTTACACCTTATACTTCCAGCCAAATAAGCGAAAGTGATGGCCGCTATTATATTGATGAAAAGGGAGACGGAACGGTAAAATATGATTTCGCTAAGCCTGACTTCAACTTTGTACAATTCCGTTCGAACTTAATTGCCCGCTGGGAATACCGACCAGGTTCGGAACTATACCTGGTTTGGTCGCAAGGAAGTACTTCCAGTTCAAATTATGAACTCGATACACCAATAATGGGTAGTTTGTTCGACAATGCATTTACCGATCAGGGGCGCAATACATTTTTGATAAAGTGGACCTATCGATTCATACGATAAATATTTAAAAGCCCCCCAATGCTAATACCACTGGGGGGGCTTTAACAAAAATTATCTTAGAGCAGGAGTCATTGATAAAGTAACCCCTATCCTATTCCAGGCGTTGATAATGATAATGGCCATGATCACTTCGGCCAATAATTTTTCTCCTAAAACTTTTTCGGCATATTGGTAAGTAGCATCAGAAACACCTTTAGGTAACAAGGTCATCTCTTCTGTTAAAGCCAATATTGCCTGCTCCTCTTCACTAAAAAACCGGGTTTCTCTCCAGGCACTTAAGGTATAGATGCGCTGTTCGGTTTCTCCCAACTCACGGGCATCATACGAATGCATATCCAAACAATAAGCACAGCCGTTTATTTGCGAAGCCCTGATCTTAATTAGCTCTTTATGCAGCGGGTTAATTTCTGTAGTTTTTAAGTAGCTATCGAAAGCCAACATTGCTTTATAGGCTGACGGTGCAACCTGGTTAATGTTAATTCTGTTACTCATGACTTTTAATTTTTCAGATAATTGTTATTATTTACAATTCAAAAGTCGTGAGCCTGCCGCTCAAAAAAATTAATCTAGTTTAAGAAATACTACAATTGTTAATAGTGCTTAACGGGGTGGTATTACCCACGTGCGATAAGTCCACTTTAAGAGATTTAGAGGTTCTTTTTCGCCCTTATTTTACTTAAAAACTCCAGTGTGATACCTAAGTAAGAAGCCAGCATATACTGCGGAACACGCTGAACGAATGCAGGGAACTGCTCTACAAAGTTGCGGTACCGCTGCTCTGAAGAAATGGTATGGATCCAAAGTATTCGTCGTTGTGCAGCCACAAAGTTTTTTTGCAGGATGATCCGGAAATAACGTTCAACCTTTGGAACTTCATTGTATAAATTTTCCAAAGCATTTTTATCAATTGCAATCACCTCCGACTCTTCAACTGCCTGAATGAAAAAGGCCGAAGAAGTTTGATTTTCGAAACTGTCAAAATCCGTTATCCACCAATTTTCAATACCGAATTGGGTAATTTGCTCCAGTCCGGAATTGGTAATTAAGTAAACCCTCAAACAGCCTTTAACCACAAAATAATTATAGTTGCAAATTTGTCCTTCGGATAAAGGGTATTCCTTTTTCTTTACTTTTTTAAAAGAAAGCCTTCCAAGCAATAACTCTTTTTCAGACATATCAAGATCAACAAATCGACCAATATGATCCAAAAGAGGTTGGAACTGTTCAGGCAATGATGTATTTAGATAGTTTTTCATTAAGATCTCATTTCAAACAGAAACTATAAACAAATATTACATTTTATCAGCTTTTTAAAATACGAAATTGATGCAAGCCCCTTAAATTGCATTAATTAAACTTTGTAAAAATGAGCGCTGAAACAAATGAAAAAATTGCTTTAAACTGGTTTGAAGCTTTTAATGAACATAATTTAGAGAAACTGTTATCACTTTATGCTGACGATGCCATCCACTTTAGCCCGAAATTAAAGGTAAGAAGGCCAGAAACGCATGGCTATGTAAAAGGTAAAGAGGCTTTACGCGAATGGTGGCACGATGCTTTTGATCGTTTACCTTCGCTGCATTATACTGTAACAACCTTAACAGCTAATAACAACCGGGTGTTCATGGAATATGTGCGTAGCGTTGAAGGAGAATTTGAAATGTTGGTTGCCGAAGTATTGGAAATAGAAAATGACAAAATTGTCTCCTCCAGGGTTTACCATGGATAATAAAATTTGATCTATTGTATTTATCTTTACTGTAACATCTATTGTTATTGTCTATTTAAAAGATACTTTCATGATTAAACATCTGGTATTACTTTCAGTGTTTGTTGTTGTTTTTAACTTTTTTGCAGATGCTCAAAATAATTCTAACGCAATGCCTGTATCTCAAGCTGAGCTGGATGAGTTATACAATCAACAAACAAGTCGTCAAATGCGCGATAACTTTAATAACTTTTGGAAGAACAGAGGAAAAGAGCACCCTGATCAAAAAAGCTATTCTTTTAAAGTTATACTCAAAGACAGTTCAGAGTTAAAATGCAAATCCAAGATCTATTTTTCTGATTCAGTAACTTACATTCTTTATAAATCAGAGAAAACGGGCGACAGTATAAAGATCACCCCTAAAGAAACCCAAAACATACTAATGGATGATGTTTTTCTAAGCAAAAATATCGAAGGGATCTCAACTGATAGTTGCTGGCTATTTAAAACTATAAAAGGAAAAATCAATGTTTATTCCTTCTACCCTATGGCTCCCAAAAACTCGACGGAAACTATTGCCTATTTACAAAAAGGAGATGGACCATTAGTTAGATATTCGCCAAAACAACTATTGCGTATGGTGGGTAAAAATAAACGTTCTGTAAAGCTTTGTGTCAAACAAAAGTATATGGATGCCCTTACTCAGTATAATGGTGATTAGCTATCGAATTAATCAAAGCACTATCACAAAGACACAAAGTTTGGTGCTCGTTATTTTTTTGTGTCTTTGTGACTTAGCCCGATCATTCTTTTTAACCTTTTTTGAACTTTTCTATCTCATCTACAAACTCTACGGCTTTAGATAAAGTTTTACCCCCAAAGCTTTCCATCATACTTTTCACCCACTTTATGTGCATATTTTTGTAGGTAAGTTTTTGGTACAAATAAATAGAAGCAGCACAAAAGATCGCTACTACGCATAGATTAATTATCCAAAACTGCGGCCCTGCTTTTTGAAACAGTTCGGTACTATACCAAAAGGTACAATAAAACGGTGTTTGCAAGATCAATATACGCCCCACATTCGATAAGGATATTCTTACTTCAGTAAGCTTCTGTTGAGTTACGGTTATACTTTCGGCGATATTAATGGAATTAAGTATAACAATGTGCTTAATATAAACCGCCACTGCGTAAATATTGAATAGAACAATTGCTCCAATGGATATTCTAAAGAAGATATTAGGCGTATGATATACTAAAAAGCCTAAAAACCATACCCATAAAATACCCAATACAACATAAACAGCCTGATTTCTTAAAAAAGCCCTGATTTTCGATTCGGCTTTTTGGGTTTGAATCTCTTCAATCAGTTTTCTGTTCAATGTTAATGTTTCCTCAAGCTTGCGACTTTGCTGCTGCCATAAGCTTTTTAATTCTAATTCGTCCATCGTTATCAATTACTTACAAGTGAAAAACGTTGTTTTAATTTCTCTTTAATGCGACTAATCTTTGTAGCCACATTGGTTTCGGTAATACCTAAAATTTCAGCCATTTCTTTATAACTGCTTTCTTCGAGGTACAGAATCATTAAAGCCTTATCCAGCTCTTTTAACTCATTAATAAACTGCTGCAGTAATCCAATATTGACCTCCAGATCTTCCGATAAATTTTCATCAGCAATTTCAATAAGTTCCTCCATTAAAGGCACACTCGCATCTTTTCTTTTATGCTCCTTTCGGTAAAAGGAGATAGCAGTATTCAATGCAACCCGATACATCCATGTCGACAGCTTATAATTATGGTCGTAGCGTTCAAATGACTTCCACAACTGAATAATAATTTCCTGAACCAGGTCTTTCCTATCCTCATTGTCTTTACAATAAGAATTGGCCACCTTGTAAACAAGTCCTTTATTTTTTTCGAGCAGTAATAGAAACTCTTCCTTACTCATTATCATTTTCTATTTTAAAAGAGTTGTTGCAGCAGAGAACCATGGACTCTCTTTGGAGAAATATAGTTTCTTTCAACATTAATTTGTTGCTCAATATTCCGTATTACAAACCTTACTTCAGTTTGCAACACTATTATTAATATAAGCACCATCATTAAATTCTGTCTTCTTGCAATTTCCTTTTCCATAAAACCATAAAATAACCAGTTAGGTAAAATCTTTACCAATTATTAACCTCATGTAGCAAAAAATCACATCATTCCCTATTTTTTTATTTACTAAATCATCGATTTTAAGTCTTTGGTTTAAAGAGGGTTTCAACTTATTTAAACAACACCAGCACTTTTTCAGGCACTAGAAGTCAAAAATACAGCGTTAATAAACTATCATTTAACATAGTGGCTTGCCAATTGTATTACTTGGCAGGTATTTTTTTTAACAAAATTCTTTTGATATGAAAAAAGCAGCGATGGCTCTAACCATGTTTTGTACCGTTTTTTTGTTTTCATGTGTTAGCAATAAAAAGCTCAAACTGGTAAAAGCAGAAAAAGAGGATATAAATACTCAGTATCAGAATTTATTGGCCAAACAGCAAGATTGCGAATCGCAGTTAGGTAAGGCCAACTCACAAATTGAAAATTTAAATCAACAGATGGCTTACTTAAAAGAAAACAATACAGTGGCCATAAAACAATTGCAAGATCTATCGGTTATTTCGGCATCTCAAGCCGAAAGCATTAAAAAGTCGATGGAGAATATCGGCGCAAAGGACCTTTACATTCAGGATTTGCAAAAATCGATGGCACGTAAAGATTCATTAAATATGGCCCTGGTAATGAACCTGAAAGGTGCTGTTGGCGATTTAAACGATAAAGACATCAATATAAAAGTTGACAAAGGCGTAGTTTACATTGATATTTCTGATAAGCTTTTATTCAACAGTGGTAGTTACACGATAACTAACCAAGCGAAAGTTGTTTTAGGGAAAGTGGCTAAAGTATTACTTAATCAGCCAAATATTGAGTTTATGGTTGAAGGCCATACCGACAACAAACCAATTAAAAATAATTCCATGGAAGATAATTGGGACCTGAGTGTTAAACGCGCCACATCAGTAGTAAGGGTCTTACAGAACGATTACGGCTTGCCGCCTGAACACATGACAGCCGCCGGAAGAAGTGAATTTATTCCAATTGCTGATAATTCGAGTGCCGAGGGCAGGGCTACTAATCGACGTACACGAATTGTGATCTTACCTCAACTCGATCAATTCTTCAAGTTGTTGGAAACACAAAAAAAATAAGCCTTTAAAGGGACGAAAGTTTCGTCCCTTTTTCTATTTACCTGAGATACTTGATTCAAAATCTTAGTCGCTACTTTAATTTGGTTCGACTATCTTAAAACAAACTAAATTTATTCGTGTTTAGATAATCACTTACAGGTCAATAGAAATAAGTTTTTTAATTATGGCTTCAAACTTGTTACTATTCTGTAGGCTCACTACCATATAACCTTCTGATATTTTTATACTTTTGTATACAATATTAGCTGATACATAATTTTAGCACATTAAAATAAAAGAGAGAGACTTCTTCCTCGTTGCAGTATATGATTACAGAGAATGATATTCTACGTCGGAATAAAAGAGTTGTAGATTTTTTTACCCGTTCAGGCTTTTCAGTTAAATTATTAGGCGACCAAAATTGTCCCGCGATTATTTATAACGACCTTTTTTGTCTGTCGTGTTACGTAAAAAACTTTGATCTGATTTTTACTGACAAACCAAAAGCCGGTGCCGAGATTTTTAGAGTTAAGTTGGAAGCAGGAAGTTTCCTCCAACGCGCTGAATTAATGGATGTGCTAGATCAGGCTGAGCACCGTAGAGTGTTCAAGGTAAAAGTTTCATCAGTTGATTTATTCCTTTCGGGGTATAACTTTTTAGATAAAACAAAACCCGAAACCCGATATCCGGT
This sequence comes from Solitalea longa, assembly GCF_002920915.1. Taxonomy (GTDB): domain Bacteria; phylum Bacteroidota; class Bacteroidia; order Sphingobacteriales; family Sphingobacteriaceae; genus Solitalea; species Solitalea longa. The sequence continues at coordinate 83,183 of NZ_PQVF01000002.1, forward strand.
ATTTGCTAAGCATGGGGCCAAATTGTATTTCGACGAAGAATACGCCCGTCAAATTTGCGAAGACTACAATGAATACGATCTGGTTGTAGTTTAATCAGGTACAATTACTAATAGGCAAAGCACTAATAATTAATTTAAACATTATTAATGCTTTGTACTATGCGTATAATTATTATTAAAATCGATTGCTACAGCATCCTGTCTTTCCAATCCCGTAAGTACCATTTCAAATCATCTGAGCAAGTACCAAGTTCTAATTTACCCCTCCTATTCTCACGGTAATTACTATTTTTTACAGCAAACAAGAGAAAGTCTAAAACCCTATTTTAGACCCCAATAAAATGAGCTGATTATTTTATCATATTTTATAACTCTTCCCCATTTTATTCGTTTAAGTAGTAAACAACAATAGTCAAATCAATAAACCATATTACCAAACATGCTAAAAAAAGTACTCATTACTTGTGCCATTGTAATAGCGGTATTACTGGCAGCAGCTACCGCTGTGCCCTTTTTTTTCAAAGACAGTATTGTAGCTAAAGTAAAATCGTCCATCAACGAAAACGTTAATGCGAAAGTTGATTTCAAAGATTTCGATCTAACATTGATCAGCTCGTTTCCCAATTTAGGTTTGCAATTAAACAACCTTACCGTTATTGGAGTTGACAGTTTTGCAACAGACACACTTGCCAATATTGAGCAACTCCAGATTGATGTTAATCTGATGAGTGTAATCAAAGGTGAAACTTATGATATCCGTTCGGTTTCATTGGATAAGCCTTCAATTTATGCTAAGGTGTTAAAAAGCGGAAAAGCCAACTGGGACATTGCTAAACCAGGTCCAGCAGAACCGACTCCATCACAACCAACCTCTTTTAAAGCTGCATTGAAAAAATACAGCATCAATGAAGGTAAAATAATCTACGAGGATGCTTCTTTAGGATTTTTCATGGAGCTCGACAACCTTAATCACAGTGGTAAAGGTGATTTTACCCAGGATTTATTCGTTCTTGAAACCGAATCATCAATTGAAAAATTAACGGTTAAATACGGAGGAATTCCTTACCTGAATAAAGTAAACCTAGCAGCCACGTTGCCAATTGAAATGGACATGAAGCAGATGAAGTTTACGCTGAAGGAAAATGAAATTAAGTTGAATGAGCTGTTACTTTCATTTGTTGGAAGCCTTGCTATGCCATCTAATGGTGATATGGTGATCGACTTTAAATTTGATGCGCAAAAATCTGAATTGAAAAACTTCCTTTCACTAATTCCTGCTATTTACGCAGCTAACTTCAAAGACCTTCAGGCTTCGGGTAAGTTTGCAATGAGCGGTTTTACCAAAGGTATTTATAATGAAAAATCGTTGCCTGCCTTTAATTTGAATATGGCGATTGAAAATGGTAAGATCAAATACCCTTCATTACCCTCAGCTATCAACAATATTCAGGTTAAAACCACCATCAACAATCCTGATGGGGTAATTGACCACACCGAAGTTAATGTTCCTGCTTTCCACCTGGAATTCGGCAGTGCTCCTATCGACGGCCGGTTATTGGTTAAAACGCCTGTTTCCGATCCTTATGTTGAAATGGCAATGAAAGGTAAACTGGACCTGAAACAATTGACTACCATTTTCCCGATGAAGGATATGCAGTTAAGTGGACTTTTGGATGCAGATTTAACAGCAAATGGCCATAAATCATCAATTGACAAAGGGAAATATGAAGAATTCAAAGCAGCGGGAAAATTGGCATTAACCTCATTTAATTATTCAGGTGCTAATGTTCCGAAACCGGTAAGCATTCCATCGGCTAACATGACCTTCAATCCTAAAAACATTACCTTAAGTAATTTATCGGCTAAAGTTGGTGCAAGTGATTTTCAGGCTAATGGAACAGTTAATAATTACCTGGCTTATGTATTTAAGAAAAATCAGCCTTTACAAGGTACTTTTAACGTTTCTTCAAACCTCATCAACGTAAACGAATTGATGGGTCCTGCAGCTGTTGAAACCAAAAACGATACTACTAAACTTACGGTGGTTGAAGTTCCGGGAAATATCGATTTCACCATGACAGCTAAAGTTGCCCGTGTTTTATACGATAACATGGACATACAAAATGCACATGGCGCAATGATCGTAAAAGACAAAACGATTTTCTTCAAGGATATGTCGCTGAACATGTTGGATGGTTCGGTAACCATGAACGGTTCATATGCCACTACCGATGCTAAAAAACCAAAAGTGGATATTGCTTTCGGTATTGATAAAATGAATATCCAAAAAGCATTTGCAACGTTTAATACCGTTAAAATGCTGGCGCCGATTGCTAAGTACACCAACGGTTCGTTCTCAACTAACCTTAAATTCAATACGGATTTAGATCATAACATGATGCCTGTTTATTCTTCGATCAATGCCGAAGGTATAACGAATATTATTCAGGCGATTGTTGAAGGCTTTGAGCCAATGAATAAGCTTTCAATGGCTTTAAACACTGATAAATTCAAAAAACTGGAAGTGAATAACCTGCTGGCAAAATTCAGAATTGAAGAAGGTCGTTTAAAGGTTTCTCCTTTTGATATTAAAAAAGGTGATTTCTTGATGAATGTTCAGGGTTCTAACGGCATTGACCAGTCGATGGATTATAAGCTGGCCTTAAATGTACCTCGCAGCATGCTGGGCTCACAAGCTAATGCAACAGTAAATTCGTTGGTTTCACAATTTAACAGCAAAACCGGCACAAACGTTTCGGTGGGTGAAACGGTTAAAGTAAATGCCATTTTAGGTGGTAGCATTACCAAGCCAACTGTTAAACTACAGTTAGCAGGAGGTAGCGACGGTAAATCAGCTGCACAAACGGTACTGGCACAAGCAGTTGACCAAAAGAAAGCCGAAGTGGAAACTAAAGCCAAGGAAGAAGTTGCAAAACTAAAAGAGCAGGCAACTGAACAGGCTAAACAAAAAGTTGACACCGTTAAAAAACAAGCAACTGAAAAGGTAAAATCAGAAATTAAAAACAAGTTAAAAGGCTTCTTTGGAAGTTAATATAAACGAACCTTTTCCTTTTAAAGACCATCAGTTATGCTGATGGTCTTTTTTTATTTATTTAACCAGCAGCTCTTCAAAATAATACAGCAAAACATTTAAAATTATTTTATTTTAACATTTTAAATATTGCTTATTTTTTAAAAAGACAATTGCAATGACCATAAAAAGCAACCGTTTAGCTTCAATTGATGTGCTTCGCGCCTTAACCATGTTCCTGATGATCTTTGTAAATGATTTGTGGACATTAATAGGCATTCCAAAATGGCTTGAGCATGTTGACGTAAACACTGATGGAATGGGTTTAGCGGATACCGTTTTTCCGGCATTTTTATTCATTGTAGGTTTATCAATTCCCTTTGCTGTAGAAAGCCGATTGAAAAAGGGTGACTCAACTTTTGAAATTCTAAAGCATATTGGCTTTCGCTCATTAGCGTTATTGATCATTGGTTTTTTCCATGTCAATCTCGAAACTTATAATCCGGAAGCAATTCTTTCAAAACCTATATGGGAAATACTCATCACCATTGCTTTCTTCTTAATCTGGTTATCTTATCCAAAAGATTTCGATAAGCGTAAAAAACAATTGTTACAAGGAACCGGAATTTTAATGCTTATTATTCTGGCTGCTATTTATAAAGGAGGAGACGCCGCACATCCAACTTGGATGACTCACCAATGGTGGGGAATTTTAGGTTTGATTGGTTGGGCGTACCTACTTTGCAGTTCAATTTATGTTCTTAGTAAAGGAAACATTGTACCGGTAATTATCAGTTTAATTGCATTAATCGCTATTAATTCTGCTTTTCATTTGAACTACCTACCTAAAAATCTTCATTTCTGGCTTATTGGCGACGGTTCAAACGCTACTCTGGTAATGGGAGGTATTCTGGCTGGTCTTATCTATAAAAAGAATAGCGATAAAAATAGCAGTCTTTGGTTGCTTTTAGGAGGTTTTGCTTTGCTGATGTTTATTTACGGTTTTAGTACCCGCCCGCTATGGGGAATCTCTAAGTTGCGCAGCACTCCTTCATGGACCACTATCTGTTCGGGTATTACACTTATTGCTTTTATGCTTTTAATCTGGTTGGTTGATATTAAGAGTAAAGAAAACTGGTTCAATAGTTTAAAACCCGCAGGAACCGCTACTTTAACCGCTTATTTATTGCCTTACATTCATTACCCTATATTTACCCTTATTGGTTGGCAGTTACCTGAAATATTACGAACCGGAGGAATAGGCATTATTAAATGTTTATTGTATTCATTGATTATTATTTTGATTACCGGTTGGTTGGAGAAAAGGAAGATTAAGTTGAAGTTGTAAGGATGAATATTATGTGTATTTAATGTTTTATGAAGATTAAACTCTTGCGGTCAGCTAGACTGGCATTGCTTTTATTTATAACCACATTGAAGGTTTATGGACAGGATTCCTTTTTTGTTTCTGAAACCTGCAAACAGATTCAGGCATTAAAAAACAAAGATGACGTTGAAGAACAATTAAAAATCTTTCGTCAGCAATCCGAAAAACATGGACCTGATCAATTAAAAAATGCTTTGGAAAAAGGCCATGTTAAATCCCCATTTATCTTTTATTACAAGTTTACAAGAGACCTGGATAAGTCTTGTTCGAACTATAAACTAGGAATTTTCCCCATCAAGGCTCTTCACGTAATAGATATAGAAAACAAGTTAACAAAGGTCGAGACAGATTCATTAAAAAGCTTAGTAAGTGAAATTGGCAAGGAGAAAAAGGTCTATTTATTAGTAACAACCATAGATGATTACTACCCTGATACAACCATTAAAGAATTTTGTCAGAGAAATATTAATAGTTGGGGCAATGGGCGATATTTTGAAAAAGACAATATACTGATCGCAATTAGTCTAAAAAACAGAGATATATACATCTGTACAACGAGTATTTCTATGAAACATTTGACCAACGAAGAATGCATTGAAGTAATACAAACAATAAAGCCTTATCTAAAAAACAATGAATTATATAATGGACTTGCAAATGGCTTAATTGCCATAAAAGAAAAACTATAGTAATAATCAGACACCACATTATTGATGAATAATTTATGGTTGTTAAGCAAAATTGCTTCAACAGATAGCAATTTTTGCTTAACATAGATGAAAAAGTTCTTTCTCCGAAAGGAAAATTTCATTGAAAAAAAAGGACTTTTTCCATGCGATGAGGCAATGTTCCTTAAACAAATGACCACAACCTCCTACTCAAAGGGGAACTGCTCCACTTGTTCCGCAATTATGCCTTACAACAATGAAAATAGCTATTCTTTACAAACAAAAATCCTTTGTATTCATCCAAATTAGCCCAAGCAATCTGATGCTCCAATTAATTGCCATATTATTTCTATATTAACTGCCCAAACATTCTACTGTTAACATTCATATTTTTTAAGGTGTCGAATCGCTCTGCTTCAGTTTACAAGCTTCTTCCTAAAAAATGACAAGTCTATTTAACAAAAAAACCATACTACTGGCATTTACCCTCTTCGCCATGGTCAATTGTAAATCAGAAAAGACAGGTGATGATCCCAACCCTGTTCCTCCGGTTGCACCACCTGTCGATAAACCCAATCATCCGCCTCAAACGCCTACCATCTATAACGGATACTCACTTATTTGGAACGATGAGTTTGACGGTGAAACTATTGATGCAGAGAAATGGAATTCTGAAACAGGTACCGGTATTAACGGTGATTTTGGAACTGGCCAATTGGATAGGGCCACCAACCGCTCAGAAAATGCAGTAATTGCCAAAAATGTTGCTGATGCTTACGGAAACTGTTTAGCCATTACTACACAAAACGAAAACTATATTGACCGTAATTATACCAGCGCCCGACTAAATACCCAAAACAAAGGGTCATGGGGACCAGGCACGCGTATTGAAGCCCGGGTTTGGGCACGTGATGTTTTGTACAAGGGCCAGGGATTTGCTTTTTGGATGATGCCCAGTGAAATACCTGAAGGTCAGGATCACCTAATGTGGCCGCAGGGAGGCGAAATTGATATAATGGAATATGTTGGCAGTGTACCCTATCACAACCTGGGAAGTGTGCATTATGCCTGGTTTTGGGAAAACAACGAATACAAAGATTGGAACCATGCCCATAAAGGCGCTTATTATTCTTATGCAGATAAACAAGTCCCTACAGTGAACCCACAATACGGAAATTGGCCTGCAACTGCCAACGACCCTAAAAGCGGAAGTGGTGGATTTCATCTTTACCGCATCGACTGGTTTACCGACCGTATAGAGTTTAGCGTTGATGAGCAGGTTTATCACATCCATTATATCAAAGATGGAGATGCTTTTGCCAATGGTGTAGCTGATGGTCAGGATAAAGATGCTGTAATAACCAAAAATGGAAAAAGGGTTTTCCTTTCTGAATATTCACAACATTTTACGGAATGGAATCCTTTTAGTCATAAATTTTATTTGCTGCTAACTGCCGGAGTGGGAGGCAATGATAATTTAACCTATGGTGGTTCTATTGTTCAAAACGCTAAATTCCCATGCAGCACCTATATTGACTATGTACGTGTTTATAAACGTAACTAGCTGCAACAGACAATATATTTACCTATAATTCCACCCGCTTCAAACACGTAGTTATACTTTTAAATATCAGGTATTTACACCTTTAATACCACTGCTTAACCCCCTTACATTTGACTAACGAATCAACGGAGATCCGCCGAAAATCCATTGAAAAGAGTAGGCAATTACATTCACCTTAAAACATTTTATTATGTCAAACAAGCTCTCATCACAGTTATCATTTCTGCTAAAATTCAAGATCTATCCTCCAGAAGCAGAAGATGCAATTAATCCTCATGGACCAAAATTTTCAGTAGCCATTAGGGAATATATGATAGCAGGATTGGTCCGCGATATCGCTCAGAAAATTCCTAAACGAGAAATTAAAGCAAAACTATTATCTGTTGGAAAAGCTCTTGTAGGGGTTGCTTCCAAAGGTTTGATAGTTGCATGGGAAGACGGAGATGATATTTGTCCGCCTTATTTCCCTCACCGTTTCCCGCCACCTCCTCCAGGTCCATATCCCGATCCTGATCCTCAACCCTACCCTTGGCGCACTGCATTTGAAGTTGACTCAGCATTTGATCGTGTCATCGAACAAAAGCAACTGATTGGTGCAATTAAGCTTTTAGCCATCTTAACTTCGCAAAAAGAACTGGGCGAACAATTAGGTGATATTGGTTCCGAATTGGACCAGCATTTAAATAAAGGCGAATTTGTTAACGCCAATTAACCACACTATTTTATTCTACTTATGATCAAAAAGCCATTGTTTAACGATGGCTTTTTTGTTTTTTTGGAGATTCGAGTGTTCAACTTATAGTATCTTTTTGTAACGTTTAAAATACATTTTAAAGCAAAAAAATATCTAACCAGTTAAATAACAAGCTTTTAACACTACTTATCATTTACATTCGAAATGTCAGCCCAGTTTTTCATCTTCTTATCATACAACCTTCTTTTATTTGAATCGTCATAGTAATAGAAACACCGCTTAAGGCGGTTATTAAAGAAAGGATTCAATATGAAAACGATAAAATTTACATTGGTAGCTGCATTAACCGTGTTAAGCATGTCCTTTTGCATGAATATTAGCAAAGCATCAGCGCAAGGTTTCGAAGGACAATATGAGGAGGGTGACAGAGATGTTAGCTACCAAACTTTTTACGATGAATTAAGCCCATACGGCGATTGGGTTTACGACAATCAGTATGGGTACGTTTGGCGACCAAATATGGGTCCTGATTTTATGCCATACCGTACCAACGGTCACTGGGTCTCGAGTGAAATTGGCTGGACCTGGGCGTCTGATTATCAATGGGGGTGGGCTCCTTTCCATTACGGTCGCTGGAAATTTGATACTTATTTAGGCTGGTATTGGATACCGGGTTATGAATGGGCGCCAGCCTGGGTAGTTTGGAGTTCAAATACTGATTACTATGGATGGGCACCAATGGCACCGGGATGGAACATTAGCGTTTCAATTAACCTTGGCAGCATTCCAAGTAATTACTGGGTTTTCGCCCCACCTAGATATTTATGCCATGTACGCATGTATGATTATTGTGCGCCGGTTTACAATAATGTAACTATTGTTAGAAATGTAACCGTGATCAATAACTATGGTTACTATAATCGCACTCGCTACGTTTGTGGCCCTAGAGTACATGAATACAATACCCGTCCGGGCTGTCATGCCCGTCCGGTTCCGGTTCGCGAGTGCCATGAGCCACGCAGCACCAGATGCGATAATAAGAATATGTATGTATATCGTCCACGCATAGTTAATCATCCAAGTTGTCGTCCACCGGAAGTAAGAGGTCGCGAATATTTTGCTAATCGTGATGCACAACCTCGCAGCCGTGGTGAATACCCTGGAAATAGCAGACCTGATAATCGTTATGAAAACAATCGTCAACGGACTGAGGCTCCACAACAAGATAATCGCAGGAACGACAATTGGACCAACCAACAGCGAGACAACAACAATGAGCGTCAGCAACGGGAAAGGGCAGTACAGTATGCTCAGCAGCAACAGGAACGCCGTTCTCAAGCAGAATCTCGTCAAGCGCCACAGCAAACAGAACGCTATGCGCAACGACAGCCACAGCAAGAACGTCGTTCTCAGACTGAATATCGCCAGGTTTCACAATCACAAGAACGACACAGCAGAGAAAACAGCAGTTATCAAAGTGCTGAGCGTTCATCAAGAGGTCAACAGCAACGCAGTGAATCACACAGCGAAGGCCGACCAAGAGGCAGAAATTAGTGTTTGATCGACATAAAGTTTAGTTTGTAATGGCCCGGAATAGTTTCGGGCCTTTTTTATAACCCGTAAATAAAAGTGCTACAGCAGATTTGTATATTTAAGTGAAATGCTCTAACACCGGCAGATGAAAAACAAATATGTTATTCTGTCAACCCTAATGATAGGAACCCTTATGGGTTCACTCGACTCGAGCATTGTTAACGTTTCCCTCCCAATTATTCGCAAAGATTTCAACTGCCGCATGGATGAGATTCAATGGGTTGTTACCGCCTATATGCTGAGTTTCTCTTTATTTATGCCCCTAACCAGTTGGCTAAAAGACCGTATCGGCTTTTTTAATTTATACGTTGGAGGCCTAGCTGTTTTTACACTTGCTTCTTTACTATGTGGTATTTCAACTGACTTAACAACTCTTGTGGGAGCGCGTGTGATACAAGCCATTGGAGGCGGAAGCCTTCCTCCTACTGCAATGGCCATCATGTCAACCGTTTTTCCAAAAGAAGAAAGGGGAAAAGCGCTGGGATGGTGGGGCATGGGTTCTGTTGTTGGACCAACAATTGGCCCGACATTGGGCGGTTTTTTAACCCGTGAATTCGGCTGGCACAGTATCTTTCTGATCAATCTCCCTATAAGTGTAATTGCCATTGGTATGTGCTTTTATTCCCTCGGATTTTTACGACAGGTACCTAAGAAATATGTAAAATTTGATTTTAAAGGATTCGTAAGCCTAACCGCATTCCTTATCCTTATTCAATTGGTGTTGGTTAGAATGGAACAAGCCGGTATACTTTCTTTTGAAACGCTTGGCGTTTTGATCTTACTTATTGCCTCATTCATCTTTTTTATTCGGGTTGAAAAGAAAGCAGAGTCGCCAATTATCAATTTAAGACTCTTTAAAAACCGTCGATTTGTGAGTTGTATTTTGGTAACCATAGCCCGTTCGGCAGCCTTGTTTGGAGGATTGTTTCTAGCACCCTTCTTATTACAGGGACTTTTAAAATACAATGAATTGCAATCGGGTTTAATCTTATTCCCTGGAGCTTTATTAATGGGAGCTTTAATGCCCTTTTCAGGTACTTTAGCCGACCGTTATGGATCAAGAGGTCTGACCATGTCAGGACTGGTAATTGTAGCGATTTCTATGCTTCAATTTTCAATGTTGGGAGCAGAAAGTGTTTTAGCCACTATTTTGTTAGCTGTATGTTTACGGGGTATTGGATTAGGGCTATTGATCACTCCTGTGTCATCGGCAACCGTTAATTCAGTAAAACTCGAGCAGGTTTCCATGGCTTCATCCATTAATAGTTTATTGCTACAGGTAGGTGGCTCGTTGGGTATTGCCATGCTAACCTTTATCCACCAAAATGTTTATAATCATAAAATTGAGCTTGGTCTTTCAACTGTTGAAGCAGAACAATTTGCCCTGAACAGAGGTTTTACTGTTTCCATGATCCTGGTTTTACTGGCCCTGATCCCTGCAAGCAAGATCCCCGCAAAAAATATTGTAACAGCTAAAAAAGAGCATCACGACATTTGAGGCGAAGGTTTTAGTTTGAAATAGTATCTTTAAGCACCTATCCATTTCGTTGTGCATTTTCAGTCATTCATCAATAAGCTAGCTACTCAACTTAGGCAACCCTTACCTGGTAAAGAAGCGCATTTACAAATGATTCCGGCGGTGCGATTACCTGATTATGATAAAGGTTATGATCTTGAGAATGCCCGACAAAGCAGCGTTCTAATTTTACTTTACCCTTCTTCTACTTCTATCTTTATTCCCTTTATTCAGCGGCCAATTTACGAAGGTGTTCATAGTGGACAAATTGGGTTACCTGGAGGAAAAATGGAGACCTATGATCCCTCACCTGAAGCAACAGCCTTGCGGGAAGCCAATGAAGAAATAGGTATTATTGAAGCAGAGGTTGAAATTATTGGAGCCCTTACCCCTGTATATGTTCCCCCAAGTCGTTTTCTGATCAATGTGCTGGTAGGTTATCAGAATTCTTCACCCATTTTTATTAAAGACGATAAGGAGGTTGATGAGATCATTACCATCTCAGTGGATGATGTGTTGAACGATTTAACCATGGGTTCCGTTCCGGTAACCAATTCAATGGGATTGCATTTCGATGCTCCCTGTTTTCTGATTGAAAACAAAACCATTTGGGGAGCCACCGCAATGATCATCAATGAATTTAAATGGATCTTAAAGAAGACTGATCTGGAAACTGACTGATGACTTGCGACTGATAACTAACCTTTTACTCCGTACTCCTTTTGTAAAAGTTCAATAATTGCATTTACTTCCTCTGGTTGAAACCAATGGGTGCCTTTATCGCGGTTAAACCAGGTAATTTGTCGTTTGGCAAACCTTCGGGTATTTTGTTTTATTAAATCAATGGCTTTTTGCAAGTCATGTTTTCCTTCAAAGTAATCGAACAACTCGGTGTAACCTACAGTTTGTAAAGCATAAATATGTTTACTCGCCTCCATTGATTGCACCTCTTCAACTAAACCAGCATTCACCATCAGATCAACACGATGATTTATGCGCTGATAAAGCTCTTCGCGCGGAAGATTTAACCCAATTTTTATGATCTGAAACGGCCGGTTTTTAGTTTCTTTCGTTCTAAAAGTAGAAAAAGGTTCTCCAGTCATTAAACAAACTTCGAGTGCCCTCATTAAACGTTGCGGATTATTCACATCCACTTGCTTAAAGTATTCCGGATCCAATCGCTCAACTTCCTGCTGAAGATAACTCAAGCCTTCATTTTCGTAGCGCTCCACAATTTGCTGACGTAATGATTCATCGGCCTTGGGTAAATCATCTAATCCATCGCACAACGCATTGATATACAATCCAGAGCCGCCAACCATTATTAAGGTATCGTATTTCTGAAATAATTGTTCGAGTAAAGCCAGTGCTTCAACCTCAAAACGGCCTGCATTTATCTCATCGAAAATAGAATGTGAGTTGATAAAATGATGTTTTGCTTCAGCAAGTTCAGCATCCTCGGGTTTTGCGGTGCCGATGCTTATTTCTTTAAAAAACTGGCGGGAATCAGCAGAAAGAATTTCTGTTTTGAAGTGTTTTGCCAACTCAATGGCAGTGCGGGTTTTGCCAACGGCCGTAGGGCCTACAACAACTATTAATTTTTTAATCTTTTCTTTTAGCACGTTTAATAAGTCTATGGTCCATAGTCCATGGACCATGGACTTATTTATTTACTAATAGTCATCGCGATCGCCGTATTCATCGTCGGAGCCACTTCCATAGCCCATTTCACCAAATTCATCATCACCTTCTTCTTCCTCTCCCGACTCTTCACTTTCTTCCTCTCCCTCAGATTTCGATGCGGATGAAAAATCCTCGACATCAATGCCAAACTCATCTAATTCTTCCGGCTCTTCAATATCAAACTCATCTTCTAGTGATTCAAGCGGATCTTTATTTGCTGCAGCAGCTGAAACGGCCGAAAGACGGAACTGCTTAGGTGCATCTCCCGTTGATTTTGTACATACCGGATATTCAACCCCTGCTTCAGGCTCTAAAAAGATCTTTGAAAGTTCAACATGGAAATCAAACGGACGATCAAAGTTGGAGATATAATAGAATTTCTGGTGTGGATCGTCAATGAATTTGCTAAGCTTAAAGTCTTTCATCAACTTCACTTCCTGCGCAACTTTTCGTGCATTTGGCATAAAGGCCAACTCTTCACCTTTTATCCATTGGTCATTACTTACATAAAATGACGAAGGATGCTGCGCATCATAATTGATTGACTTATGAATGGCGTAGTGAAAATCCTCGAATGTATGATTCGATTTTATGTCGATTTCTCTAACCGCGTCGTAATCTTCAAAAGCAACTCTGAATCGATAAATAGCCATTATATATACTGTTTATGAAATTCTATTTGTTTATTAATAGGTTAAATACCCGGCTTCGATTAATTTCTCTGAACGTCACACACCTGCCGGTTTTTTTTGCAAAAATAGGAAACTCACCCGAATCAATGAACAATGCCTTACAAAAAGTACATAAGACACTGTTAAACAAGGGCTTTCATAAGCACAAGTCAGACCATTCTCTACTTCCCGGCCGATAAAATTTTCGATCTAATTTTTTTTCAATCAAATTTGGCGTTTTCATTCTCATTTATAACTTTGCAATACAAAGTTCTTTTTAAATGGACATCAACGTAAACAAGCACCTTGAATCGTTAACCGAGATCAGGAGCTTAATGGAGAAATCTTCAAAATTTATTTCGCTAAGTGGTTTATCGGGCATTTTTGCCGGTGGTTATGCTTTATTGGGCGCCGCTGCTGCATTTTGGGCTAATATCCATTATAATCAGTTAAGAATCCCTATTAAAGAATTTTCTCCAGAGTTTTCGCTTCAAAACAGTTTTTTATTATTCTGCCTGATCGACGCTTTGCTCATTTTGCTTTTATCCATAGTAACCGCTTTTATTTTCTCCAAACAAAAAGCAGCTAAAACGCAGCAATCTATTTGGGATAAATCGGCGCAACGATTAGCTATTAACCTTGCCATTCCATTAGCCACAGGTGGTGTTTTCGCTATTTATTTATTGCTCGATGGCAATTATAAACTGATTGCTCCAAGCATGCTGATTTTTTACGGATTAGCACTTTTTAACGCCAGCAAATATACCATTGGCGACATCAGGTATTTAGGCTTAACTGAAATTGCTCTTGGATTGATCAACCTTTTTGTAACCGGATATGGATTTTGGTTTTGGTGCTTCGGATTTGGAGTAATGCACATTATATATGGCTTAGTGATGTACCGCAAATATGATTCGGCAGCCTAAACTTAAAACGCTTAATTAAGAAAAACCAATGGTCGTAAATCTGTTTAACAATTTCAATAAAGCCTTTGAAAGCAAGGTCAGATTGGGCATTATGTCGGTTTTAATGGTAAACGAAACCATTGATTTTACAACCTTAAAAGAACTATTGAATGTAACCGATGGTAATTTGGCCAGCCATTCAAAAGCACTCGAAGAACTTAAATACATTATGATAACTAAACAATTTATCGGTAAAAAGCCGAACACCACCTATTCAGTAACTGAATTAGGCAAAAAGGCTTTTGTTGAACACTTGAACAGCCTTGAGCAGTTATTGAATTCTAACAGATAATTTTTTTTGTATAACAACTTTGAATTACAAAGTACTTTTAATTATAAAAAATGAAAAAATTCATCATTATCGGTCTTTATAATCTTAGCAAAAAACCTTATCAAGCTCTTTTTAAAAACAATAAGGCTTGGAACATTTCGTCTCAAGAATTACGTGACTTTCCGGAAGGATCATTAGGAAATGAATTAGGCTGTTTTCTAACAGAAAATGATTTCGAGCTACAAGCCAAATTAGAAAATCATGATGTTTTTCATGTTTTAGCTGGCATAGGCACTTCAGTGATCGAAGAAATTGCTTTGCAATATTATTTGCTTGGAAATGGTAAGAGGAGTATTTATCTAAAACTGGTGATTCTTTTAGGCACTTTGTCCTACCCTAACCAATTTTCGCTGTTTTTTAGTAAATACAAGGAAGGTAAATCATTCTCCGCTTTTCATAACCTTGATTTCTTCCCTCTTCTTCATCATCCAATTGCGGAAATAAAAAAACACCAGCCCAGTATCGCTTTAAAATACACCAATAAAGGCAAATTCTATTCGCCCTTAAAACCTATAGCAATTACTGTTCAACGACAAGAATTTATTAAATATTAACACAAATAGAATCATGGAAACCTTAGAAACAAAACAACCCGCACCAACCTTCTTCGAGCGTAATGCCATTATTATTAAACTGATGATGGTCGGTTTTATCAGCCTGTTATTACTTATCCCGTCGGTAATGATTCAGAACCTGGTTATTGAACGTTCTGAAAGCAGAGATCATGCAGTAAACGATATCTATTCGAAATGGGGACAGACGCAAACCTTGGCCGGGCCAATTCTAAATGTGCCTTATCGAACGTTAACAAAAGATGCGAATGGCAAGGAAGAGATCACGCTCGATTACCTTCATTTTTTACCGGAACGACTTGATGTAAAGGGAAATATTGACCCTTCAATTCGGTATTATGGAATTTACGAGGCGATCTTGTACAACGGAAAACTTAATTTTTCAGGGAATTTTACCTCTCCTGATTTGAACGGATTGAAAGTAGTTCCTGAAAGTATCTCATGGAAAGACGCTTTTATAACCATTGGCATTAGTGATTTAAGAGGTATAAAAGAAAGCGTTTTAGTTAATCTGAACGATAAAGCATATACGGTAAATCCGGGTATAGAAAGAGGTGGCGTTTTTGATTCGGGTTTAAGTATTCCATTTCCATTGGAGGGTGCTCAATTACTGTCTGGAGTAAAATTTGGCTTTAGTATTAACTTAAACGGAAGCAGTAAATTAAGCTTCTGGCCATTAGGCAAGGAAACCAATATCCAACTGAACTCTCCTTGGACTACGCCTAGTTTTTCTGGAGCATTTTTACCAGAGAGCCGTGAAGTCTCTGAAAAAGGATTTTCGGCCAAATGGAAAGTACTGGAGCTAAATAGAAATTTCCCGCAAAAATGGACAGGAGATCTGTATAGCTTTGCAAACGCTGATGAAGATACAGATGCTACCTCCCTAGCCATTGATACTAGAGAACATAAAACAAAGAACGCAGTTATCGACAATTATTCTTTTGGTGTTGACCTGTTGATGCCAGTTGATTTCTATCAAAAAGTATATCGCTCGGCAAAGTATGCGCTTATGTTTATCGGCCTCACCTTTACTGCCTTCTTCTTTATTGAATTGGTTAACAAAAAGCGAATACACCCTGTTCAGTATATTTTGGTTGGATTTGCCCTGGTGATCTTTTACACGCTGTTGCTTTCATTCACCGAGCATTTATCATTTGGAATAGCTTATTCAATCGCATCGGCGGCAACCATTTTACTGATTACCTGGTTCTCGGGAACAGTGCTTAAAAGTAAAGGTCTCTCTATTCTAATGGGATCCTTACTTTCTGCGCTTTATTTATTCCTCTACATTTTATTGCAAATGGAAGATTATTCGCTGTTAATTGGCAGTATCGGCTTATTTGTAATATTAGGATTGGTGATGTTTATTTCGAGAAAAGTAGACTGGTACGATTTCAGAAAAACGGAAGTACAGGTCAATTAGCTTTCAGTAAAAAAGCCGCAAAACAATATATTTTGCGGCTTTTCTATCTCTAAACTTACTATTATGAAAATATGTTTTTTTAAAATCCTTAAACAAAACGCGAGTTGGTTAAACAGCATTTTTATCTTTTTCTTCTTCAGGTATCGGAGCTCTGTCGTAAACAATCAGTCCCATTTCAACTCCTTTTTGAACAATAAAACCTAGCGCTTCTTCCCTGTCGTTTTTAATTTCGCCTTCTAAAATGGCTTCACGTACTAAATTCTTCAAAACTCCAACTTCCTTACCTGCAGGCAACTGAAACATGGTCATAATATCAGTTCCGGTTACCGGAGGTTGCCAGTTGCGGATCTTATCACGTTCTTCAACATCCTTCAGCTTTTGCTGAACGAGTTCGAAATTACGTTTGTATTTTTTGATCTTGAACTCATTTTTAGTGGTTACATCTGCGTGGCAAAGTTTCATTAAGGCGTCAATGTCTTCACCTGCATCAAACAACAACCTTCTAACGGCCGAATCAGTAACGACTTCCTGGGCCAAAACAATTGGCCGTAAATGCAGCAACACCAACTTTTCCACCAGTTTCATCTTTTCATTCAACGGAAGTTTTAACTGACGGAAAATCTTAGGTACCATACGAGCACCTTTATCCTCATGCCCATGGAAAGTCCAGCCATGCACAGGATCGTATCGTTTGGTTGCAGGTTTGGCAATATCATGTAAAATAGCCGCCCAGCGTAGCCATAGATCATCAGTGCTTTTACAGATGTTATCCAGCACCTCGAGCGTGTGGTAAAAATTGTCTTTATGCGATCGGCCATTGATGGTTTCAACCCCATGCAGAGCCACCATTTGTGGGAATATCAGCTCCAGCAAACCTGTATCGAACAAAAGATTAAAACCAATTGACGGTTTTTTAGAAAGGATAATTTTGTTCAGTTCGTCTGTTATACGCTCTGCAGAAACAATTTTAATGCGGTCTTTATTCTTGGTGATAGCCTTCAGTGATTTTTCTTCAATCTCAAAATGCAACTGGCTAGCAAAACGAATGGCCCTCATCATTCGCAAGGGATCGTCAGAATAGGTAATATCCGGATCTAATGGCGTACGGATCGTTTTATATTCCAGATCAATAACACCATTGAATGGATCAACGAGTTCGCCAAAAGTGCTTCCATCATTTAAACGGATGGCCATTGCATTGATGGTAAAGTCTCTGCGATTTTGATCATCCTGCAGTGTACCTTCTTCCACAATTGGTTTGCGGGAATGTGAGCGGTACGATTCTTTACGGGCACCTACAAACTCCACCTCCAGGTCCTCAAGCTTTAACATAGCCGTTCCGAAATTCTTAAAAACAGCCAAACGCTTTTCCAAACCTACTTTTTTTGCTACTGCAGTGGCAAATTCAACACCATTGCCCAGCACCAAAATATCAACATCCTTTGATGGTCTTTTTAAAAAAATATCGCGCACAAAACCACCAATCACAAATGCCTCAATATTTAACCGTTGCGCTTCCTCTGATATCGTTTTAAAAATCGGATGATTGAGATGTTTTCTCATTCTAATTAGGTTGTTAGCTTTTAGTTATGAGCAGTTAGCTGATCTAAAAGATCCATCTTCCCTGTACTTCTAACTCTGTACTTTTATCTTCTTTATACTATTTTCTCAAGATCTTAATCAGGCCACCGTTACCTAATTTAATGATCGACGATGGAGCGGCCGATTTTTTACTTCTTTCAAAATCAACAACATAATCAACCCCTTGTTTAATTTCTTCGGAAATTTCATCAAAACTCATTGCCGATGGATTTCCGCTTATATTGGCTGAAGTGGAGACTATAGGCTTTCTGAACTTACGGATCAGTTGCTCGCAAAAGGGATGTTTTACCACTCTGATACCTACACTTCCGTCCGCGTTCAAAACATTTGGAGCCAGCCCTTTTCCACCGTCAAAAACAACGGTTAAAGGTTTTTCTGATAGTTCAATCAGTTCATAGGCCACATCAGGAACTTCCTTTACGTATCTGAATAAATCATTAAGATTCTCGAGTAAAACAATAAAGCTTTTCCCTTCACGCTTTTTAATTTGTATGATCTTTTCTACAGCTTCAGGATTTGTGGCATCGCAACCCAAGCCCCAGATCGTATCAGTTGGGTACAAAAGGATACCTCCAGACTTCAGGACTTCTAATGATTTCTCAATTTCTTTCTGCATTATTGATTGTATTCAATAGTTTCAGGCAAAACTACCTTTTAATTTTGTTTGGATGAAACTGAGCGCTAATTAAACTAGTCAACCAGGTTAAAAACCGTCATCGTCTTTATCTTTTTATAATTCCCTTCGGATGGGATAAAATAAGAAACCTCTGTAAAGTTGATCTTCACCTTTTTCCCTACGTATTTATTCGGATCGGGTAATAACTTTTCGGCGCCGCAGTTTTGCAACCAATAGAATGTTTCTTGCAGTCCTTGCTCGCTGGTGCAAATAAATCTATAGAAATCCCCTTTTACCACTTTCGTGAGTTTTCCATTAAAATTGGAGCTTACACTTTCTGTTCCGGCTGAAGAGGAAGAAGACGTTTCATCTGTAGCGGCCATTTTCATCGCAAAATCAACAAAGGCCGGACAGGATTTCATCAGTTGTTTAGCCACGTCGTTGCCCAGCTGTGTTCCGGCTTCATTAGCGTTGGGCCCCATCAAATCATAATATTCCATAAGACTGCCCATATGCTCCAAACACACCTTCGTCATCGTTTTTTCAAAAAGGTTACTAGCAGAATCAGCTGAAAGTTTATCAATATTAACGCCCTTCAGTTCTAAACAAATTTTTTGAGTGATGGTATCGACCAATGCTTCTTTTTGGGCAAAAACATGGGAAACCGAAAAAAGCAGAATAGCGAGAATCAGTAAATTTTTCTTCATAAAACAAGTATTAAAAAAATAGTCCATAAAGTAATTGACTTTATGGACTACATCTATAATTTACAATAAATTCAGCATTAAACGGCTACGTTATAATCACGTAATGCATTGTTCAATGATGTTTTTAGATCTGTACTTTCTTTACGTTTTCCAATGATCAATGCGCAAGGAACCTGATAACTGCCGGCAGCGAATTCTTTTGTATAACTACCAGGAATTACAACTGAACGAGATGGAACAAAACCTTTATATTCTTTAGGTTCTAAACCGGTAACATCAATTATTTTTGTTGATGCTGTTAATACCACGTTAGCCCCTAAAACGGCCTCTTTTTCAACGTGAACACCTTCTACTACGATAGCACGTGAACCAAGGAAACAGCCATCTTCGATAATAACCGGAGAAGCCTGAACTGGTTCCAACACACCGCCGATACCAACACCACCACTTAAATGCACATCTTTACCAATTTGCGCACATGAACCCACAGTAGCCCAGGTATCAACCATAGTACCCGAATCAACATAGGCACCGATATTTACATATGAAGGCATCATAATAACACCTTTCGCAAGGTAAGATCCGTAACGAGCCAAACCATGAGGTACAACGCGAACACCAGCCTCTTTGAAATTGGTTTTTAATTTTATTTTATCGTGGAATACGAAAGGACCGGCCTTGATTTCTTCCATTTCGCGGGTAGGGAAATACATAATAACTGCTTTTTTCACCCATTCGTTTACATGCCAGCCGCCCATTACTGGTTCGGCAACACGTAGCTTACCTTTATCAAGTAATTCTATAACTTCTTCGATAGCTAAAATAATGTCGCTGTAGTTAAGCAGGGAACGATCTTCCCAAGCTTTCTCAACTTTGTCTTTTAAAGCACTTAAAGGCATTTGTAGAGGAATTTTAAAAATGAACTAATTCTTTTGAATACAATTAAGATTTAAGGTTAAATCTTTCGGCAAAGATGCGCAATTTTTAAATAAAAACTTTGAACCTGAAATTCATTTAACTGTCAATTCTATAACTTGTAAGCTTCATAATTATTAATTTGCAGCATGAATGAGAATGAAAAACTGAGGGTTGATAAATATTTATGGGCCATCCGGATTTTTAAAACCCGAAGCCTGGCAACAGAAGCATGCAAAGGTGGAAAAGTGAAATTGGATGGAAACAATTTAAAGCCGGCCCATGTGGTTAAGGTTGACGATGTTTATCATATTCAAAAAGGCATTGAGAAAAAAATTGTAAAGGTAACCGGCTTACTTGAGAACCGTGTAGAGGCCAAAAAAGCAGTTTTATATTACGAAGATCTGAGTCCGGTGAACACCGAACCTCGGAATATGTCGATATTTACAGCTCCTGTTTTCACCCGCGAGCGCGGAACAGGAAGGCCTACTAAGCGCGAACGACGTGATCTGGATGATTTAAGAAATAGTGGAGACTGAAAATCAGTCGGCAGTGGTCAGTCGACCTTGTACTTGCTGATTCTGCAATCAGCAATCCAAAACCTAACTTTAATAAAAACGGGTTGCAAACATTCTTTTGTTCGCAACCCGTAACTTGAAATAAGAAAAATAAATTATTTCTTATCCGCTTTATATTCTTCGTTCAAACCCTTTAACACATCATTGGTAACATCCAGGCTTTCATCAGCATATAATATATTGCTATTGCCTTTTGAGTAAGAAACCACCATTTTGTAGTTATGGTCTTTGGCATATTTCTTCAAGTAATCAGTGATTTTTCCATATAATTTTTCAGTTTCTTCCTGCTCTTCCTTAGCTGCTTGTCCGGCTAAGCTTTGCTGTAACTGACCTAAATCTTGTTGTTTCTTTTGTAGCTGTAAGCTTAACTGTTGCTGTTGCTCTTGGGTCATGCCCTGAGCAGCACGTTGAGCGTTTGCCACTTCTTGCTGAAATGAACGGCCCTTACCTTCAAACTGCTGTTGACGAAGTGTGTTCTTATCATCAAGCTTCTTTTTAACATCAACAAAATATGTGTAATGCTTTTGCAATGAATCAGAGTTCACATACACAATTACTTCTGATTTTGCCACATCAGTTTTTGCTGCGGTTGAATCAGCTTTTTTAGTCGTAGTGTTGCCGTTATCGTTAGAACATGCAGCCATAATACCTAAAAAGGTAATGCCACATATTGGTAAAAGAGCAATTGATTTTTTAAGGTTCATATTTAAAACGAGTTTGCGGCAAATATAAATATTCAAACCATTTTCAAAATTTTTTCTGAACCTACTTTTAAAAAAAAATCAGCGCCCATATTACAATAAAAAGAGTTGCGAAGATTGATCTGCATCAATGGTCGCAACTCTCTAACATTTACTTAACACTCTATAACTACAATTATTCGGTAATGGTAATTACATTTCCATTAATGGCAATATTGTATTTTTTCAAAGCGCGGGTTGAACCGGCAGAGTTAACAGGTCCATTAATTACCGAACCATCTAACTGATAACGGCTATGATGCAATGCACATTCGAAACGATTATTCGTTTCGTCGTACATTATTGAGCCTTGTTCATGTGGGCAAATAGCATCAAGTGCAACAAAGGAGCTCGCCACTATAGTAGCAGCAGTTCGTACAACAATTACCCCCTGCTTAACCTTAGAGCTACCTATGTTTGGAAAATCGGTGCTGGCATCAAATGTAAAATTCACCGGATTGCCGTTGTTACCACCATTGTTACTTGGGCCAGCATCATCTCCTCCGCCACAAGCATGTAATACCCCCCCGGTACAAACCAGTGCTGCACCAATACCTAACTTAGACAAGAATTCATTGCGTTTCATATTGTAATTGTTTATCAAAGTGGTTTACGTTAGTCTTATTGCAAAAGTTGCCTCACTGCGGAAAAGAAATTTAAAAAATTGCCTATTGAAAAGAATCTGTGATTCTTGTTTTAAAAATTCAGTTTCAGGTTGAATCATACCGGACATTTCTCCTTTTTAAAATGTTAATAAATAGCATTTATTACGGCTTTATAAATCGGCAATAAATTACTAATATCGAGGTCTTAATAGGCACTTTTCATTTCGGCAAGAGGCCTAAAAACAGTATCTTTGAACTTTTGTAACTATAGGATAACATGAGCGAAACAGCAGAAACAAAAGCTGCGAATTATTCAGCGGATAATATTCAGGTTCTTGAAGGATTAGAAGCCGTACGCAAACGCCCAGCCATGTACATTGGCGATGTTGGCGTAAAAGGCTTGCACCATTTGGTTTATGAAGTTGTTGACAACTCAATTGACGAGGCTTTAGCCGGATATTGTAACGATATAAACGTTACCATTCAACAAAATAATTCTATCTCAGTAAAGGACAACGGCCGTGGTATTCCAACGGGTATGCATACTAAAGAGAAAAAATCAGCTTTAGAAGTTGTAATGACTGTATTGCACGCCGGGGGTAAATTTGATAAAGACACTTATAAAGTTTCCGGAGGTTTGCACGGTGTGGGGGTTTCCTGCGTGAACGCCTTATCTACCCATTTAAAAGCCGAAGTGCACCGTGACGGGAAAGTTTGGGTACAAGAATACGAGCGTGGTAAGCCACAATATGATGTTAAAACTGTTGGTGAAACCAGTGTTACCGGTACCATTGTAACCTTCACTCCTGACGCAGAGATTTTCACTCTTACTACCACTTACAATTACGACACACTTGCTGCTCGTTTACGTGAGCTTGCTTTTTTAAATAAAGGTATTCGCTTAACCTTAACCGATGAGCGCGAAACAGATGATGATGGCGCTTTTATCACTAATACATTTTATTCAGATGGTGGGTTAAGAGAGTTTGTTGCTTATTTGGACGGCACTCGTGAACCGTTGATCCCCGAGCCGATATACATTGACGGCACCAAAGCGGGAATTCCGGTTGAGCTTGCTCTGCAGTATAACAGTACTTACTCTGAAAACGTTCACTCGTACGTAAACAACATTAATACCATTGAAGGTGGAACGCACGTAGCCGGTTTCCGTAGAGGCTTAACCCGTACGCTCAAAAGTTATGCTGATAAAAGTGGTTTACTGAAAAACCTTAAGGTAGAAATTACAGGTGATGACTTCCGCGAAGGATTAACCGCGGTAATTTCTGTTAAAGTTCAAGAGCCGCAGTTTGAGGGTCAGACTAAAACCAAATTAGGAAACAACGAGGTTACCGGAGCGGTTGATCAGGCGGTTGGGGAAATTTTAAATATTTATTTAGAAGAACACCCTAAAGAAGCACGATTAATTGTACAAAAGGTTGTCCTTGCTGCTACAGCTCGTGCTGCAGCCCGTAAGGCCCGTGAAATGGTGCAACGTAAAACAGTTATGACCGGCTCGGGTTTACCTGGCAAACTTTCGGATTGTTCAAATAATGACCCTGAAGCATGTGAGTTATATTTGGTAGAGGGTGACTCGGCAGGCGGTACAGCCAAACAAGGCCGAAACCGTAATTTCCAGGCCATTTTACCACTAAAAGGAAAGATCCTTAACGTGGAAAAAGCCATGGAACACAAGATCTACGAAAACGATGAGATCAAGAATATCTTTACCGCCATGGGCGTAAGTATTGGCACTCCAGAAGATGATAAAGCTCTTAACATAGTTAAACTACGTTACCATAAGATCATCATCATGACGGATGCCGACGTGGACGGTTCTCACATTACAACACTGATCCTTACCTTCTTCTTCCGTTACATGAAAGAACTGATCGAGTTTGGATACATTTATATTGCTACGCCGCCATTATACATGGTTAAAAAAGGTAAGGAATTTGAATACGCATGGACCGAAGACCAACGCTTAGCGGCTATTGAACGCTTAAAAGGTGGCGGTAAAGAAGACAGTGTACATACACAACGATACAAAGGTTTGGGAGAGATGAACGCGGAGCAGTTATGGGAAACAACCATGAATCCTGATACACGTACGCTTCGTCAGGTAACCATTGAAAACGCTGCCGAATGTGATCACATCTTCTCGGTACTAATGGGCGATGAAGTAGCACCACGCCGCGAGTTCATTGAAAAACATGCGAAATACGCTAAAATTGATGCTTAACAGCATTATAAAATAATTCGAATAAAGGCTCCTCTACCGGAGCCTTTATTTTTGAATATAAATTGTATACAAAGCAACCAAATAAAAAACCTGTCCGTACTAGCAGTACAGTTCTTCGGGTAAACCAGCTACTCTTAACAATTCATACACTCTATTTCTATTTCCTTTCGAAGAATTGACAATTAACCAATTTGTTAATCTAATTTCTTCAATTATGAGAAAATCTGATTTAATGATGGTGAAAAGCATCGGATGTTTTTTACTGCTTGGATTTCTTAACACATCTTGTCAGGAGGACGGCCAGGTGGCGACCTTAAATGATTCGCCAAAATTGGCCAAAGAGTTTGAGGATTCTCCTATTTCGCCTCGCTTTGAAGTTCCGGCCCATATGGATAGAAATGAAAACGGTGAGGCTTGTGTTCATTTATATAATAACCGAAAGCTGTATTTTGAAATATCTGTTAACAACCTTGACCCTACTGATCATCTTACCGTTGCCCATATTCATGAAGGCGGAACCTTGGAAACGGGCCCTGTGTTGGTAGGGCTTGTGGATAACAATGTGTTAAAATTCGACTCAAATAATAGTATAAAAGACACGATAGATGTTACGGAAGAACAGTACCAACGGATATTGGCCGGAAATGATTTGTACATAAACATCCACTCTATGCAAAAACCCGGAGGATTATTACGTAATCAATTGGACCACCCGCTTAAGTTTGGTGCCGATATTAACCTGTTACCAGGCAACCAGGTTCCTGCAGTTAACAGTACCGCTAACGGAATGGCTCAAATCAGGATTTCGGAAGATAAAATGTTGTTTTCGAAGGTTACTGTTGCCGATTTAGAAGCTGGAGACAACCTGGTGATTGCCCATATACACAAAGGAACAGCCACTGAAAATGGACCGGTAATTATTAACGTGGCAGATAATGTCGGTCAAATAGGATCAATCCAATCAAGAACGATCAATGACACTCAGTTTGCTGATCTTTTTGGTAATCCGCTTTACGTTAATGTGCATTCAACAAATTTCCCGGGAGGAATTATCAGGGGACAACTGAAAGACTAATTTTGCGCTCTCTCTAAGTGAAGGAGGCCTCGCCTCCTTTGCTTTTAGGCTTTTAGTACCAATACTTTATTGGCGTAATCAATAACCGCATTGTATCTGACTAAAATATCACTGCCAATAACACCTATAACCTTTTCAAAACCCAGTTTTTCATATGCAATATTGATATGTGACAGATCGAGGACGGCCGCATCATACTTCTTTATGCTTAAATCTCCGAGTTTTAAATCAATAGTTGCCCTAAAACACTGCATTGAATTAGTGCCCAAACCCGTAGAAAGTTTTTCATCCAAATGAAAAGCCTGTTCACCTGCTATTGCTTGCAACAGATCATGATCAAATGCAGTTTTCGACGCACCGGTATCTAAAATTGCCTTTTGTCTTACCCCATTAATCTCAATTTCAATTTTAGGGTGATACCCTTCTCCATCCAAACTGAAAATGTTTAGCGGGAGTGTATATGTTTTTACACCAAAAATGAGTGTTGAAAGATTAAAGACCATAGTAAAATTAACTTAAACAAGAACTGCTCTTTACGGACTATAAATTTCCAAATTAAAAACAGCATACAAAGGAACAAAAGAAAATGATGAACTACGTATTTAAAACAATAAAGCCTGATCGGTTTCGATCAGGCTTTAAATTATTTTTATTGGCTAGTGATTAAACCAATTTCATATCTGATAATACATTGTTCATTGCACGAACAGCGTCAGCGCTTTTTGCAAAAGCTGCTTTTTCTTCTTCGTTCAATTCGAAATCAATGATTTTTTCCCAACCATTTCTTCCTACTACCACTGGAACTCCCATACAGATATCTGACTGACCATATTCACCTTCTAAGAAAACTGAAGAAGCGAATACACGTTTCTCGTCACGAACAATAGACTCAACCATTGCAGCACCGGCAGCACCTGGAGCATACCATGCTGAAGTACCCAATAAACCGGTTAAGGTAGCACCACCCACCATTGTATCAGCAGCAACTTTTTTCAATGTATCAGCATCTAAAAATTTAGAAACCGGTACACCATTATAAGTAGCAAGGCGAGTTAAAGGAATCATGGTGGTATCACCGTGACCGCCAATAACAGTTCCATGAAGTTCATTTGATGAACAGTTCATTGCCTGACCTAAGAAATATTTAAAACGAGATGAATCCAATGCTCCACCCATACCAATTACACGGTTTTTAGGCAAGCCTAAAGCCTTGTAAGTAAGATAAGTCATCGTATCCATTGGGTTTGAAATAATAAGGAAGATAGCATTTGGGGAATGCTTTAAGATGTTTTCTGCAACACCTTTAACAATACCAGCATTAATACCGATCAACTCTTCGCGAGTCATGCCTGGTTTACGTGGTAAACCTGAAGTAATAACTACTACATCCGAACCTGCTGTTTTTGAATAGTCGTTAGTAGTACCAACAATTTTGGTATCAAAACCTAACAACATAGCAGTTTGCATCATGTCCATTGCTTTACCTTCGGCAAAGCCTTCTTTGATATCTAATAAAACTACTTCAGAGGCAAGCTCTTTACGAGCGATGTTGTCTGCACAGGTAGCACCCACGGCGCCTGCACCAACTACTGTTATTTTCATAATAAAAGTATTTATTGGGTTATAAAAGTGCACGAATATATGACTTTCGGCATGAAAAATTTATGATTTAAGACAACTTAATACAGCGAAAAATTGCATATATAAAATCAACCAACATCACTTCCTTAAAAGGAAATACTGTCTTCTAGAACAAGCCATTTGCAATCCTTTTCTTTAAATAAAGATGAGCTGATTAACCACTTTGTCATTTTAACTGATACAGAGTGATTTACTTCGAATTTATTAAGAAATCGTTTTAGGTTGAAGTTTAACCTTTGGCTTTTTCTTTTTATACCAAATTACCAGCAACACAGTTCCTGTAAGTGCAGCGAGTAAATTAACGAGGGCAGCAAAAACAAGAAGTAGGTCACGCGTAGATTTACCCATTCCATGGGAAAAATGAAACATATGCAGCTTTGAAAAACTGAAGCGTTCTCTTGCATCCACATCATTAACCTTTGTGGCCAGTTTACCCGATGAGGTTTCTACATACCAGCGTTCATTGTTGTTGGCATTAAATTGAACCTTGTAAACCGGCAAACGTTTGTTCATCATGCTGTAGTCATCATCAAAAGCTGTTACAGAAGTAACCGAAATAATATTTTCAGGAGATTGCCGACTGAAATTACAAGCCATATTTTTAGCGAATGCCTCCTCTCCATCAGGCAGTTCTTTCAAATCAGTAATCGATACGTATTGAATAACATCCGGCAAGGATTTCATTTCCATATGATGTTGGGAAGCGTCCTTGTCCTTTTTGTGGCATTCCGCATTGGTAGCATTTGGGGGCGAAACAATTCTCAAATAGTTGGTACCATTTAATTTCGCTAATGAAACATTTTTTACCGAATAACGCTTCGCAATAGAATCAAACGAAAATGATAGATGTGCCGCCTTAAACTCATCATTTATAGAATAGAGCTGACGCGTGTCGGGTTCTAATTTCACAAAAGCACGGTAGGCACCGCTAAACGTAAACATCAGCATGGTTATAGATGCGATAATTCCAATTTGGCGATGCAAACGGCGATATTTCAGTGAAGAATTCGAAGAGTTTACTTTTTTACTTTTTGTTATACAGACTATATAAATCCCCATAACGGCTGTGATAAAAGAAATACCAGCCAGGAAAACTAAGACTGCACTGCGAAAAGGACCTAACTTTTCTAGAAACTGCCAGCTATGAAAATTGCGAAAGAAAATTGAGAAAGCAGCCCTGCTATCGTTAGTTGCAAGCCCCATACGATCACTGGCCGGATCAACATATAAGCGAGTATTATCATACCGATTAAAATCAACCCTGTAAACAGGCAGCAATCGGTTGTTATCAAGGTATTCCTCATCAAAATTCTGAATAAAAGAAACCCCGGTAACCTTGGCTGTTGAATCCCCTAAAAACTGTTTAGCGATCTTCATTGCATAGTTTTCAGCTGCGGCCGAATCAATGGCTGCCGATTGGGCATCAATATAGGTTAGCCGGTTATCCGCAACCTTTCTAATTTGATAATAGATCTTACCATCTAATTCAACCAATCGAAAATTTGAAATGCACTCAATACGATTCTTAAGTAAAGCGGAATCTAATGAGACCTTAACTTTTGAAAGATCAATTGATTTGGATGCCAGAAATTGATTTTTAACTTTCGGTTTAAAGGAGCTCATGATGGGACTCATGAACCCGCTTAAAGTCCACATAATAACCGGAATGGCAATGATGATACTTAACATTCGATGCCATTTATATATATTTTTCCTGATCATTTGCTGTTCTAAATATGCTATTACTGAAAATCAACTACATTTTGCTTAGCTGATAGCTTACCCCAAACACCAGGGTTCGAGGTGCTGCAGCTGTATAAGTTGTACGATCGGTAGTGTTATTACCCCTTGATGCGTTGCTTGCGTACAATTCATCGGTAAGATTCATCAAATTTGAGTACACTTCAATGCCTCTCCATTGATAACCCACCCTTGCATTTAGCAGATCATAGCCGGAATAACTAACCATGTTGATTTGATTTTGATACCAGGCCGAAACATGTTGCCACTCTATAGAGCTTCGGAAGTTTTTAAACCATTTCGGATAATAACTCAATTCATTATTCCAAACCCAGCGCGGCGACGAAGGCATATCATAACCATTCAGGTTTTTAAGTTGATCAGCAGCTTTATTGCTCACCTGGAAATCTTCAAAACGATGGATAGCATAGGTACCTCCCAAACGGAAACTTAGTTCTTTTACTGGTTTTAGCGTAGTGCTAAACTCAATCCCTTTATGCAGGGTTTTTCCTGCAGATTGGTAATCATAAGAATTATCAGGCTGACGGATATTCAGTAATTCATTCTGCCCATCCATTTGGTATATAGCCACATCAACATAAACCTTATTTTGCAGGAAGGATGCCCATGCACCAAGTTCATAGTTTTGAAACAGTGCCGGTTTTAGGTTATAGTAAAACTCTGCAGGGCTGGTATTTGGTTTTTTACGAAAAATAGCGGTTAATGCCGGAGGAGCAAATCCTTGTGAATAGTTGGCATACAAACCTTTGTCATGACCCAAATCATAAGTTAAACCGACTTTTGGTGTAAAGCGTTGATATTCTTTGCTGCCTGCTGATGCATCTAAAAAATTATCATAGGTAAACGACATCAAATCGTAACGTAAACCTGTTGAAAAGCGCAAATTCTTCAAAGGCTCAAAATCATATTGTAAATAAGCCGCAGCATTTCTGATTTTGGCAGCATAATCAGACAGTTTAATATCCGGGCGCTCCTTAATAATGGTGTATTTCTCTACAGATTTACCGTCAGGACGTAACTGCGCATTTAAATCTACCTGATAAGCTGAATAATCATTAGGGGAATAATCGAACATACCTCCCGTAATCAGTTTTGAGTTTAAGAAACCAAAACGCTGGCTGTGCTGCCCTACTATACCATAACTGGTAAAATCATTTGAATTGATTTCTCCTGTGGCAGTTGTTTGCCCCGATTTCCATTTTATGCTATACGAAGGATTTTGTCCATGCTCGTTAAAACGATTAAACAGCGTAATAAAACTCTTAGACCCGTTCGTCCAATCGTGTTCTAATGTAATACGTGAGCGACTGGCGGTTGATTTTCTGTACGTAAAATCGTTTGTACTGGTGTAGTTTCGGTTAAAAAAGGCAATACTATCAACGCTACCACTGGTTTGCGAATAGTAATCGCCATACATTAAAGTACCGATCAGACGAGTTTTATCTGACAATTGGTATTCTAAGCGGGTATTAATAGATGTTTTATTATAATCAGAATAAGTCATCCAGGCGCCCTTCTGTTGGCTTCTCAACCCTCCTATATATATACCAAATTTTCCAATTTGCGCTCCGGCACCAAACTGCAAACGTTGGTAGCCCCATTGATCAAACTGAACACCCACCCGGGCCGATGGAACAGCTGTTGGGCGTTGGGTTATAAAATTAACGGCTCCGCCTACTGCTTCAGGGCCATAAATAGACGAGACCGGACCTTTTACAACTTCTATAGAACTAACGGTATATTGGTTAACTTCCAACAAGGCATTATGATTAAAAACACCCATTGGCCTGATACCAATACCATCTTCCATATACAGATAATAACCTGAAGTAGTCATTGGCTGGCGAATAGACATGCTGTGCTGCTCATTGCTTAAATTCACCATCAACACACCCGACACCTTGTTCATCACCTCATAAAAAGCAGTAGGCTTGGTTTCTTCTAACAATTTAGCCGAAACCTTGCTAATAGCAATCGGTGCCTGACTACGCAATTGTGTTTCTCGGCTCGCAGTTACAATTACCTCCTGCATATTAGCCGTCAAAGGATTTAAGCCGATGGAAAGATCTTTAGTTTCAACAGGTGTGGTTACTGTTTGATACCCAAGCAATGAAACGGTAATCGAATTAACTTTTTCTGTTGCAGAAAGCTTGAAATTCCCCTGAGCATTTGTTTGTGCACCGATCGTTGAATTAGGCACAAAAACGTTTACTCCCGATAGTGGCTCACGGGTAATGGCATCGTAAATTTTCCCTTTTATTAATTGCTGGGCATAAGTGTTTGCAAACACACTTATTAAAAGTATAGTAAAGTATAACTTCAGTCTCATAAACTCATTTCTTGCCCATAAGCACCCTGTACGGCATTAGGTATAAGCATATACCGGTACACTTAGCTCAACTTGGGCTGATAATTCAAAAACTAAAAAGATGAATGTTGATTTCGGAATAATAAAGTATAGGATCACATTGATAAAAATCAATAGACCAATTCCGAAATGAATAGAAGTTAAACCTGGGGAGGCTGATAGATGGAAAGGGAAACTGTACATGTTTCTTTCTGCAGGAAGAAACGTTGTTGAGTTAACTCGATATAGGTACTATCAATAAAATTTTGCACAACCGAATGTTCAAAAAGGTTGATCTCAAACTTTTCTCTAAGTGAATTATTGGCCTTTTGCTCCTGCTCTGCTGCTTCTTTCTTCAAGGCTTTCATCAAGTAACATTGACCATTACAATGAAGTTTAGGCTTATTTTTATTTTCACAAAGATAGGTGGAAATGAAACTTTTATTTACCTCATAGCCCGAAACAATGACCAAGCTGCTAAATGTTTGCAGTAGTATGGCTATCATTAAAACTATGGATAAAATTCTTTTCATTGATTTTCTTTAATCCCTTACGATTATTTGTACTTAAGGAATACGTCAACAAAATTAGAAAAGAAAAACAATTTAGAACTGATTTAAATCATTTGCTTTTATGAATAAATAGATTATGACTTAGGTATAACTTTTCAAACAGTTTACCAGCAATACATTGGAAATTTTATGATTTACTTATAATTTTTCGAGCAGTTTCCTGACAACGGTAATATTTTGCGATTCGGGGAATAAATAGTTTATGGCATCAGCAAATTCACGCCGCCAAAACCATTCGGCGTGGCGGCCATCGGGCTTAAATACAACCTTTAATTGCTCTTCATTCAATCCTTTGTGCCTAAGTATGGACTCCATTTTTCGTACTTCATAAACCAGTGAGTCACTTTCTTTTTCTCCAGCCAAAATATACAAATGTGTTTTACGTATTGGTTTCCATTTAGCGGCATAACTGTAAATAATAGGATGAAACCAAAAAGAAGGCGAAAACACTCCTATCTTTCCAAATACTTTATCGTATTTCAAGCCACCGTAAAAAGAGATCAATCCCCCCATTGAACTACCCATGATGCCGGTATTTTCAACATCTTTTAAGGTTCGGTAGTGTTCATTAATATAAGGCCGCAGGGTATTTACCATAAATTCGAGGTACAAATTGCCATTGCCACCTCCATATTTTAAATTCTGATAAGGAGAGTAATCATTCAGTCGTTCTTTTCCACCATGGTCAATACCTACCACGATTAATTCCTTATTAAGACTGTCGAGGGTTTCATCAACATTCCATTCGCCATAAGGGGCGTAAAAATCATCAAATAAATTCTGACCGTCCTGCATATATAACACCGGATAGCGTTTCTTTTTTACTGATTTATCGAAATAAGATTTAGGGAGATAGATCCATACCCGGCGATGGGTTTTCAGCTGTGGAATATAAAAAACCGAATCCACCAACCTAACATTAGCTGATGCGGTATGAATCATTTCTTTTTCATAAGTATCACTCCAGCCATCAACATCAATTATCATCTCGGTATCGCCATTTACTTCTACATAACGGTTGACTTTGGAATTGCCCAGGCTGTCAACTTCAACCTTATCCCAGGTACCTCGTGTGACCTTAAACTCATATTTACCAGGCTTTAAATCGGCAGTTAATGAATAAGTACCGTTTGCCTTACGTTTAAAACAGTAATTTGAATCACCGGGGTTCCATCCGTTAAAATTGCCGGCGAGGTAAAGCTTGTCGGAAGAAGATGTATTTTCAGGTACAGATTGTATATGAACTGTTAACTGGGCATTACATAAAATGCTCAAAAACAGAAAGAACGCCAACAAAAGGATTCTTTTTTGCATAGTTCTAAAATAGAAAATGGAAAATGGTTTGCAACATTTTTTAGGGTATTTAATTCTTAAAAGCAAAGCTTAAGGGTTATTTACCCATAGGCAACTTTACCGAATCAGTGGCTAACATCAATCCCTTTCTTTTGAGTTACAGTTGATTTTACCTGAAGTAGGTTTGCGATCATAGAAAAAGAAAAATCGCTTTTGATGGGCTTATTTTCAACATGATCAGAATATTTTGAAGAACGGTAAAATAATGCTTCAACATTTTCATTATCTGTCGTAATTTTATGTTGCTGAACGGCTGTCTTACCATTTTTAATATTTCCGAGCCGATCAACAGGATTCAGCCGGGCTTTTTCAATACCCCCTATCTCTCCAACACTGACAGCATGCGAAATATTCCTACAAAACTATGTAAAAAACCTCATTAGGAACCAAAAGGGGCTGTTTTAGAAATTAAATCACTTAGGCTAATTCGAAGTTAAATCTTAGTGTAATTCATACAAAATGAAAATTATTTATTCTGCTTACAGCAAAATATTTATTACTGAAAATCAGTATATTATATGATTATAAGCGCTCAATTGTGTAATCAATTAAAAAACAATAGTCGACTTTTTAATATTTTTTTAATTCTCCCATTAATAAATCTTTTTTTTTGCTATTTTTGAAATGTTTCTGATGATTCATTAAACAAACAACGGATAGGATTAATATTAACGGAATATATTATGATAATTATTGCTGATGGTGGTTCTACAAAAACTAACTGGTGTCTGTTGAATAAAGAGAACAAGAAGGTTTATTTTAATACAGAGGGCTACAACCCTTATTTTATTGACACTCCTGGAATTATTCAGTCATTAAAAAATAACCTTCCGGATAATCTTGATATTAACAGCATTGATCATGTTAGTTTTTACGGTGCTGGATGTTCGAATGAAGAGAAAAACGAGGTTGTCGCTTTAGCATTACGTACCGTTTTCACAAAAGCAAAGGTTTTTGTGAGCCACGACTTATTGGCTGCAGCAAGAGCTTTACTAGGCAATCAACCCGGATTTGCTGCTATTTTAGGCACAGGCACCAATACCTGTTATTATGATGGGCGCGAAATTACCTTAAATATCGACTCGTTAGGTTATATGTTGGGTGATGAAGGCAGTGGCTCGCACATTGGCCGCCGACTATTGCGCGATTATATGCGTGGAGTAATGCCTAAAGAGTTAAGTGACGCTTTCGATCGAACGTACGGATATTCACACAGCGATATTTTAGATCGTATATATAAAAAGCCATTACCTAACCGTTTCCTGGCTAGTTTCAGTAAATTTTTATACGATAACAGCAACGTTCAGCCCTATACCCGAACTATAATTAAAGATTCGTTCGATGCATTTTTCAAGGACCTGGTAAGTCGTTATCCTGATTATCAAAAACATACGTTTAATTGTATTGGTTCAGTTGGCTATAATTTCCGTGATGTGTTACTTGAAGTAAGTACCGAATACGGAATGCAGGTGGGCAAAATTGTTCGCTCGCCAATAGATGACCTTGTTCATTATCATATTAATGAATTAAAGCTTAGTACAGTTTAATTTTTCCTGATAATTTATTATCACACTTCATGGCTGCTTTTCCCAGAGCGGCCTTTTTTATTTTAAAAACCGCCAAGTTTTATAATCAATATTTTAATAAATAAACTTTCAGTTATAAAAAAATATTTCTACAATTATAGTGTACTAGTAAACCATAACACTATATCAATCTTACATGTTAAACATTTATCAATTAAAATTTGGCTACAAGGCTAAGCAGCATCTCTTTGAAAAATTAGATCTGGAATTATCAGCAGGACATATTTATGGGCTTTTAGGAAAAAATGGAGCGGGAAAGTCTTCTCTATTAAGAATGATGTGTGGTTTGGTATTTCCTAAAGAAGGCTCAGTTGAAGCTTTTGCCTTTAACCCTATGCAACGTCATCCTGC
The DNA here is from genome assembly GCF_002920915.1 of Solitalea longa. Taxonomy (GTDB): domain Bacteria; phylum Bacteroidota; class Bacteroidia; order Sphingobacteriales; family Sphingobacteriaceae; genus Solitalea; species Solitalea longa. The sequence continues at coordinate 117,969 of NZ_PQVF01000002.1, forward strand.
GTTTTTGCAACAAGTATTTTTCGTACCGGAAGAAGTGGAACTTCCCAATTTAAAAATCAAGCAGTTTGCAAAAATAAATGGCGCTTTCTACCCTGGTTTTGATAGAGAGAAGTTCAACCTTCTGTTAACTGAATTTGAATTAAACATCGACTCCCACATCAAAGACCTATCCTACGGACAACAAAAAAAAGTAAGCATTTCATTTGCGATCGCTACTAATGCCAAATTGTTATTGCTCGATGAACCAACCAATGGATTGGACATTCCATCGAAAGCACAGTTGAGAAAAATATTGGCAGGTCATATCAATGAAGATAGCTGCATAGTTATTTCCACCCATCAGGTGAGGGACCTGGACAACCTGATTGACAGCATTATTATTTTGGAAAACGGGGCAATTATTCTAAACGAAAACACTGAACGCATTACCGAAAAGCTGGCATTTAAAGTTTTGCAACAAGAAACTAGTTCCAATGTGTTATACGCAGAGCCCTCACTGGCCGGACAACTTTCTGTTCTGGAAAACACACGTAACGAAGCAAGCAAATTGGACATTGAACTGCTGTTTAACGCCGCCATTGAAAACAAACCTGAAATACTACGAATCTTTAACAACTAAACCATGAACAACACATTTAGCTTTTATCGACTTAAATTGCTTTTTCAGAAAGACTGGGCGGAGAATAAGAAATTATATCTGCTCGCTTTACCGGGTTTATTGATTCTAATAACCTTAGTTTATAGAACTCAAAGTAACTTTAAATTTGATATAAATTGGATTAAGGAAATCCATAATACAAGTCAATGGTATATAAATGATTTGGAGTATCAAAATGAAAAGATTTTTTTTGGAGGCTGGTTTTTAACAAGCCTAGTAGCCATTTTTATAAGATGGAATAAGTTATTGACTAGAAAATCTTTAATTGACTTTTTACTTTTACCTGCTACATCGACTGAAAAATTCATATTTAACTGGCTTTGGATATTTCTAATACCATTTTTTATTTATGTAATACTCTTTCAGATTGTTGATTTCTTATTTATAAGCAGCTACATAGAGAAGATAAAGGAAGCGAATATTCCTCAATTAGTTGAAAAGCTCAAATACTTTAACATTAGTCATTTTATACAAAACGGGTGGTATGCTCTAGGCTATTTAACTATCATTTTTTCAGCATTATTACTAAGTCCTTTTATATTTAAAAAATATTCAATTCTAAAAGGAATCCTCATTATTCCTGTTTTCTCATATTTACTGAATTTATTTAGCGATAAACTTCTGAAATATTTATACCCTTTTCAGCATGGTGTTAATGGTTTATACTTTTCGATTAGTATTAGACTACCTCAGCATATTGAAAACGAAGGCTTCCTCCAAGAATATTCCTTGTCAGAAAATCACAAAATATTAATAGGACTCATCCTATTTGGAACCGTCCCAATACTTATTTGGTTAGCCAATTGGTATAAGATCAAAGAAAAACAAATCTAAAACAGAGCGATATGCAATTCCGGGAACAACAAGCTATTTATTTACAAATTGTAGATTATGCTTGCGAACAAATATTGCGTGGCATCTGGCTGCCTGAACAGCGTATCCCATCTGTACGCGAATTGGCTATTACGCTGGAAGTGAATCCCAATACCATTATGCGTGCGTATGAAATATTGCAGGATGAAACTATTTGCAGTAATAAACGTGGTGTTGGTTTTTTTACGAGTTTAGATACATATGAAAAAGTACAGCTTTACAAACGCAAACAGTTTATTGAAAATGACTTGCCTCCTTTATTTAAAAACATGCATCTGTTAGGTATATCAATTAGAGAATTGGAGGAGCGTTACCAAAATTATACCGCTAACCTAAACGTAAATTAATGAAGACTTCAAATAAAATATTATTAATTGTTTGTGCCATCTTAATTGGGCTAATACCGATTTCGGCACAGTTATTAAAAACACAGCTACCATCACGTGCTATTAACATGATAAATGACCCTTTCGATGGGGAAATAAATGTGGTTGTAATTGAAAAACTAAATTATTCCCATTTAGAAATTAAACCTGGCAAAAATGCAATTGAAATGCCTGATTTTTTAAAGGATTCAATTCTTATAAAAACACGCAAAGATACCTTGTACATTAAAGATGAGAGACATTCGCCTAATAATACCGGATATTTTCTTCATTTGAACCTAGTTAATTGTCCTAATGTCATAGTTAATAAAGTAAACAGTGGGGCGGGCACTATTGAAATTAGAAATTTCAATAGCGCTAAAAGAATGTTAGACTTTACACTTCAAAGCGGACAACTGGTCTTAGACTCTTTTACTGCGGATTCAATTGATTTCGATATTAAAAATGGATCGATAATATTAAGAAGGAATACAAAATTCGATTACATGAATTTGAAAGCTACCGAATCTGAATTAACTCTTGATTCAGAAGAAATAAAAACAATAAATGGCAAAGTAGATTCAACTGTCAGCGTCAGTGGCCTAATGAAAAATATAAGGTTGTTGCTAAACAGTACAAAGTAAATAAAAAAAAGAGGGAAGCTCTTCCCTCTTTTTTCTATTGATTCCAATAAAATTACAACTCAAAAGAAAATCCCATTTTCTTTAAATTATTATAGCGGGTTTTATTAAATTTATAAAGTTTTGCGGCCCGATGCGATACATTCTTTTGCTTTTCGTCAAGCTCAATTAAAAGTCCAAAACTTAAAATTTTCTTTCTAAAATTTCGTTTATCAATAGGCTTCTCTAAAATCACTTCATACAATTGCTGTAACTGGCTTAAAGTAAATTTTTCGGGAAGCAACTCAAAACCTATAGGCTGATACCTTATTTTATTTTGAAGGCGCTTATAGGCTTTTTCCAAGATCAGTTGGTGGTCGAATGCCAAAGGTGGCAAATCAGCAACCGCACACCACTGCGCTTTTTTAGCATAAGTACTTAACGGATTGAGTGTGTGCTTTTTCACTTTGATCAGTGAAAAATAAGCTACTGTAATTACTCTCCCCTGGGGATGTCGGTTAACATCTCCAAAAGTGTAGAGTTGTTCCATGTATACATCATTCAAACTGGTCAACTCAGTTAATACGCGATTAGCCGCCTGATCAATATTTTCATTGTCGTAAACAAGGTTACCGGGTAATGCTAAATAATCTTTAAAAGGTTCTTCAGCACGTTCAATCAGCAGGATTCTGAGCTCCCCCTTGTCAAAACCGAACACTACACAGTCAACTGAAAAGTCGGAATGTAGTTTAGGCAGGTCATTAATTTCCATCAAAAAAATAGGATATTGTATAAATTACACTAAGTTTACAAAATAAAACCACAATATTATTATTTTTGCACGAGAGACAAAATACAGAATGAAATATTAAAAGTACTCAATGTTTCTCGATAAATTTTGTAATTTTATCGCTTTATGGGGAAAAAAATTGAAAGAATTGCAGTATTAACATCCGGAGGCGATGCTCCCGGAATGAATGCCTGTATAAGATCAGTTGTACGAACAGGTATTTACCATGGCGCCAAAATGTTTGGCGTAATGCAAGGTTATCAGGGCCTGATCAACAACGAGATCATGCCTCTAAACTCAAAATCAGTGAGTAACATCGTACAACGAGGGGGAACCATCCTGAAAACTGCCCGTTGTTTAGAATTCAAAACTCCCGAAGGTCGAAAAACAGCCTATGACAATTTAGTTAAGCACGAAATTGATGCATTGGTAGTAATTGGCGGAGATGGTAGCTTTACCGGAGCCGAAATATTATCCCGAGAATATGATATAAAGGTGATTGGTGTACCTGGGACAATTGACAACGACCTGTTTGGAACTGACTTTACTATTGGTTTTGATACGGCTAATAATACCGTTATCGAAGCCATTGACAAAATAAGAGATACAGCAGCCTCACATGATCGTTTATTCTTTGTTGAGGTGATGGGCCGCGATGCAGGTTATATTGCATTATGGTCGGCAATTGGCGGAGGAGCCGAAGCGGTATTAATTCCAGAAAAAGAAACCTCAGTTGATGATCTTGTTGATAAATTAATGGTGGATTTAGGAAACCATAAGACCTCAAGTATTGTTGTTGTAGCTGAAGGAGAACACGGAGGAGGTGCAATTGCTATTGCTGAAAAGGTAAAAGAACGCTTTAACTACGACACTAAAGTAAGCATTTTGGGCCATTTTCAACGCGGAGGAAGTCCAACCAGCTTCGACCGTGTACTTGCCAGTCGTTTAGGTCAGGCGGCAGTAGAAGCCTTATTAAAGGGCCATAACCGTAAAATGGCAGGAATGATCAGCAACCATGTTGCCCTTACCAGTATTGATTTAGCCATTAAGAATAAAACCGAAATGGATGATTCATTAATTGAACTGGTTAACATCCTGGCTATTTAAGCAGCAAAAAACGCAAGCAAATTTCACAAACTATTATAAAATTAGATTAACATGAAAATTGGAATTAACGGATTCGGCCGTATCGGAAGGTTAGCTTTCCGCGCTGCCATTAACAGACCAGGTGTTGAAGTTGTAGGTATCAATGACTTAATTGAAGTTGACTACATGGCATATATGTTAAAATATGATTCAACTCATGGCCGTTTTGATGGAACTGTTGAGGTTAAAGACGGAAACTTAGTGGTAAACGGAAAAACTATCCGTGTAACTGCTGAGAAAGATCCGGCAAACCTTAAATGGAATGAAATAGGCGCTGAATACATCATCGAATCAACCGGTTTATTCCTAACGCAAGAAACTGCAGCTAAACACATCCAGGCCGGTGCTAAAAAAGTAGTTATGTCGGCTCCAGCAAAAGACGATACCCCTACTTTCGTAATGGGTGTTAACCACAAAAGTTTAACTGCTGATCAGAATATCGTATCAAACGCTTCTTGTACCACCAATTGTTTAGCTCCTGTTGCAAAGGTATTAAACGATAAATTTGGCATTGTTGAAGGTTTGATGACAACTGTTCACGCTGCTACCGCTACTCAAAAAACCGTTGACGGTCCTTCAGCTAAAGACTGGAGAGGCGGACGTGGTGCTTACCAAAATATTATCCCTTCTTCAACAGGTGCAGCTAAAGCTGTAGGTTTAGTAATTCCTGCTGTTAAAGGTAAATTAACAGGTATGGCATTCCGCGTTCCTACTGCCGACGTTTCTGTAGTTGATTTAACTGTTCGCTTAGAAAAAGCAGCTTCTTATGAGGATATCAAAAAAGCGATGAAAGATGCTTCTGAAGGTGAATTAAAAGGAATTTTAGGTTATACTGAAGATGAAGTAGTATCAACCGATTTCACCGGAGATGCTCGTACTTCTATCTTCGATGCTAAAGCAGGTATCGCTTTATCTGATAACTTCGTAAAAGTGGTTTCATGGTACGATAATGAGTGGGGTTACTCAAACAAAATCGTTGACTTAATTGAATATATCGCTACTGTAAAGTAATCCGATAAGAAATTATAATACAAAAAACGCCTTGCAGGAACCTGCAAGGCGTTTTTCATTACCCTCTCTTTAAAAGCATAGCTTTGATTAGACTATATATTTCTAGAAAACAGTTTGGTATTTTATCGAAATATTCACTTGCTCAGTGGAAATAATTTCCGCAGGTTCAAAAGCAAGATTTTTCTCTACTGTTGTTATAACTCCATTTACAGGGTAACCACATCTGTTATAGTTTAAAACATAACTCGAATCAAAAACATGATTATTATTTAACCAATACCGTTGTGACAAAAAATTGTTTCTGTTATTAAAAATTGGGAAATCCAGATTTGGACCTCTTCTGAAAACCTGAGAAAAAACCCAATCAATGTATTTTACATTTCTGAAAATGCCATTCTTGTTGTCGTAGTTATCAAATTGATAGGATTGCCAATCCACAGGAAATACCTCATCAAGTCCCTGAAGGTTTTTAGAGGTAACATTCCAAAAATCTAAATAAATTTTATCTTCTGTATCATAGGCAGAGCCATATGGAGGTTCATACTGATCAATAGTACCATTGGGATTGAATGTAATTTTTACTTCACCCACTAAGGTTCCATTGCCACTATACAGTTCGGTTTTAGAATAAGCAAGCCCGTTATAGTAATATTTATAAAAATGATGCAATACTCCACTGCCATCTTCAATGTTCACTCGAGTAAGTTTTAAAAATTTGTTATACTGAAATTGGATAATCCGGTTAACCACTCCTGAAGTGCTTATCGTTATTTTCTTGGGTAGATTCGTTTTTTTAACATATAAAAATTTATGCATCCGATCTCCGAATGTTATTTCTGTTGGAAGCAATAAGCATTGTGGATTTAAATTTAAATCCAAGGCTTCCACTTCTTTTTGCTTTTCAGGATTTACACTTTGATCTTCCTGTAAAGTTTGAGTTTTTTCACAACCAGTTATTGCAAAGAATAACATTAGTGCAGCGATTAATTTAGATTTCATAGTAAACAAATTAGGTTTAGTAGAAGAATTAAAATTCGTTTATTAAGGTATAATTAGAGCTGGGCAATGAACAATCAGACAGAAAAATTCCAGCATTAAAATTTAAAATAAACACCTGTATATAAGCATGTTAAACAAAAACATTGCAGTTTATCTCAAGTCGATTTTATTTTCTAATCTAATCAGGGTAAACTTTTATATTCAACCGAAAGGGCATCGACAGCGATAAGATGTGGTATATCATCAGGTATAAGAGTAATATAGGTTGAGATATAAACTGTTCCGATCGATGGATAGCCACATTTATTGTAGCCAAATCTGTATGTTGTTTCATAAATTTCAGTATCGTTAGGCCAGTATTTAACAAACCTGAAATTATTTTGATTGTTGAAAAGAAAAGTGGAGGAATTGAAATAATAATCCTTGTTTATACTGGTAAATGCCCAATCCATGTATAACACATTTTTAAAGATCCCATTCTTGCCATCATAGTTGTTAAACTCGAACCCCTGCCCTTCTATTATTATCGATTCAATTAACATGTGCAAGTTTCTGCCAGGATGATAGCCAAGTAGTGTATAATTAGTTTCTTCATAAGAATCCTCTAATGCATCAAATTTGTTGATGGTACCATCCGGATTAAATGTGATAATGAGCTTATTAATCAAGGCATTTTGTGCATTATAAATCGCAGTATTTGCTAACTGGCCGGTTCTGCTTGAATATTTAAATAAATAGTAATGACTAATAACGTCCTGACCATCTTTAACTGTAATCTTATTTAACCTGTAATTAGCCAAATATTCAAAGAATATTTTCTTAGTGGTATCAATGCCTTCCATAAATTTAATTGAAGCTATCCGTGCTGAAGTATCATTAGCATAAGTAAAAAAGTATCGCTTGTTTCCAATAATAAGTTTAGTCGGAACCAATCGACAACTTGTGATTGTTGTTGCAGCTTCTGCACTTTTAGCCTTACTTTCATTTGATGGTGGTTCATCTAAGACCTGGTCTTTTTTGCAGCTGACAATTGCGACAAACAACACCAATACTATTACAAATTTTGCTTTCATAATGATTAGATACAATTTGGTTAGTTCAACAATTGACTATCAATCAACACATTGTTAATCAAGGTGATATAAAAGTATTAAATAATAAAGGTCTAATTATGAGTAGAAATACGGCAAATAGAATAAACCGTTTAAAGTCATTCAAAAAAAACACCCGGTAAATTGCCGGGTGTTTCCGATAAAAAGAACCTATAGTGATTTATATTTTACTGATATATTCCTTATTTCAGCAGGAGGATCATTTTCTGGGTAAGTAGTATTATGAAATTGAACTGAAGCTACTCCACTTACAGGATATCCGCAATTGTCATATGTAAAGGAATAACTTGATTCGTACATAATGTTATCATTGAACCAAAAATCTTGTGACAAAACATTATTTTGGTTATTAAAGATGAAAAAAGGACCATCAACAGCACGTTCATTAATGTTATTACATAACCAGTCTATATATTTTACATGTTTAAAAATACCACTCTTCGTATCATAACTTTCGAAAAAATAGGCCTGATTATCCATATAAGGATCAGTTACCTCCCACATTTGCTCTAGATTAAAATTATTTGCAGCCTTATAAGTAAATCTTAAGTAATCATCCGAATCATATTGCCCACAATCAGCTGGAGGATCATACTTGTTAATTGTACCATTGGCGTTATAGGTTGTTAATAGGTTACCAATTAAAGTCCCATTACCTTTATATAATTCTGTTTTTGACAACGCTGGAATAACTGTTGAATAGGTGAATTTATAATAATGGGATAAAACTCCGGCGCCATCTGTTACATTTATACGGATTGGTTTAAGTGATCTGTTATATTGAAGTGATATAACTCTTTTAATAGTCCCGGCTTTGCTAATGGTCACTTTAGTCAGAGTGCTAGAGCCGGTTGCATACTCAAAAGCAAAAGTTGCATCTCCATATTTCAACTCGGTGGGTATTTGAGTACAAACTATAGGGAGCGCTTCAACGCTTTTTTGATTGGCAGCTTTTGTTGGTTCAACATCCAGTTCACCGGTAAGGGTTTGGCTTTTTTGGCAGCTTGTTACTGTAAAAAATAAAATTACTGTAGCGATTAATTTAGATTTCATAATGATTAGATAATTAATTTGTTGAGTTAGAATGTTAATGCCTGTTTTTTAAAGGCGAGGTAAAAGTAGAAAAAGGGAAAAGGGAGCATCAGCGTATAAATACCTAATTAACTATGTATTAACTACTTATAATTAACTACTAATGAAAATCCAGAAACGAAAGAGACAATCGGAGGCGCCTAGCTAATAAGAAGGGAACAGAAGATAAAAAAGCGTAAAGGTCGGCTATATAATACGTGTTTTAACTGCATAAAAAAGGCGATTCTTATAGAATCGCCTTGTACGTGTATACAACGATTTTTTATAGTTTAGGATACCCTGGAGAGTTCTTCACCTCTTCAATTTGCTTTGTATGACGTGCACTATGGGCGGTTAACAAAACGAGAAATTGATACGCATCCAGCATTCCTAAAGGACTTTGCCCAATATGTCCGTGCAAATCGTCCTTAGTCTTTTTAATATAATCGATAGTTTTCTGACGTTCACCTTCAAATGCTTTAACTGCATCAGCCGGTGTGGCGAAAACATCTTTGGGAACTAACATTTCAGGAGCTTTTGCTTTATGACTGCGATCTTCGATCATAGCAGAAATATCTTCCGTTTTAATGGTAACCTTTTTAGCCGGATCAACCGGTTTACTCATTATTGAATCGAGCGCATAACCTCTAATCATTGCTTCGGCTTTGATGATATGCTCAGCGCATTCGGCTATCGACCAACGGCTCGAATCTGCTTTATAATGCCATTGGGCATCAGACAAGCCTTTAATAGAATTCAGAAAGTTAGTTTTGGTTTTCTGAAGATAGTTAAGTACATATTCACGCTCATCTTTGCTGATCTGCTGAGCAAAGAGAACCCTTGGCAATAATGATACAAACAGTACCAGAGCCAAAAAAACGGGTTGTTTTGGGGTCTTAAATTTCATAGCGAGAGCGATTTAGGAAATCAAGTTAATGAAATTTAGTTAGAAATAATCTACCACCGATCTAACAATCCTGTTAGAGAACAATCAAAAAACTCGTGCATGAACCTTGCTATAAACCCATAAAAAAGTGGCTGCCTTTGTTTTGACAGCCACTTTGTTTATTCACGGAGTCTTTTATTTAACTCATTATAGTTTAGGATATCCTTTAGAGGATTTTATCTCCATAATTTGCGCGGTATGACGTGAACTATGGGCTGCTAATAAAACAACCCACTGATAAGCATCCAGGTACCCAAAGACAGGATGTTGCATCAAATGAGTATTCACCTCATTGTTGGCTAACTTCATAAAATCTATAGTTTTCTGGCGATCTGTTTCAAACTCAGCCATTAGATCTTCCTCGTTTTTCCATCGGTGAGTAGGTTTAAGCATCTCAGGTGCCTTTGCCTTAACCGACCGGTTCTGAACCATTTTAACCAGATCCTCGGTTTTATATTTCATTTCAGCTCGCATCGCTGAATTTGCCGGATCAGCCATGAGCTTATTCACTAAACTCAGCAGTGTTTTTTCGGAAATTGCAATATGTTCGGAACACTCAGCAATTGACCAATGCAGTGAATCTGTCTTATAGTTCCATTGCTCCGGCGTTAGATCTTCAATTTGAAAAAGAAATTTCTCTTTGGTTGTTTGAAGTAGTTGAAGAGCGTAGTCCTTTTCCTGTTTGCTCAATTCTTGTGCTAAGGAAAAAACAGGCATTGCAAAGGCAATACACATCAATGCCAGGGTTTTTCGGATGGCTAGTTTTGCTTTCATTTCCACATAAGTTGTTTGTGTCAATTAAAGAAAAATCTTTGGTTCAAACAAAGAAAAGGATCGATTTGGCGGTCAATCTTTTTCTCTAAGAACTGCAAAGCAAAACCCCGATTTATGGATTCACCGGGGTTTTCTTTTTGATATCTTATTATTGACAAACATGTAAATCATCACTTACATTCACTTGGCTTAAGTTCCACTTTGCTATTAAAATTCAACGATTTGTGATCTTTAAACATCAGCCTGCCATCTTTCTCAACTGTTTCTCCGTAACCTTCCACAAAGTCATCTCCTTTTTTAAGAAACGCCACTTCCCGCACTGACTCAATTCCTTCCGATTGAAAAATATAATCCAACAATAATGTATCACCTTTTAACATACCTTGCACATTGCCCTTATTACTATCTTTTTCGTAGAAATTATAATTCAACGTTCCAAGAATCAGGCTGTCATCCGACATTTTAAACCGTAATAAAACACTGTCTTTATCCTTAATAAATGAATAACAATATTCATTTGATTTGGGTGAATCAGAAGTGCTTACTGAATCCGTTTGAACCGTTGTTTTATTTGTTTTAGAGTTACAGGCTATTATAAAAACAAACGCCATTACCGAGAGAGCTGTGTTTCTTTTCATTCTTTAATAGGTATTTATAATGTATTGTTGATTTTTCGCGAAGTCGACAGGATTATTAATCCAATTGCTCTTTCAGAAAATAAAAGAAATAGAGCCAAATCAGGCCCTTAACCAAGAAGAACAAAAAGCCAAGAATTCCAATCTTCTTAAAATATGTTTTGATCTTTGAATTCATAAATAGCCGAACTAACCTTAATAAGTACGCAAAAAATAAATTTTTATTTTACTGATCAGCCTTCTCCCCTCCTTTAGGTCCATAAAAAAACACCCAGGTCGAAAAGTCTTCTGTAAAGTTCATAAATCTGTGTTCAACGCCAGCCGGAACAAATAAAAATTCACCCGCTGTAAAAGGAAAGACTTCCCCGTTCATATAAAAATCACCACTTCCTGCGATCACTACGTAAATTTCATCACGATCATGTGGCTGCTGATGATCAACCTTTTCGGGTTTGTAAACCTCCACCGATAAAGTACCATGCTTAAATATTTCTGTAAATAATTGCTTGCTGTCTTTTAATGTTTGTAAAGCTTTTTCTGTAGATAGATTCATATTAAATGTGTTATAAGTTTTCCTTCTTTATACCCAAATCATATGCTATTAGCATGTATTGTTTAAGTTCATCATTTATGTCATCAGCAGAAAATATCCGGCAATGATGATTGAATGTGTTCGAACCGGGAATTTGTCCCATTTTATGAAAGCATAAATTATCTTCATACAGTTGATTCAGATGAAAAACCACATCAATATAATTTTTACCTAAATTAATGATGGAACAAAACCTGATTTTGGCGGCAAAGCCAATTTTCGATTTCGCCGGATGTAATACAAAATCACCGATCTTGCGATACTCGTCAACAAATCGATTAAATACTTGAGTGGTAATTTCTGATTTCCCCTCGAGGAAACTTTCCAGTGTTCGATCATTGCATGAATGATTTTGGTTTTGGTGAAGAAACTTCTGCTGGCAAAGCGGGCAAATCCACATAGCTTAATATCTAATTAAATCAAAGGGAGCCCATAGGCTCCCTTATACTTTTTCGGTTTAAAGCTTTTGCTTAGCTAGGAGAATTTTTATCAAAACCAACCATCCAGTTAATGCCAAATTTATCGGTAAACATACCGAAATAAGATCCCCAAAAAGTATCCCCCATCGGCATTGCAACTGTACCTTCTGCAGATAATCCCTTAAACAAACGATCTGCGCTTTCCTTGCTATCAGCACTTATTGAGATAGTGATATTATTACCTACTGTTACTGGAGGACCAAAACCTTGACATGTATCGCTTCCCATTAACACTGAACCGCCACCAATGGGCAAAGAAATGTGCATTAATAAATCGTCTGATCCGGCTGGCATTGGAGGCATTCCTTCTTGTGGAGGCATATCTTTAAACCGTCCGACAAAGGCAAAATCGCCACCAAAAACCGACTTGTAGAAATTAAAAGCTTCTTCACACTTACCTTCAAAAGTAAGATAGGGATTGATTGTAGTTGCCATTTTAAATTAGTTTTAAAGGTTAATAGACAGATAGGTATTAATTTTTGAAGGATGGAAGTTACAGAAATATACAATTCTACGTATACCCAAAACGTAACTTATAGCTTACAGTTTGTTTAGATCTTCTGATAATCAAGCTAAAAATTAAGAAACAAAAAAGCCCGATTAATCGGGCTAAATTATTTTTCTTTTTTGCGGCCAACCTCGCCATCAATGACAAGCAATTTTGTTGGTAACCATTCAAAGTCTTTTTTGCTTTCCAGACAGTTTATCATTTGCATTAGCTGCTGAATGATTGTAAAGGTTACGAAGCAAAAGTAGACGCATTAGGGTAGCTAGGCAATACTCATTTATGAGTATTTTTATATTCAGATTGACTATTGAAAAAACATTATAAAATCCACTTTTCCTGTTCCTCTTTAGTCAGAAAAGTCCAGGCTACAAACCGACTAACCTTATTACCCTGGCTCATTTCCACAGTTTTAAACTCTTGTACATCAGCACGTTTAAGCAATGTATAAATTCCGTTTAGGTTAACGCTTTTTGAAACCAAGGTAGTAAACCATAAGCATTGCTTCGAAAAAGCTGTGCTTTCATTGATCATCTTTCTTATAAATTCAAACTCTCCTCCTTCGCACCAAAGTTCATTATGCTGACCTCCAAAATTAAGTACAGGCTTATGACCTTGTTTTTTACCAAGGTTAGTTAATTTCCGGTTGGTGCCTGAAGCAGCCTCTGCAGCCGATGAATGAAAAGGTGGGTTGCAAAGTGTTAAATGAAAACGATCTTCAGTCTTTATTAATCCTTTAAATATCTGATTAGAATGTTTCTGTAAACGAAGTTCAATTTTAGATTGAAGGGTTGGATTTGCCTTAATTATTTTTTCAGCCGATTGAACTGATCGAATGTCAATATCAGAGCCAACAAAGTTCCATCCATATTCTGTGGTTCCTATGATGGGATAAATGCAATTAGCCCCCGTTCCAATATCTAAAACCTTTGCAGTTTGACCTTGTGGCTCCACACCATTATTGGCTTCAGCTAATAAATCGGCCAGGTAATGAATATAATCAGCACGGCCCGGAATAGGCGGACATAGGTAACCTGCAGGAATGTCCCAATAATCAATTTGATAAAAATTCTTCAGCAATGATTTATTCAGCATTTTTACTGCTGCTGCATTGGCAAAATCAATTGACTCAATACCAAACTTGTTTTCTGAGACAAAAGCTGAAAGTTCAGGGCAAGCACTGATCAGTTCAGGGAAATTATACCGCCCTCTGTGCTTATTGCGTGGATGTAAGTTTGTCTTTTCAACCGAATCTTTTTTCAACTGCATGCCCTAATTATTTAAAAGGCAAATTTCGTTGAAAGATCGTTCATTATAAAGATTAATTGCTTGCTGGTTGATGATCATAGCTAATAACCCTTGAAATTCTCCAAACGCCATCTTTAAACATCCACAAATGAGTGAATTTGGCTATTCCTACACGTTTTTCAGTACCGTCTTTATATACCTCGTAGAAATAATGCTCTCCGTTTTGAACTGCCCCATAATTTCCCATTGGATAAACTTTCATAGTTCCGGGAACTAAAACCCTCTTCAGTCCAACTTCTCGGTTGGGATCACAAAAGTTCTTTTTCAAGTTAGCGATGAATGCAGCTTTAGAAATGGTTATGCCTCCTTTATCATGGTAAAACTCCATATCATCTGTAAAAAACTTCTCTGTAATCTCAGGCTGACAGGTATAAGCCGTTGCAAATAAGCTACTGTCCAACGCAAACAGGACTTTATACAATTGCTTTTCATCTGAAGGATAAGCAGTGGAAGTTTGTCCCTTGGAAGTCCATGCAAATAAAACAAAGAGTATTAAAATTCTAGTTTTCATTTTGGTGATGCTTTTTTTGATTTACCATTTCCATTTTTAGGCTCAGTGAATTCCGTCTTTTCCGCATTTACTCCATTAGACTTAACCGACTTCTCTTTTTGTGTTGTCGTCTTCGTATTTTCAGCTGATATATCTTGAGCTTTCCCCGAATTTTCTGATGGCGTTGCTGTTTCCTTCTTTTCCTCTTTTACGCCATTTGACTTAGCCGGTTTTTCCTTCGAAGCACCTGTTTCTGTTTTTTCAATGTGTTCTCTAAACGAAGGATGATCCTTTAGCTTCCAAATAGTAACACCTAATGGAGGCAGGCTAATTGAAATAGACTGTGCTTTGCCGTGTTGCGGTTGCATTTCAGCTTCTAGCGGATAAGGATTCACCACTCCACTACCCCAGTAATCATGTTTATCGGTATTAAATATCTCCGTCCACACGCCATTGTGAGGTAGACCGATCCTGTAATTATGACGGGCCACCGGTGTTAGGTTGGCCGCTATTACTACATATTCCTGCCAGTTATGGCCTTTGCGGCAATATAGAAATACAGAATTCTCTGCATCCGATTGATCAAGCCATTCAAAGCCATAACCTGAAAAATTATTTTCAAACAGGGCTGGCTCATTGCGGTAAAGTTGATTCAGGTCCTTCACTAAATCTTCCATGCCTTTGTGAGGTTCAAATTGGGTTAGATGCCAATCGAGCGAATGGTCGTGGTTCCATTCGGCAGTTTGAGCAAACTCGCACCCTTGGAACAACAATTTTGTTCCGGGATGAGTAAACATAAAGCCGAATAGCGCTCTTAAATTGGCAAAACGCTGCCACTCGTCTCCAGGCATTTTACTCACTAATGAACCTTTACCATGTACCACCTCATCATGCGAAAGCGGCAGCATAAAATTCTCGGTAAATGCATAAACTGTACTAAAAGTAAGGTCTTGCTGATGATGCTTACGATAAACAGGTTCTTTCGAAAAATATCGTAGCGTATCATTCATCCAGCCCATCATCCATTTCATACCAAAACCTAAACCACCTTGCCATGTAGGATGTGAAACACCCGGCCATGAGGTTGATTCTTCAGCTATCATCTGTATATCGCCATAATTTCCGTAAGCCACTTCGTTAAGTTCTTTCATAAACGAAACCGCATCCAGATTTTCCCGGCCACCATATTGATTAGGCACCCATTCACCCTCTTTACGTGAATAATCGAGGTACAGCATTGAAGCCACGGCATCAACACGTAAACCATCTGCATGATAACGATCGAGCCAGAAAATTGCATTGCTAATTAAAAATGAACGAACCTCATTTCTTCCGTAGTTAAAAATATAGCTGTTCCAGTCGGGGTGAAAGCCCTGACGAGGATCAGAATGCTCATACAAATGCGAACCATCAAAATTGTATAAACCATGTGCATCTCCTGGAAAATGCGAAGGAACCCAATCAAGGTAAATTCCAATTCCGGCATTGTGCAGACTTTCAACCAAAAACATAAAATCTTGGGGTGTACCGAAACGAGCTGTTGGCGCAAAATAGCCGGTAACCTGATAACCCCATGATCCCGAGAATGGATGCTCCATAATCGGCATAAACTCCACATGGGTAAAGCCCATATGGGTTACATATTCAACCAGTTGATGGGCCAGCTCCTGATAAGAAAGAAAACGATCGGGGTTGGAAGGATCGCGGCGCCAAGAAGCCAAATGAACTTCATACACTGAAATCGGCTTATCCAAGGCATTTTTCTGATTCCTTCTATTCATCCATTCCTGGTCATTCCATTCGTACCAGGTATCCCACACTATTGAAGCTGTACGAGGAGGCTCTTCCCAAAATAAAGCATAGGGATCACCTCTTTCAAAGTAGCCATTTTCGTGTGTTCTGATAAAATATTTATATGCTTCGCCTTTACCAATATTCGGAATGAAACCTTCCCAGATCCCTGACGAGTCCCATCGGGCATTTAAAATATGTGCATCACTATTCCATCCATTAAAATTACCAATAACCGAAACCCCAGTGGCATTAGGCGCCCAAACGGCAAAATAAGTCCCGGTTACACCATCGTGTTCTACCACATGTGAACCAAGTTTTTCATATAATCTAAAATGTTTACCGGCTTTAAATAGACTGATATCGAAATCGGAGAATCGACTATAAGATTGTACGGAAGAAGTCATAGAGTTTGATGGATGTTATATCGCGTTAATAAGCCTAAATATCGGAAAAAGAAGGATAGAAACGTTAGGTTTTTTAAGCGAAGGTAAAATTGAACCACAGAGGTCATAGAGTGACACTGCGTATTTGGATAAACTAAGTGTTTTAGCGTGAAACCCGGTGGTTTTATTCATCTAAAATCTCATCCGCTGAATTCTTATTGCATTTAGAATAGCCAGCATGGCTACGCCTACATCTGCAAAAACAGCTTCCCACATAGTAGCAAGCCCTCCCGCGCCTAAAATTAAAACAGCTGCTTTTACCACGAATGCCAGTCCAATATTTTGCCAAACAACGGTCTTGGTAGCTCGTCCAATTTTAATGGCAGTAGCTATTTTCGAGGGTTGGTCGGTTTGAATCACCACATCGGCTGTTTCAATAGCTGCATCGCTACCCAAGGCACCCATTGCAATACCTACATCGGCCAATGCCAAAACCGGTGCATCATTTATTCCATCTCCTACAAATGCCACTACTCCCGGTTTACCTTTCTTAATTTCTTCAAGCTTTTTAACCTTATGCTCTGGCAATAGATCACCAAAAGCCTGATCAATACCCAAAAAGCGGGCAACCTTATGTGTAATGGAAGTTTTATCGCCCGAAAGCAATACCGTTTGGCGAACTCCATTAATATGCAATTCTTCAATTGCTTCTTTGGCATCCGGTTTAACCTGGTCGGCAATAAGAACATACCCTGCAAATTTGCCGTCAACAGCCATCATAACAGTTGTTTCAGCGATTCCTTTTAAATCCGAATTATAAATAATATCGAATCTATCCATCAACTTACTGTTTCCCGCCAGCAGCTGTTTTCCTTGCCACTCCCCTTTCAATCCTAAACCGGCAAGCTCTTCAACATTTGTTATTGCTAACTGTTCAACTCCATTCTTCGAATAATCAGCAATGGCATTGGCAATAGGATGCGTGGATTTACTTTCGAGAGCACCCAACATTTTTATGAATTCTTTTTCATCATATCCGTTAGAATTCACTTTTTGAACATTGAAAACCCCTTCGGTTAATGTTCCTGTTTTGTCCATAACAACTGTTTCTACCTTAGCAATAAGATCGAGGTAATTAGAACCTTTAAACAAAATTCCATGACGAGAAGCCGCTCCTATACCTCCAAAATATCCTAGTGGAATGGAGATCACCAAAGCACAGGGACATGATATTACCAAGAAGATCAACGCACGATATAACCAATCCCCAAATACATAATGTTCAACAAAAAAGAAAGGAAGTATAGTTAAAGCAACTGCAAGGTAAACCACAATCGGGGTGTAGACTTTGGCAAACTTTCGGATAAACAGTTCGGTCTTAGCTTTTTTTGCCGTAGCATTTTGAACCAGTTCAAGAATGCGAGCTAAGCTGCTTTCGGAGTATTTACGGTTTACTTTTAGTTGGATAACGCGATCGAGATTGAGCATGCCTGCCAACACCTGTTCATTTTTACGGATCGTTTTTGGCTTGCTTTCTCCGGTTAAAGCAGAAGTATTAAAACTACTTTGATCAGAAAGCATAATTCCATCCAGCGGTACTTTTTCTCCTACTTTAATCTGAATGGTTTCCTCAACATTCACCTTCTCAGGATTTACAGTAATAAAAGAATCGTTCCTTAATACATTAGCACTATCCGGTCTTACATCTAGCAAGGCTTTAATATTTCCTTTTGCTTTGCTAACAGCAGCTTCCTGAAACAGTTCACCCACCGCATAAAAAAGCATTACAGCAACCCCTTCAGGATATTGACCAAGGGCAAAGGCTCCAATTGTAGCAAGGCCCATCAAAAAAAACTCTGTAAACACTTCGCCTTTAGCAATAAGTGCAAATCCTTTTCTAATAACAGGCCAGGCAACCGGAATATAGGCAAGCAAATACCAGACAAAGCGAACTGTACCGTTGAAAAAACCGGGTTTGATATAATGATCGAATACCAAACCGATCATCAACATTAAAAAACTAAATAGCTCTGATTTATACCTAATGAACCATGATTGAGACACTACTTCTGCATGGCTATGTTTATGTTCTGAAGGCGCTGCTTCAACCTCTGCACAATGCTCACACTCCGAATGATAATATTTATGATTGAGTTTCACTGTTTGCTTATTAAACGAATTTAAGGTTAATTCATTTAGTATTACGAGTTACGGACCAAGTTTGAATGAATAACATTTCCCAGCAACCCGTAACTCGTAATTAGTAACCCGTAACTTATAATCAATTACAGTCTCAACTTCAAACCTCCGTTAACAACAAACCCATCCAGAGGCGCATATAGATCTTTAAATACCGGATTAGTAATCGGTCCTGTGTAAATGCTGCCATATTTAGTTTGACGAACATCCAAAAAGTTTTCAAAATTGATGAATAATGAAAAACGCTCCCATAAACGTTCGGCCATAAAACCGGTGATCCAATAATTTTGACTTCGGGTACCATCTGACAATAGTTGAGGACTAAAATAATAAGCCTCTAAACCTAACTTCCATTTATCATGCAGCTCATACATTAAAACTGAATTTAAACGATGCTTGGCTGTCAGCGTATTTTCTTTCACCAAGCCCTGATAGTGGTTTTCGGCATCGGTATACGTATATCCCAAAAACAATTTAAAATCATCATAGGTAATTTTTGCATTGGTTTCAGAACCTTTACTATCACCATAACCATCAATGTTTTCAAACTTGTAAACACCGTTTGACTCATTCTGCAATACCAATGGATTATTTAAATAAGTATAAAAGAAAAGCTGATTGATCGATAATCCAACTGTATTGTTGAATAGAGAAGTGCTAAAGTTAACATCCCAATTAACGCCATAGCTGCGTTCCAGAATGTTCTCATCAGTATTAATTGGCAACACGCCCTTGTACTGCAGGCGCTCACTTTCTTCAGTAAAAATAGTTGGGGTTTTGTAGCCCAAACCGCCACCCATTCGGGTATTAAAATGGTTATTTAATTTAACCAAAACCGATAAACGGGGAAGGAATGCAAAGCCATAATCCCTAACATAATCTGTCCGCAATCCGGTTTCAACGTTAATTCTTCCCGTCGCTGTCCAGTTATTTTGAATAAAGCCGCCAACTGTAAGCAGATCATAATTTCTTAGTGGAAAACTATTGTATTGCTGTTCAGTAAACTTATCCGTTAGGAGATTAAGCCCTCCTACCCATTCCATTTTTTCGCCGTTTGCAGCATAATTTAATTCTGAAAAAGAGCCGAGCTGTTGGCCATTAAATTCATAACCAGGAGTAGTTAGTTCTCTCTTAAATGAGTTGAAACTACTTTTAAATGTGAGTTTACCAATCTTCCCCGTATTCCATTCCAATGATCCCTGTCCCGAAACCCGATTCGAATTATTATTTTCAAAATAGCTGTGGTTAGTATCTCCTTTACCATCAATATAATGCAGATCTCCACCTATCCGGTCTTCAAAGCCCATATTAACCCCAACGTTCAACTTTAAGTTTTTATTAAAATCAACAAATAGTTTAGGATTGATGGTATAACGCTCGAACTTCGGAATTGCGGTTAGGTCAATATCCGAGGGATCATAAGGTTTATTACTATTGCGTGCCGCATAAAGCGTAAGGCCTATTTTATTGAACTTTTGGGCAAAAAACCCATTTAAATCTAAACCTCCCGCCGATGTTCCGTTTAAGAAAAAATTGAGCTCGCGGTTTGGAGTTGGCGTTTTACTGATCAGGTTTACCAATCCGGCAATAGCTCCACCACCGTACAAGGTTGATGCAGAACCCTTCACTACTTCCACTTGCTTCAAATCTAAAGGGGGAGTTTGTAATAACCCCAATCCTCCTGAAAACCCTTCATAGAGTGGCATTCCGTCTTTTAGAATTTGTGTATAGCGACCATCTAATCCTTGAATCCGGATAGAAGCATTCGCTGTTGTTGCTGAAGTTTGCTGAACCTGAATTCCGGTACTTTCACTCAGCACCATTCTGATGTCGCCCGGTTTCATATTGGCTTTTTCGTCCAATTCCTCACCTGCTATAAACTCAACACGGGTAGGTATATTTTTTATGGTTCTTGAGCTACGGGTTGATTGGACAACAACTTCATCCATTTCCTCTTCTTCAGGCTGCAAACTGATCAATAAGGTATCGGTAGTGTTTCGAGGAAACACGATTTCGGTTTTATTTTCTTCAAAACCCAAAAACCTTACTATGATTTGTTGCTTACCATTAGGAATATTTTGAAGGACGGCCAACCCATACGCATTGACTTTAGTTGCCATTTTCAGGCCCTCAACCATAACCGTTGCTCCGGCTAATGATTCATTGTCTTCTGCATTTTTTACAGAAACAACTAATTTATTTTGACTGAAAGCAGTCGAAGAAAAAAATAAAGTAATTATAAATAGAAAGATAAATCTCATTTATGATGAAAAATTAAGCATAAAACATTGTCTGCATAAAGTTTATGCAGCTTAAAACAATAAATAATTTTATGCTTGCTTTGGGGGCTGCCAAATAGAAAGGTGATAGACCGAAAGGTAGTTATCGGTGTAAAAAGAATAATGAGTAATGATAAGTTTAGGCTTGGTTTCAAATGAAACTATCTGCATTGAAACCGTAAAACCACAACAAGCGCTACAACTTGAAAAAGGGGAACACAAACCATCTTTTTCTACCTGCTTTGCAGTTGAGCACTCTTTCTTTACCTCATCCTCATTGCAATTATCGAACATACAGCATGGCACCACTGATAACAGCAGCACAAAAAAAGCCAGTATGACGATAAGAGGTTTCATGCACTGCAATAATAAGCAAAATTGCACTTGACTGATTGTATCAATTTTATTTTGATAAAACTCCCAAATCATAAATCATCTGGTACATTTAGGGAACCTGGTTTTTCCAGAGATTGATTACTTTAGACTACTAAATAAAAAACTCTACACTACTTTACTCGACCTATGCTCACACACCCTATCATTGAAAAGGTTATGGAAGAAAATAAATCAGTGATCAACGCTGACTTCAACCGATATAGAAATCATGTTTATCGGGTGTTTAATCTGTGTCTTAAGCTTGATAACACTGTTGAGAATATTGACAAATACGCCATAGCAGCTGTTTTCCATGATTTAGGTATATGGACCCACCATACTTTTGATTACTTGCATCCATCTGTTGCCTTAGCTAATGAATATTTACTACGTATCAATAGAGTGGATTGGCAAGAGGAAATAACGCTGATGATTGATATGCATCATAAAATAAACCGTTATACCGGTCATTATGAAAACACTGTGGAAACATTCCGGCAAGCCGATTGGATTGATGTAACCCAAGGAGCGCTGCACTTTAACCTAAGTAAAGCAGTAATTAATGAGATCAAAGCGCTGTTTCCTAATTTAGGATTTCATGCGTTTCTATTAAAACAATCTTCCCTAAACTTTTTAAAGCATCCTTTTAACCCTTTGCCTATGTTTAAGAGGTAAAAGGTGGGCACATGAAACAGAAGATCACTTCCCAATAATTATATTTTAACAAAAAACGGTGCTGGGAATTACCCTCAGCACCGTTTTAAATTTATCAGCTTTTCTTCAATTCGTTATAAGCCCTTTTTAATAAAATCAGCGGGAACCTGACCTTGCATTCCTTTTAGTTCAATTCCAGAGAGTTTTACAATTAAAGGAGCAACATCAACCATATTCATAATCGGAATAACAACTCCTTTTTGTAGTCCCGGACCAAAAGCAACAAAACCGGTTTCTATTTGCTTATGATCGGGAAAATAACCATGAGTCCCTCTAACCTTATCAAACTTTTCGATAAGAACTGTTGATTTACCGCCAAAGGTAGTTCCATTTAAACCGGTTAATGCCAATGGGCTATTCGGATCTGCACCAATAGCATCCATTTTGTCTTTATCAACT
Organism: Solitalea longa; assembly: GCF_002920915.1. Classification (GTDB taxonomy): domain Bacteria; phylum Bacteroidota; class Bacteroidia; order Sphingobacteriales; family Sphingobacteriaceae; genus Solitalea; species Solitalea longa. Next base: position 140,486 of record NZ_PQVF01000002.1, read on the forward strand.
AGGGCAAAATAGTTTTTAACTGAATCAGGTACATTTTGCAAAATGGTTTTCACTTTTGCCAGCGTGGCTTTATCGTTAGGATCTTTTAATTGTAAGAAAGCCGAACCTCCCGAAGTATGAAACTGCGCTTTCCAATCACCTTTTTTAGCATCGTTAATCAATCCATTTTGCTTCAATAAATAATTAGGATTGAAACTTCGATAAATATTCTCGAAACCATGATCGCCCAATATTACAATCAGGGTACTATCGGCAATTCCGGCACGGTTTATACCTTCCATTAATGTTTTAATGTTTCTATCAGCACCGGCAACAGCGGCTCGAACCATGTATGACTCACGGCCTTCGGCATGTTCATAATGATCAGTACATGCTAGATGGAGCGCTATAAAATTAGGTTTGTACTTACGAATGATATAGCTTGAGATACGGGCCACATTCTCATCACCTATCAATTCATTATTTTCTGCACCTAAATCATTCGCTTCTAAAACACCGGTTGCATTGTCTTGTACTTCCTTCCATAAACCTGCCGGGGCTGTTGCTGCGGAAGTATACGGACGAGCGTCGCTCATGTCTTTATGATTCCAATACTCCGGAATACGATAATCAATAGGTGCATTTACCGTAACCGGCCAACGTACACAAGCTGTTTTACGACCAGCCTTATGCATGGCGTCCCAAAGCGTTTCCACTTTAATAGTTTGATAATCCCAATACCATTTACCGCTTTGACCTTCGGCCTCGAACGGAGTATTGTAATAAACACCGTGTTTGGCTGGAGTTACCCCGGTAACCATTGTTGTATGGTCAGGATAGGTAACTGATGGAAATACCGGATTTAATCCTTGCGCTGCCACACCATTTTTCATTAACTCTCTTACCGTAGGCATAGCATAAGTACTATCAAGGTAAAACTCAGGTCTGAAACCATCTATCGTAACCAAAACAACATACTTTGCCTGTGCATTTTGAGCCGATACCTTTGAAGTAAATGCGGCAATAACTGCCAATATCAGCGCACTTGTTATAATTAGTTTTTTCATGTTAACTTATTTTGAATAATTAAAAACCGTATCGCACTCCTAATTGAATTTGGTACGGATTCCCGCTTAAGTTTGAAACTCCGGCATTGGTATTTACACTGTACTTGTAAGTAAGTGCATTCTGATCAAAACCTTTAATAGTATAAATACTTGTGGTTCCAACGTTATGATTTACTCCCCATGATTTATTCAGCAAATTGGCAATATTGAATAAGTCGGCAGAAACTTCAACAAACTGGCTTTTATAGGTTTTCACCTTTTTCATTAATCGAAGATCGAAAACACCATAGAATGGATTCTCTCCACCATTTCTTTCTGCTATTTTACCAAAATTGCTTCTGATATAATCTTTAGTGCTTTTTTCCACATTCGGATTACTTAATATGGCATTGATACCATCTTTCAAATACTGAGGAGTGTTGGGATTATTCGGATCATAGATATATGCTAGGTCGTTGGATGCCACAAAGTCGCCATTTACGTTTCCATTAACAGTTAAAGAATAACGGGTTCCTGAAATTCCAGAGAAACGAAGACCAACACTTACACCCCAAAACGTTGGCGCGGTACCAAAGAATACTACTTTATTGCGGAATTGATTATCCGAATAACTCATTGAACTAAGGTTACGTGGATCATCTTTAATGTATTGTACAAGCGTAGCTGTATTGGCTACGTTACCGTTATATGAGGTATTGTCTTTTGATTGATTCCAGGTGTATGATACTGAAACCTCTCCATCTTTATAATAACGATACGTTCCGTCAAGTACAAATGCAATCTGATTCACTTTTCCTTTGCTTTCTAATTGTAATACCCGACCTACATCAGTTGTTTTGCGCCCTTTTGTCCAATCGGCGGCACCATTTGAAGTATTGATCGTATTAGCTGGTACATAAACACCACGGTTATCTTCGGCTGCAATACGGAAGTATGGCTCATCCGCCATATTTCTATCTAAATAAGTATAGTTATTACGCCCCATTGTTAAATAACCGTTAATGCTCATTCTAAAATTCTGGTTAAAAAAGTGAGAATAAGAGGCATTTGTTTTATACACAGTTGGAACCTTGGCATCCTTTCCGTTCATATTGATAGTAGCCATCTTAGGAACTGAAGGATTGTTGATCAGATCAAGTCCCGGAGCTGTTGATGGATCCTGACGATAGGAAATGAAGTTAGGAGTAGGTACTGCACTACCACTTAAGTCAACACTCATAATGTGTGAACCATCAAACAACATATTATTAATCATTGAGTAAGGGTTAAGCGCTGAGCCTAAGATACCTCCCCCAAGTCGAATGATATCTTTACCATTTTGAGCAAGATCCCATGTTATTTGAGCGCGAGGTTGAACCTGGAGTGTGGCCAATTTATTGGCGGTATTCAATCCTAAAGTGTTATAAACTGTTTCGTTGAAGTTAGCCTGATCTAAATAAGTGGTATAATCCACCCTCACACCTACAGTTACGTCAAAACCAGGGAATGCACTCGTTTGAACCTGTCCGTAAAGGTTTGGAGTTAAAATATTGAATTTAATATTTTGATCACCCGACAAATAGATCTCACGTGCAAAGCGATACGGAGTTTGGTTATTAAAGTTCTCTAAACCCGTAAAATAAAAGCGCCCGTTGATCTCGCTTCCGTAAATAGAATTCTGGTTGGTGAAAGATAAGCCACCACCAAAAGTGAAATTGAACTTCCCTTTATTCCAATACAGGTTATCTACAACTTGGATCACGTTATTATTAAAATAGTCGCCACCATAACGCTGCCCACCAAGTTGTATTGCCGTGGTATAGGTAGAATTATCAGCAGCTACTGAGGTGATATTTTGCACGATGGCTCTTGGAATATTGTCTTCAGGCAACTGATCATTGGCAAACAGCTTATTATATTCCCAATAATGCTGCAATTTCAGTTCGTTGGTCAAATTTGAGTTTAGCGTCGAACGCAATGAGGCCATCAAACTGTTATTCAAACTTCTACGAGAGCTATACACCTCGTAAATATTAATAGCTGTATTATCTCCATCCGATTGATTATCCATATCATAGATAAAATTATTTCGAACGGTAAGTAAGCTTTTACCTATTTGCCAGTCTACACGACCAAAAACAGCATTGGTACCCTTGGTTTTATCGAACTCACCAAATTGTGAAGAGTTAGCTACTCCATATTTGTTTCTGGCAATTAGCAGGTAGTTATCTAAAGTAGCCTGGGTAACATTGTAACGTTTTTCATCCGCGGCATTTTGGATTTTAGCAATAATCAATGGACGAGCATCAGCCTGATGATCGAAAGCCAAAAAGAAATGAGCTTTATCCTTGATAATTGGACCCGACAGTGAAAAACCATATTGATAGGTTGAAAAGTCCTGATCTCTTTTTAAACCGTTTAATCCATAAGGGCTTGATAAACGATTATTCCGAGCATAGGTAAACGCACTTCCTGAAAAGGTATTGGTTCCTGATTTGGTAACGGTACTTATTGTTCCGCCCCCGGCATTACCAAAAGTAACATCATACTGGTTGGTCACTACCTGAAACTCGCGAACGGCTTCCATCGTAATTGAATAAGCCCCTGTAGGCAATCCTCCGGAAATAGTACCTCTGGCCGCCATACCATCAATGGTATAGTTAGTTGATGATGGCAACTGCCCTGAAAGACTACTACCTGTACTTAATGGAGATAGATCTGTTAGAGAGGTGAAGTTTCTACCATTTACTGGCAGTTTAGAAATATCTTTAGCCTTAATAGCCGTTGATGATCCAATGTTCTCTATTTTATTTCTTATCGAACCGGCAACAACAACAACTACATCCAATTCTGCAGTTTTCTCCTTCATTATAAAGGTTACTTGCAATCGATCACCTTGGTTTAATGTAAAGTTGGTTTGTTTCTCGGTGGACATACCTGCCATTTCAACGGTAATTGAGTAAGGAGAACCTAATGGCAATTCTTTAAACTGAAACTCACCTTTGTCATTTGAGATCCCTTTGGCAATAAAGCCTGTCGACTCATTTTTCACAGTGATGGATGCCCTGCTGAGCATTGCTCCTTCAGGCACCTTTATTTTACCGGATATACCGGCAAAATTGGCCTGAGCCATACTGTATAAACTTACAAAGCACAAGAGAATGCAGAGTAAGAATGATTTTTTGTAATTTTTTTGCATAGTGAAAGTTGTTTTTTGAATAGCTCAAAAATGCTTTCACTATGTTACCGGGAGTTTAACTAACAATTAATTTGCAATCACATTGATTATCAGAATATTATCTTATTATTTCATTTAAATAAAAACTTATATTAATAGTTAAAGGAGGGTTAACAATTAGCCATTAAAGAGGTTGTTTAAATTCATAAAAAGTATTAATTAGATACAATAGCCCTAAATAACAAAAGGCACCTATAGGGTGCCTTTCAATATCATCAGAAATAAATAACCTTTTCAATTAGGCCAATATCTCAATCTTTTTAAACTGTTTGGTAGTAGTAAAAGAAAGAACATTTGTTGCATCAACACTATATTTTTTCATTTCCTTCCCATCAACCACCACTTTTTTCACTTTAAACGGAAGGCCATAAACAATATGCTCATACTTCTCGTAACGAGGAGTATACATACCAAACATTGTTTGCTCCATCACAAATGAACCATTGGTTCCTCTTACAGTAATTGTTTTTTCGAGATAAATATCAAGTTTATAGGCAAAGTTTTCACCGTGGTCTTCATAAATGATCGACTTTTCTTCCATTTCTGAATACCAGGTTTTTAATGTTAAAAACTCAAGCTCTACTTCATTAACATACTGCATTACAGGATATTCAGGAACTGAGGCACCAGCCTTTACAAAAATCGGCATACTATCTAAAGGAGTATTGATCACAAACTCCTTACCTCCCTTATACTTTTGATTATTCCAATAGTCGTACCAGGTACCTTTTGGTAAATAAACTTTACGATTGGTTATGCCCGGTTGTAAAACAGGGCAAATCAGTATGCTATCGCCAAAACTAAATTCATCCTCCCGGTAATGATTGATCTGCTCATTAGGCTCGAGCATTATCACCGGACGTAAAACCGGCATATGATATTTATAATGTTGCCAGAATGCTGAATACAAATAAGGAAGCAACTTATAACGCAACTCAATAAATTTTCTACAGATCGATTCAAAAGGCTCACCAAACGACCAAGGCTCACGTTCACGGGTATCACCCGCCGAATGTGCCCTCATTAATGGTGTAAATACGCCCAACTGGATCCAACGAGTAAACAATTCTCCATCAGGTTCACCTGTAAAACCGCCAATATCGGTTCCACAGAAAGAAATACCTGAAATACTCAAACGCTGACACATTACATTCGCCAGTTTCAAGTGTTCCCAGCTAGCAACATTATCGCCTGTCCAAACGGACGAATATCGTTGAACTCCCGAATATCCTGCTCTGGTAATGGTAAAAGGCCGTTTATTTTTTTGAAGCTTTTGTAATCCTTCATAAGTAGCTCTTACCATTTGCATTCCGTAAACGTTATGTGCTTTACGATGTGAACCACGATGATGATCAAAATTATGGCGTACATCGTCAGGGAATGAACCCGAACCAAAAACCGCAGGTTCGTTCATATCGTTCCAAACACCGTCCACACCGGCATCAAGTAATCCCTGGAATAGGCCACCCCACCATTCACGTACTTTCGGGTTGGTAAAATCAGGAAACTGGCATCGACCCGGCCAAACGTTACCTTCCATAAAGTAATCGTCACATCGGCGACAGAAATAGTTATTTGCCTTACCTTCCTTAAACACCCAATAATTATCATCTACCTTAATTCCAGGGTCGATAATTACAACAGTTTTAAATCCAATTTCATCCAGTTCTGTTAACAGCTGTTTGGGATCAGGAAAATATCGGTCATTCCAGGTGAAACACCTGTAGCCATTCATATAATCAATATCTAGATAAATGGCATCACAAGGAATTTTCTTTTCCCTGAAGGTATTGGCTATTTGTTTTACTTTTTTATCAGGATAATAACTCCATCGGCACTGGTGAAAACCCAAAGCCCACATCGGTGGCATTTGATGAGTTCCGGTTAACATGGAATAGCGTTTAACCACATCAACCATTTGAGGCCCATGAATGTAATAGTAGTTCAGTTCACCACCATCTGACCAAAAGCTTGTACAATCATGGCTCTCAACCGCAAAATCATAATGAGTTTTAAAGGTATTATCATAAAAGATACCATAGCAATAGCCTTTGTTCAAACTCATGTAAAAGGGAATGCTCCTATATAAAGGATCCTGATTTTTGGCAAAAGCGTAAGTATCCGTATTCCACAACACCTGTCGCTTGCCTCTTAAATTAAATTCAGTAGCCTTATCACCTAAAGCATAAAAATCCTCAGTAGCCTGACAGGTTTTACTGCAGTAAACATAGTAACCGCCAAACTGAACATTTTCTTCATAATGCATTGGTTTGGCATCTGAACTCATCAGATTTCCGTTGCGGTCAATAAATGAGATCAGGAAATCGGCTTTTGTAACTGCGCAGGTTACTTTAGGAGTGGCAATCAGGTATTGGAGTTCAGTTTCGGTGAATTTAACTTCCGTTATAATGTGATCGTACGGATTAATAGCGTAAGAAAAATCGGCCAGGAAGGTTCCCTGCGGAGCCATGCGTACCCTGATGATCTCATCACTGATTACCGAAATTTGAACTTTTGAGGCACCGTCTGAAAATACAAAACGGTTGCCATCAGTTATATAGTTTTTAACCGACTTTAAATATTGCTTGGTAATGGGGCCAAGCGTTACGATGGGATTGTTTAAGAACTTTTCCTCATTATTTTCGTCTGGAACTTTTAAAGCCGGGTCAATCATAAGATCGAGGTTTGTTAAATTTTCCATAATTGTTCGGGATTGCTGTAAAACTAACTGAGCTTAGTTTTAATGTCTATTAGTGTAAATATAACACTTTGAGATATTAAAAACCGACTTAGAGAAAAATTAGTGTTTAAACAGTTTCTTCGGACAATTAAAAAATGATTGTGAACTACGCGAAGTTTTCAAGTGAAAACAGGTCTTCTAAGCTCATTGCTCCCAAAGAGGGAACCACGAAATGAGCATTTTTAAGTGCATCTTCAGAACCAATACCTACTGATCGCATACCGGCATTATTGGCCGCTTGAATACCTGATATTGCATCTTCAAAAACAATACAACTATCCGGGTCAATACCTAATTCACGGGCCGATCGCAAAAATATTTCGGGGTTTGGTTTGCTTTTATTTACAAGGTTTCCATCTACAAGTACAGGAAACTTATTCCTCAGTTTTACTTTCTCCAATATGATTCCGGCATTTTTACTGGCAGAGGCAATGGCCACTTTTAATCCGGCATTTTGAACTGCTTCAATAAATTCAGCAGCACCAGTAATCACATCCTTCTCGGTCATAGTGTTGATATGCTCAACATACCAGCGATTTTTCATTTCTGCCAAATCATATAGTTTATCTGCAGAAGTGGAAACACCTCCAATACTCAAAATAATCCGCAGGCATTCCATGCGGCTTACTCCTTTCAGTTGTTCATTATCTTCTTCGGTTATATCAAATCCCAGTTCATTAGATAAGCGTTTCCAAGCCAAATAATGAAAATGAGTGGTATCAACAATAACCCCGTCAAGGTCGAATATACAGGCTTTGATGGGCGACATAATAGGTTAATTTAAGAAGTTGGCAATATCGGTAAGATATGCCTGATTTACAAACTGATTAATTAAACAAATGGCATTACTAATTTCTTAGTAATGCCATCAATGTTTTTCTATAAGAAAATACCTTACAAATTATATCCAATAGAAATATAACCAGTAGTTCCTACCATTGGGTTCCCCCAAGCTTGTCGGTATGACTGGTTTGTTAAATTTGATGCACCTAACTTGATGATTGTTTTATTTTTAGGAAATGCTTTAGAAACTTGAGCATCTAAACTACCATATGCAGGAATTACTGCTCCATTAGATGCCTGAAGATTAACTCCGACAAATGATGATTGCCAGATGAATTCTTGTTGCCATCTGTAAGTAAGGTTAAATCCGAAATCTGTTTTAGCAATATTACGGTTACCTACATTTACATTGAAACGATATTCAGGAGTATTGAACTGAGCATACATTCCATCTAAATCTTTTTCATTAGTAAGTTTATTGAAAGATACGTTACCACCCACAACAAAGTTTAAAGGCAATGAGTAATCCATTCCTAATGCCCATCCCCAAGTATTAATAGTTTTTGTGCTATTTACTGGTAATGAATAAATATTTTGTTGAGTTTGACTTACAGGTTGAACGAGAACTTGCTCTCCCATAAAGTTATTGTAGTCACTTTTATAAACGTAAGCGTCAATTAAAAGCTTTCTATTCACTAATGCTTTATAACCCAACTCATAAGAAACTACTTTTTCAGGCTTGAAATCAGTAAATTGATACTGTTGAGGATTCCCAGCTTGTACAGACTCTAATGAATATACCGGACCAGATAATAATCCATAACGTTCACGTAAAAATGGTAAGCCTCCGATTAGATGTGCTTGTGGGGTTACCAAATCAATATATTGGTCTTGTGTAGTTGGGATACGGAAACCTGTTTGATAAGAGGCTCTGAAATTATGATCTTTTGCAACTGTTAATACAGCAGAAAGGCGTGGTGAGAATTGACCTTCAAAGTTCATATTTTTATCATAACGTAATGACCCTGAAAGTTTCAACTGGTCATCAAATAATTTTTTACCTAATTGAATATAAGCACCCCACTCTTTGATATTAAACTCGCCACCATTTTCGTCAAGAGCAAATAAGGTTTTCTCTGAGTTCAAATCATAGATGCGGTAGTTACCTCCAACTAACATTTCCATGAACTTAATTTCATTCATGAAATTGTACATACCTTCAACTTGGTAAAGATTGGTTTTATCGGCAAAACGGGCTCCTACGCCATTTGCATCGCCTGGAATTGATTTTTCACGGACTGTTTTAGCGGCAGCATCAAATTCAGCAGTACCTGGCATTAATCTACCTTGATCTGCAGTGGTGCGTGCCTGAGTATTAAAATTGCCAAATCCTCCTTTTGCAGCAGCAGTGGCAGCCGCAACTGCTTCAGTAAATGCAACAGGTTGAGGTTTTCCGGCTAACATTCCTTCTTGATATTTAGCTTGAAATGTACTCGAATAGGTTGTTAATGCACCGGTAGCATAGGTACCGAAGTACTGCTGAAACCAAGTCTGGCTGGGTTTCCAGGCCTCATTTATACCTGCACCTAACGTACCTGAAGCATAGCTATCACCTGCGTCTTCTTGAGTAGTATATGCGCGAACATAAAAATTACTTCCTTTTACTTCTGCCTTGTATTGGCCCATATTGAAGTTTTTGATTGAATAACGATCAGCACCTGTATACACCGTTGTTCCGTAGCCATAGCTACCTTGTACAAAAGCTTCAACATTTTCGTTAATACGATAATGAAATGCGCCATTAAACTTCAAATTTTTGGTATTATAATCAGTAAGGTCACGCTCATTATATCCTGTACGGGATACATAAGTGTTATCTTTTGATGGCATCATTCCATCAAAAATAGCCTGAGGTGTAAGAACTCCACCTGTTGCATCTGATAATTGCTTAATTCCATTGCCCAAAGGATTTCCTGGAGTTAAAGCAGCAGGTAATAACCTTTCGTACATATTTAAATTCAACTCATCTCCATAAGTATTTACCCCGTTATAAGCTGGATTCGTAAACTGAGCACCATTATTTAAATTAAACCCATTTAACAAGCTTTGATCACGCATATCACTAGCTTGCCAATCATCTGCACCTAACATTTCAAAATTAAGTTTAAAGGCAAACTTGTTATTAAATGCCTTAGCGTATCGTAAAGCTACATCGTAATAAGGAGTGTTTGTTTTACTACGATTTGATTCACTTAACATACCACCTTTTATTAAGGCGCTAAAACCTTGATAGTTGAAAGGACTTTTACTGTTTAACAAAACAATTCCAGTAATAGCGTTAGGTCCGTAAAGTGCCGAAGCTGCTCCAGGAAGCAATTCTGCATTCTCCATATCAAGTTCAGTGATACCAACAATATTTCCCACTGAAAAGTTCAAACCTGGAGCCTGATTATCCATACCATCAATGAGCTGAACCATTCGGGTATTACCATTGGCATTGAATCCTCTTGTACTCACTGACTTAAATGTTAAAGATTGAGTACTCATTTCCACTCCTTTTAAATTAGCCAATGCATCATAAAATGAAGGAGCAGGAGATGATTTGATTGCTTGAACGCCCATACGTTCAATTGATACCGGTGACTCAAGAATTTTTTCTTCCACCCTTGATGCGGCAACAACAACTTCCTGACCAAGTACGGCCTCGGTTTCAAGTTGAATAGCCAAATCGGTGGTATTTCCGGTAACATTAACTTCAAAAGGTTTAAATCCAATTGAACTCACAATAAGTACAAATGGAACAGGTGTGGTGGTTTTTAATGTAAAGTGGCCTTTCGCATCAGTAGCCGTACCTGTTTTCTTGCCCTTAATAGTTACACTTACTGCCGGTAATTCCTCTCCCGTTGCTTTGTCTTTAACAGTTCCACTTACAGTCACAGCATTTTGAGCAAACGCAACAACCTGTAGCAACAGAAAAAAAGCCATTAATAGCCAAAATCTCTGGTAATTGTGTTTCATAAATTTTAAGTAATTAGGTTCCTAAATTGGTTATAAGGCTCCTAAAATATTAAAAAAAGGGGAATAACAAATTTTTTTATGCTTGCAGAAGAATATTTTTTTTCAACATCTATAATATTCTCAACATATTGTTTTGTTTCTTGAAATTAGTTCCTAATATTATTTCATATAACCAATTTAAAACAAACAATGAAGATTTTTAAAGCCATTGCGCTACTGGTGGTTTCAGGAGCACTGTTTTACCTAATGGACAATAAAACAGGCCCGATACCTCCTCTAGGGCGATTTTTGAGTCCATATATGGGTTTTTGGCAAAACGCTGAAGTAAAAAAAACTGAAAAAGAACAAAGCTTTTCATTACCGGGGGTAAAAGAAGAGGTGAGCATTTTGTACGATGAAAATCGCATACCGCATATTTTTGCAAAAAATGATTACGATGCTTATTTCGCGCAGGGGTATGTTACTGCAAAGGACCGTTTATGGCAAATGGATTTCCAGACACGTTTTGCTGCCGGAAGAATCGCTGAAGTTATAGGCGATAAAGCCATTGAACTGGATAAATATAAACGTCGTAGCGGAATGGTGTATGGTGCCGAACAGTCATTAAAAGGTATGATGGAAAATCCTGCCAGCCGTATGGTTGTTGAAGCTTATACGGCAGGCATAAATGCATACATCGCTTCATTATCTCCTAAAGAATATCCTATTGAATTTAAAATTCTGGATTATAAACCCGAGGCTTGGACCCCTTTAAAATGTGCCTTGTTACTAAAGCAGATGACCTCTACTTTAGCCGGAGGTTCTGACGATTTCTATTTAACCAATATTTTAAAACAATATGGCCCTTCGGTGGTCAAGGACCTTTTTCCTGATTATCCATTTCGCGAAGACCCTATCATTCCTGTGGGAACTAAATGGGCATTTAATCCATTAAAAGCTCCAGAAACGCCTTCGAGCTTCATTGCCATGATGACCGATTCAATTCATCCCCAGGAAAAAATTGAAGGTATTGGCAGTAATAACTGGGCTGTTTCGGGTTCAAAAACCGCCAGCGGATTGCCAATTTTGTCCAATGACCCTCACCTCGATTTAACCTTACCTAGTATCTGGTATCAAATTCAAATCGTAACCCCTACCATGAATGTTTACGGTGTATCATTACCGGGTTCGCCACATGTAATAATTGGTTTTAATAAAGATGTAAGCTGGGGAGTAACTAATGTTGATGCCGATGTTTTGGACTGGTATCAGGTTAAATTTAAAGACAATAATAAAGATGAATATTGGTGGAACAATAAATGGAACAAAACCACCAAACGAACAGAAACTATTGGCGTACGAAACGGAACATCAATTACTGATACGGTTATTTACACTCATCAGGGACCTGTGGTTTATGATAGTCCACAAGAACCATTTAAAGACTTTGTTCCTGTTGGTACCGCAATGCGGTGGATCGCTCACGATAAATCAGATGAACTTGCAACGTTCTATAAATTAAATCGGGCGAAAAACTATAACGATTATCGAGAAGCATTAAGAAGCTACGTGGCTCCTGCTCAAAACTTTGTATTTGCCGACAATCAAAATGATATCGCCATTACTCCTAATGGAAAATATCCGTTGAAATGGAAAGAACAGGGAAAATTTGTTCTCGACGGAACTGACCCTAAAAACGATTGGCAGGGTTGGATTCCTGCTGAGCAGAATCCTACGGTTAAAAATCCTGAAAGGGGTTTTGTTAGCTCAGCTAACCAATCAAGTACTGATCCAAGCTACCCTTATTATTTAAACTGGGAGTTTGCACCATATGAGCGTGGTACGCGGATCAATCGTCGTTTGGCACAAATGAACCACATTACCGTTGATTCAATTCGTAGCTTACAAAACGATAATTATAGCATTCATGCCGAAAATGTTAAAACAATAATGATCTCTTTGATCGATCAAGGTGATCTAAGAAAGAAAGAAGAAGTTGAAGGCTATCGATTATTAAATAACTGGAACGACTACTATAACGCCAATGAAATAGCCGCAACCATTTTTGATGAATGGTACAGTTTGTTAAGACAGGCCATTTGGGCAGATGATTTTAGCGGAAAAGGCAGTATTATGCGTTTCCCTTCTAGAGATCGTACGGCACAAATAATTCTGCACGAGCAAAATTCGAAATGGGTGGACAATATAAAAACTCCTCAAAAAGAAACATTAGCGGAATTGGTAACCCAAACTTATAGCGCTGCCATTGACAGTTTAACGCAAGCACATGGGCCAATGGGCGAAAAATGGCAGTGGGGTTATGTAAAAGACACCTTTGTTCCGCATCTTGCCAAAATCCCAGGATTTAACAGTAAGCATTTGTTCAACGGTGGTAGTAAAGGTTCGGTAAATGCATTAAGCCAGCACAATGGCCCATCGTGGAGAATGATTGTTGAATTGGGGGAAAGTGTAAAGGCTTATGGAGTTTACCCCGGAGGTCAGTCGGGTAATCCAGGCAGTTGGTATTATGATAATATGGTTGATACCTGGTCTGAAGGTAAACTTAATGAATTGGTTTATTTACTTAGTCCAACCGCAAAAGACAAACGAATTATCTCTGTAGTTAAATTAAATAAATAATAATATGCTATTTTTCTTAATATTTATCATATGTGCTATATTGCAAATAATGCTTCCGTGGTGGATCATCATGGTGATTCCATTCATTTTAGCATTATGGAAAAGTGAAAAAGGTTCAAAGACATTTATTTCGGCGTTTGGAGCTATTTTCCTGAATTGGTTTTTATATGCATTTTTTGTTCATTTTAAAACCGAAGGAATTTTAACCGTCAAAGTTGCTGAAATGCTAACTGTAAAATCGCCTGTGGTATTAATATTTATAACCGGAATTATTGGAGGTTTGGCAGCAGGAATAACGGCTATAACAGGTCATTACTGCAAAAATCTGATAAAAAAACAATAGAGTAAATACTCTTAAAGATAAACGATTGTTAAATAACTTAGTCGTTTCTTTACCCTAGCCTCTGTTTCAACCACAGAGGCTTTTTTTATGCGATACAGGTTGATTACTTTTGCACCGTGAACAAACCAACTTCCCAAGAGATCTTCTCCATTAACAACGAGCAAACTTTTAATGAGTTTTGTCTTCGGGTTTTTAGGTATCAGGCCCAAACAAACCCGGTTTATAAAGAATATTTGAAGCTTATTAAGGCAGACCCTCAATCTGTTAACACTATTTCCGCAATTCCTTTTTTGCCGATCAGTTTTTTTAAAACTCACGATGTTATTACTGAAAATCAGCATTCGTCAATTATTTTCAGTAGCTCCGGAACCACCGGTATGATCCAAAGCCGGCATATGGTAGCCAATGTTCAGCTTTATATAGACAGCTTTACGAAGGGTTTTGAATATTTCTATGGTTCCCCACAAAACTATTGCTTCCTTGCTTTACTCCCTTCTTACCTTGAGAGAGAAGGTTCTTCACTGATTTTAATGGTGGAAGACTTGATCAAACAATCCGGTCATGCAAAAAGTGGTTTCTTTTTGCACAACCATTCCGAACTGTTTGAAACCCTGAACGAACTTGAAGTGCAAGGCCAAAAAACCATTTTAATTGGAGTGACTTATGCCCTACTCGATTTTATTGAAAAATATCCGATGAGTTTAAACAATACCATAATTATGGAAACGGGGGGCATGAAAGGCAAGCGCAAAGAAATGGTTAGAGCGGAGCTGCATGAGGTATTGGAAAAAGGTTTTGGAGTACGGGAAATTCACTCGGAATACGGCATGACAGAACTGTTGTCTCAGGCTTATTCTAAAGGAAAGGGAATTTTTGAATGTCCACCATGGATGAAAATATTAACCCGTGATACTAATGACCCACTAAGCTTAACTAATTTAAACCAGTCGGGAGGCATTAACATTATTGATTTGGCTAATCTAAATTCCTGTTCATTTATTGCCACTCAGGATCTTGGTAAACTTTACCCCGATAATTCATTTGAAGTGTTGGGCCGCTTTGACAATAGTGATATCCGCGGTTGCAATCTATTGGTTCAATAGTTAAAATAACCGATCGTCAAAAGCAAAAGGTTTAACCTTTACTATTTCCACCTTTTTCATGTCAGCATGACCTGGATTAATTAGATAGTTAAACTCATCTTCAACAAGAGCCGAGGGAACTTTTAATACTAACCCGCCAGATTGACGAACAAAGTCATCACCAAAAAACTTTAAAGAAAAGGGAGATGGAAATTTTTTCCAGTCCAAGGGCAATAGGTGTAGATCAAGATTTATAACGTGTTCTTCCGGAACACTTAAATGAATAACTGAATAATTAACTGGTAATTGGGTTGCTGGTAGATGAGCAAGTAACTCTAGCACACTTAACGCTCTCGTTGATGAAGTATAGATCAAAGATGTTCCTATGCTATTCCAACGGCCTCCAAACAACCTTGATCCAGCCCCACTTAAATCATTTATATACTCATTTCTGGCAATATGGTAAACGTTCATTAGGCTAACACTCCGTGTTCAATCTTACCTAATTCATTGAGTACAATATTGAACCCCAACGAATTATCTAGTAAATTAATGGGGGCTTCTCCACCAAGTATAAAACTGGGTGTTCGCATCCAATTTTTAAAAGTATCCATATTACCAAAAACCTCTTCGCCCCGGGTATAAAGTTTTGCAAGCTCAACAGTTTTTTCGGCATATTCAGTTTTCAAAATAGATGAAGAGGTATACCGGTGAAGCGAACGCTCAGAGAGATGCAATACAGTGGCTATTTCAGCTAGCGAGAATGATATTTTTTTGGCGAGCTCCATAACTGCCTTTTTGGGAATACCGTTACGCGCAATATTCATCCAATCAAACTCTGATCGAGGCTGATTAGTGATTTTTAATGCTGTTAACCCTCCCATTAACTGCACTAATTCGGTAGATTCAGATAATTCAACCTTTCCATAAGGAACACCTTTATCATGTGCTTCAAAGCTCATATTGTGAAGTTTGTCATAAATTTACAGACAAATTTCATGAATTTAAAATTTTTAAAAGTTTCTGCTAACAAATTCCTGAACATTTAGTGACATGAATCGATTCACAATTTGTTCAGCCGCAATCTTATTATGTTCGAGATGAAGATTCTTCATGCCATTATTTTCAAAATTATAGGCATGCTTCAATAAGTAATCATCTAAAAACTGAAACTCCTCCGAGGTCCAATAACCATTGATCGGATCAACTATTCCATCATAATCCGACCCTAAGCATTGAATATCCCAGGCGAACAAGCCATTTGCGTCGAGTAAAATCGCAATATGTTCTATTTGGCGCCAAACCAATCTCGACCAATTATAAAGTATCTTTTTTCTCAATATACTGCCTTTGGTATTTTCGAGTTCAGCCTTACTGGCAATTCTACGTTCATCCAGTTGAACGCCAAACAATCCTCTTGATCGGGCTATCAGCAATAATTCATCATCATAAAAATTAATCTCCTCATCAACAAAAAAATGCCGATCAGTTTCATTTCCACAAACTCCACCATGACTGGCTACTATTGGAATTCGTTCGTTTGAATATTCAGTCGCCAGCATATCGAAATATTCCAATCTCGATTTCCGGCTCATATGCTTAATATCAATCAATATCCGTTTGCCATTGGTATTATCAAGAAGTTTTCGGGCAACTGATTTGCCAAGTTCTGTGAACCCTTCACCCAATTTATAACTCTGATCACAAACAGTTCCAACAATGCCTTTTAAACTTTTAGCCTGACCACATAATTCATTATAAAAATGATGAGCAAAAGTGACAAACAATGGTTTATGAGGCCAGTTTTTAACCTTGTCGAGATTGCTTAATATTAAAGCTTCCTCACTGGGTTTATTAACCGGATCCATTCCGGTTCCCAAAGCATGACAGCCTTCAAACGTAATAAGGATCGCTATGGTGAAAACCGGATCATTTTCGATCAATAAAGATTCTACCTCAGCATAACTTTTAACAATAACATACCGATACTTTTGATTATCGATGGTATAGATCTTACCATCCAATTGTTGCAGAAATGCATATTCCTGTTCCAAATCGGTAAAGTAATCTGCTGAGGACTGTATAAAATCAACACGCTTCTTCCCTACTCCGGTGATAAAATTGTTAACCACATCTGAAATTTTTCCAGAGCCTAAATGATTATTAAAGAACAATTTTTCAATAGGATATAATGAGGCACAAATCAAACCTACATTACCATAGCCTAATGCTGTTAAATTAGATTGAGAAAAACGGGTTATTCCTCCAACAAAATTTAAAAGCTTATCCGATAAATTTGGGGGATCATAATACCAGATAGATGAGCGGTCATTAGTTCTTGAACTGTTTGTTCCTTGCTCTCTGTTAAAACTTTGTCCATAAGATTTCATGGTAGGGTGACAATGAATGTCAGCGAAAACATTTTTCATAGTATTGATTTTTAGATACTTAAATATACTAAATCAGCAAATCAAAGTAATCACCCACACTACTAAAAGCAAAAAGCTCTGGATATCCAGAGCTTTTCTAAAACCAAACTACTACAGAGAACTACGCTTCTACAGTTTCTTTTAGCATGCTTCCAAACTCGGCTTCTAATGCTTCACCTTTATTTTTTGCATACCATAAATGTATCTCCTTGGCCATTTCGTCCTTGGACATTCCTAATTCATTTTTCATGTGAAGAACTCTTTCCTGGAGAGCCTCGGGGCGCGGACCCCAAGTGCCTATTTCTTCGAAAGTTTCGGCGTTAAGGCGTATTAGTTTTGGAATACTCCGGCTGCCGTTTGTTAAATATTGATCCATTAACTCAGTATGTTGATCTCTCAACAGAAAACGAATCTCAATATTGGAACTTAAATCAGCGATTTTTTTAATCAGCGGAACATTCTGAGCCGCATCACCGCACCAACCTTCTGTTAACATCAGCCATATTTCCTTTTGATTATATGAATTAACTATTTCGGTTAATTCTGCAGAAGGGGTATAGGTTTTATCCCAACGATTCATGCGCTGAACATTCATTCGGGCATACTCCAACATTTCCGGTGAACTGTTTCCTCCGGTAGTTAAATTATGCGGCAACAGGTCATTTATCAATTCCCTGTAAGATTCGTATGTAATTGATTGTTCGTATTCGGATTTTAAGAAAGCATTTTGGCTCATTACCATTTTAGTTTAATGATTCGCCTCAAAAGTGAGAGTTAAATCATTAAACTAAAATGACACAAATCATGATTATTTATTTTTACATAATAATGACTTCTTGCCAACACACATGTGAGATTATGCCTGCGCGGTAGGTCCACCAAAATTCATGGGTAAGGCTTGCTGCCCTTCGTGAGTTTTTATTTTTCCATGAACCATTTCATATTTATGAATATTGTCTTCCAGGGCATTTAGCAAGCGCTTGGCATGCTCTGGGGTTAACACAATACGAGATTTAACCTTTGCCTTAGGAACTCCAGGCATAATACGTATAAAGTCGACAACAAATTCGGTTGATGAATGGGTAATAATAGCTAAGTTAGAATAGGTTCCTTCCGCAATTTCTTCCGACAGTTCTATGTTTAATTGGTTTTCGTTGTTTTCTTCCATAATAGCAATCTTTATTGTTCAAATATAAGGCTTGATTAATTGAAAAAATAGAATTGTTGTTTTATTTAAGTATGACCTCTGTTGCTCCATAACCAAATTTATCCTTGCCAGCGTCTTTAAAGGTTTTAACATGAGGGTGCTTACTTAGCACTTTATACAATTCATGCTTAAGTATTCCGTTACCTATTCCATGAATAAAAACGATGGATGAAAAATGGTGAACTATGGCAGCCTCTAAACATTGATGAAACTTATCCAATTGTATTTTCAAAATATCGGACTTGTTTATAAATTGATGATCATCTCTCAGTTGCTCTATATGAAGATCAATTTCCTTGGGGGGTACCGCAACTTTAGGTGTTTCAACTTTCACGTTGAAAAAACTCTCTTTCAGCTCATCAATATTAATGATCAATTCCGGTTCATCAATTTGGAACAACCAACCGGTATCATTAAGCGCACTAATACTCTTTTTAGAAGAACTAAAATCTTTGGCTTTAAATTTAAACTCCCCTACTAATGCTTGCTCCGGCTTAAAATCACTAAACGAATGACGCAAAGTTTGAATAATAAGCTTAGGCCAGGCATCTAGTTCTGATAACGAATAGGATGTTATTTTTTGATTTGAATGAGGCTCAATTGTTCCTGCAAAAATCGACTTAAATTGCTGCTTCGTTTCACCTATAACTGAAACCAGTAGTTGAAATGACGTTTCGTTAATTAAATAAAGATGCACAACCGACTTAGCTTTAGCATCGCTGACCACTCCCCAATAAATACCATGCTTTACAAAATTGCTGGTGGAAGCAGGCATTAACGATTGTTTTTCCTCCGGTTCATCATCATCCAAGTGACTGCCATGAACAAGCGTTATCTTCGAGATCAGTACTGGAATTTCAAAATCATCTTCTCCGGTAACACCTACCGTTTGATGGTTGATTATACGAGTGATGTAACCTTCCCTTCGCTCGTCAACAAATCGTACAAAATCGCCCAGTTTATAGTTCATTTTAGAATATATTTTTTTATAAAAATCTATTACTGCTATAAAAGCAAACAGGCTACTCGATTAAGGAGCAGCCCGTTTGCTTATTATCTGTTAAGATAGTTTGATTGTTAAATCATCAAACTAGTCTTCATCTTCTTTTGAAGCAAGAAGTTTTTCGTATTCTTCACGAGAACCAACAATCATACGATCATAAGTACGCATACCGGTACCAGAAGGAATTAAGTGACCAACGATCACGTTTTCTTTCAAGCCTAACATTAAGTCAGTTTTACCAGCAATCGCAGCTTCGTTAAGTACTTTTGTTGTTTCCTGGAAGGATGCGGCCGAAATCCAGCTCTTAGTACCTAATGAAGAACGGGTAATACCTTGCAACACCGGACTAGAAGTAGCAGCAACCGCATCGCGAGCCTCTACTAATTTCATATCTCTGCGTTTAAGGATTGAGTTCTCATCACGTAGTTTACGAACTGTGATAATTTGACCCTTCTTAACCGAAGTTGACTCTCCTGGATCTACAACTACTTTCTTATCAAACATGTTGTCATTCTCATCCATAAAGTCGAGTTTGTCAACAGCTTCTTTTTCTAAGAAACGAGTATCTCCCGGATCTTCGATGAATACTTTTTGCATCATCTGGTGAACGATAACCTCAAAGTGCTTATCGTTGATTTTCACACCTTGCAGACGGTAAACCTCCTGAACTCCGTTTACAAGATATTCTTGTACGGCACCAGGACCTTTAATTGCTAAGATATCGGTTGGACTTATTGATCCGTCAGACAATGGCATACCAGCTTTAACAAAGTCATTATCCTGAACCAGGATATGTTTTGACAATGAACACAGGTATTTTTTGATCTCGCCATCTTTTGATTCGATGATGATCTCACGGTTACCACGTTTAACACCACCCAAAGTAACAACACCGTCAATTTCAGTAACAATTGCAGGGTTTGATGGGTTACGAGCCTCGAATAACTCCGTTACACGAGGAAGACCACCGGTAATATCTCGGGTTTTTCCAGCTGAACGAGGAATTTTAACAAGAACCTGTCCTGAAGAAACCTTTTCACCTCCCTCAACGGCAATGTGCGCTCCTACCGGAATACTGTAACCTTTTTCACCATCCTTACTTACAATGCGGATAATTGGGTTTTTGGTTTTATCACGGCTGTCGATAATAACTTTCTCTTTGTGACCAGTTTGCTCATCTGATTCTTCACGGAAGGTAACACCCTCAAGAATTGCTTCAAATTCAACTTTACCGGTATATTCAGAAACGATAACAGCGTTATATGGATCCCAGCTACAAATTGCAGCACCTTTTTCCACTTTTTGGCCATCCTGTACAAACAGGTGAGCACCATAAGGAATGTTATTGGTCATAATAACCTTGCCTGAGTTCTCTTCGATTAAACGAATCTCACCTGAACGGCCTAAAACAACTTCGATGTTTGCATCATCAGTTTTTAAAGTAACCGTACGGATGTTTTCGAATTCAAGCTTACCAGGGAACTTAGCAATAATTTGTGATTCGGCAGCAATGTTTGATGCAGTACCACCGACGTGGAAGGTACGAAGTGTAAGCTGTGTACCTGGCTCACCGATAGATTGTGCAGCAATAACACCTACAGCTTCACCGATTTGAACCATTTTACCGGTTGCAAGGTTACGGCCATAACATTTAGCACATGTTCCGCGTTTTGATTCACAAGTTAATACCGAGCGAATCTCCACTGCTTCAACGGCTGAATCTTCAATACGCTGAGCAACATCTTCATTAATCTCTTCACCCGCAACAGCTAAAACCTCACCCGACATTGGATCGATAACATCATTTAATGATACACGACCAAGAATACGATCATACAATGGCTCAACAACTTCTTCATTATCTTTCAATGCTGAAGTTAATACACCACGTAAGGTACCACAATCTGGTTCAGATACTACCATGTCTTGAGCTACGTCATGTAAACGACGAGTTAAGTAACCAGCATCGGCAGTTTTTAACGCCGTATCGGCCAAACCTTTACGAGCACCGTGGGTAGAGATAAAGTACTCTAGTACCGACAATCCTTCTTTGAAGTTTGAAAGAATCGGGTTTTCGATAATCTCACCCCCTGAACCTGATTTCTGCGGTTTTGCCATCAGACCCCTCATTCCACAAAGCTGACGAATCTGCTCTTTAGAACCACGGGCTCCTGAATCCAACATCATATAAACTGAGTTGAAACCTTGGTTGTCTGAAGCAAGTTGCTTCATCAAGTGATCAGTTAACCGTGAGTTAATACGAGTCCAAATATCAATGATCTGGTTGTAACGCTCATTATTAGTAATGAAACCCATGTTATAGTTGTTCATTACCTCGTCTACTTCCTCTTGAGCCTGTTTCAACAAAATGGCTTTTTCTTCCGGAATAGTTACGTCTTTCAAGTTGAAGGATAAACCACCTTTAAATGCCATCTGGAAACCAAGTTCTTTAATATCATCAAGGAACCTAGCAGCACGAGCCATACCGGTAATTTTTACGATGTTACCAATAATATCACGTAATGATTTTTTGGTTAACAGTTCATTAATATATCCGGTTTCAGAAGGAGAAAATTCGTTTACAATTACACGACCAACAGTAGTTTCGATCAATTTATTTACAGGTTCGCCATTTTCGTCAATGGTGTTTACCTTAACCTTAATCCAGGCATGTAAATCAATACGATTTTCATTTAACGCGATACGAACTTCCTCAGGGCTGTAGAATATCGAACCTTCACCACGAACAATACGATCTGGCGTAGACTTCCGACCTTTGGTGATATAGTACAGACCCAACACCATGTCTTGCGATGGTACAGTGATAGGAGTACCGTTAGCAGGGTTCAGGATGTTGTGAGCAGCCAACATTAAAATTTGGGCTTCCAAAACTGCTGCATTACCTAATGGTAAGTGAACAGCCATCTGGTCACCGTCAAAGTCGGCGTTGAACGCGGTACACACTAATGGGTGTAACTGAATTGCTTTACCCTCTACTAATTTAGGTTGGAAAGCTTGAATACCTAAACGGTGAAGTGTAGGAGCACGGTTTAGAAGAACAGGATGTCCTTTTAATACGTTTTCAAGAATATCCCAAACTAAAGGATCTTTGCGGTCAACAATTTTCTTAGCTGATTTTACTGTTTTAACAACACCACGCTCAATCATTTTACGAATGATAAATGGTTTGAACAGCTCAGCAGCCATATCTTTAGGTAAACCACATTCGTGTAATTTTAAGGTAGGACCTACAACAATTACCGAACGAGCTGAATAGTCAACACGTTTACCTAACAAGTTTTGACGGAAACGACCCTGTTTACCTTTCAGGATGTCTGAAAGTGATTTCAAGGCACGGTTACCTTCAGTTTTAACAGCATTTACTTTACGTGAGTTATCGAATAACGAGTCAACAGCTTCCTGTAACATACGTTTTTCGTTACGTAAAATCACTTCAGGAGCTTTGATCTCGATCAAACGTTTTAAACGGTTGTTACGGATGATCACACGACGATATAAATCGTTCAAATCTGAAGTTGCAAAACGACCACCATCCAAAGGAACTAACGGACGTAATTCTGGTGGAATTACCGGAACGATCTTAACGATCATCCACTCCGGACGGTTCTCAATATTGGCTTGAGCGCCACGGAAAGCTTCAACAACCTGAAGGCGTTTTAAAGCCTCATTTTTACGTTGTTGTGAAGTTTCGTTAGCAGCCTGGTGACGTAAATCATATGATAACTGATCCAATTGTAAACGACCTAATAAGTCCTGAAGAGCATCAGCACCCATTTTAGCCACAAATTTATTAGGATCCTTATCATCTAAATATTGATTCTCTTTAGGAAGAGTATCTAAAATATCTAAGTATTCTTCTTCTGTTAAGAAATCAAGGTATTGGATACCATCCTGAGCTTTAATACCCGCTTGGATAACCACATAACGCTCATAGTAGATAATTAAATCAAGTTTTTTAGTAGGAAGACCTAACAAATAACCGATTTTATTTGGCAATGAACGGAAGTACCAAATATGAGCAACAGGCACAACTAAGTTGATATGGCCCATACGCTCGCGACGTACTTTCTTCTCGGTAACTTCAACACCACAACGGTCGCACACAATGCCTTTATAACGGATACGCTTGTATTTACCGCAGGCGCACTCATAGTCCTTAACCGGACCGAAAATACGCTCGCAGAATAAACCATCACGCTCCGGTTTATAGGTACGGTAGTTGATCGTTTCTGGCTTTAATACCTCACCACTTGAACGTTCAAGAATGTTCTCAGGTGAAGCAAGGCTGATCGTAATTTTGGTAAAATTACTTTTGATCTTATTTTCTTTTTTGTACGACATATTCTTTTTTTGAATGAGAGAATGAGTGAATTAGAGAATGACAGAATGGATTTTCCATCCTATCATTCATTCATTCAAAATTATTCAAGTGTTACGTCTAAGCCTAAGCCGCGTAACTCATGTACCAATACGTTAAATGACTCAGGAACACCTGGAGTTGGAAGGTTTTCACCTTTAACAATGGCTTCGTAAGTTTTAGCACGTCCGATAACGTCATCCGACTTAACGGTAAGGATCTCTTGAAGAATATTTGCTGCACCGAATGCTTCAAGTGCCCAAACCTCCATCTCACCGAAACGCTGACCACCAAACTGTGCTTTACCACCCAACGGTTGTTGAGTAATAAGTGAGTAAGGACCGATCGAACGAGCGTGCATTTTATCATCAACCATGTGCCCCAATTTCAGCATGTAGATAATACCTACTGTTGTTGGCTGATGGAAACGATCGCCTGTTAAACCATCGTATAGATAAGTTCTACCTGACTCTGGAACACCTGCTTTCTTGATCCAATCTTCAACTTCTGAGTGACTAGCACCGTCGAAAATTGGAGTTGCGAACTTGATACCTAATTCTTTACCAGCCCATCCTAAAATAGTCTCATAAATCTGACCCAAGTTCATACGTGAAGGTACCCCAAGTGGGTTCAACACGATATCTACTGGAGTTCCGTCTTCCAAGAATGGCATATCTTCATCACGAACAATACGGGCAACGATACCTTTGTTACCGTGACGACCAGCCATCTTATCTCCTACTTTCAGCTTACGTTTTTTAGCAACATAAACTTTAGCCATTTGAACAATTCCTGAAGGTAACTCATCACCTACGCTGATAGCGAATTTCTGGCGACGGTAATCTCCCAATTCCTCGTTCACTTTAATACCGTAGTTATGAAGTAACAACTTAATCTGATCGTTTTTATCTTTATCAGTTGTCCACTTATTCGGGTTGATATTCTCATAGTTCAACTCAACCAACATCTTTTGAGTGAATTTCACTCCCTTAGCGATCAATAACTCTTTATAGTTATCATAAACGCCTTGAGCTGTTTTGCCGTTAACTAATTCAAATAGTTTCTCAACTAAAGTATCTTTTAACTTAGTGTTGTTATTGTTATGACGTGCGTCCAATTTCTCTAATTGCGCTTTCTCATCATTTTTTGATGTTTTCTTAGCACGAGAGAATAATTTGGTATCGATAACTACACCACTGATTGAAGGAGAAGCTTTCAATGAAGCATCTTTCACATCACCGGCTTTATCACCAAAGATGGCACGTAATAATTTTTCTTCAGGAGAAGGGTCAGATTCTCCTTTTGGAGTGATCTTACCGATCAAAATATCACCTTCTTTAACCTCAGCTCCAATACGGATGATCCCGTTTTCGTCAAGGTCTTTAGTTGCTTCTTCTGATACGTTAGGAATATCTGGAGTTAATTCCTCTTCACCACGTTTTGTATCACGTACTTCCAATTCAAACTCTTCGATGTGCAATGAAGTAAAGATATCTTCACGCGCAATACGCTCAGAAATTACAATCGCATCCTCAAAGTTGAATCCTTGCCAAGGCATGAACGCTACCTTTAAGTTACGTCCTAATGCTAATTCACCATTTTGGGTAGCATAACCTTCGGTAAGTACCTGACCTTTATTAACCTTCTGTCCTTTTTTAACAATAGGTTTAAGGTTGATACATGTACTTTGGTTGGTTTTCTTGAATTTAGTTAATGAATAACTACGCTCATCACCCTCAAACGAAACTAAACGATCGTCGTCAGTGCGTTCATAACGGATAGTGATCTTATTAGCATCAACATACACAACTTCACCGTCACCTTCTGCATTCATCAATGTGCGAGAATCTGAGGCTACACGACCTTCCAAACCGGTACCAACAATTGGCGATTCAGGACGTAATAAAGGAACGGCCTGACGCTGCATGTTCGATCCCATCAAGGCACGGTTGGCGTCATCGTGCTCTAAGAAAGGAATCAACGAAGCGGCAATTGAAGTGATCTGGTTAGGAGCAATATCAATAAGGTCAATTTTCTCAGGCTCAATTACAGGGAAGTCACCCTCGTAACGAGATTTTACTTTTGGAGTTAAGAAATTACCTTTATCATCATATTGCGCATTCGCCTGAGCGATAGTTTTACCATCTTCATCTTCTGCACTCATATAAATAACTGGCTCACCTACCGAAACTTTACCTTCAATAACTTTACGGTAAGGAGTTTCGATGAAACCTAAATTATTGATCTTCGCATGCACACACAGAGACGAGATAAGACCGATGTTCGGACCTTCAGGAGTCTCAATAGTACATAAACGACCGTAGTGAGTATAGTGAACGTCACGAACCTCGAAACCTGCACGCTCACGAGAAAGACCACCTGGACCTAAAGCTGAAAGACGACGTTTGTGCGTAATCTCTGCCAATGGGTTAGTTTGGTCCATAAACTGTGATAACTGGTTAGTTCCGAAGAACGAGTTGATCACAGAAGAAAGTGTACGTGCATTGATAAGGTCAGTTGGCGTAAACACCTCGTTATCGCGAATATTCATACGCTCACGAATAGTACGCGCCATACGAGCTAAACCAACACCAAACTGTGCGTACAATTGCTCTCCTACTGTACGAACACGACGGTTCGACAAGTGATCGATATCATCCACCTCAGCTTTGGCATTGATCAAACGAATAAGGTATTTAACGATCTCGATGATGTCAACTTTGGTTAACACCTTAGTATCCTCATCGGTATCTAAACCTAATTTACGGTTGATACGGTAACGTCCTACATCACCTAAATCGTAACGTTTATCAGAGAAGAACAAACGCTCAATAATACCACGAGCTGTTTCTTCATCAGGTGGTTCAGCGTTACGTAATGCACGATAAATGTGTTCAACAGCTTCTTTTTCAGAGTTTGAAGTATCTTTTTGAAGCGTGTTATATATAATAGCATGATCAGCGGTGGTTACATCATCTTTAGTTAAGATGATTGATTTAACACCTGCATCAATGATCAAGTCGATATGATCGTCTTCAAGGATCGTTTCACGTTCCATGATCACTTCGTTACGATCGATAGATACCACTTCACCGGTATCCTCATCCACGAAGTCTTCAACCCATTTACGTAAAACTCTGGCAGCCAAACGACGGCCAACATATTTTTTCAATCCTGATTTGCTAACCTTTACCTCATCAGCAAGGTCGAACAATTCAAGAATGTCTTTATCAGAATCATACCCAATGGCACGCAGCAACGTTGTAACCGGGAATTTCTTCTTACGGTCAATGTAAGCGTACATCACATTGTTAACGTCTGTTGCAAATTCGATCCATGAACCTTTGAAAGGAATTACACGGGCCGAATAAAGCTTAGTACCGTTTGTGTGGCGGCTCTGACCAAAGAATACACCTGGTGAACGGTGCAACTGAGATACAATAACACGCTCAGCACCATTGATCACGAAAGTACCTTTAGGTGTCATATAAGGTATGGTACCTAAATACACATCCTGAACAATCGTTTCAAAATCTTCGTGTTCCGGATCGGTACAATACAACCTAAGCTTAGCCTTTAATGGTACGCTATAGGTTAAACCCCGTTCAATACATTCTTGAATATCATAACGAGGCGGATCAATGAAATAATCCAAAAACTCAAGCACGAAAATGCCACGAGAGTCGGAAATAGGGAAGTTTTCGCTGAATACTTTAAACAAGCCTTCTGTGTGACGATCATCCGCCGTGGTATCCAATTGGAAAAACTGTTGGAACGATTCCAATTGAACATCCAGGAAATCCGGGTAATCCAGTACGTGTTTACTTGTAGCGAAACTTACTCTTTGCGAATTATTAGTGTTGTTTGCCAAGGGAATAAAGTTTGAGAGTGAAAACTATTATAAGGTTTCAAACATCGATTAAAACATTGATAACTCATTCATTATCAATGGATTCGCGTAAATTTTATTAAACTTATAAAAACAGGAATAGACTCCCCCTTTTGGGAAGAGTCTCATCCTGTAATATGTGAATTAAGTAATTACTTAATTTCAACTTTAGCTCCAGCTTCTTCTAATTGCTTTTTCAAAGCTTCAGCTTCGTCTTTAGCAACACCTTCTTTTAAAGGTTTAGGAGCACCGTCTACTAAATCTTTAGCTTCTTTCAAGCCTAAGCCAGTTAAATCTTTAACTAATTTAACAACTGCTAATTTTTGACCTCCTGCGTCAACAAGAATTACGTCAAAAGCAGTTTTTTCTTCTTCAACAGCAGCAGCTGCACCAGCGCCACCTGCAACCATTACTGGTGCAGCAGCAGCAGGCTCAATACCGTACTCGTCTTTTAAAATTTGAGCAAGCTCGTTAACTTCTTTAACTGTTAAGTTTACTAGTTGTTCAGCAAACGCTTTCAAATCTGCCATCTTTATAAAAATTTGATAGTTTAAATACTAAGTTAATTACAATATAAGCACTCTAATGGCAGCTTATTCGCCTCTTTCTGATAATGTTTTAAGGATACCAGCCAATTTACCACCTTCTGATTTAAGAGCCGAAATAACGTTCTTAGCAGGAGATTGTAATAAGCCAATGATATCACCAATAAGCTCATGACGAGATTTGATCGCCGTAAGCGTATCTAACTGATTGTCGCCAACGAAGAAAGCTTGTTCAATTGAAGCACCTTTCAAAATTGGTTTCTCAGCACCTTTTTCACTACGCAATTCTTTGATCAATTTAGCTGGAATATTTCCTGTATTAGAAAACATTACGCCAGATGTACCTTTTAATGCAGCGAATAATGGGCTGTAATCAACACCTGTAGCTTCCATCGCCTTACGAATAAGGGAATTTTTAGCTACTTGAAACTTAATGTCTTTTTCAAAACATTTTCTTCTGATCGCGTTAATCTTAGCAACAGTTAGATTTGAAGTGTCGGTAATGTAAAAATTACCGTACGTTTCCATCTTTTCTTTAAGATCGAGAACGATTACATTTTTTTCTTCTCTGTTCATGTCTTAGATTCCCGCTACAGATTTAGTTTCAACATGAATGCCAGCACTCATTGTGCTTGACAAGTGAATACTTTTGAAATAAGTACCTTTAGCAGCTGAAGGTTTTAAACGAGAAATAGTTTGAATTACTTCTAACGCATTTTCGTAAAGTTTTTCAGGAGTAAATGATACTTTTCCTACTGAGGTATGAATGATACCGGTTTTATCAACTTTAAAGTCAATTTTACCACCCTTAACATCAGTTACCGCTTTACCAACTTCGTTAGTTACAGTACCTGATTTTGGGTTTGGCATCAAGTTACGTGGACCTAAAACGCGGCCTAACTTACCTACTTTAGCCATACAAGCTGGAGTTGTGATGATGATATCAACATCTGTCCAACCTTGTTCAATCTTAGTAATATAATCATCCAAGCCTACGTAATCCGCACCGGCTTCTTTAGCTTCCTGTTCTTTGTCTGGAGTACATAATACTAAAACGCGAACAGTTTTACCGGTACCGTGTGGTAACACAGCGATACCTCTCACCATTTGATTAGCTTTCCGAGGGTCAACACCCAAACGAATATCTAAATCAACAGAAGCGTCGAACTTGGTAGTGGTGATCTGTTTTACTAAGGCAGAGGCCTCCTGTAGAGAGTAAGCTTTATCTTTCTCCAGCAGGGATAATACTTTTTTGCGATTTTTTGTTAATCTTGCCACTGTTTTACCCTTAATAATTTAATTAATTAATTAATATGGACGCTCACCAGAAACGGTGATACCCATGCTGCGTGCAGTACCAGCAACCATTGACATTGCTGATTCAATTGTAAACGCGTTTAAGTCAGGCATTTTATCCTCTGCAATGGTACGTACTTGATCCCAAGATACCGATGCAACTTTTTTACGGTTAGACTCAGCCGAACCGCTTTTAAGTTTTGTAACTTCCAATAACTGAATTGCTACTGGAGGAGTTTTGATGATAAAATCAAACGACTTGTCGGCGTAAACTGTAATTACAACAGGAAGTACTTTACCTGGTTTATCCTGGGTTCTAGCATTAAACTGCTTACAGAACTCCATGATATTCACCCCTTTTGCACCTAATGCAGGTCCTACTGGAGGAGAAGGATTGGCAGCACCGCCTTTGATTTGTAATTTAACAAGCGCACTAACTACTTTTGCCATGTCTCGTTTGTTAATTAAGAAATGTTAAACAATTGTGGAAGCAATAAGTAACATTTAAAATTCACTAATATAAAATTAATGAGGCGCAAAAGTAAACCTTTTGCGCCATATTATCAAATATTTATGATTATTCTTTTTCTACCTGCATGTAGTTCAACTCAAGTGGGGTTCTTCTACCGAAAATCTTAACCATCACTTTAAGTTTTTTCTTCTCTTCGTTCACCTCTTCTATTACACCGGTAAAGCCATTGAATGGCCCATCCATCACTTTCACATTTTCGCCCACATAATATGGAACGCCTGTGGTTTCACCTTGAGCGGTAATTTCGTCAACCGTACCTAAAATACGATTCACTTCTGATTGGCGAAGAGGAATCGCAGTTCCGTCTTTATCACCTAAGAAGCCAATAACACTATTAATATTTTTAATAACGTGTTCGAGCTCGCCATCGAGTTGAGCCTCAATAAGTACATAACCTGGGAAAAAGTTGCGTTCTTTGGCTATTTTCTTACCATTACGCATTTGGTAAACCTTTTCCATAGGAATAAGCACCTGTGGAACAAGATGATTGATGCCTAAACGATTAATTTCGGCCTCAAGATATTGCTTTACCTTTTTCTCTTTTCCACTAACGGCTCTTACTACGTACCATTTTAATTGATCACTCATCCCTATCCTCCTAAATTATGCGAACAAATTATAAAAAGATCCGAGTATGCCCTGTCCGAAAGCTTCGTCCATTGCAAACACCACAAGTGCTAAAATTCCTGATGCTACAAGAACTACCATTGCACTGTTGAACAATTCAGAAGCTGTTGGCCATGTTACGTTATTCACCAACTCGTTTTTAGATTCTTTGATGTATTCTACTACCTTGCTCATTTAACTACGTTATTAGATACAATAAATGGTTAATAGAATTTTTACCGGTTTCCTTCAGAATTTTCGAGAAACCAATAGAAAACTATTAACCTATTATCTTGCACGGGTGGAGAGATTCGAACTCCCATCAACGGTTTTGGAGACCGCTATTCTACCCTTGAACTACACCCGTTTAAAAAACAACAGCGATTAGCGAACTAACGCTGTTGTTTTATATTGTATGTTAATTACTTAACAATTTCAGTTACCTGACCAGCACCTACAGTACGACCACCTTCGCGGATAGCGAAACGAAGACCTTTTTCCATAGCGATTGCGCTGATTAATTTAACGTTGATTGTAACGTTATCACCTGGCATTACCATTTCTACTCCTGGCTCAAGTGTAATTTCACCTGTTACGTCAGTTGTACGGAAATAGAATTGAGGACGGTATTTGTTGAAGAATGGAGTGTGACGGCCACCTTCAGCTTTGCTCAATACATAGATCTCAGCTTTGAAATCAGCGTGAGGAGTTACTGAATTTGGTTTCACGATAACCATACCACGACGGATATCAGTTTTCTCAATACCACGTAACAATAAACCTACGTTATCACCAGCCTCACCGTAATCTAAGATTTTACGGAACATCTCAACACCTGTTACAGTTGATTTCAAATCTTCTGCACCCATACCAATGATTTGTACTGGGTCACCTGAGTTGATCACACCACGCTCGATACGACCAGTTGCTACAGTACCACGACCAGTGATCGAGAATACGTCTTCAACAGGCATCAAGAAAGGAAGATCTTTCAGACGTGGTGGAACTGGAATGAATGTATCTACAGCATTCATTAATTCCATGATGGTAGCTACCCATTTAGCATCACCGTTCAAACCACCAAGAGCAGAACCGCGAATAACTGGAGTATTGTCACCATCAAATTCGTAGAATGATAATAACTCACGAATTTCCATTTCAACTAGGTCTAACAATTCTGGATCGTCAACCATGTCTACTTTGTTCATGAACACAACAATTTTAGGAACTCCTACCTGACGAGCAAGAAGGATGTGCTCACGAGTTTGTGGCATAGGACCATCAGTAGCAGCTACTACCAAGATAGCACCGTCCATCTGAGCAGCACCAGTAACCATGTTTTTTACATAGTCAGCGTGACCTGGACAGTCAACGTGCGCATAGTGACGAGTAGCAGTAGAGTACTCAACGTGTGCGGTGTTAATAGTAATACCACGCTCTTTTTCTTCAGGAGCAGAGTCGATAGAATCGAATGAACGAGCTTCTGACAAACCTGCATCTGCTAATACTTTAGTGATAGCGGCAGTCAAGGTAGTTTTACCGTGGTCAACGTGACCGATTGTTCCAATGTTCAAGTGTTCTTTGGAACGGTCAAATTTTTCTTTTGCCATTTTATTTTATACTTAATGTAGTTTTATAAATTGATTAAAAATTAGACTAAACTAATTCAGAGCCTTTGGGGGGAATTGAACCCCCGACCTCATCCTTACCAAGGATGCACTCTACCCCTGAGCTACAAAGGCCTCGCCTAACAATCAAAGGTTAACCGCTAGTGGTATCTTTCATTAAAAAAGAAACTCTAACTGTTAACGATCTTGATTACAAGAGAGCGGGAGACGAGGCTCGAACCCGCGACCTACAGCTTGGAAGGCTGTCGCTCTACCAACTGAGCTACTCCCGCTTGTAATTTTGTTTTTAGAAGCTAAATGGTTGATCCTGACTTGCAAAATCAACCATTTACCTAATTGTTAGCGTGGGGAGAGAAGGATTCGAACCTTCGAAACCGAAGTAACGGATTTACAGTCCGTCCCATTTGACCGCTCTGGAACCTCCCCATCAGAAACAAAACTTTGCTTCTTTTGAGCCTCCTATCGGAATCGAACCAATGACCTACTGATTACAAGTCAGTTGCTCTACCAGCTGAGCTAAGGAGGCTTAATTTTGCTATTTAAAAGAACTTTTTTATTTCTTTATCCGCTTAACATTTCTGTTTTGTTAAGGGATTGCAAATGTACAAATTTTTAAACTCTGTCAAAATTTATTTTAAAATTTTTCTTGACCTAGGTTCAGATTAAAAAATGGGGTTGAATAGCCCTTAAATCTGATTTTTGTACCTTCAAAGAACATTGCCGAAGCGGCTGCAAAAGTAATACTTTAACCCAAATAGCAAGAATATTTTTAGTTTTTTTTCTCCTGTTTCTCCTTTGCATTTGATAGTCAGATAGAAAAGTTTAAATCCTGTTTAAAACTTTCTGATAAAATGAATCAGTCTTGGTTTTTTTCAAGCTTAAAACTGATACAAAAAACAAAGCCGATGAAGGATCATCGGCTCTATTATTTGCTTGTTTTATTTCTTATTTTAAAACTCCGGCTCCAATTCAACAGGTGAATCTGCTTTGCCCGAATGAGTTTTTAATTTTTCTTTGTGTTTTTTTAATTGTTTGGCGAGTGATTCTACAGCAATATCTGTAGCTTCTTCAAACGTTTGGCATTGTTCTTTTACAAATAAATCTTTCCCAGGAATATTAATTTTAATTTCTACAATCTTGTTCGCATCATCTTCGGCCTTGTCGAGTTTCAAAAAAACATCTCCGTCTATCACATGATCAAAAAATGAATCCAGCTTATCCAGTTTGCGTTGGATAAAATCAATTAATTTAATGTCTGCATTGAAACGAATGGATTGCACGCGAATTTTCATAAATCCTCCTTTTTTTTGTTAAGCCCTGGGATGGGCTTGTTTATAAATAGATTTTAATCGTTCAGTGGTATTATGTGTATACACCTGAGTTGCGGCCAAACTACTATGGCCTAAGAGTTCTTTTATTGCGTTTAATTCAGCCCCTTTATTCAACAAATGAGTGGCAAATGAATGCCTTAAAACATGAGGGCTTTTCTTTTTTATCGTTGCTACTTGTGTTAGATAATTATTAACTAGGTTATAAACATACTTAGGATATAATTCATTTCCTTTATTGGTAACGAATAAACATCCGGTATTGGTATCAAATCCTTCTGATTTTTTAACAATTACGTAATCTGAAATTAAACTTCCAAATGATTTAGTAATTGGAATAATTCTTTCCTTATTTCTTTTACCTAATATCTTAATAGTGAGACTAAAAAAATCAACATCTGTTTGTTTTAAACTTATCAATTCTGCTAATCGAATACCTGTTTGATAAAACATTTCGACAATGAGTTTGTCACGAATACCTGAAAACCCTTCTCCAAAATCAACATTATTTAACAAGTGTTCAATGGAAGTTTCATCTACCACTACAGGCAAGCGTTTTTCCTTTTTTGGTGCCTGGGCTTTAAGAACCGGATTAAACTCTATAAATCCTTCCCGATAAAGAAATTTGAAATAAGTACGAAGTGTTGAAAGTTTGCGATTAATAGTAGCTGCACTTTGCTTATTGTTCATTAAATCCACTAACCAGGAACGAATAATAGGATGCGTTACTTCAGTTGGACCTATGATCTCATATTGGGTAAGGAATGCAAAAAACTGCTGAATATCATTTTGGTAAGATATTATTGTATGAGAAGAGTAACGTTTTTCAAACTCTAGGTAACGGAAGAAACTTTCGAAATGCATCAAAAAAAAATGGTCGTATATTTCAGTTGAATATACGACCATTGATATGTAATTGCAAGAAGAATTACAGATTCTCTTGCTGAAGTGTTTGCTTGTAAATAGCTTTCTTAACAACATTACGACGTGCTACAGAATGCTTTTCAAAGGCTTGGCGGCTTCTAAGTTCGCGTAATACACCAGTCTTTTCAAATTTCTTCTTAAAACGCTTAAGCGCCTTATCGATTGCTTCGTTTTCTTTTACGTTAATGATAATCATACCCTTGATATACCTCCTTTCAGTGGGACGACAAAGGTAAAACAAATAAGCTGATTATCAAACTATTTTAAAATTACTTTTTCAACCGATTGTTGTTGTAATTGCAGAGCGGATAAACCTTGCATTATAAAATACTGCGCCAAGCCGTAAGTTATCATAACCATTATACCCAAAGCTGCACTGGGAGATACAAATTGATTCACTGCCAATGTAGTATCCGAGATCAAAAAGAGTATTGCTCCTGTGTATATTGAATTGAATACAGATGGCGCTAGGCCACCTTGTAAGGCTATAGCAGCAATTGCCATTGTAGAAATAACTATCGCATAAATTACTACAGGTGCCATCATTGGCCCCAAATATGGAATAATTTTAAAGATCAGGATACCTCCTACGACTAATACTGGAATCCCAAAAAATAATTTATTCTTATTTACACCTGAAAGCGAAATAGAATTGGCAATTCTCCTAAAAACAAGAATATAGCATACATGAGCAATCAAAAAGCTTATTAAGCCACCAATGAAGAAATAAAACCCAGGCGCCTTGGAAGAGTCGTCGGCAAATAGCAAGGCTATATCACCTAACCAAGAAAACAAAAAGGCCGAATAAGTCATTGTTCGAATTAGCTGGTTTTGTTCATTAGTATTTAACGAGTAGATCCAAGCCAGAAAAACCATTATTAAAGGTTTGGCAATATATCCTAACTCAATAAATTGGAAATAATTGGCGACTATGGTAAGTACTACTGATAAGAAAAATAAAAATGTTAACGCTCTCTTCATAAATTGATTGATTTAATGGATCTAAAATAAATGAAAAAGCCAGACTATCAAGCCTGGCTACCAATGGAATAATTTAAAGTATAGTTAGTCGTTTAACACTTCACGCGAAATAACAATCTTTTGTATCTCCGAAGTTCCCTCTCCTATTGTACAAAGCTTAGCATCGCGATAATATTTTTCAGCCGGAAAATCTTTTGTATAGCCGTAGCCTCCAAATATTTGAACTGCTTCATTTGCGGTTCTTACTGCCACTTCTGAAGCATAATACTTAGCCATTGCTGATTGTCGGGTCACTTTCTCTCCCCTATTCTTTAAGTCTGCGGCCCTGTGAATCAATAGTTCTGCGGCATCAATTTCAGTAGCCATATCAGCTAGTTTAAATGCGATAGCCTGAAACTCACAAATTGGTTTACCAAACTGTTGACGTTGTTTCGAATAGTTTTTAGCTGCATTAAATGCTCCCTTTGCAATTCCTAAAGCTAAAGCGGCAATTGATATTCGACCTCCGTCTAAGATCTTCATTGCCTGTTTAAACCCATCGCCTTCATTTCCTAGTAAATTATCCTTATGAACACGAACATTATCTAAGATCAACTCTGTGGTTTCCGAAGCCCGCATTCCCAGTTTATTCTCTTTTTTACCATGAGAAAAGCCAGAAGTTCCCTTTTCAATTACAAACGCCGATGCTCCATTTGAATCACCAGAATTACCTGTACGAGCCATTACCACGACTACATTAGATGATTTACCATGAGTGATCCAGTTTTTGCTGCCATTAATAATATAGTAATCTCCATCACGTACAGCTGTAGAATTCATGCGAAGAGCATCTGATCCAGTATTGGCTTCAGTTAGTCCCCATGCGCCAATCCATTCGGCTGTAGCAAGTTTAGGCAACCAGCGTTGTTTTTGTTCCTCGTTACCAAACTGAAGAATGTGACCGGTACAAAGCGAATTATGTGCAGCTACCGACAAACCAATCGAACCACATACTTTTGCTATTTCTTCTATAATGGCCACATATTCAAAATAACCCAAACCAGCTCCACCGTATTGTTCAGGAACCAACACACCCATTATCCCTAACTCTCCCATCTGTTTAAAAAGTTCTACCGGAAAATATTGGCTCTCATCCCAATCCATCACGTGTGGCAAAATTTTCTTTACAGCAAAATCTCTGGCCATTTCTCTTACCAACCGCAGGTTTTCGGAGGATAGGTTCGTGGTTGAATCAAAAGTTAAATCGGTCATCATAAGGTTATATATAAATGGTTATTGATAGTTGACGAGTGATATTATCTGGTTAGAATGCGGCAACAATTTTTCCCTTCCTTTTAAAAAATCAAGTTCTACCAAGAAAGAGATTGCTCCCACTTTAGCGCCCAGCTTTTCAATAAGTTTCGCAGCTGCATCAATTGTTCCGCCAGTGGCCAGTAAATCATCATGAATCAGCACAATTTTTCCTTCATCGATTGCATCAGCATGAACCTCAAGAGTGGCCTGGCCATATTCAAGATTATATGACTGCTCAATCGTTTTATAGGGCAGTTTCCCTTTCT
Organism: Solitalea longa; assembly: GCF_002920915.1. Taxonomy (GTDB): domain Bacteria; phylum Bacteroidota; class Bacteroidia; order Sphingobacteriales; family Sphingobacteriaceae; genus Solitalea; species Solitalea longa. Next base: position 177,639 of record NZ_PQVF01000002.1, read on the forward strand.
TTCTGATTGGCACAAACGGCACATGTAATTTATGTGCTATCATCATGCCAAATAAAAAACCACGACTTTCAATTGCAGCAACCTCATCAATTTTAACTCCGTCTAACCGTCGCACATATTCATCAGCAATATCATTGCACAGCTGTGGGTGCTTTAATATTGGAGTAATGTCTTTGAAAACGATCCCTGGCTTTGGAAAATCTTTAACATCTCTTATTACTGCTTTGATTTGTTGTTCAATTGTCATGATTTTGATTATTAATTATGATTAGATATCGAATTTACAAAAATGCCTGTCATTAGACAGGCATTATATAAATGTATTATGATAAGTTTAGCCAAGTTTTAAATAAACTCTTTTTAATCAAACAACAAATAAGGAGCTACTTTGGTTAATATAGCATCATCAATTACTTCAGTCTTTAGCAGATCTTCACTTTTTAAAAACTTGCCATGCTGATTCCTGTAGTTTAATACTGTATTAATTTGCTTGTAACTCCAATAAGGGTACTTTTTTAGTTCATTAAAAGAGGCGCTATTGATATTCACTTTTTGGATCAGCGAAGAATTAACCGATATTTTCTCTTGTATCGACATATATAAGAGTGAGTCTAACCCATATACATCTTTAAGTTGTTCCTTCGAGTAGAAACCACCAAGCCTGTTTCTATATTTTAAAATTCGAATGGCAAAAGCTGGTCCAATACCGCGTAGTGCGGTTAGTTCAGCTGAATCTGCGGTGTTCAGCTCTATTTGTTTCGGTTTGAGAATCGAAAATTTCGGGATGTTATTGACTTTATAGTTAGTTGAAGAAATGGGATCATCTTTATCAATTACAATAAAAGGTTCCAATCTTGCATAGTCCTTCTCTGTTATTGAATAGATCTTTTTTAAATCTTCGCTCTTTTTAAACTTCCCCCCTTTACTAACATAATTAATAATTACCCTTGCTTGCTTTTCAGTTAAGCCCATTTGCAGCCAATCATTTAATTGCAGGGTATTTGGATTAAATGGCTTGAGCTCAACTTTAGCCTGGCTTATTGATTCATTTGAATTAATTTTCTGGAAGGCCTGCTTATCTGCATACTGCATCTTACTCCTTTCAAATTGATCAATTTCATATTCAAATTCATTAAAATCAATTGGGGGCTCCCTGAAAACAATTTCCTTGAAAAAGTTTAATCCTATAACAATCAAGCTAATAGAAGCTAAAACCAATAAGCCATTTTGCTCCTTTTTAGAAAAGGAAATCCATAGATTGTAGATGTTTTTCATACATAAAAATTAAAGTTTAATTCACAATTTTCAAACTTTGAAGAAAGTCACAAATAAGTATCTTTAGCGAATAGCAATATTTAAGAACCTAAATCTTATTTTTGCGGATTAAACCTTAAATGGAAAAAATGAAGTTAATCACGAAAAAAGAGTTCGCGAAGGCAACAAAACTGGATAAGCTGAAAATGCCTGGCCTGGCCGAACTAGTGATGGAATTGACCAAGATTAACAAAGTAAATAGAGTTTTTGCCGAAAATATTGATAAACAAGGGCTTGATTTTATCGATGGAGTGCTTGAAGATATTGGCGTTACTATTGAATTTGACGAAGATGACCTAAAAAACATCCCGAAAGAAGGTGGCTTTATCGCTTTGGCGAATCATCCTTACGGAGGTGTTGAGGGTTTAATTTTGGTAAAACTGCTTTGCATGGTTCGCCCAGAGGCTAAAGTAATGGCTAATTTCTTATTAAAGAAAATACCTAATATTTCAGATTACTTTATTGGCGTGAACCCTTTCGAAAACGTTAAAAGCGTTTCGAGTATGGCCGGAATGAAACTAACCATGGAACAATTGAAAGAAAATGTTCCTGTGGGTATTTTTCCAGCCGGAGAGGTATCAACCTATGATGCAGAAGCACAAACCATCACTGATAAAAAGTGGTCACCTATAGTAGGAAAGTTAATTACCAAGGCGCAATTACCGGTTGTCCCTATTTATTTTCACGGAAATAATGGTGTTTTGTTCCATTTGCTTGGCTTAATTCATCCTTCCCTTCGAACGGTAAAACTTCCATCGGAACTGTTCAATAAAAAAGGAAACACGATAAAATTAAGAATCGGCAAACCGATAATGCCTGTTGAATACAATAAGTTTCCTAACCCCGAACGAACCTTAAATTATCTACGAGCCAGAACATACGCTTTAAATTCGAGCTTTGAGGCTGACGTAAACCGCTTCTTCGTAAAAGATATTTTCACTGTTTTAAAAAAGCCTGAGGACGTAGTTGAGGCTACTTCTCAAGAGTTGTTGGAACAGGATGTTGCTCAAATCAAAGAAGAGGCATTGGTTTATACCGAAAAAAACTATGAGGTTTATATAGCCAAAACACAACGCATTCCAAATATTATCAGAGAGATCGGGCGTCTGCGTGAAATCACTTTCCGACAGGTTGGCGAAGGTACCAATAAGAAAATCGATTTGGATGAATTCGATTTATATTACCGCCACTTGTTTATTTGGGATAAGGATGCCAATAAAATTGTTGGCGCTTACCGTATTGGACGAGGAAATGATATATTTTATGCCTATGGTAAAAAAGGCTTTTATATCAATACCCTGTTCAATATTAAAGACCAGATGAACAATGTGCTTAAACATTCGCTTGAATTAGGCCGTTCGTTCATTGTTAAAGAATACCAACAAAAACCACTTCCATTGTTCTTACTTTGGAAAGGTATCAGCGCTTATGTATTAAAGCACCCCGAGTTCCAGTATCTGATTGGTCCGGTGAGTATCAGTAACAGTTTTTCTAATCTGTCGCAATCATTGATCATTGATTTTATTACTCAAAACTTTTATGATCATGAACTAGCGAAGCATGTTACCCCTAAAACCAAATTTAAAGTAACACATACCAATGTTGACACGGATGTTTTAATTGAGCAATTCAATTCGTTAAAATCATTGGATGCATTGATCTCTGAAATTGAAATCAGCAATAGCAAAATCCCAGTACTTTTAAGGCAGTACATTCAACTGAATGCTAAAATTATCTGCTTCAATATTGATCCGAAGTTTGAAAATTCGCTGGATGGTTTCCTTGTTTTAAATCTGAAGGATATTCCGGAAGATAAAATGGAAAAACTTTCACAAGGTGTCTAACTAGAAAATAACTCAAATATAAAAAGTAAGAAGGTGCTCGATATTAATATCGAGCACCTTCTTACTTTTACCATACTGAATAAGACTCCGGTTTTATTTTTTAAAATAAAAAAAGTGAAGCCCGAGGGCCTCACTTTCCTTAATCGTATTTTTCAAGGTAACTATTAATAAGTTGTAGCCTGAGGATTAAAGTTACCCCAGCCTGAAGTCCAATTGGTGGTATCAAAAGCACCTTTATAAGTGACCTGGGTAAAGTAACTATCCAATCCTGTAAAGCTAGCACCCGTTTTTGCTACAGAAGCTGATTTCAATAGGAAGTTGGGAGCAGTTTGATTAAATGCATCTTCAATTCCTGCATCAGCAGCTGTATTTAAAGCACTATTGCCTAAAAGGGTGAATGCTGCATTTAAGGCTGCATCATCAACATAAGTAGCAGCAGTTGTACCTTTTACACCAAAAGGCTTAGCAATACCGTACACCAAATTGTCTTTAAATTCAGATGAACCATCTTTTAATGAGGCAGCAGTATTATCGCTTTCAATTAAAACGCCTGCAGTTGCAAAACCGGTAATAATTGAGTTTCGAACAACTAACTTCGAGCTTCTTCTCCAATGGTTACCAGCTGCATGGTGAGTGTTAGCAGTAGAGTTAACGCCAATCAAAGTCATATTTGAGATCACAGGACGAGTGATTGGAGTGTTAGTAGTACCATTTGCATCGTTATCCGATTCGATACCGTTTGATGCTCCGGTACCAGCGTTGTCGGCAAATGCAGGGTCTTGTTGAGCAATTATAAACTGTAATTTACCGCTAAAACCATTATCAAAGTCGAAGTTATCGTCGGTAGCGTGAACAGATACTAAGTATTTAGCATTTACAGTCCCGCCGAAGAACTCGAAACTATCATCACCAGAGAATGAAACCTGAATGTGATCTAACGTAGTTCCTGATCCAACACCACCACAAGTTAATCCGTTGATCTCATTGTTTGGTTGGAAAGCGATTCCTGGGTATTCAATACGAACATATTTTAATGAACCTGAATTATCGGCCGGATCATTACCTCCGTATTTACCATCACCTGCAGTGTTGTCAACACCACCTTCAATAACACTTTCGCCTCCGGTAACATTGATAGGAGCTTTACCTAACAAAATGATACCACCCCAATCACCAGGAGCACGTTGACCAGCCGGTTGACCTGAAGTAAATACAACTGGATCTGCTTCAGTTCCATTTGCCACTAATTTACCACCGCGGGTTACAATAATGGTCGCTTTAGAATCTTTATCACCTTTAATAACTGAACCAGCTTCAAAAGTTACCGTTGCACCATTTTTAATATATACAAAACCTTTTAAAACGTAAGAACCACGTTTATAAGTTACGCTCTGAGTAATTTCTCCGGTTATTTCTTTGTTAACAATAGGAGGATCAGGAGTAGGATCGTCATTGCTACTGCTACATGAAGCAAATGCTAATGCTCCAAAACCTAAAGTTAAAATGGCTAATAAATGTTTCTTTTTCATTTTGCTTCTTTGAATTTGATACAAACATATCGTCGCATCGTTACCTGAATGTTAAGCATTGATTATATGTGAAGCATCATTCTGTTACCATTTTGTTAAGTGATAATTCTAAGCTCAATTCCAATTAATAAAAAAGGGAGCTGAAATAAATCAGCCCCCAATTCAATCAAAAATAGTGGGTAAAAGTGATTGCTATTTAAATGTATAGGCAAAGGCCAGCGAAAAACTTCTGCCAAAAACCGACGAACCGATTACATTATCTGAATTATCAAAAGATTTATTCTTATTTATATCCTGATACAATGTAGTTTTTTGGTTCAGTAAGTCTGATGCGGTAAGTTTTAATTCAGCATTATTCTTAAACAGTTTCTTACTAACCTGAAAATCGATTACATCACGAGAATTTTCATATACATCTTCATACTCACCCGGAACACCCACTTCATTTATACGTCTGCCAATTCTATTGTACATCAAACTCATATTTAAAGAGCTTTCTAAAGCACTAAACTGCAAACCTGCATTAACCAAATAAGGTGATTGTCCTTGCAACGGCCTATCTCCAATAGCTTTTCCTGTAGCATCAAGTACATCCACTTTCGAATTAATAAGAGCCGCATTGGCGAAAACAATAAGGTTACGCGCCCAGTCAGCTTTTGATATGAACGTTAAATCTTTTCGAACCTCTGCTTCAATACCATAGTTAACCGCCTTGTCAACATTTTCGTAACTACGGGTACGATTTACACCACTTAAACCGGGCACCACAATTTGCTCAACCGGATTGTTAAAGCCTTTATAAAAACCTGAAATTGATAATACCTGTCCAGCCGATGGGTACCATTCGTATTTCAAATCAACGTTATTAATATTGGTTGAAATAAGATTTGGATTTCCGTAAACAGTGGTGGCAATTGAAAAGTCATAGAATGAGAACGGAGAAGTTTCTCTAAACTCGGGACGAGAAACGGTTCTCGAATAAGCCACGCGAGCATTCGATTTATCATTTACCTTAAAGGTTAAATTAGCCGATGGCAACAGATCGAATTTAGAGAAGTCGAAATCCTCTTCCCTTAAATTATCAGGCGTACGGGTTTTTAAATTTTGTGAGTAAGCTTCCGTTCTTAATCCCCAAACCAGGCGTATTTTTTTTGAAAGATTATTATCGAACATAAAATAAGCCGCATTTAAGTAAGCGACGGCATTATACTTATACGTTCCGTTGTTCAGCTCACCCAACTGAAACCCCCCCGGACGAATATTCTCATCATTAAAAATCTGGTCTTGAGGAAGCGCTAACAGATCATTCTCAAATTGAAGACTGGTATAATAAGCCAATACGCGAGAAGAAAAATCCCGTTGCTTATAATAGCCCATATAGCCAAACTTCAATAAGCTTTTCTCTTTTAAAAATGTAAATGGTACAGAAATGAAGCCATTGCCACCATAAACATTATCTTTTAGGTCTGAATAAAACTTACCACCATAATTTGGAGAAGGAGAACCACCAATACCAGCGGTATAAGGAACAGAAGGGTCATCCACTTTCTCCAGATCTTTGGAGTAAAGTATTCGACGAAGATCCGGCTCACTACGATTAGCATTCGTGTAGTTTAGGTTCCAATCTAATTTTATACGTTTTTCACCAACCAAATGCTCTCCTTCAATTTGTGAGGAAAGGAAGGTCTTCGGCGTGGTATAATCCGAATTAGCAAGCACTGCATTATCCTTACCATCCTTGTTCCATCCAGAACGATCCGTATGTGAATTATCTAACGTTCTGTTATAAAAGTTTTTGAATGAGATTTTATTGCCTTTGTAGTTGTATGCAAAATTTAAAATACCACCTAAAGCCGATGAATACTTAAACTGCTGGTCGTCATAAGAAAATACCTGCCCCGTGTTATCATAGTCATCCCTGTGTGTTTCAGTGATATTTTCCTGGTAACGGTACGATAATGAAAAGATAGAACCTAAAATGGTATTGTTTTTAAACTTTTTATTGTTACCCAAGGTAAATTGAAGCGCCGAAGTTGGCATTCCTTTTCCTTGATCCAAAACAGCCCAGTCATTTTGCAAGTCGCGACCAAATTGGTAACGCTGTTCATTGGTGTAATCGGCATAAGTAATTTTTGACGGAATACTTGAAGGCAAACTTCGTGTACCATCTTCAATAGTTAACCAATCTAACTTTCCTTTTTGTGAGCCTTTAAAAGGCTTGAACGTTGATTGCGAATTAAAGCCTGTGCCGATATTAAGCGTAATAAAGTTTTCGTCAGGAATGTCTTTGGTTGTAATTTGAACAATACCTCCTGCAAAATCCCCCGGCATATCCGGAGAAGCCGTTTTATTGATCATAACGCTTTCAACAAGGTTTGATGGAATAGCATCGAATGAAAACGCTTTGCGATCAGGTTCGGTACTTAACATTAGTGAATTATTAAGGGTAGTTACATTGTAACGATCATTTAATCCACGTACAATAACGAACTTATTATCCTGAACGCTGGTTCCACTCACCCTTTTTAAAACATCGCTGGTGGTTTTATCAGGAGTTTTCTTAATGATCTCTGCAGAAATACCATCTGAAATACTGATGTTGTTTTTTTGCAACGAATAAAGGGCATTAACTGTTTCTTTTTTATATGTAGAAGAAACAACCACTTCGCCTAACTCTGTGGCAGCATCATCCAACACCACATTCAACTCTGTAACTTTATCGGCCTTTACTTCAACCTCTGAAATGGTTTTTGTTTTATAACTGATGTATTTGAATTCGAGGGTGTAGGTACCCGGAGCCAAATTAAACTCATAACGGCCATCAACCGAAGTGGGTGCTACTTTTTGTGAACCTTTAATTATTACCGGTAATCCGGCAATAGGTTCGTTAAATGTTTTATCTGAGACCTTACCAATAATTTTACCGTTTTGCGCCCATGCCGTAACCGCAGTGAGCAACACTAAAGTCATTGAAAGAAAAATCGTTGAAATGGAGAATTTTTTCACTTTTACCTAATTTTTGTTTGAGGCAAAAGTATGTGGGGAACATTAAGCTGATGTTAACTATCAATTAACCTTGTTTTACTTATTGGTTACATCTGTGTTAAGCAGAAATTTAAAACCGAATCAAATTATTGATTTTCAGCATTTTAACTAACATTGAAAAATTAGATAATTATTAAATCAAGTTTTATTTATTGTATTTAACAGTACATTTTAAGTTAACGTTCTAATAAATATCGTTCAGTGATGAACAAAGCCGCAAAGGATCAGGAACTTATTAAACAAAAAGGATAATCAGGCTTTAATAATTTATTAAACCTGATTATCCTTCTGTATTTCTTGTGCTTTTTCTGCTTTACGAAACGTATAACTAGTAAGCTATACCCAGTTTTTTAAAGATGAAATGGAGTAACCAAATAGGGCCAATCAATAAAAATTTAACATCATCTAAAAACGACGGTTTTTTGCCTTCAATATTATGCCCGATAAATTGAAAGATCCATGCAACAACAAAAATTATTGCACACAAAATGGCCAAACCAGACAGACCAATGTTTTGCTCAATTAGAACATACAACGCTGAATAAGCACCAATGATCACCACCATTACCAAGGCAAGTGGCTGCGACAAGCGCCAATAATAATACAATGAGAACGCTATCAAAAAGCTCGCCCAGTTTAAAAACTTATAGTCCCATGGAACAGGAATACTCCATAATAAACCAATCAAGCTAAACATAATTGCCGGAACACAGATCCAGTGTATGAGTTTGTTGGTTTTATTCTGATGACTTTCAGCATACTTATCGAAATACTGATCGACTAACTTTGGAGCGTTTGCAGTTGATTTTGAGGTTGCGGCCATCTTTTAAATTGGTTGTTTTATTAATGATTGGTTAAACATTTAATGCATCCTAATTTAGTATAATTCTGTAAATAACAATAAGGCCCGACTAATTGCCGGGCCTTATTATTATAATTGATTAAACTAAGTCGTGATTCTATTTTGCGTATGCCACTGAACGGCTTTCGCGGATAACAGTCACTTTGATCTGTCCAGGATAAGTCATCTCTGTTTGAATACGAGTTGACAAATCAAATGCCAGTGTTTCTGCCTGCTGATCAGAGATCTTATCGCAATCAACTACTACACGTAATTCACGTCCAGCCTGAATAGCGAATGTTTTTTCAACACCAGGATATGATAATGCAAGATTTTCCAGATCGTGAAGACGCTTAATATAACTTTCAACCACTTCACGACGAGCACCAGGACGAGCTCCTGAAATAGCATCACAAACCTGAATAATTGGTGAAATAATGCTGGTCATCTCCACCTCATCGTGGTGAGCACCAATCGCATTACAAACATCGGGATGTTCTTTAAATTTCTCTGCCAACTGCATACCTAACAAGGCGTGAGGAATCTCCGGATTATCTTCAGGCACTTTACCTATATCGTGTAAAAGTCCGGCACGTTTAGCCAACTTAACATTCAAACCTAACTCAGCAGCCATAGTAGCACAAAGGTTAGCCACCTCACGTGAGTGCTGTAATAAGTTTTGACCATAAGAAGAGCGGTAACGCATACGACCAACCATACGGATCAATTCCGGATGAAGGCCATGGATACCTAAATCAATAACAGTACGCTCACCAATTTCCACGATTTCATCTTCAAGCTGTTTTTTGGTTTTGGAAACCACCTCCTCAATACGAGCCGGGTGAATACGACCGTCGGTAACCAAGCGGTGTAAAGAAAGACGGGCAATTTCGCGGCGAACAGGATCAAAACATGATAAAATAATCGCCTCCGGAGTATCATCAACAATGATCTCAACACCTGTAGCCGCTTCTAAAGCACGGATATTACGGCCTTCGCGACCAATGATCCGTCCTTTAATTTCATCGCTTTCAATGTTAAAGATCGAAACGGTATTTTCAATTGCCGCCTCGGTAGCTGTACGCTGAATTGTTTGAACAACGATCTTTTTAGCCTCTTTGGTAGCGGTAAGCTTGGCATCTTCAATAACATCTTTAATTGATGCCATTGCCTGTGACTTTGCTTCTTCTTTAAGCTGTTCTACCAATTGATCCTTGGCTTCAGCAGCAGTTAATCCTGCTACCTTTTCCAACTGGGTAACGTGCTCATTTTTAAGCTCCTCAACCTCTTTTTTCTTCGTTTCAACGATATCAAGTTGCTTATTCAGATTTTGCTTTACCGCTTCTAACTCCTGGTCTTTACGGTTAACATTCTCAATTTTCTGATTCAGCGATTGCTCTTTTTGTTTCAAGGAGTTATCTCTTTGAGCGGCAACCTGATTCTTTTGACTAATCTCTTTTTCATGCTCGGCCTTTAGCTGAAGAAACTTCTCTTTTGCCTCCAGTAACCTATCCTTTTTAAGGATTTCAGCCTGCGCTTCTGCATCTTTCAGAAACTGCTTAGCCTTATTTTTGGCCATCACTTCCTGGCTTTTGAACAGTCGACGTAACAAAAACCGGTCTATTCCGATACCTGCTACCAGCGCCAACACTGCATATAAAATAATATCTATACTCATTCTACATTATAAATAAAAAACCGCAACTATAACTTATATAAACACTTAACAGGCTTTACACCATAACTAAACAAAAAAGTGATTATATAAATTTAACTGCGGTTAAACTTATTTAGTTAACTCTAAAAATTACTGATTTGATAAAAACTGAGAAAGCTGATGGTCGAGTTCAGCGATTTTTTCAGAAATGCCATTATCTTCAATCAAGCTTTTTCCATCAAATTTCAGTGCAGCAGTCGCATAATGCAACACGCACATTGAAAGTAAATCCTGTTTGTCTTTAACCTCATAATTTTGCATCAGCATCTTTATTCGGTCATTGATCTCTTTAGCGGCTTTCCTTACAGTTTCCTCTTCCGAAGCGTTAATTCGCAACGGATACACCCTATCGGCAATATTTATTTTAATGGAAATTTCTCCCATTTGAGCATTAAATCACGCGTTTACTTAGCTAAAAGTGCAATGCACCTGTCTATTTCTTTCGCAAATTCGTTAATTTTTTGTTGGATGTCAAGAGCCTTTTCGCTACCCCCTGATATTGAAGCCGCTAATCGGGCCACTTTAATCCGGTCTTCCAACTCCAAAATTTTAACATTTCGGCTTTCTGATTCAACCTTTACCCTTTCCAGCTCTTCAATTAGCACAGCATGCTGCTGCTGAAGCTTTGAATGCATAACCATAAGTTTCTGCATCTTTTGCTGGAGTTGTTCAAGTGTTTTTACCAGATCAGCCATTTTTCTCAGATAAAAGAAGAAAGTCTCAAGAATAAAGATTTCTTTTAGAATTCAAAAAAAATCAACTAATAAATTATTCTTTTCCTTCTCTCCTAGCTCTTATTTCCTTATTTCAGCACCCAATTTTTCAAAACCGATTACCAATTTTTGCATTACGCCATCAATTTGTTTATCGGTAAGGGTTTTCTCCTCATCCTGAATCACAAAACTTAATGCGTAAGATTTTTTGCCATTTGGTAATTTGTCGCCTTCGTATTTATCGAATATGTTCACTTCCTTCAACAGGTTTTTCTCTGTTTGGAACGCCAATTCTTTTAATTGCGCAAAGTTCAAGGAACTGTCAATCAACATCGACAAATCACGGCGAACAGCAGGGAACTTGGCGACTTCTTTATATTCAGCCTTGTTATTCAACTGAACTTTAAGAATATATTCCCAGTTAAAATCAGCAAAGTAAACAGGTTTATCAATATCCATTTTCTTTAAAATGGCTTTGTTCACCTGACCAAACTGAACGATCACATTTTTGCCTTTTTTATAAACCAATGCTTCAGCAAAAACATCATTTTTCAGTGTTTCAGATGAAGCTATTGAAACTTTTAACTTAGTTAAAATCGCGTCAACAAACCCTTTTAATTGATAGTAATCAGCTGTTTCTTTTGAAGCATTCCATTGCTCAATTTCTTTTCTTCCTGTTACAAATAAAGCCAGCTTGGATTCTTCCGTGAAATTACAATCAACTTCTTTATAGACTTTACCAAATTCATACAGCTTTAAATCAGCATTTTTGCGATTCTGATTATACGCAATGGCTTCTAAGCCCGAAAACAACAATGTTTGGCGCATAACATCCAAATCATTACTCAACGGATTTAAGATCACTACATTTTCATCAGGGTTAATCGTCGCTGTTGACTGACTGTACAACGATTTGGTTAATGAGTTGGACATGATCTCATTAAACCCATTTGAAGTAAAGAAATCAGCAACTGCATTTTGCAATTTTTCACGATCAGGTTTTACCGCAAACGACAATGAAGAATTTAAAATCGTTGGAATTTCAATATTATTATAACCGTAAATGCGAAGGATCTCTTCAATAACATCCACTTCACGGGTTACATCCACCTTATTAGTAGGCACACTCACTGTTAATCCTTCGTTATTTTTCGAAAGAATCTCGATCCCTAATGCCAACAAAATAGCATTGATTTCCTCTACAGGAATTTGCTTTCCGATAAGACGATGAACGTTTTTATAAGAAACCTCAATTTTGGCTTTCTCAATTTTAGTTGGATAAATATCAACTACTTCCGAAGAAATTAAACCACCGGCAACCTCCTTGATCAATAAAGCAGCACGTTTAAGTGCATAAACAGTAGCCTCTGGATCTGTACCACGCTCGAAACGGAAAGAAGAATCGGTTTTTAAACCATGGCGTTTACCGGTTTTACGTACCGATACCGAGTTAAAATAGGCTGATTCAAGGAAAATTGAAGTAGTAGTTTCGCTTACACCCGAATGTAAACCACCGAAAACACCGGCAATGCACATTTCTTCTTCAGCATTACAGATCATTAGATCTTTTGAAGACAAGGTGCGTTCAACACCATCAAGTGTGATGAACTTCTCCCCTTCAACAGCATCCCGAACGATCACTTTGTTGCCTTTTATTTCAGCAGCATCAAAAGCATGTAAAGGCTGTCCGGTTTCATGTAACACGTAATTGGTTACATCCACCACATTATTTATCGGTCGAAGGCCAATTACCCTCAATTTATTTTGCAACCAATCAGGAGAATCTTTAACAGTAATCCCTGAAATAGTAACTCCTGAATATCGTGGACAAGCCTCGTGATCAATAACCTCTACCGAAATGCTTAGATCCTGACTATCAACGGCAAAATTATCTACCGAAGGCAGTTCTACCGTATTTTTTAATACCGCAGCAATATCACGGGCAACACCAATGTGAGAGGCTGCGTCAACCCTGTTTGGAGTTAAGCCAATTTCAAAGCAATAATCATCTTCTATTTTGAAATACTCTTTGGCAGGCATTCCAACAGGAGCATCTTCAGGAAGTACCATAATGCCGGCATGTGATTCGCCCAAGCCAATTTCGTCTTCGGCACAAATCATACCTTCAGATACTTCTCCCCTTATCTTAGCTTTTTTAATTTCAAATGGCTCTCCTGATGAAGGATGAACAGTACAGCCAACTGTAGCTACCACCACTTTTTGCCCGGCAGCAACATTTGGGGCACCACAAACGATATCCAGTTCGCGTTCGCCACCAACATTTACTTTGGTTACACTTAATTTATCAGCATTGGGATGTTTATCACGAAAGGTCACATGCCCAATTACCAGTCCTTCCAATCCGCCTGGAATTGTTTGGATCTTTTCAAGGCTTTCTACTTCTAAGCCTGTATTGGTAAGGACCTTTGAAATCTCCTCAGGGCTTAATTCGGTATTGATATATTGTTTTAACCAGCTATAAGAAATCTTCATTTGTTTTAACGCTTTTAGGCGAAGCGCAAAAGTAGGAAAAAATTTGATGCTACAGCTTTGCCGCCCCAACTAAGGCCAAAAAATCATTGAAGAAGCCGAATATTCATCCTAAGCATAATTTCTGAATAAATAGCTCCGCCTAAAAACTATTTAGATTAATTACAAATAATTTTGCTTGATTAATTCTGATTTATACATTTGCGCTTAATTTAGATTTAATACAAATAACAAAAACCTCCATATGAACTTTAATATCTACAAATTCCCCTCTCTTGCTTATGCTATAAGCTTTATGCTGATATTATTTTTAGGATTCGGAGCAACGGCTCAGACCAAAAACGGTGTAATTTCAGGAACAGTTAAAACCAGTGATGGCAACCCTGCCGCTTCAGTAAACATTAGCTTGAAAGAAATAAACAGAGGAACTATTACAAATGAATTGGGCGCTTTTCACCTTAAAAATATTAAAGAAGGCACCTATACATTATTAGTAAGCTCTGTAGGACTTACTTCACAGGAAAAAACAATAACTGTTGCTTCCGGTCAAACCTCAACTGTAGAATTAACCCTTACCGAAACTGCAGGCCAACTAGCCGAAGTAGTGGTAACGGGTGCAAAAAGTGTGAACAAAAAACCTGTAACGGTTGGTAGAATTGAAATCGCTCCAATGGATCTTCCACAGGCTGTTGCAATTATTGATAACAAAACAATAACAGAGCAACAAGTAAATAAATTAAGTGATGCTATAAAAAATGTAAACGGTGTAACTCTAACCGATAACAGAGGGACCAACGTGGAAACATTTTTTGCAAGGGGATACAACCTGGGTGCAAATAACATTATGAAAAACGGCGCCAGAGCTAATTCCGGTATCGTTCCAGAGGCAAGTACCTTAGAAAGTGTTGAGGTTCTAAAAGGAAGTGCGGCTTTACTTTATGGAAATGTAAGCGGAGGAGCTGTAATCAATATGGTTACCAAGAAACCGAAATTTGAATATGGAGGTGAAGTGTCGATGCGCACAGGAAGTTATAGCTTTTATAAACCATCCGTTGATGTGTATGGACCGATTAGTAAAAAATTAGCTTTCAGAGCAATTGGCACCTATGAGAATGCTGAAAGCTTTAGAAGCTCGGTAGAATCAAAACGCTATTACATTAATCCATCTTTATTATATCAGATCAGTTCTAAAACCGATTTATTGGTACAGGGAGATTATTTGAATGCTGACTTCACCCCAGACTTTGGAATTGGTACTTTAACCGATAGCGAAAGCAGTAAAATTCCAACAACTATAAGCAAGTCGAGCTTCTTTAATACGCCATGGGCTTATCAAAAAGCAAAACAAGCAACCGCTTCAGCTAACTTAAATCATCAGTTTAATGCTAAATGGAAGTTAAATTCCGTTTTGGCTTACCAAAACTTTGACCGTAACTATTTCTCAACCGAGCGTATTCAAGCAAACGCTGTGGGTGACTGGAATAGGGTTTTAACACGTACAAAATCAAATGAAAACTACTATACCGGTCAATTGAACCTTACCGGAGACTTGAAAACGGGCAAAATAAGACATCAATTATTAGTTGGATCAGATGCAGAGCGCTATAACAATACTACCTATACATTCAAAAAATTTGCTACCGCTTATGACAAGATTAACATTTTAGACCCATCAAAATATCCATTACGAACCGATATGCCGGTTACAACAGATTCGTTAAGAACAGTGGTACCTACCAATCGCTTTGGGATATTCGTACAAGACTTGATTTCTGTTTCAGAGAAATTTAAAGTATTAGCAGGCTTAAGATGGTCGTACCAAAATGTAATTACCGGAAACATTCACAATATTGCAACCGGTGCTGAATATAAAACAACCGTTAAAAACAAAGATGAAAAAGCCTTCTCGCCACGTTTAGGTTTGGTTTATCAACCAACAAAAACTACTTCATTATTTGCAAGTTATTCAAACAACTTTGCCCCTAACAGTGGTGTTGATATTAATAATAACAACCTAGACCCTTCAATTATTGACCAATATGAAGTAGGTGTAAAAAATGATTTCTTCCAGGGACGCCTTTCTGCCAACCTCACCATTTATAAAATAATTAATGATAACTATGCTCAATCCGTACCTGGCTCGTCAAACGGAGCTAAAGAGTTAGCAGGCGAAACAACAAGCGATGGATTAGAAGTAGATCTTAACGGTACATTAGCTAAAGGGTTAAACTTCCTGGCTGGTTATAGTTACACCTACATGCGTTTTACCAATACTACAGGAAATACTGGAAGCAATAAAGAAGGTGAACGATTAGTAGGAGTTCCATCAAACACTGCAAATGCAAGCCTATTCTATACTTTTTCAAACAATTTATTAAATGGCTTAAAAGTAGGATTTTCAGGATTTTATACAGGAAAAAGGAATGGAGGGTATAACAACACGAACTATATCAATGGAGCTGTACCTCCTGCTGGACAACCTCAAAACCGCTTAATTCCTGTTGACGGCTTTACCACATTTGATCTGTCATTGGGATATACGTACAAAAAACTTTCCATCTTAGGTAAGGTGTCTAACTTAGCCGATGAGTTAAACTACTATGTTCACGAAAACTACAGTGTAAACCCTATTGCCCCTCGTCAGTTCACCACTACATTGGCATATAAGTTTTAATTAAAATCAATTAAATAGCTTTTACGGCCGGATCATTTTCTAATGATCCGGTTTGTTTATAAATAATATGAAAGTATTTTTCAGAAATATCCACCTTTATCTAAGTCTAGCGGCCGGATTGATCATTTTCACTTCCTGCCTAACCGGTACCATTTTAGTTTTCGAAGAGGAAATCGAGCATAGCTTGTACGCCAACCGCTATTTTGTTACTTCTCAGGGTGAACGTTTACCCTTGACTCAAGTAGTTAAAAGCGCTGTTGAAAGTACTCCAAAGGCTAAACTTTCGTCGGTTAAGGTTTACCATGAAGCCAACCGATCGGTAGAGGTAAGCATTACCGTTCCGGAGAAAAAAGGCCATAAAGAGCAAATGGATAAGGCTAAAGCGGAACAAAAACCAGAAGCAAAAAGTACCGACAAACGAGGCCCGAAATCGAAAGATAAAAAGAACGAAAAGCGTAAACCAACCATTACTGTTTATGTAGATCCATTTACTGGCAAAGTTTTGGACGTGGTTAACCCAAGAGAATCCTTTTTCTTCACAGTGGAGTCCATTCACCGCTGGTTACTGGGTGGCAAAGACAGCATTGGGAATTTTCTTACAGGCTTCTCTACTTTATTTTTCTTTTTCATTTTGATCACCGGGATCATCTTGTGGTGGCCAAAAACGAAGAAAATACTATATCAGCGTTTAAAAATTAAGTTTGATGGCGGATGGAAACGACTGGTTCATGACCTGCATATTGTTACAGGATTTTACCTTTCTATTTTCTTAATCGTTATTGTTTTAAGCGGATTAGTGATGGCTTTTAACTGGGTTAACAAAGGATTGTTCACCCTAACCGGTTCTAAAATGGAAAACCCTGAACCTCCAACGGTTGTTTTTCAAAAGGTATTGAAATCGGTTTCGGTTGATGAGGTAGCCAAAACTATTCAAAATGAAGTTAACACCTTCGAATTATATACTATCCGCATTCCAAAAGATTCGGTAAGCACCTACAGTGTTAACGTACTTCCTTTAAACTCAATTGAAACCGCTGGCGATACTTATTTTATCGATCAGTATACCGGTAAAACTGTTGGAGCTCAAAAATTTTCAAATAAAAACTCGGGACAAAAAATACGCGCCATCGTTAAGCCTTTACACACTGGCGCTATTTATGGCCTTACTTCAAAAATTATCAGCTTTTTAATTTGCTTGTTGTCTTTGGCTTTTCCGGTTACAGGAGTAATCATGTGGCTAAACCGATTGAAAGTAAATAAGAAAAAAGAGAAGAAAACGGTGGTTCAACCAGCTGTGGTCAATCAAAAATAATTAAAACAGAAACGCTAAGTCAAAACTTAGCGTTTCTGTTTTTTAATTCCTACTACATTTTACCTTCATCAGCAAAACTATAAAAACCACCGTCAGTAATAATAAGATGATCAACCACAGCTATATCGAGCATTAGACCTGCTTGTTTAAGCTTAGAAGTTAAAATTAGATCTTGCTGGCTGGGTTTTAAATTTCCGGAAGGGTGATTATGAACCAACACCACATTGGAGGCCGTATGTTCAAGCGCTAATTTGAAGATAATCTTTGGATCGACCACAGTTGATGATACACCACCTTTACTGATGTTTTGTACAGAAAGCACACGATTAGAGCGGCCTAAAAAAACAGCCCAAAATTCTTCATGGCCGAGGTCAGCCAAATAAGGCCGCATTAACAGATAAGTGTCTTTACTGGAAATAATTCGAGTAATTTTGGTTGCATCTTCTTCCTTCCTCCTTCTTCCTAACTCCAATGCAGCTAAAATAGAAATAGCTTTCGCCTCTCCTATTCCATTAAACTTAACTAATTCCTTAATACTCAATTTAGCCAAGGTGTTTAAATCATTATTCACCGCATTTAAAATATGCTTGCTTAAATCAACAGCGCTAAGCTTTGCGGTTCCTGAACCTATTAAAATGGCGATCAGTTCGGCATCGCTCAAACTCTGGCGGCCTTTCAGCATCATTTTTTCACGCGGACGATCGTCCTCCGCCCAAGCTGTAATAGGCAGTTTTTTGTCGTAGATATTTTCCATATTTTAAGTAGAAGTTGTATTGAATGCAAAATGTAAAGCACGAAAAAAGCAGAACCGTGAAGTCCTGCTTTAACTAAATAATATAATCTAACTAATGACCTTTTTTTTCGTCTAATCCTTTAAGCGATTTATATCGCTTTTCGTTATTTCTATACATCCACCATCCTGCAAACAACCCACAAAAAACACAAACCGGCAATCCCCAATAAATTCGTATTAACAAGTACTGATCCATATCCTCAATACCTCTAAGAAAATCGATCCCAATTACAATAAGAACAATAGGAATGGCATATTGCAAAAGGCCAATTCTGATAGCGAATCGCAGTTTATTTTCCTTTCGCTCTTTTTCCCATTTACGTAAAAAGGCAAAATCATTTTTGGGCTGAGGCATACTGATCGCGTTAATAATTAGATGTTAAAAATTAACAAACATTTTCAGCAATTGAAAGACAAAAAGTTGACCAAATGAAAAAACACTTCCAATGCGGAGCGTTTCAATGTTTTATAATTTACAGTGCATATAGGTTAAGACAGGTAGTCTACCTTAAATTACGGTGTTGTGGTGGCTACCGGAATGATCTTTCCATTAAAAAACTTATGTCCAGTAAGTGCAAAATCGGCAATGTATTTACCCATTTCAAATGCAAGCACCGGTGCCTGATAACCAGGAAATGCCTTTTCCAACATTTCGGTTTGCGCCGAACCAAGTGCCAGGCAGTTAACCTTAATCTTTTGCTCTTTAAGCTCTTCTGCCAAACATTCGGTTAGGTTGTGTAATGCCGCCTTGCTTGCCGAATACGACACCAAACCCGGAAACTTTACGCTTCCCTGGAAACCGCCCATGCTGCCAATGTTAAGAATATGGGCATTTTCAGAAAAATAAGGCAATAACTGCTGAATCATCCGGATGTGCCCATACAAATTACTGTGCATCATTTGGTCGAAATCAGCGAGGTTTAATTCAGCAAAAGGTTTATTGATCAACTCCCCGGCATTGTTAATGAGTATATCAACTTTACCAAACAGTTGTTTTACAAAGGGAAGCAAGCCACCTTCGTAATCGCCTGAAAAAATGTCAAAAGCAATTGCATACAGCTTAGAACCCGGATTCAGTTGCTCATTGATGCTTGCCAATTTAGCCAGTCGTTCTTCAGTGCGGGCCAATGCTATGATGTTAACATTTGAATGAGCTGCCAATTCGAGAGCGGCTTCAAAGCCTACTCCACTGCTGGCTCCGGTTATGATAATGTTCATGAATAGTTATTAAAAGGTCCATAGTTGATAGACCATGGACCATAGTTTTTGTTGCAAAGATAAAATTGTATATGAGCCATGGACAATTGACCATGGCCTATAAAGTTATTTTTAATGGACTAAGTCAATTACCGGATTGGCAATCAATGAAAAGCCATCATTAATTAACTTAGTCATTGATGGGTTACTTGCTGCTTTATTTTTTAGCCCGAGCTTAATATCATCAGCTAGTTCAGGGTGCAGCGCTGTATGTTCAAAAATCTCTAAAATTTCAAGAGCACATAGCCAATCGTTGTTATGTTCGGTTTTCAGCGAATCCCAAACAGATGGTAAAAGTGCCACATCGGCCTTATGCTCACGTACATTCCTAACTATACGATACAATTCATGCAAGCGTACTGTTTGATTATCGAACTGAATCTGATGTGTTTTAGTCTCAGAAACCAACGCTATTGGTTCAAATGCATCTTTATCGGCGGCACCGCAAAATACCGAATCGATTTTATGCCCTACAGCCATATCATAAACTCCCCAGAAAGGCTCGAAATAAACCTTACCTGAGTTTTTGTCGTACACTTTACAATCAATAAAGCTCAAAAGAACCAATTTCTCTTCTTCCTGAATCACCGATTTTAAGGTACCTTCCACCACAATCCCGCTTTCAAACTCCAACACCGTAGGTTCACCCAGCTCAATTCCCATATTCTTAAAGTCATTAATATGAAAATCTTCCAAAGGCATATCAAAATTCTTCAACTTGCCTACCGGAGAACTAAAGCCATCAGAATGATAGGTTTTGCCATGACTATCTAATTGGTTGTCGTTATAACTTAATGCCGAAGGCCCTGTTGTTTTAATGTAAACTGGTTCATCATTCGCATTCAGAACTATATCGGTAAACGTACCAGTAACCTGCAAGCCTGAGCTGAACACTGCTGTACAAGTATTTTTGCACTCAATAGCTTTCATCAAGCCATGGGTTCCTCCCTTTCTGAACGACATTGTAGAAGCAAATTCTTCCAATACGTTTATCAGGGTTTCAAAATCAGGGGTTACAAATAATTGGGGCTGCGGTTTGGTGATATCGTACGAATAATTCAGCGTATCTATCGAATAAGGCAGTTTGATTACATCCGGGCGCATACATGATGCACTTTCACCAATTGACGAAAGCAAGCCCGCTCCATAAATTTTAGGATCCTCAAGGGTTCCGATCAAACCGTATTCAACAGTCCACCAATGCAAACGACTCAACAGAGCCATTTCCGAGGGCTCTCCCAAATTTTGCTGCTTAAACTCCAGATCTTTTTCTGCTTGCACAATATCAGCAGGATCGGCATCAGGCATCTCTTTTAAAATAGATAAATGACGTATAGCTTCATACAATTCAAAATCTTTGGACGAATACATGGCCTTTGATCCGATGTAACCGAAATAGCTTAAGTAATCGGCGTAACGAGATTCTCCAATAATAGGCGCATGTCCTGCCGACTCATGGATAATATCCGGTGCAGGAGTATATTCAATATGATCGATCTGACGAATATCTGCCGCAATTACCAATACTTTATAAGCCTGAAACTCCATGAAAGCTGCAGGAGGAATAAATCCATCAACTGTAACTGCCCCCCAGCCTATTTGGCCAAGAGCGTCATTCATTTCCTGCAAACTGGGGATCTTTTCTATGGTTAACCCTGCCTTTTTTAAGCCTGGAATGTAGGGGTAAAAGGCCACATCTTTCAGATAGCTATAGTTTTGACGCATTACGTAACGCCAAATAGCATGATCAACCGGTGTGTAATGCTCATAATGCTGTTCAACGATGTATTGCTTCAAATGGTTAGGCAAAGCTGCCACTTGTTTATTGCTAAAGGTATTCATTAACTTAAATTGATTGGTGGTGTAAATTTAGCAATCAGGAGTATTTATCAATAACTTTTTGAATTAAGTTAAGGTGGAAACCTGAAAAATAAATCGACCGAGAATTTCTATAAAAAAAATTACAATACCAAGGGTTACATTTTTAGGTATTTGAGCATTAATGAAAACTAATTTATAAGAACCTAGCGTAATTTATAGCTGCCAATTCTAGACTACCCAGACATAACGTACCTAAGGTTAAATTCATCCTTTTAAAACCTTATTATAATGAAAAACGTACAAAAACTACTAATTGTAGTTCTTTCAGCTACCGCTATGAGCTGTGGCCAAGGAAAAAAAGCTGAAAATTACGAAAACTCCGCAGACAGTTCTGTTGTTGCATCATCTTCTGCAGCTGTTGAAACCACCCATACTTCAGGAAGAAGATTCATTCGTTCTTCAGAATTAAAGTTTAAAGTAAAAAACGTTACGGAGGCTACTTACAAAATTGAAGACATTACTAACAGAAACGGAGGCTTTGTTACCTTAACAAACCTGAACAGTAATGTAGATTATACAAATACGACCAAAGTGAGCGCTGATTCATCCGTTGAATCGAAATATGTAACCGTTACAAATGAAATGACCATCAGGGTGCCTAATACCAAACTCGATACTACCTTAAAAGACATCGCAAAGCTGGTTGACTTTTTAGATTATCGTATAATAAAATCAGATGATGTTAGCTTGCAATTGCTTTCCAATAATTTAACTCAACAACGCATAACCCAAAACGAACGTCGATTGACTAATGCCATTGATAATCGTGGCAAAAAATTGAATGAAACTTCAAACGCAGAGGAGACCCTATTGAACAAACAGGAAGAAGCTGATAATGCCAAAATCTCAAACCTTAATCTGGAAGATCAGATCAATTTCAGTACTGTTCAGCTTTCTATTTATCAGCGCCAATTGGTAAAACAAGAGTTGATTGCCAACCAGGAAAACATCAAACAGTATGAACCGAGCTTCTTTAGTAAAGCCAAAGAATCGTTCATCACCGGTTTTGAAATACTGTCTGACCTGATTGTTTTTATCATCAGACTTTGGGCGTTGATCCTTCTGGCGGTGGTTGCTTTTATTCTTTACAGAAGATATGGCTATAAATTGAGAAAGGAAGTGTAAACAGATATAAAACGAGAAGGAAGATCGTTCTTCTCGTTTCTTTCTTTATATTTCAACATCAATCAATTAGCGAAACATGAACATGGAAAAGTTTTTCATCAATCCTGATATTACGAAGGCTGAGACTTTACCAACGTCATTTTATAAAAGCATAGCTCTTTTTGAGGAATCCAAAGAAAAGATCTTTGCTAAGAGCTGGCAGTTAATAGAATCAGAAGAATATGCAAAACAGGCGGATGAGGCTTTTCCATTTTCATTATTACAAGGTTTTTTAAACGAGCCTTTGGTTTTAGTCAGAAATCAGAACCATGAATTAAACTGCTTTAGCAATGTTTGCACCCACCGTGGAAACATTTTGGTTCATCACCCCGGTAAATACAAAAAGTTCATCTGCAATTATCATGGCCGAAAGTTTAATACCGATGGCCAATTTGAATCGATGCCCGAATTTAAGGAGGCCAAAGATTTTCCAAGAGCCTGTGAGGATCTTCACCAAGTTGAGGTAAAAGAATGGAATGGATTCCCATTTGTTTCATTAAACCCAGGCTTTGATTTCGATAATGTAGCTGCCATTTTAAATGAGCGTGTTGGCTTTATGCCGGTTTCCCAGTTTCAGTTTCGCCCCGAACTATCAAGAGAATACCTGGTAAACGCTCATTGGGCACTGTATTGCGATAATTACCTAGAAGGTTTTCATGTTCCTTTTGTCCACCCAGACTTGAACAAGGTTTTAGATTACCAACAGTACAGAACACTCATCTATGATTATTGTAACCTGCAAATAGGCATTGGTGATCATGCTGAGGAATGCTTTAACCTGCCCGAAAATCACGTTGATCATGGGCAAAAAATAGCTGCGTATTACTATTGGCTGTTTCCAAACATGATGCTCAATTTTTATCCCTGGGGATTAAGCATAAATATTGTAAAGCCTATTTCAATTAAGCAATGCCAGGTTAAGTTTTTAACTTATATGTACGACGAATCGAAATACGATAAAGGAGCGGGAGCGCTTTTAGATAAAGTAGAACGTGAAGATGAATTTGTGGTGGAGAATGTACAACGAGGCATTAACTCGCGGTTTTATAAGAATGGCCGTTTCTCTCCGACACGAGAACAAGGCGTTCACCATTTCCACTCCCTTTTAAGCCGTTTTATCACTGGCGAAATTATCTCTTAACTGTTTATGAGCTGTTTTCTGAAACAGGTAATAAAAAGGAACACCGGCAATTAACAAGATGATTCCGTAAAGAATACTTTTCGAACCGGTTCCTATAATAGCTCCAATAGAAAACAGAAAGGCGATAATGGTAATAACCACAAGCTTAGTATTCTTTCTCCATCTAAAATCGGCTTGCGTTTTTCGCCTAATCATTAACTCGGCTACCGAACAAAAAACATACGGAATCAGCGTGGACAGCGTTGACAAAAGAATAAGATTTTGGAATTGTTCCTGCAGCGATTTTGAATAATTTAAGGTAATGGCAATGCACACCAGTATGCTCGAAATAATTAAAGCATTTGCAGGTACATTATTCTTGTTTTTCTTTTGAAAGAATGAAGGGAATGCTCCATTTCGGGCCACTGCATAAGCTACTTGTCCCTGCATTAAAACCCAACCATTTAATGTGCCTACACAGGCAATCACTGCCGAAATTCCAACAATAATATAGAAAACGTTCCCTCCTATTAGCTGCGCAGAATCAGCAAAAGGCGCTGTAGACTTGGTCAAATCGACGTTAGTTAAAATCCCCATTACTGCAGTACTGGAAAATATATAGATTACCGAAGCCAATATAGTTCCGACAATCGTTGCCTTCGCTATGTTTTTCTCCGGATTACGAATATGCTCGGCAGGAACGGTAGCGGATTCCAAACCAAGAAAGGACCAGAGTGTTAATGCAGCAGTTTGTAAAAAAATAGATGGATAACTGATATGCTGTGGACGAACCCAAAAGTTGGTCGATTTAAAATAAAAGAAACCCACTGTTCCGATAATTATCAATGGTATAATTTTAAGAATAGTGGTAACCATCTGAAACTGGGCTGCTTCTTTTATTCCTTTCAGATTGATAAATGTTATTATCCATACCACAGCAATACCAATGCTTAAGGCTGCCAATGGATATTGATTGAGAACCGGGAAAAATGAAGATAAAGTGGCGACCAGTGTGATAACTATTGCTGCATTACCCGTCCAGACGGCTATCCAATACCCCCAGCCTATTATAAAACCCATCAAAGGACCAAATGCCTTATCAACATAAATATAAAGACCACCGGTAAATGGAAGCAACTTACTTAAACGCGCAAAAACAATGGCGAGCGTAACAGCTCCTACGGTTGAAATAAGCCAGCCCCATAAACTAAAATAGCCAAAAACCGCCAATGATGCTGGTAGTAATAGAATTCCTGTACCAATCATGTTTCCTGAAACAAGTGCGGTGGCATGTAAAAATCCAATCTTTTTATCGGGCATAGTAGCGTTTCGTTATGATCAATTTAATTATAAATATGTCGCTTTCAAAACTCCCATAATCAACCTATCTTTCTGAAAACCAAGCCTACAACATTTTTGTTACGAAACATTTCGTAGATATATTTTTAAATACGAAAGTCTTCGTATATATTTGATATACGAAACAATTCGTAGACAAACTTAGCGTTTAGAACGTATGAAAATTCCGAAACCTACCGATGCCGAATTAGAGATACTGCAAGTATTGTGGGAACATGGCGCCAACACCGTCCGTTTTGTAAACGAACATCTGAATGAAAAAAAAGAAACAGGGTACACCACTACCCTAAAGCTCATGCAAATTATGCATGGCAAAGAAATGTTATCTCGAGATGACAGAAACCGTACACACATTTTTGACGCAGCAGTTAAAGAAGATGATATTCAAAAAGAGCTGCTGGATAAGTTTCTGGATGCTACTTTCAGAGGCTCGGCATCGAAACTTGTGATGCACGCACTGGGAAATTCTCAAACATCAAAAGAAGAGCTCGATCAAATTCGGCAACTTTTAGATCAATTAGAAGGAGGTAAATAATATGAATTCCTTTGATTCTATCTTAAACGGAAACTTTTCACAGGCCTTAGGCTGGACCCTTATCCATTCAATCTGGCAAATTGCTATTATAAGCTTAATACTTGCCGCGTTGATGGTTGTTTTAAGAGATAAAAGCGCCCGCTTACGTTACAATGTGGCCATCGGTTCACTTGGAGCCGTTTTGGCAATCTCTATATTTACTTTTTTGAGTGTATGGACCAGCACACCTGCAACTTCGCAAAGTATCAATTTCAACCAACTTAGCTACAGTCAGTTGTTTTTTGAGGCTAACACCCAAAGCAACTTCGTTTCAAACTGGTGGAATTTACTAGGTTCATTTATTCAACAAAACTTAAACCTGATCTTAATTGCCTGGACAATTGGGGTAGCAATCCTTTCTGTTCGACTGATCGGTGGAGTGTCTTATATATTCCGTTTAAGAAATCGGCATTTAAAACCCGTTACTGAACAGTGGCAAAACAAGCTTAAAAAACTTGAAGACCGATTTGAAATAAAACGTAAAGTGGCGTTGTTTGAATCGGCGCTGGTGCAAATCCCAACCGTTGTTGGATATCTGAAACCTTACATTTTAGTCCCTCTAGGTACTTTTGCAGCTTTACCTGCTAATCAGATTGAAGCCATATTAGCGCATGAATTAGCACATATTAAACGTAACGATTACCTGATCAACATCTTACAAACCATTGTCGAAATCATTTATTTCTTCCACCCTGGAATTTGGTGGATCAGTAATACGATCAGAAAAGAACGCGAATTATGCTGTGATGATTTAGCCGTATCCTCAGGATGCGATGCCATCTCACTTGCCCGCGCATTATCAAATATTGAAGAATTTTTCAGCACTCAACCAAAAACAACATTAGCTATGGCACTTAACGGAAAGGGATCGTTATTAAATCGGATCAAGCGTTTAATTGGTCACCAGGAACAAAGCACAACAACTCTTAACAGTTTCTCTGGAACAGCGATTATACTTATTGCTGCAATTATCACTTTTACAATGAATAGCACCAATGTGTTTTCATCAGAGAAAAAAGATAAAAAGCCAATTGAGAAAACTCTTAACACTGAAAAAACACCTGTTCAGGCGGTCTCATTAACTAATATTTCTTCGGGTAAGTTTGTGAATTTGGACAGTATCAAGATCAATAATAATGTAAGTATTGATGATAAAGACGCCGTGGTAATTATTAAAAACGATAAAGGAGAGGTAAAAGAAATTAAGGTGAATGGCAAAGCTATTCCTAAAGAAAACTGGAATCAAAAAGAGCTACAAATGGCAATTAGCCAGCGAATGGGTACTCAGGTAGCGCCTATTCCACCTCCTCCACCTGTTGGAGCTGCTTCTCCTATAGGTGCCGTTCCTCCAGTTCCGCCTACTCCACCAGTTCCAGGATCTAGCGCATTGCCTCCTATTCCTCCAGTACCTGCACTACCTCCCATGAGTTTTAATTTCCCTGGGTTTAATTTCAACCTAGACATGAGTGATTACAAGGAAAACATGACTCCTGCCGAACGTAAAGCCTTTGAGAAGAAAATGAAAAAGTTTGAAAAGGATATGGAGGCCTGGGGTAAAGAATACGAGAAGAACTTTGGAAAAGACTGGGAACAAAAAATGGAGAAAGAATGGGAGCCTCAATTAAAGCAATGGGAAATGAGCATGGATGAATGGTCAAAACAAGCGGCTCCTCAACTGGAAGCTATGGCTGCCAATATGGCGAATATGAATCCAGAGGTAAACATGAACTTTCCTGCTCACAGTTTCAATTTTGACATGAACAATAACTTTTCATTGTCATTGGAGCAGGCATTGGTGGCTGATGGATTGATCAAGAAAGATGAAAGTTATAGTTTCATGATTTCAGGCAGAAATAAAGAGTTAATTATAAACGGCAAAAAACAATCGCCCGAAGTATTTGAGAAATATGATAAACTGGTAAGAAAATCATCTGGAGCCAAAGGCGAGGACTACACCTTTAGCATTTCGAAGTAATTCTCTTTTGTAGATTCATATTAATAAAAATGCCTGTCTGGTTAAAACCGACAGGCATTTTTTATGTAAAGTAATAGCCTTCGACTACGCTCAGGCTAGCTTAAAAGGTCATTTAACTATCCTAACAAATTCTTCCAGCTCACCATTTTACCGATAATGCTCTCCAACTGATCAATAGCTACACGCTCCTGCTCCATTGAATCGCGGTGGCGGATAGTTACGGTGTTATCTTCTAACGATTGATAGTCAACGGTGATACAGAAAGGTGTTCCAATAGCATCCTGACGACGATAACGTTTTCCAATTGCGTCTTTCTCATCATATTGCATATTGAAATCCAGCTTCATCTTATCCATGATCTCACGCGCTTTTTCAGGTAATCCGTCCTTTTTGGTTAACGGAAGTACCGCAGCTTTAACAGGAGCCAATGCCGGGTGGAATTTCAATACCACGCGAGAATCTTGTTTATCGCCTTCACTCAAATCCTGCTCTTCATACGCATTGCACATGGTTAACAAGAACATACGATCTAAACCGATAGAAGTTTCAATAACATATGGCACATAGTTTCCGTAAGGTTTGCCTTCTGCATTTAGCTCAGGATCGAAATATTGCATTTTCTTTCTTGAATATTCCTGGTGCTGGCTTAAGTCAAAATCAGTACGAGAGTGAATACCTTCAACTTCTTTAAAGCCAAATGGGAATTCAAACTCAATATCTACAGCAGCATTTGCATAATGCGCTAGTTTAGTATGATCGTGGTAACGGTATTTCGCAGGATCTGTACCTAAAGCCTTGTGCCATTTTAAGCGAGCTTCTTTCCAGTAGGCATACCATTCCATTTCGGTACCCGGACGAACAAAGAACTGCATTTCCATTTGTTCGAACTCACGCATACGCATAATAAACTGGCGGGCAATTACTTCGTTACGGAATGCCTTACCAATTTGCGCAATACCGAAAGGAATCTTCATTCTTCCTGTTTTTTGAACATTCAAGAAGTTTACGAAGATACCCTGAGCCGTTTCAGGACGTAAATAAACTACATCTGCCTCGTCAGCCATTGCTCCAAATTGCGTGTTAAACATCAGGTTAAACTGACGAACATCGGTCCAGTTGCGGGTGCCGGAAACAGGACATGCAATCTCGTGCTCAATGATCAATTCTTTTAAGCCAGGCAAATTCTCAGCTTTCAGGTATTCATCCATTTTAGCCTGAAGTTCTTCAGCCTTTTGGGTTTTACCGTCTTTCTCATACTTGGCAATTTTATCTTCTAACAAGTTATCGGCACGATAACGTTTTTTAGAGTCTTTATTATCGATCATCGGATCGCTAAAGCCATCAACGTGACCTGAAGCTTTCCAGATTTTCGGATGCATAAAAATTGCCGAATCAATCCCGACAATATTCTCATGCATTTGAACCATGGCTTTCCACCAATAGGTTTTAATATTATTTTTTAGTTCAGCACCTAACTGCCCGTAGTCGTAAACAGCGCTTAAACCGTCATAAATTTCGCTCGAAGGGAAAACAAAACCGTACTCTTTTGAGTGTGAGGTAACATTTTTAAATAGTTCGTCGTTGTTTTTACTCATAGTGGCGCAAATATATTTTTTATCAGCCAAAAAAACACGGTTTGTACGGCATTAATTTGAAACTAACAGCTTTATCTTTTAGTAAATTTGTCAGACATCACCTTAATGAACCATGCCTGAAATAAGCAGATTTTATGGAATAATCATTAGAATGTTTTTTGATGATCATAACCCGCCACTCTTTCATGTAATCTATAACGAATACAGAGCAGAGTATGAAATAAAAACATTAACTCCTTTGGTAGGTTCTTTTACCCAAACGGGCACATCAGCTTGTTACTGAATGGGCAACAATTCATCAAAAAGAATTATTATTAAATTGGAATAACTTGCAAAATGAAATACCTGCTAATAAAATAGCTCCTTTAGATTAAAGTTATGTACAAAACAGCAGTGATAACGGAACTTAACGTTTTGGATAATTTCCATATAAAACTAAAATTTGATGATGGATTTATCCGAATTGTTGATTTTAATCCATGGCTAAATAAAGGTCCAATGACCAAACCTCTATCAAATCCGGAGTATTTTAAGCAAGTAAAAATTATAGATAGAGGACATGGAATTGAATGGCCAAACGGTTACGATTTTTGCCCTGATTATTTGCGTCATTTGGACAAGTATCAAGCAGAAAGCGGCTCGAACAATCAAGTTGCCGAACCGCCCGAAGAGTATCATTAGCCAAATACAAACTTCTAAAAATATTCTTCGATATAAGTACTGAGGAAATTATTGAAAGCTATCATCGTTTTTTGACTTTGGGATCCTTTATCCGACATTTTAAAATCCCCCGCTATACTTCCTACTCCTAACATTTTTGTCTTTAAATGATTTAGTAACGGGTCACTGACCTCACCATCGGGAAAGGAGTAACCTATTGACATTTTTGGAACTCCCAATAAGACCAATTTTAAGTCCGCATTAAATTTACTAAAAGTGCTTAATAGAGCAGTGTAATCGAGTGTATCTGTGTCATATTTAAACATTGAAATCATAAAGGAAGAATCAGGAACAGCAAAAATAAAGTCCTTAAGTTTCAATTTAGTCTTGTTTCCGGATAGATCATTATTCAAGATCACCTTTTTTACTAATCCCGAATATGCGTCCGCTGTAATTACCTCATCCTCCATTGCCATAATGCCTAATTGGTGAAAAGCCATTTTAGTATATTCGGGTAATTCTAAAACAGTACAGTAATCAAAAGAAAAATAAGATTTATTCACTGATGCTTTTCTGAAATATATATCATCGATTTCCACTAACTCACTGTCAATTTTCGCATCCCAAACCAATGGCAAATTCCTAGGAACATTCGTGAGTATTAATTTTCGCTTTTTGATATGAGAGATGTATTGAATTTCACTTCTTTTAATATCATAAAAAGTGTCATAAACTTTTTTGACATTAGGATCCATCACAATCGTTCTGACCGAATCATTATGATAGTAGCAATTTACCCTTAGCGTTTTTTTAGAATTGGAGTTAACTTCATAAGCGAAAAAAGCGTCCCTTTTTAATGTTTGTCCATGTACAGAAATTAGGCTTGAGTTTAATAATATCAGAATAAAGATGTTTAAGATTTTAGGGTTCATTAAAATAGCTAGCATATTACTGCAAACATAAAATTTTTAGCACAAATTTATTTCAACATTTAAGCACGTAAAATATTTATACTATATGGAGCCTTTTATTACTTTCGCAGGTGATTTTTGATAATTGATTTATAGAGGCTTATTCTATCCTTCAATCATTCAATCATTCAGTCATTACAAGAAAGCATGTCGGTAATAGTAGAACAATTAACCAAACAATACCAACACCAAACGGCCGTAAACAGCATTTCATTTGAAGCTCATCCCGGCCGTATTATGGGTTTTTTGGGGCCTAATGGCGCCGGAAAGTCCACCACGATGAAAATGCTTACCGGCTTTATTCCACCTTCCTCAGGGAAAGCGAGCGTTTGCGGTTTCGATATTGTTGAGCAATCATTAGAAGTTCGCAAGCATATTGGATACCTTCCTGAGCACAACCCGTTGTATTTAGAGATGTATGTAAAAGAATCACTGGCTTTTACTGCAGCGATGCATAAGTTAAAAAACCCGACTAAACGCATTGCCGAGGTAATTGAAATGGTAGGTTTGAACGTGGAGCAGCATAAAAAGATCGGTCAGCTATCAAAAGGATACCGTCAACGTGTGGGATTGGCACAAGCAATCATTCATGATCCTCAGGTGTTGATTTTGGACGAACCGACCACAGGTCTCGATCCGAATCAGTTAGCTGAAATCAGAGGATTGATAAAAAACATTGGGAAAGAGAAGACCGTTATTTTCTCTACCCACATTATGCAGGAAGTTGAAGCCATTTGCGACCAGGTGGTGATCATCAATAAAGGGCTTATTGTTGCCAACGACAATACCTCTAATTTGAAGAACCTGCTTTCAGGAGGATTTACTTTTTATGTTGAATTTGACAATTCCGTTTCGGAAGAACAGTTAATGACTATTGAAAGCGTAAATGCTGTTCAGCAGGTAAATAATCATGAATGGAAACTAAGCAGTACTGCCGATATCAGAAAACAGGTTTTTGACTTTGCCAAATCGAATGACCTTGCTCTTCTGAGCTCTAAGCAGGAAGAAAGTTCATTGGAAGATATTTTTAGAAACTTAACGCAATAATACTTTTTGACTCTGCGCCCCCGCGGTTAATTTCACCGCAGAGACGCAAAGATGCAAAGCTGAAAACAACACATGTATACGATACTTAAAAAAGAAATTTCAGGATTTTTAAGCTCAATGGTTGCGTATGTAACCATTATCTTTTTCCTGGTTATTACCGGTTTGTTTTTATGGGTATTCCCTGATTCAAGCATTTTAGATTACGGCTATGCCGGTCTCGACAGCCTGTTTTACATCGCCCCTTATGTATTCATGTTCCTTATTCCGGCTATTACCATGCGCTCTTTTGCCGAAGAAAAGAAAGAAGGAACCTTTGAATTACTTTCTACAAGTCCGATAACTGATTGGCAGATCATTTTAGGAAAATTTGGCGCAGGTCTTTTACTGGTTGTTTTTGCCCTTATTCCCACTATTGTTTATTACTATTCGGTTTATGAATTAGGTGCAACTCCCGGCAATCTCGACTCAGGAGCGGTAACTGGTTCTTATATCGGCCTTTTATTACTTGGAGCTGCATTTACAGCCATAGGCATTTTCAGTTCATCTATCACCAACAATCAAATTGTAGCTTTTATTATTGCGGTATTCTTATGCTTTATCGCATTTAATGGTTTCGAATCTATAAGCTCAATTGCTTCTTTAGGAACGCTTTCATCTGCGTTGATCAACCTGGGCATCAATGCTCATTATCAATCAGTGAGTCGCGGAGTGTTGGATACTCGTGACCTGATCTATTTCCTAAGCTTTGCCGCTGTTTTTCTGGCTGCAACAAAAACGGTTTTATCCGCACGAAAATGGTAATTCCATCGTGATCCTGGATGAAAAGTTTTAATACATGAAATTGACTCAATGAAAAATACCAAACAAAAAAATATATTTCAGCTTATCGGTTTTATCGCTGCTATTGTAGCCTTGAACGTTATAGCTTCCACGTATTTTACCCGCATAGATTTTACGAAAGAGAAACGCTATACTCTTTCTGGAACAACAAAAGGAATACTCCAGAACTTACAAAACGAAGTAGTTGTTAACGTTTATCTCGATGGAGAACTTCCGGCAAACTTTAAGCGCTTAAAAAAGTCGACGCAGGAAATGCTGGATGAGTTTAAAGCCTATTCGAACGGTAAACTTTACTTCAACTTTATTGATCCACTGGCATCAACCAATGTTGAAAAGCAAAATGCGATGATCGATTCATTGGCAAAATCAGGTTTACAGCCAACCAACCTAATGATGAAAACCGATAAAGGGAACACACAAAAGATCATCATTCCTGGCGCTTTGGTTTATTATGAAGGCCGACAATTGCCACTTAATTTATTACAAAATAGCAGCAGAGCCGGTGCCGGAACCCAGGAAGAAGCCATTAACGCTTCTATTGAAAACATTGAATACTCATTGGCATCTTCAATTAAGAAGTTATCCGAGAAGAATAAAGCCTTAATAGGGTTTACTATTGGTCATAATGAATTGGACGACCAACATCTTTCGGATATAGGCAGAAGTTTAGCCGAATCGTACCAGCTAAGACGGGTTGATTTAAACACGGTTAAACTGGCTGATCTTTTCAAGTTTAAAACGCTTGTAATTGCAAAACCAACTCAACCATTTGCCGAGCCTGAAAAATATAAACTCGATCAGTTTTTAATGAACGGCGGTCGTTTATTCCTTTTGATTGACCAGGTTAATGCAGAAACTGATAGCATTAGAACAAGAGGAATGTCTCTTGCAACTCCGTTAAACTTAAACCTCGACGATCAGTTATTCCGTTACGGAGCCCGGGTAAATTATGATTTGGTTGAAGACGTGTATTGTGCGCGTATCCCGGTTATTTTAGGCGAAGGCAATCAGTCCCAGCAAGAACTTTTGCCTTGGGTGTATTATCCAATGTTGATCTCCACTTCAAGCCACCCAATTGTTCGCAACTTAGATGCTGTACGTTGTCAGTTTATTAATTCGATAGATACGATTGGCAATAAGAACATTCATAAAACAGTTTTATTGACCACTTCGCCATATACACGCAAAGCTAAAGTTCCAGCTATGTTGTCGCTGGCAAGTGTGCAGGACGAACCTGATCCGAAAGATTATACTGGAGGACCGCAAGCTGCCGCAGTGTTATTGGAAGGGAAATTCAACTCGATATTTAACAACCGAACAATTGAGGGCGCAGACTTAAGCACT
Source organism: Solitalea longa (assembly GCF_002920915.1). Classification (GTDB taxonomy): domain Bacteria; phylum Bacteroidota; class Bacteroidia; order Sphingobacteriales; family Sphingobacteriaceae; genus Solitalea; species Solitalea longa. The sequence goes on from NZ_PQVF01000002.1 coordinate 211,698, forward strand.
CCATTCAAAGCTGAAAATAAAGAGAGTAAGATCATTCTTATAGCTGACGGCGATGTGATCAGAAACGACGTTTCGGCTTTAGACAAGCAGATCTTTCCCTTAGGATTCGACAAATACACCAACCAAACCTTTGCTAACAAAGTGTTTGTAGAAAACAGCATCGACTATTTAAGTGATGATTCGGGATTGTTAACTCTTCGAACTAAAGAAATTAAAATCCGCTTGCTGGATAAAGAAAAGATCAGAGCTCAACGTTTGCAATGGCAGTTAATTAACACGATTGCTCCGGTAGCCTTGGTATTGTTGTTTGCTATAGGCCATTCGTATTATCGAAGAAGAAAGTACTCAGCCTAAGAAATAAGAAAAATAGTTGCACAAACTCCATGTGGCGAAAAAAAAGCTCCCTATTTTGGGAGCTTTTTTATTTGGAAGAAACTTTAGTTATACAAAACTCCATCCAGCACCTGGATCACATTATATTTTCCCTCAACATCACTGTATATAGTTTTAGCTTTTTGATTGATTAAAGGATGATGCTCCTTTTCCATGCTCATCGGATGATCATCGCATTGAATCTCTATTTTTTCATTATTAAGACTATAAAACACCTTTGTAACTTTTCCACCTCCTACACTTCCATTAAAAACCTGGGCAAAAAGCACTTTGCCCTTCAATAAATGTGCTCGTATAAACTTTTGGGCTAAAGCCTTATCTTTTTGGGCATTCTCAATAAAACCTTTAGGCATATTATTAAAAGCCTCATTGGTTGGCGCAAATAAAGTAAATGATGATTTTGAAGATTGCAATTCGGGTAAATCAGCGGTTTTAAGTAACCCTACCATAACACTAAAATGCTCCTTATCCTTAGCCAGGATCTCATCGAATCCAGCGTACGGCGGAATAACTATTGGCCGAAAATCTTGTGCAAAAACTGTATTAAAAGTGCAAATGCAAATAATACAAAGAATAAATTTTTTCATGGGTTTTAATTTTAGGATAAATGATAGTTTAATTTTTCAAAGGAGGCGGTTCCATGCTCACCTTGCCAATTAGCGGTTTAAGCATCATCCCTGCCATGGTTCCTTGCCAGTGAATGTATTGCCAATGATCATCCTTGTACTCCCATCCGCTTGTGTAGAGTATTTCAGCAACTTGCTGACTGCCTACGTAAATCTTAGCCCTTCCTGTACGAAAAGCCACATTACCGAATATTCGTTGTTTTTGTTCAGAAAGCTTAGCCACAGATCCTTTAAACCTTGGCACTGCCGGCAATGCTTCATTGAGCGTTTGCGCTTCACCATTTGCATTAATGGTATAATAATCAGATCCGCATAGTTTTCTAAAAGCCGCTGAATCTCCGGCTGTGGTAGCATCAAACATGCTTTTCTCTACCGCATCCAGTTGTTTAATTTCATCAGCCGATAGTGGCTTAGACTGGTTACAAGCACAGGTGACCATTAAAAGCATGGCCAATAATTGAACATTTTTCATATCGATCGTTTTTAATAGAATTAAGGATAAATTTTAAATCCCGAGAAGGTGGTTCCTCCTGGTGAGCCATTTCCAAATACGATTAATGAAGAATCTACCGATTTAAGTACTTCGAGACTCAAAATATCTCCAGCATTAAGTTTTAAGGTGCAACTAAATAATTGTTCAGTAGCATAATTGGCAATAAAGTTTAATACTGTGCCACTATGAGCCAATAAATACTTTCCATTCTTCATTATATAAACATTACAGCTAACTCCATTAATTGCAATCCTACTCATCCACGTTAATCTTATATCAAAGTGATAATAACCATCACTTTTCACTTTAAATGTTCCATTATTATCTGAGGGCCAGTCGTTATATTGTCTTTGAAGCCCAAGAATAGGTACTTGTTCAGTCCCCTTAACCGTAACACTTTCTGGAAGCGACATTATAAACACCTCCCGAGAGTTATTATCTGGCTGACCTTGCCCCAATAAAACCATTGGAAACAGTAAGCAAATCAGGCCGAGGATACTCCTGAGTATCCTTGAAAATTTATTTTTAAAAACCATGGCGAATTAGTTTAATTATTGAACAGTAGTGATTTTGAACAGATTATTTATGCCGGATGGTGCTGATCCACCTAATGTGAGTGCTTCTCCATTATTCATCGTATTCACCTGAATATACCTGCCATTACCGGCCGACTTGATATAATATTGACCTTCGGCGGCACGCTCTAAAAACCAAAATTGGGTTGAGTTATTGCTTCTATCGCTTACTACCAAGTTGTTATTTTCAATATCAAGGCATTTTCCATACTTCATATTAATCACTCTAAACTGAGCTGATCCTGCAGCATCTAATGCTATTTTCCATTGTTGCTGAGTCCCATCAGGAGCGCATGGCCCGTCTGCATTATTTTGGCTAAACTGTTGGACTTTACGACCATTTGAAAAACAGCTAGACTCTACTTCCACGGCTTTTCCACTGAAAACAGTATTCATTCTGTATACGGCTGGGGTGGCGAATGGAGAACTGTTCTTGGTTTCCGTTTTATCAACCATTTCAACAATACCAATATTATTCAACGTAAGGTCGTTCAAACACATTCGAATTGGAACACCAAACTTGTTGTAATACATTGGAATAAGCTGATAAGCGCCGGCCATATTCCCAAACACCGGAATACTGGTATTTAATGTGAACTCTATTTGAGCCGCGATAATGTTCAAATTACCAATGGATGATTGCATAGGAAAGTCATAGATCCTATTATCAGGAGTAATAGCCCTAATAAAGAATGACCTAACATTTGAGGGAAAAGCCCCAATATTTCGTGCACGTAAACTGATCTGAATCCCATCGCCATATATTCTTTTTCCTGTACTTGATGACGGTGGATTAGTTACGGTTGGTGCTCCAAGGGTTACAATATCGGTGTAGGTGGGACGAGAACTTGCGGTAAAGACGTCGGTAGAATTGGGGTCTAGTTCTAAGGCTACAAAGTAGCTTCTGTAATTATTTCCGGTGGGGGCACCATTTGCATATTTATGAATTAGAGTTCTGCTTTTTATGTCCAGATCGATTAGTATTTGCTGATCATTAAAGTTTGGATCATAAATAAAGATCCGATTATAGCGCTTATCATAACCATAAACTAAAACCTGATGCCCTAACAACACGCCTGCCACTGCATTTCTTAATCCGAGCAACACAAATTTACCCTGATTAATTGCCTGGACAATTCTTGGAAATTCATCACCCAAACTCCAATTAAAATGATTCTCATCTGTATCAAATCCAGGAAGAACAACGGTTCTTGAATAAGACGCATAAGATGACAATTGAAGTCCGAAAATATAGCCCCATAGAGCTGAGTTTTCGGGAGGCACACATTCATTTATTCGTTTTCCATCAATCACCTCTCCACTCCAATAATTGCCGGAGTTATCATGTGTTGGAACGGGGATCTTACTTCTCCAATAATTAAAAACTGCCAATGACATACCTCCACATAGCCCTTTGGTATTTAAAGTACGTGGATAATTGACAAAGTTATTCGGAAAATGAAACCCATCTCTTTGAGGGTCAAAATCAAGCTTTTTAAAATCCTGAGCTTGGGTTAAATTAAAACTTAAGAGCATGATAGCACTTGCCAGATGCAGCTTTAGGGTTATTAACTTTTTCATAATAAATGCGTTAGATTAATAACACCAAGCTAATCACTCTTAGAAAGTGATTTTTGGAAGATGAGTAAACGGCAGTTCTATTGAGTAAAATGCAGGTAAGAAATAGAATCGGCAAAAAACTAAAGACTAAGTATTCGCATCAGCTCATCTTTGCGCTGACGGGAAATAGGAAGTTGTGCGCCATCATTCATCTCTATTGCTCCTCCCTCCGTTTTTATATATCTGCTAACTTCTTTTAGGTTGATAAGATAAGAGTGATGAATGCGCATAAATTGATAGCCAACTAACAATTCTTCTACATCTTTTAATGTTTTAGAAACCACCAATTTCGTTTTATCAACAAAAAACAAGGTGGTGTAATTGCTATCCGATTCACAATACACAATGGTTTCGGGCTTTACGAAATGAATGGCTTGCTGCGTTGAAAAGCTTACTTTTTCGGGAAGCGAATTGGGGGAAACATATTGCTGCATCAGTATCTCCAACTGCTGTTTAAAATTGCTATTTAAACGCTGGCGTTGGTACCGCTGAATGGTCTTTGTCAGATCCTCTGCATCAATCGGTTTTAGCAAATAATCAAAGGCTGCAAAACGAAATGCTTTTAGTGCGAATTGATTATAAGCGGTGGTAAAGATGGTTTCAAATGTTGGATCCGGAAACTGCTGTAAAACTTCAAAACCATTTTTTACCGGCATTTCTATATCTAAAAACACCAACTGCGGCTGATACTCCTGTATAGCGGCAATACCTTTATCTGCCGAATTACAAAGGGCCATGATTTGTACCTGTGGACAATAATTTTGCAATTGCCACTCCAGCATTTCCAGAGCATTTTTTTCGTCATCAATTAAAACCGCTTTCATAAATAAAACCCAACTAATACATTAAACAATAGGTATTTGCAGCACAATTTTGGTACCTGAAGGATGTCCATTTTCATCCGTAAGATCGTAGATGCTGATTGAATTTTTAAGTTGATATAAGTTATTGATAATTTGAATCCTGTCGCTGCTTATTTGCATTCCGTAAGATTTATACTTAATCATTTCTTTGCTTTTTAGCTCAATGGCCTTTTTTCTGCCAATGCCATTATCTTCAATCTCCGCTTGCAGCAAATGGCCATTGACTTTTTTAAACCTGATCCAGAGTTTGCCTTTTTCTTCTTTTTGCATTAACCCATGCCAGATGGCATTTTCTACATAAGGTTGAATAAGCATGGAAGGCAACTGCAAATTAGCTTCATCAACATTCTCCTCTTTTTGAATCTCATACTCAAAAGCATAATCGAAACGAAGGGATTCCATGTCAAGGTACAATTGGAGCGTTTGAATTTCTGCTTCCAAACTAATATGATCAATAGCCGAATTGTCGAGAATTAGCCTTATCAACTTGGCAAACCGGGTTAGATAATGCGAAGCCGTTTTGGTATCACTTTTAACTATATAGCGATTGATACTACCTAAACAGTTGAATATAAAATGAGGATTCATTTGAGCCCTTAATGCCCGCATTTCCACCTCTTTTACTTTCTTATTAAAGTTTGACCTTATTCTTAACCGATACCAACCAATAGAAACCAATAATAACACTGTTGCAGCCACTAAAACATAAATCCACCGTTGAAAGCGGCTTGCTGTCAATTGGGTTTCCTGCTTTTGTGCCTCTATTTTTTCATTAAAATAAGTATTCAGCGTTTGCCGTTCCTTTTGTTGATTAAGTTGAAGTTGAGCTTCCTCAATTACCTTTTGTTGATAATACAGCGCACTATCGTAGCGATGTTGTTGTTTAAACAATAAGGCCAACAATATCCCCGATCTTCTTAACGACTCCGCATCTCTCAGCGAACCAGCTAACCCAAATGCTTTTCGGGCATAATAAATAGCCGAATCAGCCTGGTTAGTTAATTTATAAATCGTTGCGATCCGTTCATACGACAATAATACCAGCTCCATATTATGATCATGATTGAGGCCCAACACAGAAGCCGACCGATAAAACCCCAAAGCCTTATTAGTATGTCTTTGTTGGTGCTCAATGTCACCTAAAAACAAATCGACGTGAGTAGAGATTTTATCACCAACTTGCTGAGCTTTTGCCGCATACCACTTTGCTGAATCATATTGATGTTTGCCTAAAAAAGAACTTCCGATCTTACAGTAAATATTACAAAGAGTCTCATGCAAGGGATGCATACTAATTAAGGGTTGTACCCAGGGCAAAGCCAGGCGATAGTTCTTAACCGCCTGTAATGTATCGTTCACTTGCCAATAAACATTGCCAATTTGATTATATAGGTAAACAATAGCAGCTGAGTCGTTCCTGAGCTTTCGAATTCGCAGCCCCTCTGCAAATAGCTCCAATGCTTTTTGAGTATTGCCCAACCGCAAAAACACTTCTCCTTGCAAGTTTATGGCATAAGCCTTCATTTCATCACTTTGCACCTTTGAGGCAAGGCTAAAAGTTTCCAATGCATATTTATAGCTGCTATCAAGATTATTATTTAAGAACCCGAATCCCTTGCTTAACGCACCACGCAGTCTCATTGAATCAGTAACTTCAGCTGTATAACCATTCAAATCTTTCCATCCTTCAATATTCCAAAGGAGAGTTGTATCACTACTTAAATCTACCTCACGATTTTGAATATTAAGACCATTTGATGTTGACTCAACAGACTGCCAACTTCCTCTGGTTATCTTAAATGAATAATGTCCTTTGGGAAGATTCGATAAGGTAATCTCTGTCCTAAAAGGGTTGATCCGTTTAAATTTAGATCTTTGATCACAAGGATTCCAATGGTTGAAGGAACCACTGAGATAATGAGCATGCTGCCCTGTAAAATCATTTAATTGTACGCGCAAATCATATTGCCCATACAATGACGAAAAAACCAATACTAATAAAAAGGTAGCAAGCAGGGTCTTCCTCATTTATATAGATTTAAAATAGCAAAACCACAGGTATTGCACCTACAGCTTTACTCAACTTTAAGCAAAGTACTTTTTTTAATATAAGCAATCAGCAAGAATGCGTTGACAGCATAACCCATAATGTAAATGGTTAAACATTTTTAGTAAACAGACCAACTTCACTTATATTTCAGTAAATTAACACCAATTGTTGCAAAGATTAATACGTTCTCAAATCATGCATTTTCTCGAGTACATTGGTTTTCTGTTACTTTCGTCGGTTAAGTTTTTCTTCTTTTACCCGGTATTTATTACTAAAGAAAACTACAATTTTTTCGAGGCCATGACCTTTGGCTTAACCTCGGGATTTATAGGCACTGTTACTTTTACTTTCTTTGGAGATCTGCTGTATAAATTCTTCCATAATCTTAAATTAAAACGAGAAGCTCAGCAACCTTCCAAACAAAAAAGCCCTAGCGTAAAGCAACGGCGATGGATCATTAAACTGCGCAATGGTTGGGGGTTATGGGGTATCGCTTTATTATCGCCGGTATTAATAACTATTCCTTTCGGCTGTTTCCTGGCTACTCGCTATTATCATAACAAACATAAAATACTTGGACATTTCATGCTGGCCATTGCCTTCTGGTCGGCATTTATTTTTCTTTTTAAATCGGCAATTGTTGGTTTGGTTTCTTAGACCTAAAATTCAATAAACTTTACAATTTCAACGCCTTGCGCTTTTTGCGGACCAATCATGGTGTAATAGGTAACCTCTCCTACTTTTTTAAACTCAACGAAGGCATTGGTCTTATTTATTTTGTATTTGGCGTCGATATCATTCTCATTCGAAACTTTATAATTTGTTTCTTTTATTTTCAACCATAAACCTCCACCATCAGCCGCCGGATCACCATACCAAATCACATCAACACGGCTTTGTTCAAATTTAATGTTCTCGTCTTTCTTAGAACAACAAACCAAAACAGCTGAAACAAAAACCAACAAAAGGATATTTTTTTTCATAAAACAATGTGCTATAGCTATTTCCAACACAAAACTAAATCATTGATAAAAATTAATCGTTAATAAATTGAAAAAGAATCTTTATTATCGTTAGCAACATTTGGTTTATTAACGAAACGTTGATACTTTCATCTTTTTAATTTTAAAACTTAGGCCTATTTTTGGTCTTTCGAATTTTACGCTTTATTTATTGCCGGTTTCTATTGACATTTAAAGAGTTGAATACGCATCGGCTTCAACAAAATTAACAATACACACATGAAATTTATTGTTTCAACAAGTACCTTATTAAAACAGTTACAAGCCATTGGTGGCGCACTGAGCAGCAATACGGTGTTACCAATTTTGGAAAACTTTTTATTTGAGATCAACGAAGGTACACTTACCGTTTCGGCTACCGACTTACAAACTTCAATGACTACCAGCTTATTGGTAGAAGCTAAAGAAAACGGCAAAATTGCTATTCCTTCACGCATTTTGCTCGATACACTTAAAACTTTACCTGAGCAGCCTGTAACATTTACAATTGATAAAAATTCCTTTGCAGTAGAGATCAATGCGGGTGATGGTAAATATAAGCTAGCCGGTGAAAACGGTGATGATTTCCCTAAAATTCCGGTTGTTGAAAATGCCAACAGTATTTCTATTACCGCCTCCGTATTAGCCGAAGCGATCAGCAAAACTTTATTCGCTGTTTCAAACGATGAATTACGCCCGGCAATGACAGGCGTATTTTGCCAGCTTTCTCCTGCCAATATCACATTTGTAGCTACAGATGCCCATAAACTGGTTCGTTACCGCCGTTCAGATACCAAAGCTGAATCTGCTTCATCTTTTATTTTACCTAAAAAAGCACTGAACTTATTAAAAAGCTCATTGCCAACAGAAGATGTAGCCGTTCAAATCGACTATAACAACAGTAGCGCATTTTTCCGATTTAACAGCATCAGCCTAATTTGTCGTTTAATTGACGAGCGTTACCCTGATTATGAAGCGGTAATTCCTCAAAACAATCCTAACAAATTAACCATCGACCGTTCACAGTTTTTAAGTTCACTTAAACGTGTGGTTATTTATGCAAATAAAACCACTCACCAAGTTCGCTTGAAAATCTCTGGCAGCGAGTTAAATATTTCTTCGGAAGACTTAGATTTCTCTAACGAGGCTTATGAGCGTTTAACCTGTCAGTACAACGGTGAAGATTTGGAAATTGGCTTCAATGCCCGTTTCTTAATTGAGATGCTAAATAACCTTGATTGCTCAGAAGTAATTCTTGAAATGTCGACTCCTAACCGTGCGGGTATCTTATTCCCTACTAACCAGGAGGAAAACGAGGATGTACTGATGCTGGTAATGCCAGTAATGCTTAATACCTACGCATAAAAAACTGTTAGTCATTAGCAAGTGTTCAATATATTGATTGGATCCAACTACTAATCACTAAATGCTATAAAAAATATAAAAGCTGCTCTGCACCCACTGAGCAGCTTTTTTTTGCCCGCAACAATACTCTACTTAGTCAATAGACTTATTTTAAAATAAATTTGGAATTCTGAATTTTATCAACTTATATTTGGCCATCGAATTACTTCAAAGCTCTTCTGAGCTACTGTAATTCTTTATATAGAAGAGGCGAGAGAACAGGCTTAATGACCCTCTGGCAACCCCCAAAATGGAAAGGTGCCACTTCCTGCCCCGCGAAAGGGGAGCTATAAAAAATTACAGGATATGAAAAAAACACTTCAACATTCAGCACTTACAACTTTCGAAATAAGTTTACAACGTAACGTCTTGTCTGTAGTCGGCAATATGTGTTGTTGTTGTATTTGCTAATACCTCCAAGGTATACTACAACAGGCCAGAGCTTAACGCCGAAGCGCGCTGGTAATTAAAGCTCCAACAGGTCCAATCATTCATTTTTTTCATTAAAAATCTTAACCGCTCACATATGTCAACATCAAATTACCGTTTCGAAACACTGCAATTACATGCAGGACAGGAAGTAGACAGCACCACATTATCACGTGCAGTTCCATTGTATCAAACAACATCATACGTTTTCAAAGATTCGCAACACGCGGCTAATTTGTTTGGATTAAAAGAATTCGGCAATATTTACACCCGCATCATGAACCCTACCACTGATGTATTCGAAAAGCGTGTAGCAGCGCTCGAAGGCGGAGTGGCAGCATTGGCAGTAAGTTCCGGACAAGCTGCTCAGTTCATTGCATTAAACAATATTTTACAAGCCGGAGATAACTTTGTTAGCACTTCGTTTTTATACGGAGGAACTTATAATCAATTTAAAGTAGCATTTAAACGCCTTGGTATTGACGTACGGTTTGCCAAAGGCGATAAGGCTGAAGAGTTTGAAAAACTGATTGACGCCAACACCAAAGCGCTTTACGTTGAAACCATAGGTAATCCGGAATATAACATTCCTGATTTTGAAGCACTATCGGCAGTGGCAAAAAAATATGACATTCCTTTAGTTGTTGACAATACCTTTGGTGCTGGCGGCTATCTTGCCCGACCTATTGAACATGGAGCCAACATTGTAGTTGAATCAGCCACAAAATGGATTGGGGGCCACGGGACCAGTATTGGCGGAGTAATTGTTGATGCCGGAAATTACAACTGGGGCAATGGAAAATTCCCTCAGTTTACTGAACCTTCGGAAGGTTACCATGGCCTGGTATTTTGGGATATTTTTGGTGAAGGTAATCCATTAGGCCTACCCAATATAGCATTTGCTATCCGTGCCAGGGTTGAGGGTTTGCGTGATTTCGGTCCTTCAGTCAGCCCTTTTAATTCTTTCCTATTTATTCAGGGACTGGAGACCTTATCTCTAAGAGTTCAACGCCAGGTAGACAATGCTTTAGCCTTGGCTGAATGGCTTGAGGTACATCCACAGGTTGAATATGTAAGATATCCAGGCTTAAAAAGCAGCGCTTATCATGAGTTGGGTAAGAAGTATTTACGCAATGGCTTCGGAGGTGTGCTATCATTTAAAATCAAGGGCGGTAAAGAGGCTGCTGATGCATTTGTAAACAACCTTAAGTTAATAAGTCACCTGGCAAATGTTGGTGATGGTAAAACATTAATTATTCATCCGGCTACCACTACTCATGAACAGTTAAGTGAGGAAGAACAAATTTTGGCAGGAGTAGAACAAGGTTTGTTACGAATTTCGGCAGGGTTTGAACACATAGATGATATTAAAGAAGATTTACAACAAGCTTTTGCAATTGTAAATAATAAAGAAGCCGCATTGGCATAAACAAAGGGCTTTGGGAGGTTTTGTATTCAACTAATTTGAAATGAATTCAAACTTCTTGAATCTAATTTTTTAAATAGTTTTAAGTTTGCAGCTACATCTGCGGTTTTGCCGCAGATGTTTTCCTGTTTTAGTGAAGCATAGTATTGATGATTCAGCATTTTACGTACAAAGAACCATTTGAATTAGAGTCGGGTGCAGTTTTACCCCAGGTGGAGATCACTTATTTTAGTACCGGAAAGTTAAATCCGGAAAAAAGCAATGTTATTTGGGTTTGCCATGCATTAACAGCCAACGCAGATGTTAGCGACTGGTGGAATGGCATAGTTGGGGAGGGAAAAGTTTTCGACCCTGATCGTCATTTTATTATTTGTGCGAATATCTTAGGATCATGCTACGGCACTACGGGGCCTCTTTCTATTAATCCCGAAACCGGAAATCCCTATTATCACACTTTCCCTCAGGTTACCACTCGCGATATGGTTCGTGTTCATGAACTTTTGAGAAAACACCTTTCCATAGATAAAATCCATACGGTTATTGGTGGCTCTTTGGGTGGTCAGCAGGCAATGGAATGGGCTATTGAACAACCCGATTTAATTGAGAATCTATTCTTAATTGCCACAAATGCTTATCATTCTCCATGGGGAATTGCTTTTAATGAAAGTCAGCGATTGGCTATAGAAGCCGATACCACTTGGAAAAACAGTGACGATAATGCAGGTTTGTCGGGCATGAAAGCCGCACGGTCAATTGCGCTCTTAAGTTATCGTCATTATGACGCGTACAATATCACCCAAAAAGAAACTGACTTAAACAAAGTTGATGATTACAAAGCCAGTTCATACCAAGCCTACCAGGGAGATAAATTAGTGAAACGCTTTAACGCTTTTTCGTATTGGCACCTAAGTAAAGCAATGGATGCTCATAATGTAGGGCGTTGCAGAGGAGGTATTGAAGCTGCTTTATCAAAAATTAAAGCAAGAACATTAGCGGTAGGCATTAGCTCCGATTTATTGTTCCCCACCAATGAGCAGAAGTTTTTGGCTCAAAACATTCAAGGAGCTCAATACATTGAAATTGACTCGTTCTTTGGACATGATGGTTTTCTAATTGAATGGGAACAATTAACCAAGATCATCAAAGAGTTTTAATTTAATAAACCACAGAGTAACACGAAGATTTGATCTTAAAATTACGCTGTGCAACTCTGTGGTTAAAAAATCATTCTTCTTCCCTCGTTTTCAATTTAGTTTTTGAATACTGAAGGCTATCTAATCCTTCGGACGATTCATGTAATCGCCAATTATTTAAATCTGGCTGGCCGGCATTAACCCAGGCGGTATACCAAAAGTTGCCTACGGAGCTGATTGCCGCTTGCATCCTCCGTTCTACCATTCCATTCAATCGTTGGTGATAATTTCGGGCATATTCTTCAGAATAGTCGCTAACTATTGCCCCGTTTTTATTATTCAGACCAAACTTCCGTTCAGCGGCTGTTGTTTTATTAAGTTCTTCTTCGAAACATAGAACCGAATCTACTGCCGAATGGCTTTGAAAAATCAATTTCCAGATATAACTGCTTGTATTGTTTATATAAACCGATCGGCCGGTTAGCTGATCATAATTCTCAGCAAATAACACCGGTAATCGGGTTTCCCAAAACGCATGAATTCCCTTTTGATTGGTTTTCTGTCCGTTATAGTTTGAGGTTGTGTGCAATGGAACAGAAGCATCAGCAAGGTAATGTCCTAAAAAAGCAGAACATCGTAGCACGGCAGCTGAATCTCGATTGGCAAAAGCTCGGGTTAATCGTTTCATAAACTGTTCAATGTTCCATGGCAAAACACCGTTTGCTTCGAGGGTATCAACAGAATAACAAGAAACCGCTTCATTCCACTGCCTTAATTTTGTTTGAGTAAATAATTCGGGATACAGATCAAGATCGATATAATGTTTTGGTGCCTCATTTTTCAATAAGTATCGAAGCTTGTCAGGATCAACAGCATGCTTGGTGATATAGTCGATATTTCGCTTATAAAACCCCAGCATTTCTTCAGGCAATGTAAAAACAGCCATTCGATTTATTTGCATATGAGCCCAGAAACCCCATTTTCTAGACGCTCTTGCTGTTACCAATGGCAACAGAAGAAACATAAAGACAATCGAAACTCTTCGAAAACGCATAGATAGATTTTAGATTACAGATGTTATAAAGCCTTAGCAGATTTAAAGCCAGATTTGGGTTTTGCTTCAGCTATATTTAATTCACCTTGCGTTTTATTGAATATGAATACTTTGATAGTTCCTATAGTATAGTTGCAAACCCATGCTTCCAGCTTATCGTTATCTTCAAAAAGATCAACCCCAACCGGACTCCCACTTGATTTAAGCGAATAAATTTTAGTAAAGCCCTTCTCTCCTATTTTGAAAACCTCAAGCTTATTACCTTTATAACACGTAACAAACAAGAATTTACAATTTTTAGATAGGTCTATTGTTCGCGGATTAGCGTCAGTTTGAGCTGTGAACAATGTTTTACCACTTACCGGATCAACACAGGCAATTTGTGATAACATATTATAGGAAACGAATAATCGGCCCTGGTTATCGGTAACGATGTGTCTTGGATTTGAAGCAACGTTAATGACCGTATCCAGGTCCCAGCTTTTATTGTCAAGCACATTTATTTGTGCGCCACCCATAATGGCGATGTATGACTTTTGGTGAACATCATCAATCACAACTCCCCGTGGTATAGCACCAGTGGAAATATTTTTGATCAAATGGGCATATGGGAAAACCGTAGGATTTATTTCGAGTACACTGGTATTTTTTGAATGCCAGTTACTCACCAAAAGATGCGTACTTTTCTTATCAGCAGCAATAACTTTAGGCGTATTACCTGTCTTAATAAGAGGAACAAAAATGGTATCAGGGCTTGCCCCCGTTTCATAAACAACAAATAACTTTTTAATTAAAGAATCTGGAGCGGAAACTGATTTCATTTTAGAAATATCCTGAAGGAAAATGGGTGTAATCCCTCCGTTATTATGCAACGAAACCCATAAAATACTATCATGATTGCTTATAACAGCTTCAACAGGCTTTTCCTTGTACGAAATGATTTCTTTCCGGTCTTCATAATTCCAGCCTTTGCCAATTGAAGGCTTAAACCTAAACTCTCGCATTAGTTGCTTCGACTCCCGACTATATTCATAAACACTCAGACCTTCTAAGTTTAACGCATACAAACGACTTTGATCAGAATTAAAGAGAACAGACTTTGTTCCTGGAGCTGATTGTAAAACCATAGTTGTATCAAATACCAACTGCGAATAATCTCTTAACGCCAGTTTATCAATATCCACTGAGTCACCCTTTACAACTTTCGAACTCACCTGCCTGTTTTCTAATTGAACAGGCTTGGTTTTCTTGCAGCTAACAATTGCTCCATTTAAAACAAACAGAACAATTAAAGATTTAATGTTTTTCAAATTTCAATAACTAATAAACAATATTAACTATTAATTATAATCAATTCATAACTATCATGTTAAATATCTAATAGAACATTAATAGTTTGTAAAACTGAATTCCCAGACATTTTATGTTAGAGCTGAAAGAAAACGGCCAGCACCAGGTTTTAAACTGCCTTATTTTTATATCTTTGCACCGGCGGAAAGAAACTAAAACCCAATGGCTTAAATTTTAAAATGTAGTTTGCATTTTAAATTATTAGCTCTATATTTGCAGTCCTTTTAGAAAAAGAAAAGAGTTTATAATAACATGGCAAATCATAAATCAGCAATAAAAAGAATACGTGCCAACGCAACTAAACGTTTAAGAAACCGTTATCAGGCAAAAACTACTCGTAATGCTATCAAAAGATTACGTGGTATGAACACTAAAGCAGAAGCTACTGAACTTTACAGAAAAGTTTCTTCAATGTTAGATCGTTTAGCTAAGAAAAACGTAATTCACAAAAACAAAGCAGCTAACAACAAATCAAAGTTGGCTAAATTTGTAAGCAAATTAAGCTAATCAGGTACTTTACCGTACTTAATTAACAATATACGCAAAGCTTAATCCACATCGGATTAAGCTTTTTGTGTTTACATACCACTGAAAACCATCAACATACTCCTACTCCCGTATTTGTAATATTTTACATACTAACAATTTTGTATTCTATTTACCTGTAATCATTTCTAACTTAGTAATGTATTTACTTTAACTTTTACACTTTATATGAAAAAAAAACTAATTGGAGTAGCTTCACTCCTCCTGGGTTTAACAACATCTATCTATGCCCAAAAAGTTGACTTTACCGAGTACAACCTCGATAATGGACTGCATGTTATATTACATAAAGCTAATGCAGCTCCGGTAGTAACCGTATCTGTTATGTACCATGTAGGCTCAAAAAATGAAGTACTTGGCCGCACCGGCTTTGCCCATTTCTTCGAGCATTTATTATTTGAAGGTTCCGATAATTTAAAGCGAGGCGAATTCATGAAGGTTGTTTCTCAGGCAGGGGGACAAAACAACGCCAACACCACTCAAGATCGTACCTACTATTATGAAGTTCTTCCATCTAATGAACTTAAAACCGGTTTATGGCTTGAATCAGAACGCATGTTACACCCGGTAATTAATGAAATTGGTGTGAAAACTCAAAACGAGGTGGTTAAGGAAGAAAAACGTCAGCGTATCGACAATCAACCTTACGGTCGTTTTGCAGAGGAAGTATTTAAACGTTTGTTTACCAAACATCCCTACACATGGCAAACGATCGGATCAATGGCCGATCTGGATGCAGCGAAACTTGACGAATTCAAAGCGTTTTTTAAAAAATACTATGCGCCAAACAATGCCTGTTTAGTGGTTACCGGTGATTTCGATATTGAAAAAACCAAAAACCTGATCAGCGCTTATTTTTCGGCGGTTCCTAAAGGCGAAGAGATTGTTCAACCTAATATTACTGAAACACCAATCACTACAGCAATAATCGACAGTGTTTATGATGCCAATATTCAGCTTCCCGCTGTTATCACATCATACCGGGTGCCAGGCATGAAAAGCAGGGATGCATATGTTTTAAATATGATCTCAACGATCTTATCAAATGGCGGAAGCTCTCGCTTGTATAAAAAAATGGTTGACGATAAAAAAAATGCACTTCAGGTGGGTGCATTTAACTATTCACTCGAAGATTATGGTGCTTACATTACGTATGCCTTACCTAATGGTAACGCAAGTTTAAGTGATCTGGTAAAAGATATTGATGAAGAAGTGGCCAAGATGCAAACAGAGTTAATTTCTGAGCATGATTTCCAAAAACTTCAGAATATCATGGAAAACAATTTTGTGAATGCAAATACAGGAGTGGAAGGAATTGCTAATAATTTGGCAGATGCTTACACTTTTCAGAAAAACACCAATTTGATAAATACCGAGATAGAGATCTATCGTACCCTTACCCGGGAGGAGATGCGTGAAGTGGCGAAAAAATATTTAGGAGCTAATCAGCGAGTGTTATTGTATTATTTACCAAAAAGCAACCAATAATTTAAATCCGAATTTACAATGAATAAGATATATTTAAGTGCAGTAGCTTTTTTGTTAATATGCACCACCACTTTTGCTCAAACTATTGATCGCAGTAAAAAGCCTGCTGCTGGTCCTGCGCCAACTATTCAAATTGGTAAGCCGCAAAGCTTTGTATTAGCTAACGGCATTAAAGTATTGGTGGTTGAAGATCATAAGCTTCCTAAAGTAAGCGCCAGCTTAATGCTCGACCGTGTTCCTCAACTGGAAGGTAAAAAAGCGGGTATTTCAGGTATTTTAAGTGCTATGCTAAATGAAGGCACTACTTCTCGTCCGAAAGCTAAATTTGATGAAGAAGTTGACTTTATAGGAGCTAATGTAAGTGCCAGCTCAGGCGGAGGTTCGGCATCGGCTCTTACCAAATACTTTGATAAAGCTTTTTCATTGATGGCCGACGCCGTTTTACATCCTGCATTTCCGAAAGAATCATTTGATAAGATCAAATCTCAGGCAATTACAGAATTAAAGTCCGATGAAAAAAGCTCCAAAGCAATCTCTTCCCGCGTAGTTGACGCATTAGTTTACGGAACCGATCACCCATATGGCGAGTTTCAAACTGAAGAAAAACTAAACGGAATTACCCTTACTGATGTAAAAACTGATTACAAATCGCAGTTTGTTCCTAATAAAGCTTATTTAGTTTTTGTAGGCGATATAAAGCCTGACGCAGCGAAAAAGTTAGCCACTAAATATTTTGGCTCGTGGGCAAAAGGTACGTTGATTGAAAAACAGGTTAAAAAGCCGGTGAATGTTAAAACTACTGAAATAGATTTAGTTGACGTTCCTAATGCCGTTCAATCGGAAATTACTGTAACCAATGTGGTAGAAAACACCAAAAAAAACCCTGATTACTTCGCTTTAATAGTAGCTAATCAAATTTTGGGCGGTGGCTCTAACGGTTACTTATTTTTGAACCTGCGCGAAAAACGCGCTTTCACCTACGGTTCTTACTCCTCGGTTGAGGCTAACCGCTACGGTGCCCGTTTTGGCGCATCAGCAAGTGTTCGTAATGCTGTTACCGATAGCGCTGTTGTGGAAATATTAAATGAAATTAACCGTTTGGGAACAGAGAAAGCAAGTCCTGAAGCAATACAACTTGTAAAAAACACCTACAACGGAAACTTCGCAATGGATTTGGAAGACAAGTCAAACATTGCAACCTATGCGCTGAACATTCAAACAGAAGGCTTGCCTCAGGATTTTTACCAGACTTTTTTACAGAAGATCAATGCTGTTACTGCCGATGATATTCAACGGGTAACTAAAAAGTATTTCACTGCAGGTCAGGCCCGAATTGTGGTAGTTGGTAAAGCTTCTGAAATTGCCCCTAACCTTGAAAGGTTAGGTTATAAGATCAATTATTTCGACAAATATGCCAACCCCGTTGCTAAACCAGCTAACAAAGTAACGGCCAATGTAAGTCCTCAAACAATTATCGACAATTACATAAAAGCTGTTGGAGGCAAAGACAATATCAAAAACATTACTTCTGTTGCATTCAATACCGAAGCTAACATTCAAGGAATGACCTTAAACGCAATCATTAAACAAATGACTCCTAACAAGGAATCATTAGTGATGAGCTATAATGGAATGACTGTTATGAAATCTGTTTTTGACGGAACTGCCGGATATAGTGAGATGCAAGGACAAAAAGTACCTTTAGGCCCGGAGGATGTGAAGAAAAAACAAGAAGAGCGTAGCCTTTTCCCCGAAATTTATTATGCTGCCGACAAGTTTAACCTTGTAGTTGAAAACACTGAAAAAGTTAATGACAAAGACACTTATAAAGTGAAAATCACTTCTCCTTCAGGAAATATAAGCTATAAGTACTATGATGTTGTATCTGGTTTATTGCTAAAACAAGAATCAACCATTAAGCTTCCAACCGGACAGGAAATGAATCAAATATCCGAATTTTCGGATTATAAACCGGTTAACGGAGTGTTAATGGCTTATACCATTTCAATTACCAGCGGACCTCAACAGTTTGACTTAAAAGTAAAAGATGTAAAAGTAAATACAGATGTTGCGGAATTAGATTTTAAATAATCTGTAACAACTAATAAAAAAACAGCAGTCGTTTCAAATTGAAGCGGCTGCTGTTTTTTTATAATCCGATCTTAAGCCAAATACAATTTCTCATAATATTCGGCTGCCATTCGGTTCGATTCGAAAGCAGGCAATACATCCAACATACTTTGCTTCATCATTTTAACCCAATCACTTGGCCGTTCGTAATACATTGGTATAATTTGATTTTCGAGGATATCAAGCAGGTTATTCATATCCTCATTATCCTGATCATGAATTGGTTTTGATTGATCTGCTAATGGAATTAAAAACGAATTGCTCGTGCTTGCAAATTCAGGTATCCAACCATCTTGGGTGGTAAAGTTAATTGCTCCGTTCATACAGGCGGTCATTCCTGATGTTCCTGATGCCTCCCGAGGAACTCTTGGATTATTTAACCAGATATCTGCTCCATACTTCAGCTTTTTCGATAGTTTCAACTCATAACCAACCAAAACTGCAATGTTTGGATACACTTTCGACAGGTGAACCAAATTGTTAAAGGTGGAAACAGCCCCATAATCCATAGGATAAGGTTTTCCTGCCCAAATAATTTGAACCGGATATTTTTTGTTAGTAATGATCCGTTCAAATCTTTCCCGGTTCTGAGTGATCAGATCGGCTCGTTTATACGACGCAAAGCGCCGGGCCCAAACCAATGTAAGCACATCCGGATTAAACAAATCGCCGGCCTGATCGGCAACCGTTTCGAACAAACGCGCTTTAAGATATTTCTTCCTTTTTACCAGCAATTCGTCCTTATCATTCTTAACATCATCATACATATCCTTATCAGCCCAATACAAATAATTCTGTGAATTGGTGATTGAAATGATCTGACAAAGACCTTCATATTTACTCCACATTGATTTGGCCACCTTACCATGTAATGCCGAAACTCCATTGGCAATCTTTGCAAACCGAAGAGCAACCTGTGAATAATCGAAAATATCGTTATGCATCCCGCTGATAAACCTGATCTCGTCGAAATTGGTTCCGCAGAAGTAGCCCATTTTGTTTAACAGGTAAATATCATGTTTCTCATTGCCGGCTTCTTCTGGAGTATGTGTTGTAAAAACCAAACGCTTTTTAACTTCCGCCAGGTCTTTATATTTATTGTAAAGGTAAAAACTTGCAGCAAGGCCATGCGCTTCGTTCAGGTGATAAATATCCGCCTCATAACCCAGCTCATCCAGCAGCTTGGCTCCTCCTACTCCCAATAAAATAAACTGAGCCACTTTAGCGGCCAAATCTGCATCATACAAATGAAACGACAGGGACCGAGCCAGGTAATCATTCTCAGGCAAATCAGTGGTTAACAGAAATAAAGGAACGGTATTAAATAAAGAGGGCCTCAGATATTTCGCCGTTACCCAAACGGGATGACCATTTACATCTATTGTAAACTTTATACCGGTGTCTTCCAGGTAAGAGTAAGTTTTCTCCTGGAACAAAACGTTCATCGACTGATCCTGCTGACGAATCTGGTCGTAATAGCCATATTTCCAAAGAATACCTATTCCAATAAGATTTTGCTTTAGTTCAAAAGCGCTGCGCATATGCGAACCTGCCAGAAAACCCAAACCTCCTGAATAGATTTTCAGGCTTTGATCAATGGCAAACTCCATACTGAAGTATGCTACCCGTTTATTAAACTTTGGATCATAAGAGTAGGGGTGATTGTATTTCGATTCGAAAAGTGACATAGAGAGCAATTTTTTGTTCCCTTAATATCTGAAAGAAATGCCTTAAAAACAAAAAAGCCCATTATCAATGGGCCTTAAGTATGTTAATTTATCGACAAAAGCACTTTCCAGGCATCTGCGACTTTTCCTTGTTCGAGAAGCTCTTTCGCTTTATTGTGAAGGTGTATTTCGAGGGTGTTTTTGTCGCCAATAAATGAGTCGAATATTTCTTTTATTTCAGGCTGAAGTCTTGTCAATTCAACTTCTTCATCGGATGGCAAATGCTCAACATTGCCCAACTGGCCCAGGTTGTTACCGGTAAGCACGTGGCTGTTTCGTATTGCTGAAGGAATTTTGTCAACACCAATTCCAAGGGTGGTTAATGGCTTGGCCACCTGAAACAATGATTCAGGTGTAACACGGCAATACCAGTCGCCACCCAATCGTGCTACGTGATCTACCTTACGTTGGTCAATACCCGAACCATCTTCCTTCATTATTTGTTCGCTGATATGCATTCTCAGCACTTCGGCTAACACCAGGTTTCCGGCACCACCTTCTGTTCCTAATGGAATAACTTCCCTAACCACACATTCCAACTGTACAGGCGATTCAGCTACACGCATGGGTTTCACCAAATCTGATTTTAACATCGTAAAACCAGCTTTTTCAAATTCATTTACACCTTTAGCGTATTCGGTACTGGCCAATGAGGTTTGTTGAACCATATCATACGAAACGATATTAATAACTACTTCAGACACCTGTTGTACGTTTTCTAAAGTGTGCTTGGTTGAATTATCCCGAACCCTACGTGCCGGCGAAAACACACACATAGGAGGATTGGAACTGAATAAGTTAAAAAAACTAAAAGGACTTAAATTATGGTTACCATCCTTATCAACTGTAGCCGCAAAACATATAGGACGTGGAGCAATAGCATGTTGAAGATAGTTCTGTACTTCGGCAGGTTTAAGTGATTTTATATCGAGGGAAATCATGATTCATATTAACCGCAGAGCCGCAAAGCCACGGAGTTAAAAATTATTTACAAATCGTTTTATTCCATTTTTCATTAATGGAACATTAAAGTTTATTAAGAAACCGAGTTTTTTGTTTGCCAAACGCAAATAAGAAATCAATTGGGCCTCATATACAGGATGATGATTTTCGGAAGACTTTAATTCTAAAATTATTTCATCCTCAACCAGAATATCAATGCAAAAAACTTTTCCCACATCATATCCTTTATAGAAGAGCGGCAAAGTAACTTGAGATCGTGCCTTTATTTTTCTAATCTCAAATTCTTTCAAAAGTGCAAACTCATATACAGATTCAAGTAAACCTGGCCCAATTTCTTTATGAACGCTAATACAAGCATCCATAATTTGCCCGGAGAGCAGATAATATTGTTCTTTATTCATACATAGGTAGCTTTGCGGCACTGTGCCTTTGCGGTTAAAGAATGGACAACAATTCCGCAATTCCACCTAAGATAAATCTTTTATTTTTTCTTCAATCCTAAAATCGAAAAATCAGTTTCAACAGCTTTAATGGTGTTACTTAAAATTCCTAAGCCGGTAATTTCCATTTCAACCACGTCGCCGTCATTTAGCCACTGTTCTTTGTAATCAGGGTTATTAAGCTTGCCAGTGCCGTTAAGTTCCAGAAAACATCCTGTACCCACAGTTCCTGAACCAATTACATCACCCGGCAAAATATCAGCACCGTAAGCGCAACGCTCAATAATTTCGGCAAAAGTCCAATCCATATCAGCAACATTACCTTGTGAAACCTGAACGCCATTCACCCAGCATTTCATATCAAGATTATAATTGGCACCAACATGTCCGGTTTTTGCAGGAACTTTAAATTTCTCAAGTTCATCTGGTGTTACCAACCATGGACCAATAACGGTTGAAAAATCCTTTCCTTTAGCAGGACCAAGGTTCAACAGCATTTCTTCCATTTGCAGTGTGCGGGCGCTCATATCATTCATGATCATAAAGCCGGCAATGTATTCATCGGCTTCAGCAGCCTTAATGTTACGGCCTTTTTTACCAATTACTACTGCTACCTCCAATTCAAAATCAAGCTTTTGAAAATGATCAGGCATGCATTCTATTTCACCCGAACCTTGCACTGCATTGTGGTTTGTAAAGTAGAAGATCGGATATTGATCAAACTCAGGAATCATCGGAACTCCTCGGTTACGACGCGCTGCCGCTACATGTTGACGAAAAGCATAACCGTCTCTGCAAGAGGTTGGATGCGGAACCGGAGGCAAAAGTTCAAAGAAAATTTCTTCTCTAACTTCAAGTTTACCCGCCTTAATATCTGCATCTATTTGCTTTGCACGCTCCATCAGCTCCTCACCACCTTGTAAAAAGGCAGTCATTTCATCAGGAATAGCTTTATTTAGTGAATGGAGATTGAAAATATGACCATTGATGTAAACACCTAAGTGTTCACGGTCCTCGGTTTTATAACTAACTAACTTCATTGAGTAGGTTTTTTAAGGTGGTCAAAACTATAAATTTTTAGGCGAAACGAGGATGTACTTTTTAATGAGAATAATTTCTATCTTAGCCAACTTCAATATAAAGAGAAAATGATTTTAAACGCAATTAAACATAAACTTTCGGACAGTAGCTGTACAACGGCATTGTTTCGCAAGGGGCTGCTTGCTAAAATCGTTTTCGCCCAATATTCCTTTTAAGTATTCCCCTTATTTCTTTGTAAATTTAGATTGGTATTAATATACCAACAATCAATAACCAATTTATTTAACCCCGTTAAATTTTAATTTCGTATGCCTATATATCATAGTTTGGGCACAATTCCGGCAAAACGCCATACGATTTTTCGTAAACCTGATGGTAAATTATATGCCGAAGAATTAGTTTCCACCGAAGGGTTTTCAAACTTGTATTCGCTGGTATATCATTGCCATCCACCCACAATAGTTAAAGCTACAGAAGAGCCATATTCGGTAGAACCTAAAATTGCACGCAAAAAGCATTTGCGCCATACCAGTTTAAAAGGCTTTAAAATTAAGCCAGAAGATGACTATATGAAAAGTCGTAAACCGGTATTGGTAAATGACGACCTGCATATTTCACTGGCAGCACCACGCAAGTCAATGACTGATTATTTTTATAAGAACAGTCAGGCCGATGAGATGATTTTTATCCATGTAGGCTCAGGTGTTTTGAAAACAGGTTATGGCAACTTACCTTTTGAGTATGGCGATTATTTGGTCATCCCAAGAGGAACCATTTATCAGCTGCATTTTAATGACGAAAATAATCGTTTATTCATAGTTGAGTCGTTCAGTCCTATTCGTACTCCTAAACGATACAGAAACGAATTCGGACAATTACTGGAACACTCTCCTTTTTGTGAACGCGATATTCGCCGCCCTCAGGATTTAGAAACCTTTGATCAATACGGCGATTTTAAAGTATTGATTAAGAAACAAGGATTGATCTATCCATATGTATACGGCACCCATCCTTTCGATTTTATTGGCTGGGATGGCTACCATTACCCATTTGCCTTTTCTATTCACAATTTTGAACCGATAACAGGTCGCGTTCACCAACCACCTCCAGTGCATCAAACTTTTGAAGCACACAATTTTGTGGTTTGCTCATTCTGCCCTCGTAAGTACGATTACCATCCGGAAGCAATTCCTGCCCCTTATAATCACAGCAATGTTGATTCTGATGAGGTGCTGTATTATGTAGATGGTGATTTTATGAGCCGCAAGAGTGTGGAAAAAGGACAAATTACACTTCACCCGGGAGGAATTCCACACGGACCTCATCCGGGAACCGTTGAAAAGAGCATTGGACAAGAGTACACTCAAGAACTCGCTGTAATGGTTGACCCTTTCCGTCCGCTAATGATCACGGAAGAAGCGATCGAAATTGAAGATCCCGATTATTTTAAATCGTGGCAAGAAGATATTAACTAGTTTTTAATACGAGTTACGAATTTCGGGTTATGAGTTTTGAAACCCTGAATCCGTAACTCGAAATAAATAATAAACATATGCATTTATTAGCCGTTTTAAGTGAGCATTTAGCTATGTGGTAACCTGCCCTGCACAATGTGAAAAACATGCATAGGGCAATCCATTAACTATATCAACTTAAAAATTAAAATTATGGCAACCGCTGAAGCAATAAACAAATTAAAAGAATTACACAAAGACCATAACCCATCGGCTGATTTTTTACCATTATTAGGTACCGATCACGTTGAGTTTTATGTAGGAAACGCGAAACAAGCAGCATACTTTTACCAGGTAGCTTTTGGTTACAAACTGGTAGCTTATGCAGGTCCTGAAACAGGTATCCGCGACAGAGCTTCTTACGTTTTACAGCAAGAGAAAATTCGTTTGGTGTTAACTACCTCATTCGATCCGAACAGTTATATTTCTGAACACGTTCGTGTACATGGCGATGGCGTTAAAGTTTTGGCTTTATGGGTTGATGACGCAGAAAAGTCATTCCAAGAAACAGTAAAACGTGGTGCAGAGCCTGAATTTGAAACAAAAACCATTACTGACGAGTTTGGTGAGGTAAAAATGTCGGCTATTAAAACCTATGGTGAAACAATTCATACGTTTGTAGAACGTAAAAACTACAACGGTGCATTTTTACCAGGTTTCGTTGCTGTTAAAAATCCTCCTGTTCAATCAACTCCAGTTGGCTTGAAATACATTGACCATTGCGTTGGAAATGTGGGATGGGGTGAAATGAATAAATGGGTTAACTTCTACGAAGAAGTGTTAGGATTTAAGTTATTGATCACTTTTGATGACCACGATATTTCAACAGAGTACACGTCGTTAATGTCGAAAGTAGTTTCTAACGGTTCAGGCTTTGTAAAATTCCCTATCAATGAACCGGCTGAAGGAAAGAAAAAATCGCAGATTGAAGAATATATCGATTATTATCAAGGTGCGGGTGTTCAACACTTAGCTTTAGCAACTGATGACATTATTCATACAGTAACAGAACTTCGTAGCCGTGGCATTGAGTTTTTAGTTGTTCCTGATTCTTATTACGATAGCCTATTTGAGCGTGTTGGTAAAATCGATGAGGATATTCAGGCGATCAAGAATCTAAATATTTTGGTTGACCGTGATGAGGAAGGTTACCTGTTACAAATCTTTACTAAACCTGTTGAAGATCGTCCAACTGTATTTTACGAGATCATTCAACGTAAGGGTGCTACCTCATTCGGAAAAGGAAACTTCAAAGCTTTATTTGAAGCTATTGAATTGGAACAAGGCCGTCGTGGCAACCTGTAATTTTGTACCTTTTATAATTCTTTAAATACCAGGGGCCGGTTTATCCGGCCTTTGTTGTTTTAACAAAAAAAGCGGACCTTGCTCAAGAAGTCCGCCCATTAATCGCTATGAAAACTCTAACACTGAATTATCTTTGAACCAAAACAGCCTGCTGGATATTTTTATCGAGGACTATCTCTTTGTTTATACCATCACGTGTTTTATAAATATGCTCGCCATCTGAAAATAAAAACCATTGATCATAAAAGCTAAACCAGGTAAAGGTTTTATCCAGCACATTGTTGAACATAATATTTTTCACCCCATGGATTTTGTCGTAAACAAATATGCTTCCTCCTATCTTTCCCTTTTCATGCTTGAAGTACAGCATCTTATTACTATCCATCCAAACCAGCGAATTATACTTTTCAGGTGAGCCGAAATACTCATCATTACGCTTTTGCCCCTTATCAATAATATTCAACCTC
Organism: Solitalea longa; assembly: GCF_002920915.1. Classification (GTDB taxonomy): domain Bacteria; phylum Bacteroidota; class Bacteroidia; order Sphingobacteriales; family Sphingobacteriaceae; genus Solitalea; species Solitalea longa. Next base: position 237,736 of record NZ_PQVF01000002.1, read on the forward strand.
TTGGCAATTACATCAAAAGTACATAGACGGAATTCACACAATGATTGATCATCATAATTAAACGTGTGAATAAATGACAGTGTGTTGCCATCGTCTGATACACTGAGGTTGGTGAAATTCAAACCATCGGGAATTGGCACTGTTTCCTTCTTACCGTTTGCAATACTGATCCTATACACTTTTTGTCCAGCTGCATAACGGCTACCATTATTAGCATTCAACTTTTCGTTAAGCGAAACAACATAAACGTATCGGTCGCTCACCACCATCTCAGAAATATTATAGATTTTATCTTCAAGTAAAGAACTTTGCTGTCGGTCGAAATCGTACTTGTAAACGGCAGCTCCATTGGTCCAGTAAATATCACCTGTTGGAGATGATGCCCATTTGGTTAAGGTGGGGTAGGCTGTGTCCTTGATGAAATCCATAGGACAATTGCTGCGTTGAACAGCTCCTAAACTATACTTACCGAATACTTCTACGTTGCCGGAATTACCAGTATAGTTTTCTTTGAACAGAATTCTTTGACCATACACTGACTGTTGTATGATCAATAGCATTAAAATTAGATAACGTTTCATGGTCCCTCGATTAGAAAGCATAAATTAAATTAGTTGCTTATCAACGATTAGGGCTGTAGATTGATTGATTGATTATTTATAGATGTAAATTTTTTCCCAAAAATTTAAATTACAACCCATATCTGTAGAATTAAATCCACAAACTATGCCTTGTATATTAAGGAGATAATTGCAAATTATTTAATTGATGTTTAAACACTGATAAAAACGCAGTAACAAACAGATAATGAATGATTTAAACACACTGATCAACATACATGTTTTAATAATAAGAAAAAGAAACTAATGGTTTTATTATTAAAGTATATGTATATAATTATAGTCACCTGTATAATAATCCTAGCAAAAAGTATATGATATAAAGATGATAATGCGTATTATGTTCCGCTTGAATGAAATAATAAACTTGTAAATTCAATTAACCATCCTCATATATTATGGACGAAATACAGCTTCATGGACATTACCAGCTACCTATTGTATTTGACTTACTAGCGACCTTTTTATTCGCTTTTTCAGGATCAGTTAAAGCAATTGAGAAAGAATATGATTTCATAGGGGTTTTTATTTTAGCCTTGGTTACAAGTACCGGAGGTTCATTTATCCGTGATATTTTACTTCAACATGGCCCTCCAGCCATATTACTGGATTATCGATACATTTTAATGGTGCTGATAGCCGGAACAGCCGGTATCTATTTTTATAACCTTAACCATAAAATGGAATCCACCATTAAAATTGTTGATGCTATTTCATTAGGTATGTATGCTGTTTTTGGAACCCAAAAAGCCATTGCCCTGGAGTTAGGCGTTTTTGCGGCCTTTATCATCGGTTTTATTAACGCTGTTGGAGGAGGGTTGATCAGGGATCTGCTTACAAAAGAAGAATCAGTATTATTTAAACCCGGACACTTTTATTCCGTAACTTCTGTTGTAGCCATTGTAACCTTTTTAGTTTTAGGAGCAGGCTTTGATTTAAATGCCCAAATAGCAGCATTGGTTGCCATAGGAGTTTCTTTCCTTTTACGTTTTTCGGCTTTAAGATTTAACTGGACAACTAAAGCAATTAAGAAACGAATGTAAAAAAACGATTACACTTCCATTTTAAGGTATTTTCCCTGTTTGCTTAACCCTTTTTTATTGATATTATTAATTAACTTTCCTTTATTACATCGCTATTGAAAATTAAAATACATAAGCGTTGGGGTCATTTAATACTTTTTTCACATCAATCGATATTGTAAATCAATAGCCCTTTTATAGCAGGAAATGAAAGAGCGAACAAAAAAAATTACGGCAAAAACACTTTCAATGAAGGTTGCCGACAAAATAAGGAATGAAATAATTTTTGGTAATTATAAAGAAGGAGAAAGAATAATAGAACAAAACCTTTCCGAAGAGTTTGGCGTTAGCAGAATTCCTATCAGAGAGGCCATTCGATTACTTGAATCAGAAGGCTTTCTTGAAATATCACCCTATAAAGGATCTATTGTAAGGGAAATCACACCGCAATCTTTCAACGAAACTCAAATTATGCGTATAAGCATTGTGCCTACATTATTGCAACATGCTTTACCTAATTATACCGCTACAACTATTAAACAGGCGGAAGAACTAATTTACAAAACGGAGCAAAATCTATCGAGTACTACCTTTATGCATTTCATCGTAAAAATGCAGGATCTTATGTACGGGCCGTGTAAAATGCCCTACTTTTTACACATTGCTGAGGTAGTTTTGAAACGTCATTTGATGGTTTTGAATATCTATTTTAACTCCTTTAAAGAAAATGATTTTAGTTTTGATGGATACCGAACCTTTTTTGAAATATGCAAGAACAAGCAGCACGATGAAGCGATTGCATATTGGACCGAAACCATTAAAGTTCAGTATCAATTGATTAATGAAGCGTTTATCAAATGGTATGAAGCAAAGAGCAACGTTGCCTTTTAATTGGTTATACTTTACAAGTAAAATTTTGCAAGTTGATTCATGCCCGGGCATAATTTCTGTAAAATAACAACGTATTAGCTATATTGTAACTTATACGAGAGATTACGCTTTATATGGGATGCCGATTTGCCTTACATTTTTTACCGTTTAAAAAGTCATCCAATCTCGTCTTTTTAATTGCATTCTGTGTAATTACGGGTTTGTCATTTAATTCATCAGCTAAATCTTTCCATGATTTGGCTGATACCTCAAAAAAACGCGTCATCAGTATAGACTCCATATGGAGAAAGTCTTACATCGATTCGTTAACAAAGCGTTTTTTAACAAGAAATAGAAGACCGGAATCTGACTTACAACTGCAAAGTATAAAGGAGTATGTAAAGTATGAAGGCAAGGTGATCAAATCAATAGAATTGGTTCAAACCAATATATTCAACTTCTCACCACCTGTTCATCCCGATGAACGTCCATCATTAAAGCAGCGACTGAGCGAGGTGCATACCCAAACCAAACAATCTGTCATCCATCGATCGCTATTCTTCAAAGAAAATGAAAGAATAAGCTCCTATACATTAGCCGATAATGCCCGCTATTTGAGGAGCTTACCTTTTTTACACGATGCACGAATATTTATATCTCCATGTGGCACTAACAGTGATTCGGTTGAGGTAACTGTACTAACGCAAGACGTATTTGCGCCGGGTATTGCTATCTATCCCATATCAGGCTTATCGGGTGTAAAAACTAACTTATACCATACCAATATCAATGGTCAGGGACAGGCCATTGATGCAGCAATAGAAGCAAACAGCGACAGAAGCCCAGTGGTAGGTACAGCCCTCGCCTATACCAAATACAATTTAATGGGAACATTTACCGATGCTTCTGTCGGTTATTCACAACTAAATACGCAGGGCACAATTGACACAGGTGTTTATGAGAGTTCGTTTTTTATTAAACTGAACCGCCCATTATACTCATCGAGCAGCCGTGTTGCAGCAGGAATGGCCTTCAAATACAATAAGTCACTTAATGTTTACAGCCAACCCGATTCCGTTTTTCGTAATTATCAGTACCGTCTTTTTGATACGTGGCTGGCCTATGCCTTCAACTTTAAAAGATTTAATAAAAGAGGTGAATATAACAGAAGCCGAAGGGCCATTTCTTTCAGGTATTATAATCAGGAATTTTTAGAACGCCCAACACAAATTCAGTTTAATGACGACCCGAATTACAACAATGGACAATTTAGTTTGGGACAATTCATTGCTTTTCAACAGGAGATCTATAACACCCGTTATCTTTTTGGCTTTGGAAGAACCGAAGATATTTCAACCGGTTATTATGCAACATTGGCCATCGGAAGTGACCACCGCTTGAACAAAAACCGAATTTATACCGGCGCGGAATATGAACGACAAAAAGCTCTTGGCAAAGGTTTTTCATTGGCATATATCGGCTTGGGGGGCTTTATTGACCATGGCATAGAAGATATTGTATTAAACGTAAGAGGCTCTTTTTACAGTCGCTTAATGATCTATAAAAAAATGCGTTTCAGGCATTTAATAGAACTGGGCTATATAAACTGTTTTAATCCGGTATTGTATAAACCTGTAAACATTAATGATGGCTTTGGTCTCACGGCCTTTGAAAATAACACGCTAAACGGGTATCAGCGTTTTAATCTAAAGAGCGAATTGGCGCTTTACAGTTTATTCGAAATTCTTGGATTCAGATTCAACTCTTTTACATCGATTGAACTCTCTCAACTCGGCGATACCGATGATTTCATCTTCGGAAAACATTTATATGCTGGCGTTGGCGCTGGATTTAGAATCAGAAATGAAAGCCTTGTATTTAACACCTTGAAACTGGGCGGATATTATTACCCATGGGCGCCGGCTACCAGTCAAAAATTTGCATTTCAAATCAAAACCGTTATCGATCTTCGCTTTAATGTAAGCCCAATTAAAGCTCCTTCATTTGTAACTTATCGATAAGTTAAAAATGAAATCCTAAATCCACATATGCACTTACTCCTCCTTTCTGATCACAACGCATTATGGTTAACTCCAATGGTCCAAAAGCTGTTTTCACGCCAAGCCCTATTCCATATCCCGAAATCCAATCTCCCTGAGTCAAATCATCTAAAAATGTTCCATTGAAGTTATAATAGCCGGCGTTAAACTTTCCCGTTAAAAATATATTTCGATAACATTCATACCGATAACCAACCAATCCGGTTGCAATACTGGAAGTAGTTACATTTGCCTCACGCAATCCTATGAATGGGACCTGATTTCTAAGAAAATCTGTGGCTCCCCCTACAACAAACTGATTCAAAAAAGATTGTTGCTGATCGAAATTAACTCCCGCCTGGGCGTGCCAGATTAAAGTAGAACGCTTATTTAATGACCTGAAATAAGAAAGTTTAAACTCTCCACGTAAATAAGGATTGAAAGTAATACCAAGTGAATCAAGGTTGGTGATAGGATCACCATTTGAATCAAAAAAATCAATACTGGGATTCTGACCAAAAATTAATCCCAGTCCAGTAAACAAACTTATTCCACTTGTTGGAAACTGCTTACGGTCGAGTGAATTCATGTCATAAAAGAAATAAGTATTCCAATTATAGTTCCACCCCGACGATTCGCTTATACTGGTAAACTTGGGCTTTAACCGTGTTATTTCATAACTGGCTCCTAAACCTACACCAACTGATCGGTTAATGGCGTATTGCAAACGAGCGTCAATGGTTCCAAAACTGTATCGGTATAAGGAGGTCTGTTCAAAATCAACATACAGCGGAAGATCATAATTGATATTTTTCAGGCTAAAATTGAATCCCCAGTTTCTGCTTTCTCCCAAATATTTAAAATACTCCGCCCTTATCTTTGGGTCCTTACCAATATTAAGTGTTAATAAAGAACGAGAGTTTTTAACCGGAAAGTTACGCGAAGTAATATTGACAATGGCGGCAATGTCGCTAAAGCTATTATAGTGTAAAGCCATTTTAACAGCCGTTTGAGGGCTTTCTTTAGCATACAAGGTCATTTGTGTTTTATCACCATCGTACCTTTCAAATTCATAGGTAATACTTTGATAATTTCGTGTTCCAAAAACACGCCTTACCGCATCGGCAATTTGCTCACCATTATAATATCGGCCCGGCTTAAGGTCCATCTTACCTATCACAAAACTGGAAGAGGTCACCTTTAATCCATTTACAACAATGCGGTCGATCTTTACCTTATAGTTTAATGGAATGGTATCGCGTTTAGTTTTTACAGGAGGATATAAGCGATTAAGTGAATCAGCAAATTGTTTAAGCACCGGAAAATATTTAACGGCGGCCATTTCACCACGCTGCATAATTGAATCAGCATCATTAAACGATCCCGCACCGTACCCTTCAATGTCAGGCTCTATAAATAAATTACATTCTTTCACCTGTTTTAAAAAATCTTCAGCCTCACGATATGATCCTACCTGATACAAAACATCTAAAGCCGAGTTTAACTTATCTTTCGACTGTAATCCTTGCCCAACATTTACTCCAATTACGTAATCGGCACCCATTTCTTTCACATTCTGCACCGGAAAATTTCTCACCACCCCGCCATCAATCAAATTCATCCCATTGTACTCAACCGTAGTAAAAACACTCGGTATTGCCATACTTGCTCTAACTGCATTAATAATATTGCCTTTATCGATTACTACCATTTTTCCGGTGGCAACGTCAGTAGCTATACATTTAAATGGAATTTTGAGTTTAGAAAAATCCCTGACATCATTAACCGGCAGAAAAAGTTTTGCGAAGGTTAACCATAGTTCCTGTGCTTCTAATACACCGGTTCTTATTTTCACTTTCCCCTTAACCAAGGGCAATTCAATGGCGTAGCGATCGAACTCCGATTTTTCTTCATAAACAATACTGCGTAAATCTGGTTGATTGGTAAGTAGTCGATCCCAGGAGGTTGACTTAGCAATGATTTCAATTTCGTTTCCGGTATAACCTGCCGCATATAATCCCCCCATAATTGCACCCATGCTGGTCCCGGTGATATAATCGATTTTTAACCCTGCACTGTCAATGGCTTTTAGCACTCCAATATGAGCCAAACCCTTAGCTCCTCCTCCACTTAAAACCAAACCAATTTTGGGGCGTTGCTGAGGAAAACTTTTAAATGCATATAAAACGATGCAAAAAATCAGAGTTAACCTTTTGATTAAGATGCTAAACTTTATTGATCGGAGCATTTACGTAGAAAATAGTAGTGTAACTGAATAGAGCTGTAAAACGCACCAAAACTTATTTCTCAACTCAAATTAACCAACAATTAAAATAATTGTTTTATGAAAAAGTTACCAAAAAGAATTTAATATATCTGTCATTTGGGTTTTAAATTGAAATTAGTTTTACCCAAACCTTACTCTTGAAAATCAAAAGATTTGATTTTATAACGCTGTCAAAAAATAATAAAAACTATTTTCTCAAAAAGAAGATTTGAGCTAACTGTTTTTATCAAAATGTGTATTATTACGGTTAAATTTTTTAAAAAAATACAAGTAAAACCAAACGTGAAGAGAATTGCCATATTTGCCTCAGGATCAGGATCAAACGCACAGAAAATAATTGAACATTTTCAAAAAAACAAAGACGTGGAAGTGTCAATAGTTTTGGCTAATCGTCCGGATGCTTATGTTTTGCAAAGAGCTGACAATTTTGAAATTCCAACTCATGTTTTCGACAGGGACGAATTTTACCATTCCGACGAGGTAGTAAAACTGTTGCAAAGCTTAAACATCGACCTTATTGTACTGGCTGGTTTTTTATGGCTGATCCCGGAAAACCTCATTAAAGCCTTTCCTACTAAAATCATCAATATCCACCCGGCATTATTACCCAAATTTGGTGGCAAAGGAATGTATGGAAACCGTGTTCATAAAGCAGTATTAGAAGCCGCTGAACAGGAATCGGGTATCACTATCCACTACGTTAACGAACATTTTGATGAAGGCGAAATTATTCACCAATCCAAGTATAAAATTGAACAGGGAGATGATGTGGATATGATTGCTTATAAAGGACAACAGCTCGAACATCTGCACTATCCGAAAGTAATTGAAAACCTCTTGAAAAAAATGTCGAAATAATTAGAAAACAGCGAATTAAAGCAGATTATTTTTTCTAATTTTGCGCCTTGATTTTTTTGAAAGATGAACCACCCTGTAAAAGTTAAAAACGCCTTAATTTCAGTTTATTACAAAGACAATCTTGAACCAATCATCAAAGAACTTGATCGATTGGGAGTAACTATTTTTTCAACCGGAGGAACCGAAACTTTTATTCGTGACCTTGGTGTAGATGTTACACCGGTTGAAGACATGACCAGTTATCCTTCAATTTTAGGGGGCCGTGTAAAAACATTACACCCTAAAATTTTCGGTGGTATTTTGGCTCGCAGAGAAAATGACTCTGATAACCAACAAATGACAGAATTTACCATCCCTGAAATTGACCTTGTAATAGTTGATCTTTATCCATTTGAAGAAACGCTTGCAGCTGGTGCCACTCAGCAGGAAATAATTGAAAAAATTGACATTGGCGGCATTTCGTTGATTCGTGCAGCCGCTAAAAATCATAAAGACGTAATTATCGTAGCTTCTAAAAACGACTATGGCTATGTTGAACAAATTTTAAGAGAGCAAGACGGGGTTTCTACCATTGAACAACGTAAAGAACTTGCCAAACGCGCGTTCAACATCTCATCGCACTACGATACTGCAATTTTTAACTGGTTTAACAACGACGAACCATTACATCTTTTTAAACAAAGCATTCAAACTTCATCAGTTTTACGTTACGGAGAAAACCCTCATCAACAAGGTGTTTTCTACGGCGACTTAAATGCTATGTTCGACAAATTGAATGGAAAAGAACTTTCATACAACAATTTAGTGGATGTAGATGCGGCAGTTCAGCTAATTGAAGAGTTTACTGAGCCTACATTTGCTATTTTAAAACATAACAATGCTTGTGGAGTTGCTACACGCCCGGTATTAAAAGATGCCTGGGACGCAGCTTTAGCTTGTGACCCTATTTCGGCATTTGGCGGTGTTTTAATCACCAACCAACCTGTTGATGCTGCCACTGCAACGGAAATTAATAAGTTATTCTTTGAAGTATTAATTGCACCTGCATATAACGAAGATGCATTAAGCATTTTAACAGAAAAGAAAAACCGTATTATTTTACGCCAAAAACCGGTTGCGCTTTCTTCTAAACAATTTAAAACTTTATTAAACGGCGTTATTGAGCAAGACAAAGACCTTTCAATGGAAGGACCTGCTCAAATGCAAACCGTTACCACCAAAGCTCCTACTGAAGCTGAATTAAAAGATCTTCACTTTGCCAACAAACTGGTAAAACATACCAAATCAAACACCATCATTTTGGTAAAAGATGACGTTTTATTGGCGAGCGGTGTTGGACAAACTTCGCGAGTAGATGCTTTAAAACAAGCCATCTTAAAAGCAGAAACCTTTGGATTTGATCTGAAAGGCGCTGTAATGGCTTCTGATGCATTTTTCCCATTCCCTGATTGTGTTGAAATTGCTGATAAGGCAGGTATTACAGCCGTAGTACAACCTGGAGGTTCAATTAAAGACAAAGATTCTATTGAATATTGCAATAATAATAATGTTGCAATGGTCTTTACGGGAGTGCGTCACTTTAAACATTAATTTCTATATTTAACAGCGACTTATTGTAAAATTTACGCTTGTTAAAAAAACAACTAAGTAAGTAAGAATTAATAATTATAACCGAGCAACAAACCGAATGGGACTGTTTAACTTTTTTACCCAGGAAATCGCAATTGATTTAGGTACAGCCAACACCCTGATCATCCATAATGATAAAGTAGTAGTAGATGAGCCTTCTATCGTGGCCCTTGACCGTAAAACCGGCAAGATGATCGCCATTGGTCGCCAGGCAATGCAAATGGATGGTAAAACCCACGAAAACATTAAAACTGTAAGGCCTTTAAAAGACGGAGTTATCGCCGACTTTGATGCGGCTGAGCATATGATCCGTGGTTTTATTAAAATGATCAATGGTGGAAAGGGATGGTTATTCCCTTCACTGCGTATGGTTATTTGTATTCCTTCGGGTATTACGGAAGTTGAAAAACGTGCCGTTCGCGACTCGGCTGAAATTGCTGGTGCTAAAGAAGTTTACTTGATCCACGAGCCAATGGCTGCTGCAATCGGTATTGGTATCGATGTAGAAGAGCCAATGGGTAACATGATCATTGATATAGGTGGTGGTACTACTGAAATTGCAGTTATTGCATTAGGCGGTATCGTATGTGACCAATCTATTCGTGTTGCGGGTGATAACTTCGATTCTGACATTGTAAACTATATGCGTCGTCAGCATAATATTTTAATTGGTGACCGTACTGCTGAAAAGATTAAAATTGAAGTAGGTTCGGCTTTAGCTGAGTTGCAAGAACCACCTGCAGATTTTGCTGTTCAAGGACGCGACCTGATGACGGGTGTTCCAAAGCAGATCATGGTTTCATACACCGAAATTGCTCATTGTTTAGATAAATCTATTTCTAAAATCGAAGAGGCTATTTTAAAAGCATTGGAGATCACTCCTCCTGAGCTTTCTGCAGATATTTTCCAAACAGGTATTTATTTGACAGGCGGAGGTGCTTTACTTCGTGGTTTAGATAAACGTATTGCTGCAAAAACTAAACTTCCGGTTCATGTTGCTGAAGATCCACTTCGTGCAGTTGTTCGCGGAACTGGTATTGCACTTAAAAACATTGAGAACTTCAGATTTTTAATGCCATAATCATTTTTCAATGAAAGAATAAGAGAATGATAGAATGAGTGAATTTATTACACTTTAATTCTATCATTCTTTCATTTAGTCATTCACACATTAAACTTAACCAATGCGTAACCTTTGGCTATTCATTCTACGATTTCGCGCATTTTTCTTATTCGTTATTTTTGAGGTTACTGCACTTGTCTTGCTCATCAGAAATAACGATTACCAGAAAACAACATTCCTCAATTCCTCAAATCAATTTATTGGCAATCTTTACGAAACCTCCAACGACATAAAAAGTTATGTATTGCTGGGTCGTGTAAACGATAGTTTAGTAGCTGAAAACGCCAAACTTCGGAATATGCTTCCTAATGTGTTTTACATTGATTCTATCAAGAAGAAAACAGTGATCGACACATTGAAACAGGATTCAATGAAAATCCAGCAGTATTCGTATATCGAGGCCAAAGTGGTGAACAACACAATAAACTTTAGAAAAAACTACCTAACCATTAATCGGGGAAGCGACCATGGCCTTAAACCTGGAATGGGTGTAATTTGCGGCCAGGGTGTGGTAGGTATTGTTAAAGATGTGTCGGAACACTTCAGCACTGTGATGTCATTATTGCATAAAGACATGAGCATCAGCTCTAAGCTTTCATTAAGCAATGCGATTGGCTCGGTTATTTGGGAAGGGACCAACCCTCACTACGGAACCTTAAAAGAAATCCCGAACCATGTTCCGGTTAAAAGGAATGAACTGGTGGTAACCACAGGGTACTCTCTGTTTCCAGAAGGAGTTGCTTTAGGTAAAGTAATTAATTCGCCAAAACAAACCGGTGAGAGCTTGTTGAACATAGAAATCCAATTTGCCACAGATTTTCAACGTTTACAGTACGTTTACGTTGTACAAGATAAATTCATTCAAGAAAAGCAGAAACTCGAAGCCAACCTGAGCCATGATTAGATTAATTACTGCTAACGTATTCCGATTTATTTTCCTGGTATTATTTCAGGTATTCTTTCTCCCCAATTTATCGTTATATAACATTGCTGTACCTTACATATATGTAATGTTCATCATCTTATTGCCAGTTAATCTTGATAATTTCTGGATATTTCTATTATCTTTTCTGATTGGACTTTCAATTGATGCTTTTTCCAACACTATTGGCCTGCATACCGCAGCGTGTGTATTAATGGCTTTCTGCCGTATAGGTATTTTGGCAATCATGATTCCTAAAGGAGGGGAGTTTTTCCCTGAACCCACGATCCGCAACTACGGATTTCGTTGGTTTTTTACTTATAGTGCAATTTTAGTGGTAATACACCATGTTTTTCTGCTCAATATTGAATATTTTCGAATAAGCGAATTTCTAATGGCTACCTATAAGGCTATTATAAGTTCCGCTTATACTTTAACGTTAATTATTATCAGTCAATATTTATTCGGTAGCAGAAAGCGCTAATGAACAGTTTTTTTCAGCGGAAGTTTATCATCCAGGCCATTTTTATTTCAGCTATTTTTTTACTTGTAGCAAGGCTTTTTTATATACAGATTATTGACGACCGATATCTCGATTTTGCCAATAACAATGTTTTAAGAAGATTAGTGGTCTATCCTCCTCGAGGAGTGATATATGATCGTAAGAATGTACTATTGGTACAAAATGAGCCTGTTTATGACCTTATGGCGGTTCCCAAAAGTATAAAACCTTTCGACACCGCTTTATTTTGTCAACTAATTGAAGTAGAAGAAGATAAGTTTGTTGAAAAACTTCAAAAAGTAAGAGAATATTCTCGTGTTAAAGCCTCTTTAATTGAAAAGCAATTATCAGCAGAAACGTATGCCCGTTTACAGGAACACCTTTTCCAGTTTCCTGGCTTTTTCGTACAAAACCGTACCCTCAGAAAATATCCCTCTCCAATAGCAGCTCACGTATTAGGCTACATTGGTGAGGTGAACGATAAACTTATCGAGCTATCAAAAGGGGATTATCGTCAGGGTGATTATATTGGCATCAGCGGGATTGAGCGCTCATATGAGAAGCTACTGCGTGGCCAAAGAGGTATTAAGCGTGTAATGGTTGACGTTTTTAACCGTGAACAAGGTAGTTTTGATGAAGGAAAATTTGATACAGCCGCTGTTCCTGGTGATAAAATGATCACGTCCCTTGATGCCAAGTTGCAACAATATGGCGAAGCTTTAATGCAAAACAAGGTTGGCAGTATTGTAGCGATTGAACCTTCCACCGGCGAAATATTAGCTTTTGTAAGTGCACCCAACTATGACCCAAACCTACTGGTAGGTCGTATTAGAGGCAACAATTACATGAAGCTTTTGAAAGATCCATTAAAGCCATTGTTTATTCGTCCAATTCAGGCGCAGTATCCTCCAGGTTCAGTATTTAAGCCAATCCAGGCTTTAATAGGCCAACAAATGGGATTGATCACTCCTGATCAGCGCTTTCCTTGTGGAGGTGGTTACCGAATTGGGTCGAGACTGGTAAAGTGCGAACACAATCACTCACCGCAAAACATGGTCGAGTCAATTCAAAACTCTTGTAACGCTTATTATTGCTGGGCATTTAAAACAATGATTGATAATCATCCGGGAATGACAGTAGACCAAGCATATACAGCATGGAGAGATGCAATTGAAAAGTTTGGAATTGGCGTTAAACTCGATATTGACTTACCAAATGAATTAAAAGGTTTATTACCAACCCATAAATACTACGATAAAATATACGGTGCCAATCATTGGAAATCATCAACAGTAATTTCACTGTCCATCGGCCAGGGTGAGTTAGGTATTACCCCTTTGCAGATGGCCAATGTAATGGCTGGTATCGCTAATCGCGGTTATTTTTATCGTCCGCATTTGGTTAAGGCCATTGGAAGCAATAAGCTTATTCGTCCGGAGTATGCTAAAAAAAATTCATTAGGCATCGATTCCAAATATTTCCCACCGGTTATTGATGGTATGGAACGTGTAATACTAGCCGGTACAGCCACCTATGCCCGTATCCCCGATATTCCAATTTGCGGAAAGACGGGTACTGCACAGAATCCTCATGGCAAAAACCACTCTGTTTTCATGGGTTTTGCACCTAAGGATAATCCTAAAATCGCCATTGCTGTTTTTGTTGAGAACGCCGGTTATGGTGCTACCTGGGCAGCTCCTATAGCCAGCTTAATGATCGAAAAATACATCCGGGATTCTATAACTCGCCCTAAAGCATATGAAGATCGTATTTTAAATGCCAGCCTTTTACCAGGTGACCAATTTAACGCGAGTGGAAATATTAAAAAGAAGGACGAAAAGAAAGCGGAGACCAGCGATAAAAAAGAAGAGAAAAAACCGGTAAAACAGGTAAAGCCTACATCGGTAACTCAAAAACCCAGAGAAGAAAAAAAGGAAACTACGCAAAAAAGATAGAACAGAAAACGAGCAATGAACCAAAGCCAGCAAACAAGCCCCTTTTACAATGTTGATTGGATGACGATCATCATTTATTTCTGTCTAGTTTTAATCGGATGGGCAAATATCTACGCTGCTGTTTACGATGCGGATCATTCGAGTATTTTCGATATGAGCAGAAATTATGGCAAACAACTGCTCTGGATCTCGAGCTCCGTTCTTATGATTATCATCATTCTACTGATAGACTCGAAATTCTTCAACTTTTCGGCATATGTCTTCTACGGTATTACCATTATTTTGCTGGTAGCTGTTTTATTTGTGGGCAAATTGGTAGGCGGTAATCGAGCCTGGTTCGAAATTGGGGCTTTCAGGCTTCAACCAGCCGAATTTGCTAAGGTGGCCACTTGTTTAACGTTAGCCCGTTATATGGGCTCCACAAACCTTAAGCTCGCAGATCTGGGTGATCAGCTAAAATGCTTTACGCTCATTTTTGCTCCGGTCGCACTTATCCTTTTGCAACCCGATGCTGGTTCAGCAATGGTGTTTATGTCGTTTTTTATTGTATTGTACCGCGAGGGATTACCACCATTCTACCTTGTTTTCGGCCTTGTATCTGTTATACTTTTTGTACTGTCCTTACTCATTCCACAATCCTACATAATTATAGGTCTTATTTTATTAACCGGCTTTTTATTATGGAGAGACAGAAGAGTTCGTCGTCATTATTTTCTGATCATTGGAAGTGCTATTTTATCAATAGCCCTGGTTACAGGTGTTAATTACGCATTTAATAATATTCTTAAGCCACACCAACGTGACCGTATCGACTTGCTTTTGGGTAAAAAAGTGGATCCGAAGGGAGTGGGCTATAATGTTAACCAATCAAAAATAGCAATAGGCTCAGGCCAATTTTTAGGCAAGGGATATTTAAAAGGAACACAAACTAAATACGATTTCGTTCCGGAGCAAAGTACTGACTTTATTTTTTGCACCATTGGAGAAGAATGGGGTTTTGTTGGCAGCGTTTTGGTGCTGGGTCTTTATACTTTCCTACTGATGCGCATCGTTGTAATTGCAGAACGACAGCGATCGACCTTCTCCCGGATCTATGGCTATGGCGTTGCCACGATTATTTTCTTCCACGTGTTCATCAATGTTGGAATGACCATTGGAATTATGCCGGTTATTGGCATTCCATTACCGTTTATTAGCTATGGAGGTTCATCTCTATGGAGCTTTACCATCTTACTATTTATATTGATAAAGCTCGATACTAATCGAAATGGAATTATTCGTTAAACCGTTGCTTAACAATTGCAGTAAACTGTTCTTTTAACTCCGGTTTAATACCCCATTCATATTTTGAAGCCAACTGTTGTTCGATATAATGGTTGGCTTCGTTGTAATTGGTGCAGGCATTCAAATCTTTTAAGGCCGATTCGAACGATTCTACACTATTATTAAATAGGCCCTTAATAAAAGCGAACTTATCATTGAAACCAATTGCTTTTTTAAGGTCGGTTACAGGCGGTTTAAAAGTGGTGTTTAATTCTACCTTATCTTTGTTTGCCGAAGAAATTGAATCATTTAATGTAGGCACCTTGGTTTGAAACTGTCGATTGATCTCGGCCCAGGCTTCTTCTTCTTTTTTAATCTTTTCGTCTGCCGATAATACCGGCTCTTGCTCAACTTCCACCGTTCTCAAAGGAGCAACTTCAGGTTCCGCAATGGATATTGGCTCCGCTTCGGTTTCTATTTTCTTAAGATCTTCTGCAACCTTTGGCTTTTCCTCTAGTTTGAGTTCTGCTTTTACAGCTTCATCAACAACAGGCTGCTCTTCGTGAAAAGAGTGTTCAACTTTACTTTTATCTTCCTTAATCAATAACTCATCAATAGAGACACTTGGGGTGTGTATCTCTTTAGAAAGACTGGGAACAACTACATTTTCTTTGTCAACGATTTTTTTCAGAATCAGCACATGCTCTTTCAAAAAATTAGCATTTGCTTCAAAAAGTTCGAGATCTACAGGCTGAATACTGGATTGAATATATAAGCTTCGGCATTCGGTTTTTAGCTCATCTAAAATGGAACCTATACGGCTTAAAATGTCTTCACGTGTCATAGTAATCTATTTAAAACAAGAACGAAGGAATCTGTCTATTTGTATCAAAAATAATAATTAGGTTCAGAAAACACACCAGCCATTTTGCTGATCATATGATTAGTAAGTATTTAGCGATTTATCAACAGAAATCATTTTTATTATTATAATACGCATATTCGTGATTTGAAAAACATTAATTGACGGATGACAAACGAGGGAATTGAG
Source organism: Solitalea longa (assembly GCF_002920915.1). GTDB lineage: Bacteria > Bacteroidota > Bacteroidia > Sphingobacteriales > Sphingobacteriaceae > Solitalea > Solitalea longa. The sequence goes on from NZ_PQVF01000002.1 coordinate 253,877, forward strand.
CGATCTAGACTATTTCAGCAAGGGAGTATTGAAGTAATTTGCGGGCCTATGTTTTCGGGCAAAACGGAAGAATTATTACGCCGGTTACGCAGGGCACAAATAGCCAAGTTAAAAGTTGAAATTTTCAAACCATCTACCGATACCCGTTACGATCCCACTGCAGTAGTGTCTCATGATTTAAACTCCATACAATCAACTCCTGTTGAAACTTCTTCGTCCATCCTTTTATTAGGTGGTCATACGCAGGTTGTAGGTATTGACGAGGCGCAATTCTTTGATGATGAACTCCCCAATGTTTGTGAAGCATTAGCCAATAAAGGGGTACGTGTAATTGTGGCAGGATTGGATATGGATTTTTCGGGTAAGCCCTTTGGGCCAATTCCTAAATTAATGGCCATTGCTGAATTTATTACCAAAATAACGGCCGTTTGTATGGCTTGCGGAGCTCCAGCTAGCCGCTCCTATCGGTTGATTAAAAGCTCAGAAACGGTGTTACTTGGAGAGAAAGAAAGCTATGAACCACGTTGTAGGATATGCTTTAATTTAGACAAATAATAATTTTACTTATTATAGATAATTCTTAACAAGAAATTAGGTATTGATAATTAATTTTCTCTATTTTTAGGCAAACCAAAACACCAATACCAAATTTTATGTTGCTACTTTCAGACCTCAGTTCTAAAGTTGGCGCTCTTCTCATTAAGATAGGATTTTCTGAAGAAACCTTATCGGCCCTTCAAAAAATTGATTCGCACTTTGCATTCAAGTGGCTATCAATCATCGTAATCCCAACCTTATTTCTAATTGTTTTTTGGCAGAAAAGAAAACTTTATGATTACCAGCGTAGGTATGGCCGAAGGTAATTGATAAAACGCGCGGCAAGCAAACACTAAAAGACATTAAATGAAAAAAGCCCCAAATTGGGGCTTTTTCTGTGGTGATGGCCGGGATCGAACCAGCGACACAAGGATTTTCAGTCCTTTGCTCTACCGACTGAGCTACATCACCTCGCGGTGTAAATAATAATAAGTGGTGATGGCCGGGATCGAACCAGCGACACAAGGATTTTCAGTCCTTTGCTCTACCGACTGAGCTACATCACCTCATTTTATCAGCAAAACCCATTCGATTTTGCTCCTTTTACAAAACCATAATTGGTTTCGTTTTGGGACTGCAAATGTAGTATCTTTTTATACAAATCAAAAGGGTTTTTCTGTTTTTTTGAGACCATTCATTATAAGTACCAGATTATCTGCACAAATAGATTTCGCACATAAATAATTAGCCGTAACAAAAACCTAACTTAGTAATCACGTTAATGAGTTTGCACCAAAAGCAAATCTTCAATTTATAACAATTCTAAGTAGAAAATAGACCGTTTTAAAAATTGGTTTATTTTTTTGAATTATTATTTTAGCGCTACACTCTGATCAAAAACCTTATGCTAGGACAACTATTATTTGTAATCATTTCGGCAATGGCCATTTGGCTGTTCTCGCGGAATGTAAAGAAAATCCGCAGAAACATTTTGCTGGGGAAAGACATTGACCGAATGGATAACCCCTCAGAACGGTGGAAAAACATGGCACTGGTCGCCCTAGGCCAATCGAAAATGATGAAAAGACCCATTGCTGGTTTTTTTCACATTCTAATTTATGTAGGTTTCGTAATCATCAATATTGAAGTACTCGAGATTATCATTGATGGTATTTTCGGCACACACCGTGTACTTTCAATTGCAGGCGGCTTATATGACTTTCTGATTGGTTCATTTGAATTTTTAGCACTGGGAGTTTTAACCGCCTGTATCATTTTCCTGATCCGAAGAAATATTATTCATATAAAACGTTTTTCGGGCACTGAAATGAAAGGCTGGCCGGTTAGCGACGCCAACTATATTTTAATAGCTGAAATTTTGTTAATGACGGCATTTTTAACAATGAATGCTGCAGATTATAAATTACAGACTTTAGGTGCTGAGCATTATATCAAAGCCGGAGCCTTTCCAATAAGTTCTTCATTAGCTTCCATAATGCCTGCCAACGTTATTTCTTTGGAAATGATTGAACGCGCCTGCTGGTGGTTTCATATTGTTGGCATTTTTGCATTCCTCAATTACATTCCTTATTCAAAACATTTCCATATTCTTTTGGCATTCCCAAATACCTGGTATGCAAACCTTAAACAGAAGGGAAAATTCACAAATATGAGTTCGGTTACTAATGAGGTAAAAGCCATGCTTGACCCTAGTTTCAGTCCGCCAGCCGATGCCGCACCGGGACGTTTTGGAGCTAAAGACGTAACGGACCTTACCTGGGTTAATTTGATGAATGCCTATTCTTGCACCGAATGCGGAAGGTGTACTGCCAATTGTCCGGCAAATATTACCGGTAAGCTTTTATCGCCCCGTAAAATTATGATGGACACACGCGACCGCTTGGAAGAAGTTGGAAATAATATCGATAAACATGGGAAAGATTACCAGGACGGAAAGGCCTTATTAGGCGATTATATCACTTCTGAAGAGTTATGGGCCTGTACTACTTGTAATGCCTGTACGGAGGCTTGTCCGGTTAACATTGACCCATTATCAATTATTGTTGAATTACGCAGATACTTGGTTATGGAAGAATCAAATGCACCGGCAAGTATCAATAACATGTTCGGTAACATTGAGAACAACCAGGCACCATGGAAATACTCACCAGCCGACCGCATTAACTGGATTAACAACTAATTTTTGAAGGATAAAAGAATAGGAGAATGAAAGGAACGATTTTCATTCTTTACTCAAAAAGCTAGATCATGAACGAATTACAGATAAAAACAATGGCTGAATTTATGGCTGCCGGAGAAGAGCCTGAATTATTATTTTGGGTAGGCTGCGCCGGTAGCTTTGACGAACGTGCTCAAAAAATAACCAAAGCTGTTGCCACCATATTAAATAATGTTGGGATCAAATTTGCCATTTTAGGAACGGAAGAAAGCTGCACCGGAGATCCTGCCAAACGTGCCGGAAATGAGTTTTTGTTTCAAATGATGGCAATGACCAATATTGAGGTGTTAAACGCTTATAACATAAAGAAAATAGTTACCGCCTGCCCGCATTGCTTTAATACATTGAAAAATGAATACCCGGAACTGGGAGGAAATTACGAGGTTTTACACCATTCGCAACTTTTACAGCAGTTAATTGATGAGGGTAAACTAAAAATTGAAAACGGCGAAACATTTAAAGGCAAAAAGATCACCTATCATGACCCTTGTTATTTAGGGCGTGCCAATGGCGTTTACGAGGCTCCGCGTGCAGTGATCGAGCAATTAGATGCCGAGCTTACTGAAATGAAACGTTGCAAAACAAATGGCCTCTGCTGTGGTGCCGGCGGAGCACAAATGTTTAAGGAACCTGAAAAAGGCAACAAAGACATCAATATTGAACGAACAGAAGAAGCATTGGCCTTAAAGCCGGATGTAATTGCGGTAGGATGTCCTTTCTGTATGACCATGATCAGAGATGGAGTTAAATTGGCTGAAAAAGAAACAGAAGTTCAGGTATTGGATATTGCCGAAATTGCTGCTAAAGCAAACGGCTGGAGTTAATTATATTTCAGTTTATACTATTGAAAAAGCTGCACAGGTTTAACCTTGGCAGCTTTTTCACCTTTTGGTATACACACAAAAAAGGGCCGTTAAAACTAACAGCCCGTAATGTTTTAGAATAGGTACTCAAACCTGAGTACTGCTGCAATCAGTGTCCGTAGATTTGGTGAGGTCGTGATAGGCAGCTAATGTACAATGGCTTTTAGTTGTTTACAATACCTACAATCAGGTATTTTATCTGTTCAAACATTGGTTTGGCTGTGTCCTGTATTATTGCAGTTTGTCCATCGACAACCGGATTCTCCACTCCTTAGGATAATAATTATTAAAACGATGTCCTATTTTCTTTACCCATCCTAAACCAAGTCCTTCAAATTCGATCAGATTCCAGCCTTCTTTTCCATCTTTAAACACACAGTCATCCTTTCTCAAAAATTTAAGAGCTTCATTCTTATCAACCTTAATGATCGAGAAAAAAGTTTTATTTAACTCAACGGATAAGGCCAGCGGATGATCAGGCCTGAATTCTTTTTTGTTGAATGTCCCTATCGTTATGCCTGAACTGAACACATAAAGGTTCTCATAAATAAATTCAAACTCTCTGGCTTTAGCAATCGGAAAGGCAAGAATCTCCTCAGCTTTGGAATAGAATTTCCATTCTTCAGCGTTAACCAGAACCCCTTTAAATGCTTGCGTATGTTTATCCTCTATAGATAGCAAATCACTTTTCCCTCTTTTTTTAGGAAACTTAAACTCAATGTCATCCTTTGCCGCTTTCCTTACTACCGCCAGAAAGAAGCCCTCTCCTTCAGCATTGTGTGGATAAAAACGATAACCGGTAAACCCTGCATAGGCACTTTCTTTAACATTCCAGTTATCAGAAACATCCAGTTTTACATTTTCTGCTTCATATTGCTCACAAAGCCAGGCCAAGTTTGCTTCATTTTCCTCTCTACTAAAAGTGCAGGTACTATAAATCAATACACCTCCATCCTTTAATGAGGGCCAAATATCGGCCAATATCCGCCGCTGTCGAAGGGCACAATGTTGCACATTATCTTCTGACCATTCGTCAACCGCATTTACATTTTTACGAAACATCCCTTCTCCAGAACATGGAGCATCAACAACTATGCAATCGAAAAATGATTTTACTCCTTTAAACTCTTTGGGATCATTGTTGGTAACCACCACATTTCCATTACCCCATTTTTGAACATTTTCAGCCAGAATAGGCACTCGACTTTTAATCACCTCATTGCTTACCACCAGGCAATTATTGGAGAACATAGAAATAAGGTGAGTTGACTTCCCTCCTGGTGCGGCGCATAGGTCTAAAACATTTAATCCTTCACGATCAGGCAATGCCTGCATGACTGCTTGCTCCAGAAACATAGAACTTGCTTCCTGAACATAATATGCACCTGCATGTAATAATGGATCGGCTGTAAACAATGGTCGGCTTGGTAAATAATAGCCGGTTTGGGTCCATGGAATTGATTTATAAGCTATATCAAATGGATATTTTTGCTTATTGATTCTAATACTTACCGGTGATTCCGAACTTAAAGCATCAATGAATTTATCAAGTTCAGGTCCCAGAAATTCGGCCATTCTCAGTTTAAATGGTGGAGGTAGTTTCATATTCAAAGATAAGCCAATATTTAGAGGTCTACCCCTTTTAGTTAAGTAAATGTTAATTAAAACAGCTAAACAAAGAACCTCTCTACCTTCACCTTTCCCGTTTTACATTTAAAATCTTCTGACCAAAAGATAAGGAACTATTAAGATGATTATCTTTGCCTTATGAATAACTTCAATGATACTTCAAGGGTTTGGATCTATCAATCGAACCGCGAATTAAATACTCATGAAATAAGCCGTTTAGAAACCATTTTGGATCAGTTTACCACTGAATGGACCGCGCATGACAATTTATTAAAAGCTAAGTCTGAAATCCGTTATAACAGGTTTATCATTTTGATGGTGGATGAATCGCAATATGGAGCCAGCGGGTGTTCAATAGACAAATCGGTTCGATTAATGAAAGAAATTGAGCAGACGTTCGACATCAACTTATTCGATCGATTTAACATTGCATACAAAACCGGCGAGGAAGTTAAATCTGTTTCAAGAGACAATTTTGAAGAATTGCTTAAAGCCAAAAAATTGAATAACGAAACAATTGTTTTTAATAATCTGGTGGCTTCAAAAAAAGATTTTGAAACTAAATGGGAAGTTCAATTAAAAGACAGCTGGCATAACCAGGTCTTTTCATCAGTTTTATAAGTATTAATTTAAATAATACAGAATAAAGATCACCTGAATGGCAATAAACAGGATACTTACTAGAATATAATCCCTTTTGGTAAATTTTAAAGAATCCATGATGGCATGTTTATGTTTCTCAAGTATAAAGCAAAATAAAGCGGTTCAAAATACCTAGTAGTTGGTATTTTGTTTCTTTTATCAAAAAAAATGGCTCAAAGTTTATCACCTTGAGCCATTTTTTGACTATTTCCTTAATTATTCAAAATCAACCGGCCCTAAAATGCGCATAAAGCGCATTATTCGTTTAATTTTCTTTTTTACCTGAGGAGATGGCTTAGTAGGAGACCATTTCAAGGGGCTTGGCAAAATAGCTGCAATGGAAGCAGCTTCACGTTTACTCAAATCTAAAGCCGGTTTTTTATAATATGCATTTGCTGCGGCTTCGGCACCGTAAATACCGTCGCCCATTTCAATAACATTTAAATAAACCTCCATTATTCTCTTTTTCGACCAAAATACTTCAATTAAAAAAGTGAAATAAGCTTCAAAACCTTTGCGAATATAGGAGCGTCCTGACCAAAGGAAAACATTTTTTGCCACTTGCTGGGAGATCGTGCTTCCTCCTTTTATCTTCTTGCCTTTCTTTTTATCGTTATAAACCCAGGCTTTGCGCATGGCATCCCAATCAAACCCCATATGCTCCATAAATAATTGATCTTCTGAAGCAATTACAGCGCGTTTTAAATTAGGTGATATCTTGTCAAATGAAACCCAATCTTTTTCAAGTTTCATTTCCTTTCCATCAGCCCGTTGTTCAAAGCAACGCTGGGTCTGCAAAAAAGTAATGGGAATAGGAACGAAACGGTACACAATTACCCAAAGAATAGTAATAGCAAAAAACCAAAGTGTGGCTTTGCCAATAAATCGAAAAACTTTTAACATCGCAGGGCAAAAATAATAATTGGTACGTGGCTGTAAATAGTGAAGTTAAAATTGATAGAATTAGTTTTGCTCAATAGCCTGTAACTCTATATTTCCCGAAATATTACACATGGCCGCAATCTCATTAGTTATTTTATCAAGCTGTGAACGTATTAGATCCAAATCCATCAATTGCCGTTCTAACTCTTTTTGTATAATCTGATCATTGCCTGGATTATTTCCCCTGGTCTTATGCACTTTATTTTCGAGCTCTATAAAAAACCGTGTAAATGAATGGCGCACACAAATTAACTGATCATTTTCTATAGCTTCAGCCAAATCATCTAAAAGGGCAGTACACTCATCTATTAAATTATACGTAATCGAATAGTTAAACTCCTTGCTAATACCAGGCAAGATAGCGCCAAAGGAAGTGATCTCTCTCGTTAATTTTGCATTATAAAATGCCAAATCTTCGGCAAGCTTTAACCGATCTTTATTGGCTCCAGGTTCATATTTTATTCGCTTAAATGCATCCGCCATGTTTAGGTTCGAAACTTCGGCTTTACGACGCAAGCCTATTAACCGGCTATGAAAACCAGTTTTTTCTTTCAGCTCGAAACCCACCTGGGCAAGATAATTTTTATTGGATTTAATAGCCAGAGCAAGATATTTGCTCAATTTAACATGCTCCCATTTTGGCCATAATAAATAAGTAGCTCCAACAGCAATGATCCCTCCTATAATCGTATTCACCATTCGGTATAAACCAATGTGCCACTCGTACGGAAGATTCAGATCGATCATTGCCACCAATTCAATAGTTAAAAAGAAAACCGCGATAGCATAATTGCGAGACTGGAAATAAAAAAACAAAAACAAACAAACTGCAATTACAATAAATATTACATAGTGAAATTGAACAAAATGCATTAAAATGCTGGCAGCAAACACACCGCCCAAAGTTCCCAATACCCTATCCCAAGCCTTTAAACGGGTTGAACTAAAATCGGGTTGTAATACCACCATTATCGTAAGTGAAATCCAATATCCACGGGGAATTTCAAATGAGTAGAATAAAAATATCCCGAAGGTGGCAATAAGCGCCAAACGCAAACTATGCCGGAATAATTCCGATTCAGAAGTGAATTCAGAAAGGGTGTTCTTCCATTGCGAGCGAATGGAAACAACTGGTTGAAAATGTGTAATAAAGGAAAGTTGGCGACGCTTCTCATCAATCCGTTCAGCCCAGGTAAGTGCGGTTTGTAAGTAACCGATTGACGATTCGAACATATTGATCACTTTTAAAACTTCAACTTTATCATATAACGAAAGATTTGCGGCATCCAACCTTTTTCTTAAGATCACCACCATATTTTCGCACCGTTCAATCCTGATCTTAAGCAACTCCTCATCTTCTGTTGATCGCGACATTAAATAATGTCCCACGGTTGATGCGGCCAATTCCAAGGCTTGAAACGTATTTTTTAAAGTTGGAACAATAAAACCCAGTCGTTCATGCTTGCTAACTTCTTTCATTTCGTAGAAAAGCGCCATTGCCGTGGAACCAAATCGAGATCCAGCCCGAACCACTTTTAAAAGCTCCCTTCTAACCGAAACAATCTTCTTATCTCCCTTTCGCAAATAAGGCAAGAGCTCATTTATGGCAACTCGCAAATTGGTTTCCTGCTCATTAAGCTGTTTCTCTGCCTCATGCTCATCAATACCTGATAATTGAGGAACCATACCCATCATACTGGCAGAAACCGTCCATGGTTTTGAAATGGCTATATCATAAGGCAACTGTGGTTTTATAACCCATAAAACTATAACCCTTAACACTATTGCCCATGAGCCACCAATTAAAACGGCCATTGCCCTTTTTTCGGCTATTGCCAATGTATTTGGCCCAAATAAAGAAAGAAGAAAAAGAATAACTGCTAGTGTACCCAGTGTTAAGCCATGATCGCCAAGTCCTCTTGCCATTCCTGATAGGAATGCCACCATCAGCAAAAAAGCCATAGCAGCAAACATGTTTCCACCCGCTACAGTTCCTAAAAAAGAAGCGACGGCAACAGCAAGGGTTCCTAACACCATCACCCAAACACGTTGAGCAAACGAACCTGTAACCCGTGCCCATGAAATTAATTCGGCAGCCAATCCTCCATAAACACCAATATCACTATATCCGCTTAATTGGGCAACAACAAGAAAACTAACAAGGCTCACCATTGACACCAAAGCCCTGCTGATATCAGGATTTTGCTGTTCACGATGAATAAAAGTACGAGGATTGGTTATGTATGTTTTTAACAGCACAGAAAATTGTTTATTGATCTAAAATATCGCCTTAAATTAGGCAGAAGGGCAGAAAATAAAAAGCTGATAAAAGAAAAAGGCGCCTGTTTGCACAGGCGCCTTTTCAATGATCTATTTTTGAAATTATTCAGCGATAACTTCAAAAGGCACCTGAACTTTAACTTCTTTGTGTAAGTTAACGTTTGCAACGTACTCACCAACAAATTTAACGTCAGTTTCGAAAGTGATCTTACGACGATCAACTTCAAAGCCTAATTTTTTAATAGCTTCAGCAACTTGTAATGCATTTACAGCGCCAAAGATCTTACCGCTCTCACCAGCTTTAGCACCGATAGAAAGTTTCACATCTTTTAAGCCTTCAGCAATTGCTTCAGCATCTTTTTTCAATTTATCTTGCTTAAACGCAATTTGGCGTAAGTTTTCAGCCAAAATCTTGCGGTTGCTATCGTTAGCGATAACAGCAAAACCTTGAGGAATTAAGTAGTTACGTGCGTAACCAGGTTTTACCTTTACTACGTCGTCTTTTTCGCCTAGCGCTTTAACGTCTTGTTTTAAAATTACTTCCATTGTAGCGCCCTCCTTATTTTAAACCATCAGTTACATAAGGCAAAATAGCAATATGACGGGCACGTTTAATTGCCTGAGCTACTTTGCGTTGGTATTTTAACGAAGTACCAGTTAAACGACGTGGTAATACTTTACCTTGCTCGTTAATAAACTTTAACAAGAAAGTAGCGTCTTTGTAGTCGATGTATCTGATGCCATTTTTCTTGAAACGACAGTACTTTTTACGGTTATCCTCAACCTTTGGAGGAGTAACGTATGAAATGTTATTGTTAGCCATTATGCAACACCCTCCTCAGTTTTTCTAGCAGCTTTAGGAGCTAATTCTCCTTTGCGTTTACGCTCAGTATAAGCAGCAGCGTGTTTGTCTAACGCAACAGTTAAGAAACGCATTACGCGCTCATCACGTTTGTACTCCACTTCTAATTTGTTAATCAACTCGCCTGAAGCCTTAAACTCAGTTACTGTGTAGTAACCTGTAGTTTTTTTCTGGATTGGGTAAGCCAGTTTTTTCAAACCCCAATTGTCTTCATGGACAATCTCGGCTCCGTTATCAGTCAGGATTTTCCTGAATTTGGCAACAACTTCTTTCGAAGCTTCTTCTGATAACAACGGGGTTAGAACGATTACGGTTTCGTAATTCTTCATCTGTTGTAAATAATTAATTAAAAATTTGCCCTTTTAAGGGGCTGCAAATGTAGACATTTTATTTTGATTATCAATCAATTCCTTTAAAAAGGCTCCAATTCTGTTAAATCCTGGTTCTTAAACAATTGCGTAAATAGTTTTAAACATTTTCTTAAGCAGATGCAACATTTCTTAATCCTGAAAAGTCTTTACAACAAATTGATTAACAGCACAATAACAACAAACCATGGTAATACTGAAGTTACAGCACAATAATAGCCATGTTACAAAAAATACACTACTAGGTGTAACATAGTAGTGTAACTTAGAGTCATACCTACCAACTAAATGATTTGATAACTAAAAACTTAACACAATATGAAAACGCTCGCAAAAACCATCACTGTTGTTAGCATCGCTACCCTTACTGCAGTTGGTACTACCAAGTTAGACCTAAACACTTATGCAGGCAGCGCTGAAAAAAACAACAAAACTTCAATAGATATTTATTTTCCACAAGAAGAATTCTTACTTAACAAAACTCAGTACTTAAACGAAGTAACTGTTCATGCATATTCAAGCAACAGAATAAATTCACTTATAGAGTTTAAACCCGACTTAACCTTAGACGTTGACGTTACTGCGTTAGTAACTGCTGAAAGCTTAAGCAAACAGATCAAGTTCGCCCCTATGCAACCTGTTGTTGAGACTGAACCAGTTGCAGGAGAAGAAGCCTATTTAACAGAATTGATCCGATTTAAACCTACAGAAAATGAAGTTTCGGATTTGGAATTGAACGCATTGATACAATTTGTACCAGATGAAATTGATTCAAATCCAGTGACAGAACCTTTGTCAATTGATCAATTAGTGAAATTTACTCCTTCAATTTTAAACAATGAGACTATTGTTGAGCCGATGAGTGCACTTGATGAACTGATAAAATTTACTCCAAGCACAGCTTTATATCAAGGTGAAATTGTTGAACCGCAAAGCATTTCTGATTTGGTAAAATTCCAACCTTCAAACTGGGAGAATGAATTGGTAGAAGAACCTGTTACTGATTGTAACACCGAACTGGTAAATAAGTAACAAAGGTATTAGCGGCAACTCATATTGTATAAGGAGGCACGAAATTAACGTACCTCCTTTTTTAATGACTAAAGTTCATTCAATTCCTTTTCTTCTGAATTGACCTACTCCATTTCCCTCCCAAGCTCAAAATCTATAATTTCTTTAAAGGCCATGCAACATTCAAAGGCTCACCTTGTCATTTTAACAAATTGACAAACAACGTATTAAACAACAATACACAGTAATATGTAAGTTACAGCACAATAATAGCCATGTTACAAAAAATATAGTACTATGTGTAACCCACTAGTGTAACTTAGCGTCATAGATATCAACAAAATGATTTGATAACTAAAAACTAAACATAATATGAAAACGCTCGTAAAAACCATCACTGTTGTTAGCATTGCTACCCTTACTGCAGTTGGTACTACCAAGTTAAACCTGAACACTTATTCGGGCAGCGAGGAAAAAAACAGTAAAACTTCAATAGATATTTATTATCCACAGGAAGAAAGCTTACTTAACAAAACTCAATACTTAAACGAGGTAACCGTTCATGCTTATTCAAGCACCAGAATGAATTCACTTGTAGAGTTTAAACCTGACTTAACCTTAGATGTTGATGTTACAGCATTAGCAACAGCTGAAAGATTAAGCAAACAGATCAGGTTCGCTCCTATGCAACCTGTAGTTGAGACTGAACCTATTGCAGCTGAAGAAGCTTATTTAGCAGAACTGATCAGATTTAAACCTACAGAAATTGAAGTTTCAGATTTGGAATTGAATGCATTGATACAATTTGTACCAGATGAAATTGATTCAAACCCAATAACAGAACCTGTGTCAATTGATCAATTAGTGAAATTTACTCCTTCTAGTTTAAACAATGAAACTATTGTTGAGCCGATAAGTAAACTTGATGAACTGATTAAATTTACTCCTTGTACTGCTTTATACGAAAGTGAAATCATTGAACCACAAAGCATTAATGACATGGTAAAATTCCAACCTTTAAACTGGGAGAATGAATTGGTAGAAGAACCCGTTACTGATTGTAACAGCGAGCTAGTTATAAAGTAATATATATAAAATTTGGTAACCCTTATTTTACAAGGAGGTAGGAAGACAGTTCTACCTCCTTGTTTTTTAGGCACTAACGCTAACTTTCCCTTTCCTCACCTATCGTCCGCTTTCAATACAATAAAATATCTTTTACCTGAAGGTGTTATATTTATAAAATCAGAGTTGCCCTGGCCGCTCCGAAAACTTAATCCTGCTAAAGCAGTATAATTCTTTCACTTTAAAACAGGCCGATGATTCACTTACCACATTTAATTACCGACCTCACCTTAATACTGGCTTCTGCCGGAGTAACTCTTTTAATCTTTAAAAAATTAAAACAACCTGTGGTATTGGGGTATTTAATTACAGGTCTTTTAATAGGCCCAAATTTTACCCTTTTCCCTACCGTTACCGAAATTGACAGCATTAAAATATGGGCGGAGATAGGGGTAATCTTCCTTCTATTTAGCCTTGGACTTGAATTTAGCTTTAAAAAACTGATCAAAGTTGGCGGCAGTGCATCAATAACTGCAATAACAGAAGTTATTTCAATGCTGGCCATTGGTTATATTACAGGGCTGGTGATGGGCTGGAACCAGATGGACAGTATTTTTTTAGGGGGCATTTTATCGATCTCGTCCACCACTATTATTATCCGGGCATTTGAAGAACTGGGAGTAAAGAACAAGAAATTTGCATCATTGGTTTTCGGAGTACTAATTGTGGAGGACCTGGTGGCCATTTTGTTACTGGTATTGCTTTCCACATTAGCTGTTAGCCAGCAGTTTGCAGGAGACCAAATGCTGATCTCGGTACTAAAGCTCGTTTTCTTTCTTTCTATTTGGTTTTTAGGAGGAATTTTTTTGATCCCAACTCTTCTTAAAAAAGCGAAGCGTTTGATGAACGAAGAAATGTTGCTTGTTATTTCGCTGGCCTTATGCTTACTGATGGTATCACTGGCAACAGTAGCCGGCTTTTCTCCTGCCCTCGGCGCCTTTGTCATGGGAGCCATACTTGCCGAAACAACTTCCGCCGAAAAAATTGAACATCTCGTAAAACCAGTTAAAGATTTATTCGGAGCCATTTTTTTTGTTTCAGTAGGGATGTTGATCGATCCAATAGTTTTGGTTGAATATTGGGCCCCCGTTTTAATCATTACTGCAGTAACTATTGTTGGAAAGACATTAAGTTCAGGTTTAGGGGCACTTTTATCCGGCGAAACCTTAAAACATTCATTACAAACAGGAATGAGTCTGGCACAAATTGGAGAGTTTTCATTTATAATTGCCACCCTGGGATTAAGCTTGAACGTAACAAGCGAATTTCTCTATCCAATTGCAGTTGCTGTTTCGGCCCTAACAACATTTACCACACCTTATTTCATCAATCTGGCAGAACCTACCTATAATTTCATTTACAAGTTACTTCCTGAAAACGCTCAAAATGCATTATTAAGATACAGTTCAGGCTCTCAAAATGTATCTGAAACCAATAACTGGAAAGAATTTCTCAAAATTTACCTTTCTACTATAATTACCAACTCTATAATAATTGCAGGGATTTTATTTACAGTAAAATACCTGACCCCAAAAATCAAAGAACATTTTATCCTAAATAATTTTGAACAACTGGCCATTATAATTTTGGCGTTTGCGCTAATGAGTCCGTTTCTTTGGGCTCTTTCTGCAAAAAAGATCCAGGGTACGGCATATAAACAATTATGGTTCGACACCAAATACAACCGTGGACCATTAATTAGTTTGGAAGTATTGAGAATTTTATTGTCGGTACTATTTATTGGCGCATTGATCGGCCAGTTTTTCTCTGTAACAATTGCAATTATTGCAGCCATTTTGATATCACTGATTAGTTTTATAATTTTTTCAAATCGGCTACAATCTTTTTATGGGAAACTAGAATCCCGATTTCTGAACAATTTAAATGCACGAGAAATTAAAGAAGCGGCTCAAAGAATGGATGAACTAATGCCATGGGATGCTCACCTTGCTTCTTTTACGGTTAATCCTGAATCAGAAGCCGTTGGTAAAACCTTAATTGAACTATCGTTAAGAGAAAAATTTGGAATTAATGTAGCTGTTATAGAGCGCGGTACTAAGAAGATTAAAATTCCTGGTAAGGAAGAATACATCTATCCCTACGACAGAATTGCGGTAGTTGGTACTGATGAGCAGTTAAAAAACTTTGAACAATTCATTACATCAATTCCGGTTGACAATGCAGAAACCAATGGCAGCAATAGCGAAATTTCACTTCAAAAAATTACAGTAAATGCAAGTTCGCCATTATTGGGCAAAACCATTAAAGGTTCAAAAATAAGGGAAAAAGCCATGGCCCTTATTGTTGGTATTGAACGAAATAATCAAAGAATATTAAATCCTGAAAGTTCGTTTCAGTTTGAAAAAGGAGACATTTTGTGGGTAGCAGGCGAGAAAAAGCTCATCCATTCAGTTGTAAATGAATTATAAACGGCGCTTCGATAGATCAAACTCATTCACCTTTATCTCCCATATCACGCTGGGGAACAGAATCAGGCTTTATTGTAATCAAAGTAACTTCAGGTTTATAATTCATATCTCTTAAATCGGTTGCTGGTTTTTCGAAATATTTATAAAGCAAATAAGATAAACCAATGGTTAGTGTCCAATAAATTAAATAGCAGAATAATCCTGTAAATGCCCCCAATTCATTATTTCCTACAAAAGCTTTTATACTATTAGATATTAGTGAATTATGAATAAGGTACATTGAATAGGAGATTGTACTTATAAAAGTTACGACCTTTAATAAGATCGCATTTTTAATATCTACGAAACATAAAAGTGGCAAAATCAATAAGGCTCCTAAGCTATATATCAAGGGATAGATCACGTAGAAAAAGAAGGTATCTGCGTGTTGATTATGTAAATAAAAAAGAAAGCTAAAACTCAAACATCCAATCCCAATAGCAAAAGCCCAATAACGAAGTCGTTTCCAAAGATTAGCCTTGAAATAATTGAAATAAGCTCCAACAAAACCAATAAATATCGAATCCAAGCGGAAGATCATTACCTGACGTATTGAATCATTCCAATCTACTTCCGAAGTATGAAAAAAAACAAAGTAAATTGCCCTTACCGAAATGACCAAAAAGATCAACAAGCCGGTGGCTATTAGAAAGATAAGCTTCTTTGAAAAATATTTTAGAAGGGCTGATAAAATCACTAAGGACAATGGCGCACATAAATAGGCGAATTCCTCAACTGACAGGCTCCATGAATCATAAAAAAAACCGGAATTAACGTGGGCGGAAAAATTCTGTATAAAGAAAAAATAAGTCCACAAATGATCCGGTAATGTTATTCTGAAAATATATACGGTAAACAGAATATTTAAAATTAAAACCAGGTAATAATTGGGTAATGTCCTGAACCATCTACGACTCCAAAAGTTTTTAACTTCTGCAAAGCCAAAATCGTCAGTTTTAATAAATACCTTTAGGAGAATACTTCCAATGAGAAAACCACTTAACACAAAAAACAATTCTACACCCATATAACCGAATGCCCCATTAAACAATGTTCTTATGGGCTTAGGACAACCATCCAACATCCATCTTCCATGTCCCAATACAACTAATAGAATAGCATTTGTGCGTAGTAAGTCAAGGCCGACAATTCGGTGACTGGTAGAATTAATAGACATTCAGAGTGTAAATTTTAATCGATTTGAGCAATTTTTCACCTTTAATAACACTTAACAGGTCAATTATTTGTTACAAAAGGTTACCTTAAAATAATAAATAAATATTTAATCCAAATAAATTAGGAAAAATAATTGTTTGAACATTAAAAGAGTTCTGACATTATACTGTAACACCTTTAAACAACGCTTGCACTTGGCTTAAACAATTTCTATTTTCGTTGCGGATGGAAAATTTCATTGTATCAGCGCGAAAATACAGACCCGACAAATTCAACAGTGTTGTGGGTCAGGCACATATAACCAATACGCTGAAGAACGCGATAAAGACGGGACAGTTAGCTCAGGCATTCTTGTTCTGCGGTCCGCGTGGCGTTGGTAAAACTACTTGTGCTCGTGTGCTGGCCAAAACCATCAACTGCCAAACTCCAACGGCTGATTTTGAAGCCTGTGGCGAATGTGAATCATGTCTTTCGTTTAAAAACGGAAGTTCAATGAATATTCATGAATTGGACGCCGCTTCTAACAATTCCGTTGATGATATCCGGAGTTTGGTAGAGCAGGTTCGATACGCTCCTCAAGCCGGCAAATACAAGATCTATATCATCGACGAGGTTCACATGCTTTCTGCAAGTGCATTTAATGCATTTCTGAAAACGTTGGAAGAGCCACCATCGTACGCCATTTTTATTTTAGCTACCACTGAAAAGCATAAAATCTTACCTACCATTTTATCCCGTTGTCAAATTTTTGACTTTAACAGGATAAAGGTTGATGATATTGCCCATCACCTGGAGTACATTGCTAAAACCGAAAACATCAGCTTCGAACCTGATGCATTACATATTATTGCTCAAAAAGCTGATGGCGCTCTACGCGATGCTTGTTCGATGTTCGATCAGATCACCTCATTTTCGCAAGGAAATATTACCTATAGATCTGCAATCGACAATCTGAACATTCTTGATTATGACTATTATTTCAGGGTTACCGAGGCTTTATTAAACGAAAACATTTCTGAAAGCCTGCTGATCTTTGATGAGATTTTGGACAAAGGATTCGATGGCAATAATTTCATCAATGGATTATGTAGCCATTTCCGTGATCTGCTAGTTTGCAAAGACACCGCTACTGTTAAGTTATTGGAGGTAAGTGAGGGAATTCGGAAGAAATATCTCGAGCAATCTCAAAAAGCGCCTGTTTCATTTTTACTTTCAGGATTAAGCATTGGTAATCAGGCAGATTTAAATTATAAAGGCAGTAAAAACCAACGTTTACAGGTGGAATTGGCTTTAATGAAAATGTGCCATATCAGGGCGGCATTAAACGTATCGAATGGTCAACTTCCGCAATCGGAGGTAAAAAAAAAACCTGATACCGTAACAACAACGCCGTCACAAACTACTCCTCCTGTAACAACAACTTCACCGGTGGTTAAAAACGAACCGGTAGTAGCTAAGGCTGATCCCGCTCCTCCTGTGGCTCCAAAGGCAGCTACTGCTGCTGTTCCTAAGGCTACCGTATCAGCGGCAATTCCTTCACTCAAAATTCCTTCCATTAAAAATCTTGGAAGCAATACAACACAACCTGAAGAGGACGAAAGAAAAGAAAACGCTATTGTTGAAACGGTTGAAATAAAAGTAAATCAACCTTTTACCGAAGATCAGCTTTTACGTTATTGGAATGAATTTGCGGAAATTGCGGCTGGAGAATCGAAAATTGGTTTGCATACCGTGATGACAGTGAACAGTCCTAAACTTCGACCTGATTATACAATCGAAGTAATTGTGATCGATAAATATCAAACCGATATTGTACAGTCGGAGCAAATACAGGTTCTGCGTTTCCTAAAAAATAAGCTTCAAAATAATACCATAAAAATTGAAGCGGTTATTGGAGAAGGTCCCGAACAAGCAAAGAAAACACTTTATACCTCTACCGATAAGTTTAAATACCTGGCCGAAAAAAACCCAAACTTACTTGAGCTTAGAAGGAGGCTTGATCTTGAGATTGATTTTTAGTGTTTGATTGAATCCTGAACTGCTTCATCGTCTTTATCTTCAGTTTCCATCTCTTTCTCATCCTTAGTTTCTTTCCCCATTTTCACCAAAGGATTATCGCGCGTTCCGGTTATGGTCATTGGTATGCCGATAATGCCAAAAGGCGGCAACCCCAATCTGAATTTCAAATTCAAGCGTCCGTCAAACGTGGTTTGTCCTTCAATTTTTGGACGAAAACCAGCAATCTTAAACCTTGTTTTTTCAATATTGATCACATTGTTCTTAATCGAGGTTTTAATTTTCACTCCCTTAAGATTTGGATTATTCACCTCCTCTTTACCGGTGCTTTTACTTACTGCAGTAAGCATTTTCAAGCCTGCTATTTTAACATCTTTAATCGATAACACTCCGGATCCTACCAATGATGGATAAACAGGCATCATATCAGCGTTCAACCGACCTTTTAAATCATAGTTTAATGAAACCACACCCTTTGCCTTTGCCGCCGCCGGTGCCAAATCATGGAAAATTTTTATTTCCTTATAAGCCCGTTGCACATCAAAGTCCTTAGCGTTGATCTTATAACTAAAATATGCTTTCCGTGGATTTTCACTTTCGTAGGTTGCATCCATCACCACTTTACAGCCAATCAAATTAAACCCTGTTTGATTTAAACCAATTTGACCATTGCTTAGAGTCATTTGCCCTTTACAACTATCCAACTGCAGGGCTTCATATTTAACACGCTTGGCAAATGCATTAAAGGTCATCTCCAAATTTTTGGGTACCATAATAACTCCGCTTTCACCGGCCGCAACCGCTGTAGTATCTCCTGAATAAGCCATGAACTCATCGACTACCAGAAAGTTCGATCGCAGATCAAAAACACCTTTCAAAAGGTCGTTCTTCAATGCATAATTAATAACATTACTGAGGTATCCATCCAATTCAAAATCTGATTGCCCATACAAAGCCTTAAACTTATCGAACTGCAGCTTGTCGTTTTTAAAACTAAAAACTCCTGTTTCCAAAACGAGCGGCTTAGGGAACAACTCTGAAACGAAATTAATATTATAGAGTTTCAAGGTTCCTGAGTTATTTAATCGGCTATAATTGCCCTTCATGGCATCGCTTTGCCGGCCACGCAAAGCAAGGTTGGCATCAATTTTACCATTAACATTTAAGCCTTTGTAAGAAAACACCTTGTATATGCGACCAATATCAATCTGGCCATTCGCTTTTATATCATAGAGTAGATCATCAAAATTTGCCAGGTCGGCATTTAAACTAAAAGGTGTTCCCTCAAATTTGAATGTTAATGGCTGTATCGAAACCTTTAGATCTTTTAAGGTTCCATCAGTATTAGTTGCCGTTGACCGAACCTCAATATTTTCAATAGGATTTGGATAGTATTTAGTTTTAATACGTCCATTCATTAATGAAATCGTTGCCTGTGTATGAGGAAACTGGTGTTGGTCAGGATCATATTTACCTTTTGTAAGCACATCCATATTTAGCATTCCCCGGATATCAACACTGTCGACCGGATACACCTGCTTTATATCAGCAAGATTAAAATTTGCTTTCAGATCGGCTTCCATTGGAAAGCCCTTGGCTCCATTTATCTTCAAAAAGCCTTTTATATAATTTTTTAGAATGTTTGCATTTAGATTCTCAATGGCAATATTGGCATTTTTAATATTATTGTCGGGACAGCTCCCATTTATTGCAAAGCTGATATTGTTGATGGACTGCGGTAGCGAAGCATATTTAAAATAGCCATTTGTTAACGACGACCTTAATGTGAATTTAGGTATGGAAAGAATAACTGTATCATGTCGTATCGAATTAGGATCGAGACCTGCAAGGTATTTTCCTTCCGCTAGCAGGTGCAGATTATAACGTCCTCTTACCGCAAAATCACTAATACCATAAGCTTTTTGCCATTTTTCAAGATCTATATCTGAATTAATATTGACATACAGAACGGGCTGATAAATTCCTTTTATTCTGATGATCGAACTAAAATAATCTTTATCAATATTGAAAAACAGAGAATCAATTTTTAAGTAGGTGCTGTCGAAATTCAAAGAAGGCAATTTAATATCCATATTCAGAAACAGATTTTTAACCGGAGACGGAACCTGCTGATTGGCAATTAGTCCATTCCTGATTTTCATGTTGACATTAAAATCAGGCATTATATTTTTTTCAGAAATGTATTTTCCAATCAAACTTGCTGTAACATCCGTTGAACCTTCAACCTTTGTTTTTTCAAGCCATTTTTGGTACTCCGGCGGGAAGGTTGTAAAAAAATCATGAAGGTTGGCATCCTTGGTACTTAACTTAAAGTCCATATCATAACCCACATCTAAAAACTCAAAGCGTCCGTTAAATTGCACAGGCAACTTGTTTATCTTCAAATCATTTCGTTGAAACAATAAGGCTAAGGAGTTGGTATTTATTTGCGTTATTAAATTGGCATTAACCTCTTTGCTCAAAAAATACGGTACACCGTCAAAATAAAAATCCAATGAATCAATTTGCGCCTTGGTATACAGGTCGAAAATATCCTTGCTTAAATCGCCTTTCCCATCGTAGTTAAACCCTTTTGCATCCAGCACCATAGGCAGCGAACGATCATTATAATACAGATGGCTATTGGTAATTAATATCTGTTCAATTTTCAATGACATGCTGCTGCTATCAGCTACCTTATTTTCGTTTTTATCCTCAGCCGGAACATATACATTATAATTGGCTTCGCCCTTTTCGTTAAATAAAATATTTATCTGGGCACTGGCAAGAAAGATCTGGTCTACCTTTATGCTTTCCTCAAAAACACTTTGAAGGTTAATCCCAAGGGAAATCTCCTTAGCTCCAACAAGGGTTTCTTTGGTATATGGAGAAGAGCCTTTTAAGTTAAAATCATAAAGAGTGAGCGTTAAGGCGGGAAAATGTTTAAAAAAGGAAAGGCCAACATCTGAATAGGTTAATTCGCCTTTGAGGTTCTTAGCCGACCAGGTTTTTATTTTTGCAGACACTCCGTCTTTTAAAAAGAAGGGTGTAATAAGCAGTATTAACAGAATGCAGGCAAAAGCAATTCCGGCGACTTTGAGTATTTTAATAAGAACAGAGCGAAGTGTAGGATTCATTTAAAGATGAATGAGCGTAAATAAATAAATGCAACTAGCTAATTACAAGCATTGTACCACTATTAAATTTACAAAAATAAAAGCCATTAAACAGCTGTTTAATGGCCTTTGATATTAATTACAGACAACTATTTATTGTGTTATGGATCTGGCAAGATTTCTTTTTGAAGGATAAGTAAAGGCGTAAATAATTATGGAAATTAAAGAGAAAATAACACCGATCGAACAAACACCCAGCCATTGGTAATCATCCCAAATCGATAAACCAATTGCCGATCCTAATGCCGTTCCTATAAAGCTTCCGGTCATAAAAACCGTATTTATCCGGTTTCGAGCTTCCGGAATTAAGGCATAAATGCGAGTTTGATTTGAAACATGAATGCTTTGCATGCTCATATCCAGCAAAACGATTCCTAGGACCAAGCCGATTATACTTGTTCGGGAACAATATAGAAGGACGAAAGAAAACATAATAAATACTAATCCAAAGCCAATGGTAATCCTTGGGTTGCGCTTATCAGCAATCTTACCGATCAAAGGCGCCATTAAAGCACCCATACCGGCTGCCAAACCAAATAGTCCAATGGTATTGGCATTAAAATGAAAAGGCGAAGCCGATAATAGCAATACCATAGTTGTCCAAAACATACCAAACGATGCAAAAGTTAAGGCATTTAGGGCCGTAGCTTCACGTAAAACCGGCTGTTCTTTAATCAAATAGATCAATGAACGCATGAGCTGAGCATAACTGCCCTGAAAACCTGGCTGGCTTACAGGAAAGACAAAAAACATTATTATAGCAAGCACAAAACATATTGCCGCTGCAATGTAAAACATGGCCCTCCAGCCCCAAAGATCGCCAACAAAACCACTTAACGTCCTCGACAATAAAATGCCAATAAGCAAGCCGCTCATAATGGTTCCTATGATACGCCCGCGCTGTTCTGGTAAGGTAAGATTAGCGGCCATCGGGATTATTAATTGCGGAACCATGGAGGTGAATCCAATCAACAGGCCGGCAATCTTAAGTATAAATATATTTTGGGTTACCGCAGCTCCAATTAGGGCTACAGCCGAAGCAAGTGTCATAATTATGATCTGCTTCTTACGTTCAATTTTATCTCCCAAAGGTGTACAAAAAAATAAGCCAAGAGCATAACCCAACTGGGCATAAAAATTAATTTGCCCTGCATTGCTTTCTGAAACATGAAACTCTTTACTGATTAATACGACTAATGGCTGACTGTAATAAATATTGGCTACAATTAGGCCGGTTGCGAAAGCCATGAAAAGCACCTGTGCTCGGTTTAAATATTGCGTCATTCAATTAATTTAAGGATACAAAGATAGGTTCATCTAAAGGCAAAGCTGTAAACTAAAACGGATTGTTTACTTTTTAAAGAAAAAGTAAACGGAGCATGCAACTTTTAATCAATGCCTACGTCATTAATAAAAACCTATCACTCACTAAATAAGAATATTTTATCATGAAATTTTTGACCAAAACCCTTCTAACCTTAGCACTAGTTTTTGGCATCTGGAGCACTTCGTTTGCACAAAATCCGGGTATTAGCCCTAGTGTACATGATTTCAACGGCATCTCTGTTGGGGGGCCCATTAATGTAATTGTAACTATGGGTAATGAAGAAGCTCTTAAAATTGAGGCTTCAGAAGAAAATTTAAAAAACTTGATCGCCGAAGTAAAAAACAACACCCTTGTGCTGAAACTCAAAAACTCTAATTACACCTGGAAAAGAAACGAAGACAATATAACTGCTTATGTAACAGCCAAACAACTTAATAACCTTTCAGTTGGCGGGTCGGGAACGTTAAAAATTGAAGGAACCCTAAAAACAAATGATGCAGATATAACGGTTAGTGGATCTGGAAGTATTCAGGTAACAATTGAAACATCTTCATTAGAAAGCACAGTAAGCGGCTCAGGCAATATTAAAATTTCAGGTACTGCAGATAAATCGGACATCAAAGTTAGTGGTTCAGGCGAATTTAAAGGACAAGATTTAAAGACTAACAATACTTCAGCTGTGATAAGTGGCTCGGGACATGCCAATGTGCACACAGATGGAAAATTAGATGCCGTAATTAGCGGTTCAGGAAGCGTGAATTACAGCGGAGCTGCAACAAATATCGACACGCGTACCAGCGGTTCTGGCAGAGTAAAAAAAGTAGATTAACCTATTTTATATCGATAACAAAAACGCCCGTTTTTAACGGGCGTTTTTGTTTAACACAATTCCCGAAAATTATTTATCGCCTGATAAAATATGCTTTGCATAATTGACTTTCAATTCATCCAGTCGTAAAGCCTGCTTTTTAAACCTTGCTAAAAAATCATTATAATTCTTCTTGTTTTTTGATGACCATACCACTTCTGCCAGCGCAATAGCTCTCGGAAACACCATGTACTCTGCATGTTCAGGAGTGGTAATGTATTCTGTCCAGAGATTTGCCTGAGCCCCTTTAATATAATTTGCCTCTTCTGGTGTTAAAGAATCAGGAACCGGATCGTAAGAATATACTTTTTCAACCGGTATAAATCCGCCTATTGCTAAAGGTTCATTTTCTGACTTAGACTGATAATGATCAAGATAACAAAAGCCTCCCGGAGTCATTATTACATCATGATGTTGTTTAGCCGCTGCTATACCGCCTTCTATCCCTCTCCATGACATTACTGTAGCATCAGGAGCTAATCCACCTTCCAATATTTCGTCCCAACCAATTATCCGACGACCTTTCGAATTGATAAACTTCTCCATTCGTTGAATAAAATAGCTTTGCAATTCATGCTCATCTTTTAATCCTTTCTCTTTTATCAATGTTTGACAATGGTAGCAGTTTTTCCAACGAAGCTTCGGACATTCATCACCACCAATATGAATGTATTTGCTCGGGAACAAGTCCATTACCTCTGTTAACACATTTTCAAGAAATTTAAAGGTAGTATCTCGCGGACAAAACACATCGTTAAATACACCCCAACGGGTTGCAACTTCATATGGGCCTTGTGTACATCCCAACTCTGGATATGCCGTTAAAGCAGCCAATGCATGCCCGGGCATTTCAATTTCTGGGATAACATTTATAAAACGATCTTGAGCATATTTTACTATTTCTTTAACTTCTTCTTGAGTATAAAAACCTTCGTAAGTATTACAATCGTATTTCCGGTCCATAATTGGCGTGCCCGTAGTGGTTTTGCCTACTGCAGTTTCTTTTCTCCAGGATCCCATAGAGGTTAATTTCGGATACTTCTTAATCTCAATTCTCCAGCCCTGATCATCGGTTAAGTGCCAGTGGAAAGTATTGAATTTAAACAGCGCCAACAGGTCGATGTATTTTTTGATAAACTCAACGGGAAATGTGTGGCGGCAAACATCCAAATGCACTCCACGATAATCAAAACGCGGCACATCCTGAATAACTGCACATGGAATGCTCCATTTCACAGATGAAACCTGTTGCTTTTCTTCAATTTGTGGAGGCAATAACTGACGCAGTGTTTGAACAGCCCTGAATATACCAGCAGCGGTTTTAGCTCGAACATCAACTATGCTTTTAGAAATCGATATCCGGTATTCCTCTTCATTTTTCATCCCCGGATCAAGGGTAAACACCAATGCGTTTTTGGGCACATTTCCACCCAATTCCAATTGATAACCAGTTGAATTTTTCACCAATCCGACCAAAAAATCAACGGCTTTTTTAAGCTGCTCATCCTTATTATTCAGTACAATTTTGGTAGACGCATTTATTACAAACTCCCCTTTTTTAGCAATCAGCGTTTGGGGTAAGGGTATTATAGGATAACGGTCGGCATTTGTTTGTGCAACCGCTGAAAAATTAAGCAGTAAATAACCGAAAAGCAGCAATAGCTTAGAATTGATATTCATAATGAAGAAATTGATTTTTAAGATGGAATTCTAAAGATAAAAAAGATGGCCGAAAAGTTTTCACATTTCGGCCGTCTTTTTAAATTATATTTAAAAGCTATCGCATTAATCGCTTAAGCTTTGGATAATCATCATGTAATGACTTAAATGCCATCGGTTTTCTGTCAATTGAGAAAGCAATTTCTTTTAAATTGAAAGCCGACAACGTTCTAGCCGATTCAGTAGCTTTTGCACTGGTAACAACATTGCCTGTGATTTGAACCAATGCCTTATTAAGCAGCACTTCATTAATATCACCGAGTGGTTTTAAATCAAGTCGATTATCTAAATCTTCAATATCTGGAACAAAACCAGTACTATAATCTGATTTACCCAACGAGTTGAAGCTTTTAGTAACAATTGGCTGCATTCCCCATTTAATTTTTCCGGTTTCGTCTGTCACAGTTATTGAACCCACATTTTTACCGTACGTTTTCGCGCCAATTAGCACAACTGTCATATATGGTTTAAGTCCGTTTATTAGCAATTCGCTGGCTGAGGCAGTATGATTACCGGTTAACACATAAAGTTTATTAATACTGTTACCGATGTTATTGGCTTTTGCGATAAACTTACCCAGTAAAAAATCGGCACCAAGAGATGGATCGTTCAAAATCTCTTTTGTTACCTGCGCATTGTATTGTTTCTTATAAAAAACTTTGCTGGCATCAAGATCTTTAACAATTAAGCTGGCTAACAAGGTTGATGAAGTAACCAATCCTCCGGTGTTAAATCGAAGATCTAGTACCAGATCAGTAACCCCCTTTGATTTAAATCTTCCAAAAACTTCATCCATTTTCTTATCGTACTTTTTGGTGTCATTACCCGGATCGGCCACAAACTGATTATAAACAAAATAACCTACCTTTTTATTGTTGAATGTATAAACCGAATCGAGAAACACCGGATCTTCTTCAATTTCAAGGGCAACCAGGCTTTTGGTTTCTTTATCTACAAATAATCCGTTTGAAAGAGTTGATGTTGTTACGCTAAAAGATTCCAATCCAAAAAGCAGATCGTAATAATTAGAAGTATTAAGTTGTGTTCCGTTTACCTTTGAAATTATATCTCCCCTCTTCAACCCAGCTTTTGCAGCCGGTGAGCTAGGCAGAACGTACATTATATGACCAATGATATTAGAACCTACACCGGTGGTATACAATTTCAACTCAAAACCAACAGATTTGGTAACGCCATTTAAAGAATTTTGTAAGTCGCTGGCACTTTCCTGGATCCATGAAAAGCGGTCTTCGGTTTTATAAAGCAACGACTCGAAATATTTTTCAGGGTCTAAATTCTTATCTGTTTTTGAAGGGATTTTATCGGTCCAGTAATACAAATACCGCATATTATCATCAATCCAGTTGTTCACCTCTTGATATTGATTTGGCTTTGGATCGTCTTTTTTACAGGATAATATTAAGGTGGTGGCGAGTACAATCAAAGCCCCATAAATGCGAAGCATACTTCTTGTTTTCTTCATAAGTTTATGCTAATTACAGCTAATAAAATTTTAGTATTGGCCCCAAAATTAGAAAAATAACCGACTGGCAAAACATGTTTTCAAATTCTTTTCTGCACAAGTTATAATTCTCGAACTCTTTACGTTAGGCGGCATTTGAGTCAGCTCGTACTATTTTCAAATTCTCTAATTTTAGCCTATTCACATCCATGTATTTTTATAAATTTGGGCTCGATTTGAAAAACTTCATAAAATTCACATTATGTCAATAGAAAAAATTAAAGTTGCCAACCCTGTAGTTGAATTGGACGGCGACGAAATGACCCGTATTATCTGGAAATTTATCAAGGACAAATTGATTCTCCCTTATTTAGATCTTGATATTAAATATTATGACTTAGGTATTGAGCATCGTGATGCTACCAATGACCAAGTGACTATTGACGCAGCTGAAGCTATTAAAAAATACAACGTTGGTATCAAATGTGCCACCATTACTCCTGATGAGCAACGCGTTGAAGAATTCAAACTGAAACAGATGTGGAAATCACCAAACGGCACCATCCGTAATATCTTAGATGGTACTGTTTTCCGTGAGCCAATTGTTTGTGATAACGTTCCTCGTTTAGTTCCTAACTGGACTGCTCCTATCTGTGTTGGTCGTCACGCATTTGGTGATCAATACCGCGCTACTGATTTCGTTACTAAAGGAAAAGGTAAATTAACGATCAAGTTTGAAGGTGAAAACGGTGAGGTAATTGAGCATGAAGTTTACAACTACAAAGGTGATGGCGTTGCCTTAGCAATGTATAATACTGATGAGTCGATCCGTGGTTTTGCACGTTCATGCTTTAACCAGGCGATCATGAAAAAATGGCCTTTATACCTTTCTACAAAAAACACCATTTTGAAGAAATATGATGGTCGTTTCAAAGATATTTTCGAAGAAATTTACCAAGGTGAATTCAAAGCTGAAATGGACAAATTAGGCATCACTTATGAGCACCGCCTGATTGACGACATGGTTGCTTCTGCTTTGAAATGGAACGGTAACTTTGTTTGGGCTTGTAAAAACTATGATGGCGACGTACAGTCAGATACAGTTGCTCAAGGCTTTGGTTCATTAGGTTTAATGACTTCAACTTTAGTTACTCCTGATGGCAAAACTATGGAAGCTGAAGCTGCTCACGGTACTGTAACCCGTCACTACCGCGAACACCAAAAAGGTAAACGTACTTCAACTAACCCAATTGCATCTATTTTCGCCTGGACTCGCGGTTTAGAGTTCCGTGGTAAATTAGACGGTAACCAAGCCTTGGTTGATTTCTGCCAGGCACTAGAGCAAGTTTGTGTTGAAACGGTTGAGTCGGGTAAAATGACCAAAGACTTAGCAGTTTGTATCTACGGTAACAATGTTACTCCTGATCAATACTTATATACTGAAGATTTCTTAGCAGCAATTGACGAAAACTTGAAAGCTAAATTAGCGAAGTAAATTTTCGGAAATTCACCCACAGAAATTGGATTTCAATTTATAAAAGAGGTTGCACATTTAGTTGTTCAGCCTCTTTTTCTTAACAGCCAGCCTCTCATGAAAAACGTTATTGCACTACTATTTTATCTAAGTATACTCTCAACTGCTTCATTCGCACAATTAAAGCCTGTAAAAATCAATGCAACCAAAATACCTGCATACATAAAATACAAAGGAAAATTTATTGAAGGAATTGAATGGACCGATAAATCTGGTAAAAACACTTTGTTGCTTACCGAAACCGGTGAACAATGGAAAACCAACGATGACTATAATTATCGGGAACAATATTTATATGCTTATCACTATCTAACTACTGATAGCTTAAAATTGGATTGGAAAATTCAGGATTATGTGAAGGAGTGTGAGGTTGATGTTTTGGCTAACTTTGTTAAAAACTCGACCAGCATCACTGATTTAAACAATGATGGCGTTGCCGAAATTTGGCTTATCTATCGGGTTGCCTGCCGTGGCGATGTAAGCCCGAGTACAATGAAAATAATAATGCACGAAGGCTCGAAAAAATACATCGTTAGAGGCGAATCAAAAGTTAAATATTCACAAACTGATTACGCAGGAGATAAAATGGTTTTCGATGTATCTTTTAATAATGCTCCCGAAAGTTTCAAAACCTATGCAACACAACTATGGAATAAATATGTACTTGAAAAGTTTGAATAGTCTTCATTTTGCTTTAAAATAGAAAAGCTTAAAAGAAGTTAAATCTCCATTGCACTTTAACTTCCTTTCATTAAATTTGAGAGAATTTAATTGCATCAAAAGCAATTATTAATACTTTGAGACTCAACACCATGCAAAAAGCACTATCCATCATTAAAAACAAATATTATTTAGCACTGATATTATTTTTTGTATGGATGCTGTTTTTAGACCGCAATGATTTTATTTCTCAATACGAATACCGCCAAAAACTTTCGCAGATCCGAAAAGATCAGGATTACTATAAAGAGGAGATTATTAAGGTAAAGAAAGATGTTAAAGAACTTTCGACCGACCCTGCCCAACTCGAAAAATTTGCCCGCGAAAAATACCTGATGAAAAGAGACAATGAAGATATTTTCGTCATTGTTCCTGAAGAGGACGAGAAAAAGGATAAATAGTCCTATTTTTTCTGTTTGATATAAATCACCTTACTGAAAACAGGTACTCTACCAAATTCAACAGTTTATCTGTAAATTAATGTTGTAAATTTTATATTGTATGAAATAGTTTGGATAACAGCTAACTGTTACCAGGCACGTGCATGACCATAATCATATTTTACAGCATGGAGTTTATCTATTTTTAATCATATCAAAACCTTAAAAATGAAAACTATTTTAGTTCCTACCGATTTTTCTAAATCTGCTAATAACGCTTTAATGTTTGCCAAAAACCTGGCTGTAAATCATAACTATAGAATAAAACTCCTGCATATTGTGCAAACAATGGTTGACCCGAATATGCCTCCTGAGATTATTGATGAGGTATTAACTACGCAGGAAAAAGAAGCCAAAGAGCATAATGAAGCACTACAGAAAGAGATAGAGAGTGCGGGCATTGAGGTTGAAAGCGTTACCCGTCGTGGTTTTTTGATTGAAAGCGAAATTCTGGATGAACTCACTCAAGGCAATATCAACTTAATTATCATGGGAACCAAAGGAGTAGCCGATTTGGTTGATAAGCTTTTGGGAAGCAATGCTTCTTCAATAATAGAACGAGCTAGCTGCCCGGTACTGGTGGTACCATCGCTGGCCAACCCTGATAAACCTATTAAAAAAATTGTTTACGCAACACAATTTCATGGTGAAGAACTGCCGTATATTGAACGAATTATTGATTTCTCGGATAGTATTAATGCCGAAACAACCATATTAAAAATCACCACCAATGATAAGCAAGAAGAATCACTGATCAATAAGCTGAACCTTAGCTCAGCCAGTCACAAGTGCAAAATTGAAACGTTTTCGGCTCATTCTGTTTCTGAAGGAATTAGTGAATACTCAAAGAAAAACAATACAGACTTGTTAGTTATGGTCACACACAAGCGTACGCTATTAGAAAAGTTCTTCAACCCAAGTATCACTAAAAAATTAGCCGAACATGTGAATGTGCCTCTACTGGCTTACCACGGATAATAGTTAAATCAATACAGGGATTTTCAATTAAACGCTCTCGTATGAAAATCGCTTTCTTTTCTAGCCGTCAATACGACATTGATATTTTCAATGCATTGAATGAGCAGTATCAGCATAAACTCGAATTTTTCGAACCCGAACTAGATGACAAATATGCTGTGCTGGCCAAAGGATTTGATGCGGTTTGCATATTTGTAAACGATGGTTTAAACGCATCTATCATAGCCCAATTGGCCGATTACGGCATAAAAGCTATCTTTCTACGATGCACCGGTTACAACAATGTAGATCTTGAAGCAGCCAGAAAAAACAACATTTTGGTTTACCGGGTAAGCTATTATTCCCCCTATTCAGTTGCGGAATATGCCATGACTTTAATTTTAGCCCTAAACCGAAAAGTGTATAAATCTTATAATCGTATTAAGCGGGGCAACTTTGAGCTAGAGGGGCTGATGGGCTTCGATTTACATAAGAAAACGGTGGGCGTTATTGGCACAGGCAAAATAGGCAAAGTGTTTACCGATATATTACGAGGTTTTGGTTGCAGGATTTTGGCCTATGACCTGTTTCAAAATGAAGACTGCTTACGCTCAGGCGTTACTTATACTGACCTGAATCAGCTCTTTGCCGAATCAGATATCATTAGCTTGCACTGTCCTTTAACTCCTGAAAACCGCCATATTATTAATGAGGATGCTATTGCTTTAATGAAACAGGATGTAATGATCATTAATACCAGCCGTGGGCAATTGATAAATACAAAAGATATAATCGACGGTTTAAAATCTGGCAAAATTGGATCATTGGCAATAGATGTTTACGAAGAAGAAGCTGAGCTGTTTTTCAAAAATCTATCAGATAAGATCATACAAGATGATATTTTTGCACGTCTCTTAACTTTTCCGAACGTTCTTATTTCAGGGCATCAAGCCTTCTTTACCAAAAACGCCCTTGATGACATTGGCCATGCAACACTGCAAAATGCTAATGCGGCGGCAGAAGGAAGAACGAATGAAAACAGTTTGTAATTTGTAATTTCGCAGCTTATTCATTTAACTTCCATGAGCAAAATATTTCATTTATCAACCTGCAGTACCTGTAGTAAGATCATAAAACAAGCTGAAGAAGCAGGAATTAAGTTTGAAAAGCAGGACATTAAAACAGAGCAAATTTCAGCAGCAGAACTTGAAGCAATGATGAAGCTGGCTGGCTCTTACGAGGCCTTATTCAGTCGCCGCTCGCAAAAGTTCAGACCAATGGGTTTACACGAAAAAAATCTGACTGAGAATGATTATAAAGAATTGATCCTTCAGGAATATACTTTCCTAAAACGTCCGGTAGTAATTTCGGGAGAAAAGATCTTTGTAGGCAACAGCCCGAAAGTGGTAGAAGAAATGGTTGAAAAATTAAAACAATAGACCATAATCCAGTGGACCATGGTCTATTGACTATGGTCTATTTCAACATCGACACAAAATCATCGAATAAATAACGTGAATCATGCGGACCTGGAGAAGACTCTGGGTGATATTGAACAGAAAATGCTTTCTTTCCTTTAACTCTGATTCCTTCAATGGTACCATCGTTTAAGTTTACGTGCGTAATTTCTACTTTATCTGATGCTTTCACCTCTTCAGGTTTCACAGCAAAACCATGATTCTGAGAAGTTACCTCACAATGATTTTTGATCACATTTTTAACCGGGTGATTTAAACCGCGGTGACCGTTTTTCATTTTGTAGGTTGAAATGCCATTTGCTTGCGCCAGCATTTGGTGACCTAAGCAAATACCGAACATTGGTTTTTCGGCAGCAATAATTTGCTTAACGGTTTCAACTCCGTAAGGCATTGCTCCCGGATCGCCCGGACCGTTGGAAATGAAATAACCATGAGGATTCCATTGTTCCATTTCGGCAAACGTAGTTTTTGCAGGGAATACTTTACAGTAAACACCACGTTCATCGAAATTGCGCAGGATATTTTTCTTTACCCCTAAATCAAGAACAGCTACACGGAATGAAGCTTCCGGATCACCATAGAAATAAGGCTCTTTGGTACTTACTTCCGAAGAAAGCTCTAAACCTTCCATAGAAGGAACTTCTTTCAATTTCTTTTTCAACTCTTCGATATCAAGAGTTTCAGAAGAAATAATTCCGTTCATTGCACCTTTATCACGAATATGACGAACCAACTGGCGGGTATCCACATTGCTGATCGCCACAACATTTTCATTCAGATAGTATTCCTGAATTGATTCGTCAGCCATTTTACGTGAGTAATTCGACGTAAAATTTTTACAAACCAATCCGGCAATTTTTACCGAGTCAGATTCAACTTCATTGTCACTGATACCATAGTTACCAATATGTGCATTGGTTGTTACCATGATCTGCCGATAATAAGAAGGATCTGTGAAAATTTCTTGATAACCGGTCATTCCGGTGTTAAAACAAATCTCGCCGGTGGTAGTTCCAATCTTACCGGCTGCTTTTCCGTGGAAAACTGTACCATCTTCGAGCAACAGTACAGCAGGGATTTTCTCGAACGTGCTCATTAAGTTGCAAAGGTAGAAAAAATCAGGTATTTTCGCCTGCTTTTATTCAAAATTCCACAAAATGTCAGTCAATACCGAAATCCGTAGAATTACTACCAACACCGTTCAGGAAATGAAGCTGAATGGAGAGAAGATATCCATGCTAACTGCTTATGACTTTTCTACAGCGGTAATACTGGATTCGGCGGGCATAGATGTTCTTTTGGTGGGTGATTCGGCCTCGAATGTAATGGCTGGACATGAAACTACATTGCCAATTACCCTTGATCAGATGATCTATCATGCCGCCTCAGTTGTTAGGGGAACAAAACGTGCATTGGTAGTTGTGGATCTGCCCTTTGGTTCCTACCAGGGAAATTCGAAGGAAGCACTGGCATCAGCTATTCGTATAATGAAAGAATCAGGTGCGCATGCTGTTAAACTTGAAGGTGGCTTAGAAGTAAAAGAATCAATAGAACGCATTATCTCTGCCGGCATACCTGTTATGGGACACTTGGGCTTAACCCCACAGTCGATCTATAAGTTCGGAACCTATACTGTTAGGGCTAAAGAAGAAGCTGAAGCCAATAAATTACTCAGCGATATTCAACTTTTGGAAAAAGCAGGATGTTTTGCTGCTGTATTAGAAAAAATCCCGGCGAAACTAGCCAAAGAAGCTACCTCTTTAGTAAAAATACCAACTATTGGTATTGGTGCCGGACCAGACGTTGACGGACAAGTTTTAGTGGTTAATGATATGCTTGGCATCACCAAAGGTTTTAAACCACGTTTCTTACGACAATACCTGAATTTATTTGAGGAAATTGGCGGAGCTGTTAAACAATACATTGCCGACGTAAAAAGTTCTGATTTCCCAAATAAGAAAGAGCAATATTAAAAATTACAAGTTTAGAAGTACAAAGTAATTTCGGCATTGTACTTTCTTCTTCTAACTTTTAACTTTAAGTTATGGGAAAGGGATTAGCAGACACCTACTCTTACAAAGATATTGAGGTACTTTATGAAGACAACCACTTGCTGGCTATAAATAAGCCGGCAGGCATTGCTGTGCAGTCAGACGAGTCGGGCGACAAGCCATTGATTGACTTTGTAAAAGATTATATAAAACACACTTACAACAAGCCTGGTGCCGCTTTTGCCGGCTTGATCCATCGACTGGACCGACCAGTTAGCGGGGTGATCCTATTTGCCAAAACCAGCAAAGCCCTTGAACGTTTCAACAAGCTTTTTAAAGGACGTGATATTCACAAAACCTATTGGGCAATTGTAAAAAATCAGCCACCCAAAACCGAAGACACCTTAATTAATTATTTAAAGAAAAACCCTCAAACAAATACCTCAAAAGCGTACGACAAAGAAATAGAAGGAAGCCTGCGTTGTGAGTTGAGCTATAAGATCATTGGTCGATCGGATTCATATTTCTTACTGGAGGTTAATCCTGTAACAGGCAGACACCATCAAATTAGGGTCCAGCTATCGAATATAGGAAGCCCGATCAAAGGAGATCGGAAATATGGTTTCCAACGGTCAAACCCCGACTGGAGCATTAATCTCCATGCCCGAAAGATTATTTTTGAGCACCCTATTAAAAAAGAACCGATGGAAATTGTAGCTCCATTACCCAAAGATCCGGCCTGGCATAACTTTGGAACTAAATAAAGGTAGAAGTACTTTTAACTTCCTACCTCGCAACACTTCATCAATCTAAAATCTTAAATCGTACTTCGTACTTTGTACTTCTAACTTTATTCGTCTATTTTCATTAAATTCAACATACCAGAATCTATGTATGTTTGAAAAACTCTTTCAGCTTTCGGCACATAACACTACTGTTAAAACTGAAATTCTTGCCGGAATTACCACCTTTATGACCATGGCCTACATTTTGGCGGTTAATCCCGCCATTTTGGGAACTACAGGCATGGACAAGCAGGCTCTTTTTACGGCTACTGCCCTAGCAACAATTGTGGCAACGGTAACCATGGCATTTTTGGCCAATTTACCCATTGCTGCCGCACCAGGCATGGGCCTGAATGCCTTCTTTGCGTTTACCGTGGTACAAATTATGGGGTATAAATGGCAAATGGCCATTACTGCTGTTTTTATTGAAGGACTCGTTTTCTTAGTGCTGACCTTTTTTAATGTCCGTGAACTTATCATCAATAGCATTCCTAAGACCTTAAAAGATGCCATTCCTGTAGGTATTGGATTGTTTATCACCTTTATTGGTTTACATAATGCCGGGCTGGTGGCCTCAAACCCTGATACGCTGGTAACACTGGGCGACATGCACAACCCGAATGTTATAGTAGGCTTAATAGGATTACTACTCACCGGAGTGTTGGTGGCCCTCAACGTAAAATCAGCTATTTTAATTGGAATTATTATAGCCGCATTAGTCGGTATCCCTTTGGGGGTTACTCATTTACCTCAGGAGCATTGGGTTAGCCTTCCACCGTCACTGGAACCCATTTTTGCAAAATTTAATTGGAATGAGATTTTAACAACAGACATGCTGGTGGTGGTTTTAACTTTTTTGTTTGTTAATCTCTTTGATACCGTTGGAACGCTATTGGGAGTGGCTGCTAAAGCTGGGTTAATAGATGCAAACGGAAACTTCCCTAAAGTTAAACAGGCATTATTTGCCGATGCATTTGGAACAACAGTAGGAGCTGTATTAGGAACAAGTACCGTTACTGCCTATGTCGAAAGTGCATCCGGGGTAGCCGCCGGTGGGCGTACAGGGCTTACTGCATTGAGCACCAGTGGAATGTTTGTAATTGCTTTATTTTTTGCCCCGGTATTTCTTATGGTTCCTTCTTCGGCTACAGCTCCGGCCCTGATCATTGTGGGCTTATTCATGGTCTCGTCAATTGCAGCCATAAATTTCTCCGATTTTACAGAAGCAATTCCTGCCTTTATGACCATGGTAATGATGCCTTTTACCTACAGCATTGCCGAAGGTATAGTTTTCGGAATGATCTCATTTGTATTTATTAAGCTTTTCACAGGCAAGGCTTCACAAATAAGTATCACCGTCTACATTATCGCCACCCTGTTTCTTATAAAGCTTTTTTGGGCATAAAAAAGCAGCATCAGAATACCAATGCTGCTCTCTAAATTTCTTATTTGTCTACTTCCTTTTTAAAGAACCTGTTTTTTTAATTTTAGTACAATTGTTTTCTTCATAAATGGACTGTTTTCTTTAATAAATAGGGATAGGGTAAAAGTTGACTAAAACTAATGATTAAGCCTGATTAAAAAATATATAAAACGACAAACGCCGAACCTAAAGCCCGGCGTTGTCTATAAATACAACATAGTTATTATTCAATTAATACTGGGTAATTATTGTCGTCTAATGGACACAACCACAGTTGAGGTCTTTATCAATAATGTTGATGAGTACTGTATTAGCAAAGTTATTATTATTAAGCTAAACCCAAACTTTAGTTCTATCAATATTTTCAAAAGTTATAGAGCCGTTCTATTTAAAATCGATACGAACATAATAGGTAATAGCTATAGATTGATGGAGGGATTTAAGAAGATGAGTAAAGTAAGGAAGGAAAGTTAGCGTAAAAACAAAAAAGTGGGCTTTGAGTTACTACCCAAAGCGCCACTAACCAATTCAATTAATCACTACTTGTAGTACCTTCTAAAACTGAAATGGAGGTTTTTTGATCACCGATCTGAATCATAAATTCACCAGGTTCAGTTACACGTTTCAGATCATTATTGATGAATGATAGTCGTTCTCTGTCAATTTCAAACGAAACAGTTTTAGTTTCGCCTGGCTGAAGTGCCACTTTTTCAAATCCTCTTAAACGTTTTGCTTCAGGAGTAATTGAGGCCACTAAATCTTTAGCAAACAATAACACTGATTCTTTTCCGGCAACTTTGCCAGTATTGGTCACTTCAACAGAAACTGTAATTTTTCCGTTTTCGGCAATTTGGTTATTGCTAACTTTTAAGTTTGCATACTTAAATGTTGTATAGCTTAAACCATAACCAAACTCCCACTGAGGGTTGTATCCTGCCCACTCATCGAAAGGCAATGTTTCAGTGGTTTTATGGTAATAGTTGTGAAGGCTGTTTGAACTACGAGGATATGTATAAGGCAGTTTTCCGCTTGGATTAATTTTACCTGCCAACACATCGGCAATTACATTACCACCTTCGTTTCCTAACAAGAATGCATGAACCACAGCAGAGCTTAACGGTTCAATTTCTGCCAGTACACGCGGACGTCCTTCGGTTAACACAAATACAATTGGTTTTCCGGTAGCAGCAAGGGCTTTCGCCAATTCAATTTGTGATTTTGAAATATCAAGGTCACCAATATTACCAGGTGTCTCAGTATAGCTATTTTCACCAATACATAATACAATCACATCAGCTTTTGCTGCTTTGGCAACAGCTTCGCTAATGCTTGTGGCATCAGTAAAGGATGCACCTTCGCTGTAATCAATATTGGCGGCACCGAAAGTTTTTTGAAGACCCTCGAAAATGTTATTCTTATCTGCTTCGGTAACATCGCTGTTTAAACCTTGCCAGTTACGACTCCATCCTCCGTTTAAGGCACGCATTGATTTTGCAGCAGGACCAGTAACCAAAATCTTAGCAGTTGAAGCTAATGGAAGAATATTATTGTTGTTCTTTAATAAAGCAACACATTCGGCAGCAACATCATAGTTAACTTTTGAATGATCCGCACTGTTAAACGCAAGGTAATCTTTAGCGTTTCCGGTTGGATTATTGAATAAATCAACTTCAAATTTCACTCTTAATACACGTCTTACAGCATCGTCGATACGGCTCATTGGCACCTTACCTTCTTTAGCCAATTCAATTAATGCATCACAAAAGGTATAATCGGTTGGCACCATGCTCATATCAATACCGGCATTAATGGCCATCATTACCGCCTCTTTATTGTCTTTCGCCACATGATGACGTTGGTATAAATACTCAATATCCTGCCAATCGCTTACTGCAAAACCTTTGAAGTTAAGTTCGCCTTTTAAGATATCTGTTAATATATGTTTGTTGGCATGTACAGGTACACCGTTAATTTCACCGCTATTTACCATCACTGTTTTCGCGCCAGCCTTTACAGCTTCAGCAAACTGTGGTAAAAAATATTCACGTAATTCGCGTTCCGGAATCCATGCTGGTGTACGATCATGACCACTTAGCGGCATGCTGTAACCCATATAATGTTTTAAACAGGCAGCAACATGAAATTTATCTGTCACCAGGCTCTCTCCTTGAAAACCCTTTACCATAGCTTTACCCATTTCAGCTACCAGGTAAGGATCTTCACCAAAGGTTTCCCAAATACGTGGCCATACCTGATTGCGCCCTAAATCTAACACAGGACTGAAAGTCCATGGAGTAAACGAAGCTCTTGTTTCGTAAGCGGTTATCTCCGCAGCTTTCCTCACCATTTGCGGGTTAAAAGAGGCAGCCTGTGCAATTTGTTGAGGGAACAGCACCGAGTTGGCGGTATAGTTATTACCATGAATGGCATCGATACCATATAAAACCGGAATTTTATTAGGTGACTCAAGCGCCATTTTCTGTATGGTTTCAATAACGCCCTGCCAATTTGCAACCGTTTGTGCATCGCCACCAACATTAAGGATAGATCCTACTTTATGGGTGCGAATACATTCACTAAGTTTATCAAGATCAAGCTGATGAGGCTCTACCACTTTACCGCTTTCAGTTTTGAGCAAAATCTCGATACTAATTTGAGTCATCTGCCCTACTTTATCTTCCAACGACATTTTAGCCAGCAACTCGTCAATCTTCTTCTCAATATCGGCAGAAGTTAAAGGAGTAGCAGCCGTTTGTGCAGGAGTGCCTTTTGTTTTTTTAGTTTGGGCATAAGCACCAGAGCAAACTGCAGCTGCTAACAGCAGCGTTAATGATACTTTATTAAATTTCATATTGGTTGTGTGAAGCGAAGAGGATAAATTAATCGGTTTACAGCCCGTAAACTGTAAACCGATTAGAAAAATTTAGTTATTAGTAGTTATTTTGAGTTAAACCACCAGTTCTTACATCAGTAATAGGAATTGGCAACACATTATGTTTACCATCAACGTAGCCATATGGAGCAAGCTCTGTTTTAGCCATTCCCCAACGAACAAGGTCAATGTAACGGAAACCTTCAAAGGCTAACTCAACCTGACGCTCGTGAACGATAGCTAAGAACAATGCGTTTCCAGTTGGAGTGATCGATCCCAACTCTGAACGATTTCTCACATCGTTCAAATATCCTTGAGCTTTACCCTCGTTACCAGCTCTGTAGTAAGCTTCAGCAGCCATTAACAATACATCAGCATAACGAATTAAACGCCAATTGGTAGTATAGTTAAGTGGACTATCTCCACCAGGTCCTGTCGCTTTTTCGAAAGTACCATATTTACGCTGCCAATAACCTGTGTAATCCCAGGTAGCCTGATTTGTAAAGTCTCCTCCGGCTGCTTTCAATTCAGCAAGTGACATAACTGAATATTTTTTACGCTCATCACCAGCTTCGAAAGCATCATACATTTTCTTGGTAGGTAAGTTAAAACCCCATCCATTATTTAATGAATCAGTAGGCGCTTTAACATATGAACCCTCTCTTGGACCCATTAACTGAACGTGAATATTACTTTCAGGCTGATTACCCCATGGGAAGTTACCCCAAGTGTATTTTTCAGCATTTGAAAATGAGGTCTCAAAGATAGACTCTTTACCAAACTCTCCATATGTTGAGAAAGTAGCGCCAATTGATGATTCAAGACCGTATACTTTCGAAGTAATAACATTTTCAAACTGAGTTGCTGCTGCAGCCCATTTCTCTTGATATAACAATGCTTTACCTAACAACGCTTGAGCAGCACCTTTAGACACCCTATATCTTTCAGCAACAGCATATGCCGATTTTAAAGGAAGATCAGGAATAGCTTCTGTTAAATCTTTCTCAATTTGAGCATAAACCTCTGCTTTAGGAGCCCTTACCCCTTTCTTATAGTCTTCAGGTTTAACCTCGGTTAAAATCAATGGAACATCACCCCAAAGCGATACTAAGTCTAAATAGTTATAGGCTCTTAATGCTTTTGCCTCAGCAACGATACGTTTACGTAAATCAGTCTCAGGTTTAACATTATTGATAACAAGATTAGCTCTGTAAATAGTGAAATACATTGTTCTCCATGCAATTTCCATATTTCCATTAGTTGGATCGAGCTGAGCTAATTTATCCAAAGCCTGGTAGCCAGGTTGATCACCCGGGCCACTACCTCCTGCTGCGCTCTCATCTGAAGGCATTGTTTTTATCAACAAACGACTACCCCAAGCAGTAAAATAGTCAGCGCTATTCATATCATATACCGCAGTAATAGCCAACTGGGCATCTGCATCGGTTTTATAGTACTCATCCACAGGTAGCTTTCCAGGAACATCTTGCTCCAGGAAACTTTTTCCACAACTACTGGCAACGGTTACCAGAGCAGTGCATAATAGTATATTCTTAACAATTGATAGTTTCATCTTTAAAATGATTAAAAGTTATACGTTGTGTAAATCAACATAATTCAAAAACCTTTTTAATTAAAAGGTAACAGCAAGTCCACCTGTTATCATTCTAGGAGTAGGGTAAACACCTCTGTCAATACCCACACTGTTTGCTGCATTAGCATTTGAGCCACCTTCTGGATCAAAACCTTTATAATTTGTAAAGGTGAAGTAGTTATCCAGTGAACAGTAAAGACGTAAGCTCTTCACTTTAACAGTGTTCATCATTTTGCTTGGGAAAGTATAACCCAATTGTAACTGACGAATACGCATGAAATCACCTTTAAATACCATTAAATCACTTTGATAAATGAAGTCATTATTAGTATTTGAAGCAAACCAAGTGTTTGTACTTCCATCACCGGTCCAACGATCTTTGAAGAAGAATTCAGGTTTATTAGCTGAAGGACGGTCAGTACGGTTAAAGCCCATCATTACGTCGTTACCACCTTGTCCCTGTAAGAAACATAAGAAATCAAATCCTTTGTAGCTCATGTTCAAGGTTAAACCGTAAGTAAAATCAGGATTTGGATCTCCAATCATTGTATGGTCACCTGAACTGATTTGAGTATCGCCATTTGAGTTAACAATAATAGGATCGCCTGGTTTAGGAGCATAACCGGTTAATTTATTATCAGCTATGTACTTGTCGATTTGTGCTTGATTTTGGAAGATACCTGCAGTTTTATATCCGTTAAAGTACCATAAAGGCTTGTTCAAAGAGAACATTGTTGCAGTATAACCAGTACCTATACCAGCACCGTTAATGGTGTTAAGGAAAGGATTCATGTAGGTAACTTTATTTTTCATCAAGCTTAAGTTACCACTAACAGAATACTTAAATGCTTTCGTTGTATTGCTTTTGTAAGTTAATCCAAACTCCCAACCATTATTCTCAACGTCACCACCATTTACAACTGTAAGTACGTTACCAACATAATCAGGAACCACACCTGGAGTTAATAGATCTTTAGTTGTTTTTTTGTACCAATCAACTTCTAAGAATATGCTATTATTTAAGAAACCGAACTCAGCACCAATATCTAACTGCTCACTGGTTTCCCATGTAAGTAGTGGGTTTGGAAGATTACT
The DNA here is from genome assembly GCF_002920915.1 of Solitalea longa. Taxonomy (GTDB): domain Bacteria; phylum Bacteroidota; class Bacteroidia; order Sphingobacteriales; family Sphingobacteriaceae; genus Solitalea; species Solitalea longa. The sequence continues at coordinate 295,476 of NZ_PQVF01000002.1, forward strand.
TGGAGCAGCTCCAATTATGTTTGCTGGATTAGCAGGATCGGAGTTAGGAATTTGAATACCGGCAGTAGAAATACCTGCAGCCCAGGTACCAACACCTATATTTGCCAAACTACCATTTTGACCCCAGCTTGCACGAAGCTTGGTGTAATTCATCACTTTCGCTACACTTTCAGGGAAGAAATCTTCACTTGACATTACCCATCCGCCTGAAACTGCAGGGAAATAACCCCACTGATGACCAGGTGCTAATCTTGATGAACCGTCAGCTCTGATCGAACCGTTCAATAAATACTTGCCTTTATAATCATATCCAACACGTCCAAAATAAGACGCTAAAGTAGAAGTATTATATTGACCCGCTATTTTATCTTGTGTATCAGGTGAAAAATCAGGATAAGCATATTTCTCACCTTGTCTGAAGAATTCGGCATAACTGCTCGCCATATTATTGAAATTCGCCTTGTAAGCCGACATACCAGCCATTGCAGTTAATGAATGACTACCGAATGCTTTTTGGTAGGTAGCAAAGTTTTCCCATTGCCAATTAAACCAGTTGTTTTGGGTATCACCACCACTCAGGGTTGAGTTACGGTTAACATCTGTGAAATAAAATAGAGGACTCCAGTTGTGAGTTTTAACAAATGCAGCATCAACACCAAAACGGGTGGTAAATTTCAATCCTTTAACAATATCAATATCTGCATAAACGTTACCTACAATTTTATTCTGAATTGTCGATGTTTCTGTAACATCAATCAATCCCAATGGGTTTCCATACTCCCCTTGTACAAATCTTGACATTCCGTAGTAGTTACCATTTTTATCCTTAACTAATGGAAGACCACTTGCAAGTGCAGTAGTAACGTGAGCAGGAAGTGTGCTACCTGAAGGATAAGTAACAGGAGTAATTGGATCCAATGCTAAAGCACTTGATATAACCGAACGAAACTCACTGTTCTCAGCAAGACCGGTGGTTGCAAAGTTTGAATACGACAAACGCTCACCGATATTTAACCAGTCTTTTACTTTATTATCTGTATTTAAACGAACTGTGTAACGTTTAAAATCAGCTTTATCACCACCTGCAACCCCTTTTTGGTTGAAATAGCTAAGACCAACCAAATAGCTTGATTTTTCTGAGCCACCACTAAGGGTTAATGCATGACGTTGTTGAGGTGCATTTTGAAATAAGGCATCTTTCCAGTTGGTACCCTCGCCCGCAGCTTTAACTTCTGCGTCTGTAGGTAAATCACCGTAACCTGACTCTTTTAAGTATTGTGTATACTGTTGAGCATTCATTAATGGCATGATGTTGCCAATAGATTGTTGACCGATTTGAAACGAGTAATCAATACTGCTGGTTTCTTTCTTTTTGCTACCCGATTTTGTAGTAATAAGAACAACCCCGTTCGCACCTTCAGCACCGTAAATAGCAGCAGAAGCAGCGTCTTTCAATATTTCAGTTGACTCGATCTCTGATGGATCTAAATACTCGATACCACCAGCTCTCATACCATCGATAATATACAATGGTTGAGAATTTTGGTTTGAACCAGCACCACGAATACGAATACTTACTGGAGAACCAGGAGAACCCGACTGAGGTAACACGGTAACACCAGCGGTACGACCTTGTAAAGCCTGGTCGATACGGCTGATTGAAGTGGTTTTTAAATCTTCAGCTTTAACCTGAGAGATCGCGCCAGTTACTAACCCTTTTTTCTGGGTACCGTAACCTACAACAACCACTTCTTCTAAGGCTGCCACATCTTCCTGTAATTGAACAGAAATAGAAGTTTTACCCGCTACGGCTCTTTCAACAGGTTTGTACCCAATAAAATTAAATACGAGTGTTCCGTTACTAGGTACGGAAATTGAATAATTACCATCTACGTCTGTAGAGGTACCTTTACTGCTCCCTTTAATAGATACAGTAACGCCGGTTAAAGGAAGACTCTGTGCGTCTATTACTTTACCTTTAACGACTAATTCTTGGGCGAGGAGGTGTGTTGTACACAACATCAGCAACGCCAAAAAAACAAGTACATGTTTTCTCATAATTGGTTGAATTTGTTATCGAACAATAAATTGGTTAATAAAAAATTAATTTAAATCGGTCGATTCAAATATATATCACCAAACAAGAAAAACAATACAACTTATTAATTAACAGTGTATTATATACACTATGATACGCTTTGTTACCATGAGGTTTAAGACTGTTATGCATTGATTTTGTGGCTAAAAACAATAAAAAAAACATGTTTTTTTTTTTTCTGATACGCATTTCTACCATAAAACATAAAACAGCAAATAACCTATAAATCAATAAGTTAAACTTGATAATATTTTTTAAGAACTAATAGAAAAAATAATCTTTGCTTGATAAAATGTCAATTTTCTTCTTACAATGCCAACGTTTGCATAAAACTATTAAAAAAGATCTTGGTATAATCAGCTTACAGCAGTACCGAAAAACGCGTTCAAGAGAATATTCAATGGATCAAACAGGCTTTTAATTCATTGAGATGGAGAAGAGGCATCCAGTATTAGATAAAACGAAAGAAAAGACAATACCTGCAAAAGAGGTTTACCCTCCCTTATAACGTTAATAAAGACAGCGTTAAGGCTCAATTGAGCAATAATCCAAGAAGTTTAGCAGGTTAAAGTTGCAGATCGAGTTAAAAGATCCATCTATTCCACCTCTTCCAATAGCAAGTCACTCCAGCCATGGATTGCTCCATTTTTCTTTCCTTTTTTACTCTGAAGCGCTTTTTTAATTTTCGAGGAATAAGCCCAACAAGTACTTTGGCGTATATCCAAAATCTCGGAAAGTTTATGAGATGAAATGCTTCCCTTTGAAGAGTACATAAGGAAGATCATATAAAAGGCTTTATTAATTGGAATACGCGTGTTTTGCAGTATTGTGTTGGCGGTAACCGACTCTTCATAACCACATTTAGCGCATCGCTTATTGAGCAAGCCATGCCCATTATAATACCCACCGTGATTACATTTTAAGCAGGTATAGCCATTTTGCCATTTAAGGTCGGCAAGGAACTTTATGCAACTGTCATTATCAGGATACATCTTACTAAACTCCTCAAAATCCACATCTTTTGACATGATTCTCGCCTGGGTAACTTTAGCAACATCCTCTTTAAGCTGCACATTATCTTTGGCCAACAAGTCGTTCATATGCGCAATTTCATTGGCCTGATGTCGCAATAGCTCATTGGCGTTCAACAGTTCCTGGGTTTTAAGTTTTACCTGTGCCTCAAGTTCTTGATTAAGGGAATCCTTCAGCTGGTGATTTAGCTTCAACTGCTTAATGGTTCGTTGTGTTGCGATTTCCTTTTGCTCTTTCAGTAATCTAACCTTATCTCCTATTGCTATTGAAAGGAACATCATTTCGGCTACAAAACAGAAACTTAAACTATAGTGGGTAATTGGCCCGTAAGGCAAAAAGTTGGGCCAAAAAGTTAATATACTTTTAACCACAAGCCCAAAAAAGAGGAAAGAGTAGGCAATAACATAAAACCTGGCCGGTCTATATCCGGATATTCGAAGCCTGGCTCCTACATAAAAAGCGATACTCAGCGGAATCACCTCAATTCCCCTCATTTCAAAACCTGAATGAAAGTAAAAGAGGCAGTATAAGAAAAAGATGGAACGAAGTACCAAGGTCACCACGATAAGTTTATCGAGCCTAGGCGCTACCTTCTTTAAATTCAATAGCTTACGACCAAACAAGAGCGCAAAAAACGAAGCCGCAAATAAGGTATAGCCCGTTGTATGCTGATTCCAATAGGGGTAATTTGGCCATAGGTATTCGTAGGCAATCCCATCAGCACACATTTCATACATTGCGATCGACAATAAATAAGCTATATAGTACAGGTACTGCACTTCCTTAATGGCGAAATACATGATGAGGTTATAAAAGCAGAAAACTGCGATCATTCCGTAAAAAAAGCCAAAAAAGAAGTATTCATTTAATGCATACTCTACAAACCAGTTAACGGAGCGTAGCACCAGAAGGGCATCCGCTTTTTGGTCGGACTTAATTTTGAAATAATACGTATGAACCTGATTGTCTCCATTATCAATATCCATTACGTAATTTTTATGGATATAATGGCGCTTTCGGAACTTAAACCGGTCTCCAAACTCAACTGCATGATAAGCACCGCTGGGCAATGGCTTGTAAAACTGTATATAATCAATCGTTTGATCGAAAAATTCAAACACCCAACGTTTATTAGAATAAAGATCGTTTTTTAGGCGGATCCGGTACCAATAGGTGGCATTACGTTTAAAATTATACGGAAAGAGAAACTTGCTGGATGTAAACTTATTCGAATATGCTACTGAAGATATGGTATTGATATCAAGTTTCCCACTTTCATCTTCAAGAAATTGTATATCGTTATACATGAAAATATGTTGATTAACACTATCGTTAATAGCAACAATATTTTGTGCCGAAACGCGGTTACAACAAACTAATATGAACGCAATTACAATAAAAGAAGCACGTAAAACTTTAATCATATATGAAACTTTGGTTAGGGAAATTGCCTGCTCCAAAGCTATATAAAAAGTATTTACATCAAAATGTGGCTGTTAATTTTAGCCAAATAAAAAAGCGAGTCTGATTATTAGTCAGACCCGCTTACTTATAGTGTATTTTCTTAACTATTTTTTAGCAAACTTGAAGTTTTTGCCTAAGAAACGAGCAGTACTTCCTAATTCTTCTTCAATACGAAGCAATTGGTTGTACTTAGCGATCCGGTCTGAACGAGAAGCAGAACCAGTCTTGATTTGTCCACAGTTTAAAGCAACTGCTAAATCAGCGATGGTATAATCTTCAGTTTCGCCTGAACGGTGACTCATTACAGAGGTATAGCCATTATTTTGAGCCAAAGTAACCGCATTAATGGTTTCAGTTAATGAACCAATTTGGTTTACTTTAACCAGAATTGAATTAGCAACACCCATATCAATTCCTTTTTGAAGGAATTTAGAGTTGGTAACAAATAAATCGTCACCTACTAACTGGATTTTATCACCTAATTTTTCAGTTAATTTTTTCCATCCATCCCAATCATTTTCAGCTAAACCGTCTTCGATAGAGATAATTGGGTATTTAGCAGCCCATTCGGCCCAGTAAGCAACCATTTCATCGCTGGTCATTTTACGATCAGGGTTTGATTTATAAAAACTATACAAACCAGTTTTCTCATCGTACATTTCTGAACTTGCAGCATCCATAGCAATGTAAACATCGCTACCGGCTTTATAACCTGCCGATTCGATAGCTTGCAACACAGTTTCAATAGCCTCTTCGTTTGATCCGATATTTGGAGCAAATCCCCCTTCATCACCTACGTTAGTCGAATAACCTTTTTTCTTCAACACATTTTTTAAGTGATGAAAAACTTCGGTACCCATACGCAAAGCATGAGAGAATGACTCAGCACCAACTGGCATTACCATAAATTCCTGGTAATCAATTTTGTTATCAGCATGAGCACCACCGTTAACGATGTTCATCATTGGAATTGGTAATGTGTTAGCATTAACACCACCGATATAACGATATAATGATTGACGCGACTCTTGAGCAGCAGCTTTAGCAACCGCTAAAGAAACACCAAGAACTGCATTTGCACCTAAGTTTCCTTTGTTTTCAGAACCATCGATTTCGATCATAGCCTTATCAATCAGGTTTTGATCGAAAACATCCATTCCGCGTAAAGCATCGACTAAATTATCGTTCACATTGGCAACGGCTTTCAAAACGCCTTTACCCATGTATACGCTTTTATCATCATCACGAAGCTCTACTGCTTCGTGCATACCGGTTGAAGCACCGGATGGAACTGCTGCCCGACCCACTACTCCGTTTTCGGTAATCACATCCACTTCGACAGTAGGGTTACCTCTTGAATCGAGGATTTGTCTTGCTTTAACATCTAGGATTAAACTCATGTTATTTTAATTATTAAATAAACACTAGGGTAATGTGTACAAAATAGATTTTTCAAGGTAATAACCCCCCAAATCACACGCACACTTACCATTTTAATTTTCGAAGCCGAAAGTAGTTAAAATTACTCAGAGAGACAAACTGTTTCTCTGAGTAATTTTAATGATTTTACAATAAATTGATAAAAAATTAATGAAATGATTATTTATTAAATGTTTTATTATGTATATTAAAACAAAAACACCTTAGTGTAAAAAATACACAAAAAGAACATTTCAACCTATTTCACTCAGTTTCCTTATAATCATAAATCTTAGGCAGATATAGTTTAAACCGAAATGAAACAACCCGAACCACAACTACTGTTAAGGCGGCAATAACCTCGGTCAAATGTGTTTCGATATTTAGAAATCTTAATAAAAAATACAAACTACCCCCCGCAATACATGCTGTTGCATAAATTTCCTTTCTAAACACTACAGGAATTTCATTGAGCATTATATCCCTGATAACTCCACCGAAAGCACCAGTCATAGTTCCCAAAGCAATGCACAGCACCGGATGAAGTCCGTAAGCCAACCCTTGAGCAATACCCGTTACAGTAAAGGCTCCTAATCCAAATGAATCAAAATAAAATAATAGCTTTTTTAAATGATGAATGTGTGAATTAGCAAAAAGGGTAACGACATAGGTAATAAGAATTATCGAAATGGTGGTAAAATTACGCATCCAAGCCACTGGAGCATAACCAATCATAACATCTCTTAAGGTTCCTCCACCAACAGCTGTCACAAATGCTAAAATAAGCACCCCGAAAATATCAAGGCGTTTATTCATAGCAGCAAGAGCACCCGAAATGGCAAAAGCAATGGTTCCGAGTATATCAAATAAATCGAGGATTGTCATTTAGTTAATTAAGATCGATTAAAAAACACCCAAAGCTTCTTTTAAAAACATTCTATCATTCGATTAATAATTCTTTAATACTAATAATCTCCATTCCTCTTTCTAATGAACCATTCGATCGTTAGTAAAGCCATGATCAAGCCGAATAACCATTTTAAATTGACCAGCTCATTAAGTGTTTTATCTTCATAAGAGACCGGCTTTATCGTATCCTTCTTTGCAATTAAATCAACTAATTTGTTCAGGTTACCGGGATAGATCAGTTCCCCACCATTGTTTTTAGCTAAATTATAAAGTAACTGATGATTAGCAGTAGTCTGAAGTTCTTCAATATTTAATGCATTGATGATGAACATACCAGTAAAAGTTTGCTCTTTATCACCCAATCGAGTTTTAGCGGTATAAGTATAATCGCCAACCGGTAACACACCCACATTTAAAAAATAAGCCTTTTCAGATCTGCTAAAGGTGAAATTGTAATTACGGCCTTCCTTGTTTTTAACCACCAATGTTACTTCGGGATCATTAACCGGCTCATAGCTATCATTGTAAAGCTCCGCATTAAAAATAATAGGCTCATTCTCTTCGAAGATCTTCTTAGGCTGAGTTATTCTGAACTTACGTTTATCGTCACGTGCAGTTAAATATTGAACTGTTTTAGTTAGAAACTCATTAAAAGCATCGTGATTGCCGGTGGTCTGAAAATTAGCCAGTCGCCAGCGCCAAATTCCCTCACCAAATAAATACCCGGTTTTCAATCCATTATTATCAATAAAGCTTAACAATGGTTCGCCCGTTTTCACCGACCCAACCTGTTGCGTAAGCAATGTTCCCGTTTGATTTTTTATTTCAAACCTGGCAAAAGGAACATTCAATGGCGGATAGTTTGTAAACTGACGCTGTGCCGCTTCAGAAAAAGTAAACTGAAAAAAGTCACCTTGAAAAATGGGCTGTGTTTCATTATAACTATTTCTGAAATTATTGATACTGGCCCCCGATTGAACCTTGTTAAACAAATCGATATAAGTTTGATTACCAATTATAAACCAAACCGGAACTCCGGAAGTAAGCACCTTGCTCAAAATTGAAGCAGACCCCGCATTAGAGGTAGGTAACTGATGTAATATAATCAAACTATAATCGCCATATTTTAAACCATTAGCTTTTTCAGCCAGTTCAATTTGCGCCTCATAGTTTTTATTGTTCTCAAGTGTTTGTTTTATAGCTCCCAGATCAGGATGTGGAGCATCAGCCAAAATCAATACTTTCTGACGGGCATCCAAAACATCAATAAAAATATGCTGCGTATTATTCTTTTGGGTAATTTCACCCGGAAGCACCTGCAGGTTAACCGTATATCGCTGCGTTCCTATATTATCCGCTTCAAGGTCAACAGGAAATGATTGACGAAAATCTGTATTAAAAATAGGTACATCTTTTACATAAAGAACTTTACCTCCATTTGAAACGCTCAATCTCGTTTTCTGATTCTGAAGACCAAATGCAGCAACATTAACATTTATTCGAAAGGTGTTGCCCAAATAGGCGATCTTATTATACTCCACCGAAGAAATTAATAAATCTTTCTTCGGAGTAGTATCGCCCAAGGCAACGGTATAAACAGATGCATTAAAGTTTAATCGCTGATAAACAGGGTTAGGACCTCGGTTATACAATCCATCGCTGACCAAAATAACAGCCCCGACATTGCGGTTGGCGAAACGGCTGTTCAGTTCGTCGAACAATTGCCCAAAATCAGTACGTTTAGCCGAAAAATCAATTTTATTCCCCTCCTCTACCTTATCACCAAATGAGTAATTCTTTACTTCAAACTTCGCCGACAGGTCGCCTGTTAATTGTTGAATTGCTTTTGGCAACGTGGTCTTATAATCGGCAGCTTCTTTATTTAATAAAATTGAAGATGAGTTATCAGAAGCAATAATGATCAAAGGCTTTTCAACAGTACGCGAAATGGTTTTTATCAACGGGGCCAACAATAGAAAAGCTATTAAGGTAACGGCCAATGCCCTAATCACGAACAAGCCTTTCCTTAATATTGCATGAAGAGAATTAGCTTTATGGTAAAGTAACCAGGCATAGCCCAATCCTAAAATTATACACGGAATAATCCACCAGGGAGAAACACTGCTAAAAATGATCACTGAAAATTTGTTATTAATTTAATCTTCAAGAGTAAAACGTAACCTGTACACAGCACCAGTAGGCACCTTTTAACAGGGAATTAAAATATTAAAAAAATCAAGCAAAGCGCAATTCAAAAAGTAAAAGTTTTAGTGATGTGATTTTCAGTCACGCTTTAAAACCTATTTATAAAAACAAAGGTGCTTTTTTAAGCACCTTAAATTTTGAATTGTGAATTATTCAGAAATCAACTCTTCTAAAGGCTCTTCAATTACCGTATTTCTTTTAGGATAATTAAATAAAACCGACGTTAATACAGGAATCACGAATATGGCCACTGTTAAGATGGACACAAACAGATCGGCGTGTTCGCTTTCAATAAGTTGTGATATTTCACTAGTCGGAGTAAAATGGGTATAAATAGAAACAGAAAGCTTCAACCCTAACAATCCGATTACTAAAAAAGCAATGGTTTCCAAAAAGGTGAATTTCTCCATTAATTTCACAAAAGCCTGAGCAACAAAACGCATAGCCAAAATGCCTATAAACACTCCTGTACAAATCAGGTAAATGTTATCAGTGAAAGCAACGGCCGCAAACACATTATCTATCGAAAAGGCAAGGTCCATTATTTCAACCAAAGCCACAGTTGCCCAAAAGTTACCCATTAACCCTACCGTTAGTTTATAAAACCAGTTGCCTTTTTTATCTATCAGATCATCATCGGTTTCAGGAGTGGCTTTCCCTTTAAAATAACCATATGCTAAATACAATAGATAAAGTCCACCTAAAGGCTTTAACCACCAGATTTTCACAAGCCAGGTAGCTAAAAGCAAACAAACGCCCCTGAAAAAATAAGCCCCAAAAATACCATAGCGCAGGGCCCTGTTGCGTTCTTCCTTAGGCAGGTCCATAACCATAGTTGCCAATACGGCGGCATTATCAACCGAAAGCAAACTTTCAATAACAATTAAGTTCAGAACAATTAAAGATGCAGCTTTTAAGTCACTGCCAAGAAACTGGTGAATTAAATCCATTTAATGATTAAATTATGGAGCATAAGCTCAACGAGTCCGCAAGTATACAGCTTTAGTTGAAATCAACTTTCAATATTTTTTATAAACCAAACCGAAAGAACTCCTAATTACTGAGAATCATTGAAATATAAACCCAAAAACATACACACATGACCGAAAGAGAACAACTAATTGAATTAGCAAACAAGCTATTTATTTACACCGATTATCGTCAATGGGAAAAGTTAAAAAATGAAGTTTTCACCCAAAACGTCCGCATTGACATGTCGAGCCTTGGAGCCGGAGAGCCGAAAGAACTTCCCGCCATTGAACTTTGCCAACTTTGGGAAAAGGGTTTTGAGGGTATTGATGCCATTCACCATCAATCCGGAAATTTCCTGGTAAGCACCATAAATAATACAGCCGAAATTTATTGTTATGCCATTGCATCGCATTTTAAAGAGTCGGCAACAGAAGGTAAAACCCGCGAATTTGTTGGCAGTTATAATTTAGAAGCTGTAAAATCAGATAAAGGATGGCGACTGCGTAGTTTTAAGTATAATCTTAAGTACATAAACGGAAACCTTTCTTTAAAGTAGCCGTAACAACCGCCTGATTAAGCTTTGCCATTAATTTCCTATTTTGAAGTAGTTCTGTTTTAATAAATGCGCCTTTTAAATGAGATCCTATTTACGCTTGTTTTGTTTTTGGGCAGCCACTGTTTGTACCTGTTTATCAACATTTAAAGTATATGCTCAAAAAAAACATTTTTCTTTAAAAGACTCTCTTGATCACTCTTTTGACCTGAGCGACTGGATAATTAACGCGCATGGATTTATTCCCGTTCCTTACATTATCACAGAACCAGCCTTAGGCAATATTGGAGGTGCTATTGCTCCTGTATTTCTTACCCCCCGAACTCCCTATATCGACTCAATAGGAAATCGAAAGCTGGTTACGCCTCTTCCACCGGATATAACTGGCGTAGTATTTTATTACACTGCCAATAAAACATGGGGAACTGGCGCTTTTCGAACAGGCACATGGAAACAATACCGCATAAAGTACAAGGTGGTTGCCAGCTATTCAGATGTAAACATGGATTACTACAGAACATTGCCACCTACCGGAGAGCAAAAATTCGAATTTAACCTTAAAACAGTTTCATTTACCGGTTTTGCATTAAAACAATTCAGAGACCCTAAATGGGCAGCCGGACTGCAAGCGCTTTTACGACGAACAAAGGTAACATATGACGGCACCCTGCCCGATTTTGTAACCCAACAGGAATTAACAAGCACCGTTTCAGCAATTGGACCGATGATTGAATTTGACAACAGGGACAATATATTTACCCCCAATAAAGGTTTTAAAGCTCATATTGATTCTTATTGGTCAAATAATATTATTGGGAGTGATTATAATTATGGGCTCATCAATTATTTCATTTATAGCTACAAACCCCTGCTTAACAATTTAATTTTAGGCTTACGATTGGAGGGTCAGCAAGCAATGGGCGACCCTCCATTTTATTTACTCCCTTATATTGATATGCGTGCTATTCCAACGAACCGTTACCAGGGAAATGCAGACATCTTAACGGAAGCAGAGTTTCGCTGGGACATTAAAAAACGCTGGAGTATAATGGCTTTTGGTGGCACGGGCAAAGCCTTCGAAAGCTGGGATGACTTTGGTTCATCAACCTTGGCGTATAGCTACGGTACAGGCTTCAGATACCTGCTTGCCCGGAAATTTGGCTTACGGATGGGCATTGACATTGCCCGTGGACCAGAACAATGGGCTTATTACATTGTTTTTGGCAGTGTCTGGCTTTAATAACTTAAGAATTCGTTTATTTTTAGCGAATGAAAAGAACCATTTTATTCGCTGTTTTACTCATCAGTGGGTTTTGTTGTTTTGCACAGGATCAACTACTGCTTAAATCCGCTAAACTTCCTTCCATAGATACCGTATTGGTATTCAAACCGAAACAATATGATTATGTTCAGAAAGTACCAGTTGTTTTTTTACTGCATGGATGGTCGGCTAACTACAACCAATGGAACAGAATTATGAACGCACAAAAATATGCTGATGAATATAATGTATTGATCGTTTGTCCAGATGGCCTTTTTGATTCATGGTATCTTAATTCTCCGATAAAACCTAATTCCCAATACGTCGACTTCTTTTACGAAACACTGTTGCCTAAAATTAAATCGGGGTACCGGATAGATGAAAGCAATATCTTCATTACCGGATTAAGCATGGGAGGCCATGGAGCCTTGAATATTTTCCTTGAGCATCCTGAAGTTTTCAAAAGTGCCGGCAGTACCAGCGGCGGTGTTTATTTGCAAGCATCGGGCGATCGTTTTGGAATTAACAAGGTAGTAGGCAGCTATCAGACTTCGCTCGACACCTGGAATGCGTATTCAATTGTTAACAAAATTGACAAACTAAAAGGCAGCGATAAACAAATTATTTTCGATTGTGGAACGGAAGACTTCTTTTATGAAGCCAATAATATGCTCCGTGCAAAATGTGATTCGTTGAAAATTAAAGCTACTTATATTTCGCAACCTGGAGGACATATTCCTGATTATTGGAAAATCTCGATCAAACAGCAGTTCGAATTTTTCAAGCGATTAATGGAAAACTAACCTGAAGAATTTAAAATTTGCGTAGTTATACTGATGTAGTTTATAAACCATGTACCTACATTTGATCATCAACTACCTATAAAAGCTAACAAGCCGAATTTCTAACGAAATCCGGCTTGTTTTTTATATTGTCTTATAAGATAAAATCAATTACGATTCCATACCACCACAAACAGCGATTGACTGTCCGGTGATATAAGCGCTCATATCAGAACCTAAGAATACAGTTAAGTTAGCTACATCTTCGGTTTCGCCCATACGTTTTAACGGAATAGACTCAGCCCATTTTGCTACTTGCTCTGCTGGTAATACTTCAGTCATCTCAGTTTTAATAAAACCAGGACAAACTACGTTAGCACGGATATTACGTGAACCTAACTCTTTTGCAATTGATTTGGTAAAGCCAATGATACCTGCTTTTGATGCAGCGTAGTTAGCCTGACCAGCATTACCTTGCAAACCAACAATTGAGCTCATGTTTACAAAAACACCTGAGCGTTGTTTCATCATTGGTTTAGAAGCAGCTTTAGTTAAGTTAAAGATCGATTTTAGGTTTACACGTAACACCTCATCCCACTGTTCTTCGGTCATACGCATTAATAAACCATCTTTGGTAATACCGGCATTGTTTACCACAATGTCAATTTTACCAAAATCAGCTACTACATCATTGATCAATTGTTCTGCAGCAGTATAATCAGAAGCGTCTGAACGGTAACCTTTAACTTTAGTTCCGAATTGTTGTAATTCTTGTTCTAAAGCCTGTCCCTTTTCAACAGACGACAAATAAGTGAACGCAACCTGAGCTCCGTTTTTAGCATACAACTCAGCAATCTTACGACCGATTCCTTTTGATGCACCGGTAATTAGCGCTACTTTTCCTTCTAGAAGTTTCATGTTTGTGTTTAGATTTGAAATAGGCGACAAGAACAACCCTTGTCGCAATAATCAGTATAAAATGAAATGAGACATGAAACTTTTCTCAAATCTCATGTCTCAAATCTCATATCTAATTTTAGATCTTTCCGGCTTTCTTCAATTCTTCTGCCATGGCTTCGCCAATTTCAGCAGGAGATTCTACTACCCTGATACCACACTCACGCATGATCTTCATTTTAGCGGCAGCAGTGTCATCAGCACCACCAACAATTGCACCAGCGTGGCCCATACGACGACCTGGAGGCGCTGTTTGGCCTGCGATGAAACCTACAACCGGTTTAGTACCGTTTGCCTGGATCCAACGAGCTGCTTCAGCTTCCATTCCACCGCCAATTTCACCGATCATGATGATACCGTCAGTTTCAGGATCGTTCATTAATAATTCAACTGCTTCTTTAGTAGTGGTACCAATAATTGGGTCTCCACCGATACCGATTGCTGTTGACTGTCCTAAGTTTTGCTTAGTAATTTGATCTACCGCTTCGTAAGTTAAAGTTCCTGATTTAGAAACAATACCAACACGACCCGGAGTAAAGATAAAACCAGGCATGATACCTACTTTAGCTTCACCAGCTGTCATAACACCTGGGCAGTTAGGACCAATTAAACGGCTTGATTTATCTTTTAAGTATTCTTTAACCTGAATCATATCCTTAGTAGGAATACCTTCAGTGATACAAATAATTACTTTAATACCAGCAGCAGCAGCTTCCATAATAGCATCTGCAGCAAATGCAGGCGGAACGAAGATAATCGACACATCAGCGCCAGTTTCTTTTACCGCGTCAGCCACAGTGTTAAATACTGGCAATTCTAAGTGATGTTGTCCTCCTTTTCCTGGAGTTACACCACCCACTACATTTGTTCCGTATTCGATCATTTGCGAAGCATGGAAAGTACCTTCGCTACCGGTGAATCCTTGAACAATAACTTTTGAGTTTTTATTAACAAGTACGCTCATTTTAAGCTTATTTATGAAAGTGTTTTGTTGATTCTTTTTCGTCCTAAATATTGAAACTGCCGAAGATCAAGAGTTTTCAAAAGGCAAAAACAATAATGCTACAGGGTTTAAAAGTTGTGGTGCAAAGCTAAGTTTATTTTAATAATTTGAAAATGCATATAAAGATTTTATGGCCTGGTTCTGTGGCTTAATTAGTTGCTGAATTTCCATAAAAAATCCTGCCCATGGTTTGGGCCATGGGCAGGATTAAAAACTCTCAAATGAGGCTGATTATTATTTCTTCGTTAGCTTAATCTCCATTGTTTTAAACTCCTTTCCATCGGGAGCAGGCATGTACATTTCCAAAACCTGTGTTTTATCATCAATAAATTTCAACACTTGTTTCATCATAGTATCCTTTCCTGTCATTGGATCAACGGATTTGCCTGTAAACGTAATGCTCTTGGCTACTGCGTCCCAGATTCCTTCCATGTACAACAAGCCGGTTCCAAAGTTGTCAATCCATGAAGTAACAAACACCTTTTTGGCGTTATCATACCCGGTTATTCCCAGCCCTTCAAAAGGCATACCCATCATATTTCCGGTATGAACTGCTTTTTGGTAACGCCCTCCTAAGATCATTGTGTTTACACAAGAGGCTTTGTAAGTTAACGGAGGAGTTCCCGGAGACATCCACATGGTGATATCTTCATTCCATTCCCCGGTGTCTTTGGCCATCATTTTATGAACATCCCCAGGAGTCATATAAGCTTGCCAGGCTTTCATGTTGGCATCTTCCGTATTCTGAGCCTTGAGCTGACAACAAACAATAAATAAAATGGCTGATAATAGTAGTGCTGACTTTTTCATTTTAAATTTTTATAAGGTTGGTTATTCTAAATTTACAAAAAGAATGCCATCAACAACTAATAATCAACTAATTAAGCATAACCAAGCGTCTACTTTTGAACATTCACCATTAAATTTTCTTAATTAAACGTTTCGATAGTACTTTCGTCAAAAAACCAAAACCTTAGCTATGATCCGAAAATTCATCCTGTTCATTTGCCTCTTCTTTATATCATTTGCTTTTTCCTGTTCCAAATCCAATCCCGAACCATTTATCAATTCAAACAATTCATATTTTCCACCCATAAACAGTGATAACTGGGAAACAGAAACCCCAAAATCTTTAGGCTGGGACGAAATAAAACTGAACAAAGCCATAAACTATGCTCAAAGCGTTAATACCTATGGATTACTGATAATTCATAAAGGGCGGATAGTAACCGAGAACTACTGGAACGGATGGAATAAAGACACGAAATATTATATCGCTTCGGCTGGAAAAAGCGTGACAGGTTACCTGACAGGAATTGCGCAGCAAGAGGGTTTATTGAACATCAATGATAAAACGTCGAAATATTTAGGAACAGGATGGACCAGTTTGCCCGAAGCAAAGGAAAATCTAATTACAATTAAACATCAACTGAGCATGACCACCGGACTGGATGATGGAGTTGCCGATGTTGATTGTACCGATCCATCATGTTTGATCTATAAAGCAGATGCAGGAAAACGTTGGGCCTATCATAATGCACCTTATCACCTCTTACAAAATGTTATTGCCAATGCGTCAGGCACAACGATGAATAACTTTACCAAAACCCGGTTATCGGATGTTATTGGAATGAAGGGTTCAACCTGGGTGAATTATATTTTGTGGTTGAATACACGGGATATGGCCCGTTTTGGATTGCTGATTTTAAATAAAGGCAAATGGGCAGATAAAACCTTAATGACGGACCAGAACTATTTTAATGCAATGGTAAATACTTCGAATACCTATAATCCCTCGTATGGATATTTGTGGTGGTTAAACGGCAAGAACAGTTTTATGGTACCAACGCTGCAAACTGTTTTTCCTGGCTCATTAGTCCCATCAGCTCCGGCCGATATGTTCTCCGCTTTAGGCAAAGGCGACAAAAAAATCTATATCGTGCCCAGTTTGGATTTAGTTGTGGTAAGACATGGCGATGATACCGGAACAAACCTTTTAGGCACGTCATCTTTTGATGAACAGTTTTGGGCAAAATTGAAATTAGCAATAAAGTACTAATCAAAATAAAAGCGGGAAATCAACAATTATTGTCAATTTCCCGCTTTCCAAAATATCTTTAAAATCTAATTTACACTTTAATCCCTACCGAATTGAATTGCAAATCATACAAGCGTTTGTAAAAACCATTTAGTTTTAGCAATTCCTGGTGATTGCCCATTTCTTTGATCTCTCCCTTATCCAACACAATAATTTTATCGGCATTTTGAATAGTTGACAACCTGTGAGCAATAACAATAGTAGTTCGTCCCTGCATAAGTTTCAGGATCGCGTTCTGAATCAGTTCCTCGGTTTCCGTATCTACAGAAGAAGTAGCCTCATCCAACACCAAAATTTTAGGATCGTAAACCAGCGCTCTGATAAATGAAATCATCTGGGCCTGCCCTACTGAAAGTGTAGCGCCACGTTCCATTACATTATACTCAAATCCACCTGGTAAACGCTTTATAAAATCTACAGCTCCAACTTCCCGGGCCGCCTGTTCTATTTGTTCATGTGTAATTTTATCATTCTTTAAACTGATATTATTATAGATAGAATCAGAAAACAAGAAAACGTCCTGTAAAACGGTAGCTATCGACGAACGCAGATAGTTCAATTCATACTCCCTTACATCAACTCCATCCAACTTTACTGAGCCTTTACCAATTTCATAGAATCGATTTAAAATATTAATTGTTGAAGACTTACCGGCTCCGGTAGCACCCACAAGTGCCAAGGTTTCTCCGGGCTTTATATTAAACGATAGATCTTTAAGCACCCAATGCTCATCATTATAGGCAAACCAAACATTTTCAAATTCAACCTCTCCTTTTAGAACGGCTGGCTTCAACGTTCCTTTATTCGGAGTTATTTCATCGGTATCAATAACCTTAAAAACGCGTTCGGCACTTACAAACCCCATTTGCAATGTATTGAACTTATCGGCCAGTTCCCTGATTGGGCGATAAAGCATATTTATATACATCAGGAAAGAAACCACTACTCCAGGTGAAATTTTATCGCCGATAATTTCTTTTGAGCCCCACCAAACCAACAAACCCACCGACATGGCTGAAATCAATTCAACTACCGGAAAGAAAATGGAATAGTACCAGTTAGAACGAATATTAGCCCTTCTGTGTGCACGATTTATGCCTTTAAACTTATTGAACTCTTGCTCCTCGCGACCAAAAAGCTGGGTAACAAACATTCCCGTAATATGCTCTTGTAAAAAAGTGTTCAAACGGGTAACCTGCTGACGAACATCCTGGAAAGCCGATTTTATTGCTTCCTTAAACACATATGTGGCTCCAATTAGCAAAGGCATTGGCGCTAAAACCACCAGCGTTAAAACAGCATCGGTATAAACCATAAAGGCGATGATGGTAATGATCTGTAAAATATCGCCGATGATCGATATCAATCCTTCAGAAAACACATCTGCAATTGTTTCCAGATCTGAAACGGTACGGGTTATTAATGTACCAATGGGAGTATTATCAAAGTACTTTAAGCGGAGATTAGTAATGTGATCAAAGGTATCTCTCCGAATATCTTTAATTACCGATTGGCCCAGCCAGTTAGTAAAATACGTATGGTTGTACTGAATGATGGTTTGCAAAAGAATAACCGCTATCATTAAACCCGTCATTCGCAGTAAGCCATTTGTATCATTAAATAAAATGAAATGATCAACCGTGTATTCTACCAGGTAAGGGCGTAAAGGAGCCACAATAGCCAGTGAAATGGTCAATATTACGGCCCAATAAAAAATACCTTTATAGGGCCTGGCATAATTAAGTACTCTTCGTGTAAGTTTTATATCTAGGGCATTACCAGTTACTGCCATAAAGTTGGTTGAAACGAATTAAGGTTTTAAAAGTACAAATTGATCTGTTGTTATAATGTTAAATGACAAGATTGTTATACTGTTAAAGTGATTTATTGCCATATTGCTAAATGGCTTTATTGTTGAATTGCTTTAATCGGAAACAGTTTAACGATTTTTTCATTTAACAATATTTCAGTTTAACAATATTTCAATTTAACAGTTTTCCAATCACTGTCTTTTTATAAGTACAGGTAGGAAATTGTGGTTAAGAATAATCCAGCTGCCGGAACTGACTCTCCTGCATTTGAACGGTTTTTACTGTCTAAAATTTCCTGAACGTTGTTGATCGTTAAGTTTCCTTTGCCTACCTCAAGTAAAGTACCCACAATTGCCCTAACCATGTTGCGAAGAAAACGGTCGGCGGTGATATGAAACACCAAACCTCCTTCTACTTCAATCCATTCTGCCCGGGTAATCTTACAGTTATTGGTAAAGGTTTGCGTATTGCTTTTGCTGAAACAACTAAAATCAGTGTGTTCCATAATTACCAATGCAGCCTCATTCATTACCACCACATTGGGTCTGTTAGTTAACAAATAGGCAGTTTCGAGTTTAAATGGATTTTTTTCGAAATAAACATGATACTCATATGAACGACTGATTGCATCAAAACGGGCGTGGGCCTCCGCATCTACTTTTATAAAACGTTTTATAGCGATCTCGTACCCTACCAAAGCATTTACCGCCTTAACTAATCGCTCGTGAGTAATTTGTAATTTATTTTCACTTTTAGGCTGATTGTCAGTTGTAATTTCAGTTATGGTATCATAATGAGCAAAGAAATTAGTGGCATGGACACCTGTATCCGTCCGTCCACAGCCAACGGTTTCAATTTCTTCACGCAACACAGTCGACAAAGCCTTATTCAAAACTTCTTGTACACTAATTGCATTAGGCTGAATTTGCCAGCCATGAAAATTGGTGCCTTTGTAAGCTAGTTCAACAAAATAGCGTTTTTTTAACTGCTCCTCCATCTCCGACGCTCTAAGTTAATTATTAGTTGTGGTTGTATTACTTAATAAGTACTCCTGTACGAGTTCCTTTATCCCCTTAGCTGTATTCTTAATTTGACCGGTATTTATTTTTTTTAATATTGAAAAGTTATCCCAAAAATACCCTACCAAAATCCTAGAAGTCTCCGTTTTATCACCCGAAAAACCAATAGGTATTTTTTTTAATCCAACTTTGTCATTTTCTAAATAAAGCTCCGTAACAACAATTCTATTTCCAGGACTTAAATCAACATTAGTTGTTATAAACAGATAACTAACTTTTTCATTTAAAATGAACTTCATCTCCCCTTCCTTAAACTTAACTGTTGTTTCTTCATTAATTGTTTTTCCTTTAGGTATAAAAATGAAATCCTCCTCATCAGTACCAGCATTTAATACTTTCTTAGAAATATATGTCATCGAACTCATACCATCGAAGTAGCCTTTAATTGCACCAGCAGGAAATTCCTGATCTTTATTTTTGCGTATAAGACCAACCTTTATACTTCTTGGCGTTGCCTCGGAAATATAACCTTCATACTTTACAGAATCAGCATCCAATATATAATCCAATACATAGTCTTGAGCCAACGAACGGTTTATCATTAGACCTAATAACACTACAAATAGGGTAGTTTTAAATCTCATAAATAGAAGTTGTTTTTCCGGCCAAAGATAAACACGAATTTCACGAATTAAACGAATTGCTCCAATTCACTTTCAATCGCCATAAATAGTGTAGCACTGAACTGTGGCTTAGGAATCAATTTTATGCATAAAAAAGGGTTTAACTTGGGTCCAAGGGCCGTAAGCATGAACTATTGGTTACAGCGATTTTTTAATGCTTCTACCATGAGTACTGCAATGATAGACACGAATTAAACAAATTGCTCAAATTCAATTCGAGGGTTGTAAAAAGTGTAGCGCAACGCATTATTTGATTAATTTCCAACTATGATATTGGAATCAATTTATACATAAAAGAGCCCTTAACAATGGCCAAATGGCTATGGACAATTAACTATGGACTATTGACTATCGACTATCGACTACCTATATTTGGCAGCATGATACAACGCGTTCAATCTATCTATTTAGCTATCGCTTTTATTGCTGCAACAGCTTTATTCTTTGTTCCGGTTATTAGTTTTGTCGACATGGACAATGTTGGGCAAGGCAGCATTAAAGAACTAGTAGAGATTAAAACATCAGGAAAATATGTAATGTCAATGGCTGGGCCTAGCCAAGTGGAAACTTATATCCCAGGTATTGTTTTAACTATAGTTGTTGCTGCTTTAGCCTTGATCACCATTTTTCAGTATAAAAACAGAAAACGACAAATTAGTCTATGCTGGATAAATGCATTTATGGCTTTAGGTCTTTCAGTTTTTATGATGATTAAAGCTCAACCCGAAAGTCTCGGTCAGGTTTCGGACTGGAAAGCACATATAGGTTCTTATCTTTTCACTGTAATTATTATTGCGCTGATGCTTGCTCTGCGTTCGATAAGGAGAGATGAAAATCTTGTGCGCTCAGCTGATCGATTAAGATAAAGCTACTACGAAATAAAATTTAATTCTGCCAGAAAATGCGAATTGGTCTATTAAGGATAAATTCGCATTTTCTGCATTTAAAGCTTAACAGCCCCTATTTTAGTTGATTAAAATCAAGCCGCCTACTTCAAAAAAACAATTAAAACCTGATAATCAAGCAACTACAACAAAAATAAATTTCTTTTTTAAAATAAAATAGCCTTACCTTTGCCGCTGTTAAAAAACACCCGATGTTTATCGGAAAAGGTAGAGAGGTATTTTGATCTGGCGATCATCCCCTTTTTAAATCCAAGCTACCCTCCTGTTAACCATTCGGTTAAAACTTAAAAAAACTTGATGAATTTATTTGAACAATTGGGCATTGGCCCCAAAACTGTCCAAGCTATTACTGAGCTGGGATTCGAAGCGCCTACTCCTATTCAGGAACAAGCAATCCCGGAACTTTTAAAAGGCAATCGTGACTTTGTTGGCTTAGCACAAACTGGTACCGGTAAAACTGCAGCATTTGGCTTGCCAATGTTGGAGCTTATCAACCTTGATTTGCGTCAACCACAAGCGTTGGTATTATGTCCAACCCGCGAACTTTGCTTACAAATTACTAACGACTTAGTAAATTTCAGTAAATACCTAGGCCAAGTTAATGTTGTAGCCGTTTATGGCGGTGCCAGCATTATTAACCAAATGCGCGACCTTAAGCGTGGAGCTCATATCATTGTAGCTACTCCAGGCCGTATGTTGGATATTATCAACCGTAATGTTATCAACTTTGATAATGTTAAGATCTCTGTGTTAGACGAAGCTGATGAGATGTTGAATATGGGTTTCCAGGAAGACATCAACGCTATCCTTTCTCACACTCCTGACACTAAAAACACTTGGTTATTCTCGGCAACTATGCCAAATGAGGTTCGTCGTATTTCACAAAATTACATGACCGACCCATTTGAATTAACTGTAGGTAATCGTAACGAAGGTAACGCCAATATTGAACACGAATATTACGTTGCAAAAGCACGTGACAAATACGCTGCTTTTAAACGTTTAGTGGACAATAACCCTGAAATCTTCGGTATCGTTTTTTGTCGTACCAAAATTGAAACTCAGGAAATTGCTGAGGCGTTGATCCGTGATGGATACAATGCTGATGCTTTACACGGCGACTTATCACAGCAACAACGCGATAAAGTAATGAAACGCTACCGCGATCGTTCTTTACAGTTATTGATTGCTACTGACGTTGCTGCCCGTGGTATTGACGTTAACGACGTAACTCACGTAATTAACTATTCATTACCTGATGACGTGGAAAGCTACACTCACAGAAGTGGACGTACTGCTCGTGCTGGTAAAACCGGTATTTCTATGGCTATTGTTAATAGCAAAGAAATGGGTAAGATCCGTCAGATCGAGCGCATCATTAAAAAGAAATTCACTAAATGTGATATTCCTAACGGATTTGATGTTTGTGAAAAACAACTGTTTGCTCTTATTCACAAAGTACACAATGTACAAGTGAACGACCAGATCGATCAATATCTTGAGCGTATCAACGCTGAGTTTGCCGATATGACCAAAGAGGACATCATCAAACGTTTCGCATCCTTAGAATTCAACCGTTTCCTTGATTACTATAAAAACGCTCCTGATTTGAACGCCCGTATGGACGAGCGCGAAGGTCGTGTTGAGCGTGGCGAAAGAGGAGAAAGAGGCGAACGCCATACAATGCGTGGAGGAGCCGGTAAATTCACTCGTTTATTCGTTAACCTGGGTTCTCTTGACGACTTCACTCGCGGCGATATGTTACGCTACATTTGCGATAATGCACATGTAAGCGGTAGCAAAATTGGCCGTATTGATGTTAAAGGTGTTTACTCATTCTTTGAAATTGAAAGCGATAACGTTGACAAGATCTTTGAAGGTTTCAAAAGCAAAGATTTCAACGGCCGTCAGGTTCGTGTTGAAATTTCGCAAGATGGTGACCGTAAACGCGAAGAACGCCGTTCAGGCTTTGGCGGTGGCGAACGCCGTTCATTTGGTGGTAACCGCGAAGGTGGTAACCGTGAAGGCGGTGAGCGCCGTAGTGGAGGCTTTGGTGGCAACCGCGAACGTAGCGGCGAACGTTCTGACAGAGGGGACCGCGGAGGTCGTGGTGGCTACGGAGGTGGTAACCGCGAACGCAGACCATCTGGTAACGATGACAAAAGAGGTCGTTGGTAATCTCACTTAATCGATATAAAAAAAGTCCGAATCGTTGATTCGGACTTTTTTTGTTTCAAAATGTATCTTATCACGATTTCAAAACATATTTATCTTTTACAGTATTAGCTCAACTTCTCCGCTAGAAGCCTAATCTCCATACTGGGTGAAATATTTTCGTACAGGATGGCATAAACCGCCCTGCTGATAGGCATATATACTTTGTGTATACGATTGATCTCATGCAAGCATTTTACGGCATAATACCCTTCGGCAACCATGTTCATTTCTAACTGTGCTGATTTTACCGAATATCCTTTCCCCAGCATATTTCCAAAGGTGCGGTTACGGCTAAATTGAGAATAGGCCGTTACCAGTAAATCCCCTAAATAGGCTGAGTCTTTGATATCGCGACCGATCGGATGAACGGCATCTACAAATCTTTTTATTTCTTGTATACTGTTAGAAATTAACACGGCCTGAAAGTTATCACCATAACCCAAGCCATGACAAATTCCACTTGCAACCGCAAAAATATTTTTAAGCACTGCAGCGTATTCTGTTCCGTATATATCATCAGAAAC
This sequence comes from Solitalea longa, assembly GCF_002920915.1. Classification (GTDB taxonomy): domain Bacteria; phylum Bacteroidota; class Bacteroidia; order Sphingobacteriales; family Sphingobacteriaceae; genus Solitalea; species Solitalea longa. Next base: position 319,388 of record NZ_PQVF01000002.1, read on the forward strand.
AGTGGTTTTGATATAACGATTTGAAAGGGCTTGCGCGATCAACTGAGCGACTTCAGTATTTTGCGATGCAATTGTTAAGTACGACAGTTTTTCAAGGGCTACCTCTTCGGCATGACAAGGGCCTGAAATTACCGCTATGTTACTAAATGGCACATTATAGCGCGTATTTAAGTATTCGCCAATAATAAGATTATCAGAAGGCTCAAAACCCTTTATCGCTGAAACAACTATTTTATCTTTAAAGTCTTCGGCAGAAAGTTCGGCTATAGCTCCTTTTAAGAAAGCTGCAGGAACCGCCAAAATGATCACATCAACCTTCGCCACTGAACTTTTCAGATCGGATGTTAAATTTTCGGGTTCAATATTAATTTCAACGGAACTCAGGTAACGGGGATTATGACGGTACTTTCTCAGGTGATCAATATCCTCCTGATTACGCATCCACCAATAAATAGTATGCTTACGGCTATTATCGGTAAGCATTTTAACAATAGCGGTTGCCCAGCTTCCTCCGCCAATAACCAGTATATTCTTCTTCTCTTCAGTCAGCATTGTATGGTTTGAGTTCTTAAAGGTAAAACAGTCAATTAATTGAAGCCAAAACGTAACCCTATTAATGATATTAAACGGCTGTAATTGATTGTTTCAAAATAAAAATGGCCCAATTTTACATTAAATTAGGCCATTTTTAAGAAATTTTTAAAAACTATTTTTTCTTTTCTCCGGCATACAGCTTGTCTTTTTCAACCTTTTTCACTTTATCTCCACTCTTAAGTGTCTTAGATACTGCCAGATACGGACCAGTGATTACCTGATCGCCATCTTTTAAGCCCGACTTAATTTCGATGAAAGAATCGTTCTGAATACCGGTAGTAACATTAACCGATTGGGCCACACCGTTACGCATAACAAACACAAGCGGTTGAACCTGATCCAGGGTCTTTTCTGATTTTTTATCATCATTTTTTTGCGGAGCATCTTTGTCCTTATCATCTTTCTTTTCAGGCTCACGGGTAGTTACTGCCTGAATAGGAACAGAAAGCGAATTAGTCACCTTTTCAGTATGAATGTCTACTGTTGAAGATAAGCCCGGACGGAAAGGAGATTCCGTGTCGCCTTTTAATAATTGTTCGTATGATGAAGGGATTAAATGTACTTTAACCTGAAAGTTAGTTACCTGGTCAGTGGTAGCTGTTGAGCTCGCAGTTGAAGCGGAGTTAGCAATTGAAGTAACCACGCCTTTAAACTTCTTACCAAGGAACGCATCCACTTCAATGTCGGCTGTATCATTCAAGGAGATACGATTAATATCGTTCTCGTTTACATCAACCACCGCTTCCATACTTTTTAAATCAGCGATACGCATAATTTCGGTACCCTGCATTTGAGCTGTACCTAATACGCGTTCTCCCTTTTTAACGCTTAATAAAGAAACAATACCATCAATTGGAGAGTAAATAGTTGTTTTGGCAAGATTAACCCCTGACTGTTGTAACGAAGCCTGAGTGGAAGCCACATTATAGCGTGAAGCCTGTACACTTTGCTTAGCTGCGCTTACCCTTTGCTTAGCCTCCTCGTACTGAGCCAATGCGGCGTCATATTCTGATTGAGAAATTACTTTCTCTTGAAACAGCTTTTGGTTACGATTATACGAAGCTTCGGCATTTTTAAAGGTCGCTTCAGCTGATGCTAGTTGAGCCTGGCTGTTGGCCATATTGGCTTTTACTTCATTTACCATCGCTTCAGAACGGCTGTAATCAGAAGCATAAAAATCCGGACGAATTTTACATAACAATTGCCCTTTTTTAACTCGGTCACCTTCTTTTACATAAATTTCAACCAACTCGCCTGAAACTTCCGGGCTAAGTTTCACTTCAATTTCCGGCTGAATTTTACCGCTTGCTGAAACAGTTTCAACAATAGTGAGTTTAGAAACCGGGTCGATCGATACTTCCACCTCATCCTTGCCACCTATCCAACCTTGTTTCTTACCTACAAATGCAACAATTATTAACAGCGCGACGGCACTTAATAAGTACCATAACATTTTATTACTTTTCTTCATTTAAGTTTCGTGTTATTGCTGATCTATTATTTTATTATAAAGTTAATGGCTTTCCCAGGTAATAATCAATCACTTTGCTTTTAAAAATCATATCGTATTTAGCCTGTAATGCTTCTGATTCTGCTTTGCTATAATTAGTTTTAGCAATATTCAGGTCCAAACTGTTGATCAAACCTACATCAAAACGTTTCTGACTGTATTCATAGGCCTTTTTAAGTGATTCGAAAGATGTTGACGCTGAAGCAAACTTCTTTTCAGCTGCATTTAAATCTACTACTGCTTGAGTTACTGTTTTGTTTAAGGTATTCTTTGCAAACTGCTCATTAATAACAGAGTTTTCATAATTAATTTTACTCTTTCTAACACCTGTTCTTATTTGCAAACCATTAAAAATAGGCACACGTAATGTAAATCCAACTCCAGAACCTAAGTTATTCTTAATTTGCTCAGAAAAACCAATATCTGAAAAGGACACACTTGCATCTGGCCCATAAACAGCAACATTATTACCACCCGGACCAGGAATATAAAGTCCTGTAGGAGCATCAGGCAATGGAGTTCTTATTGTTTTTTGACCAAGACTAGAATAGTTAGTTGAATAATAACCGCCTAAACTTAAGGTTGGCAAATAACCGCCTTTGGCAACAGACAATGACTTTTCTGAAGCCATACGTTGGTACTCCAGTCTTTTAATTTCAGGATTGATCTTAAGCGCTTCTGAATACACTGCCATTGAATTGTACTTAGTTTCGATATTCATAAGTTCGACTTCTGAGGGTCTTACAATTTCAAATGGCTTATCAGCATCAATACTTAATAATTGACGAAGATTCAACAACGATATTGTTAGCTGGCTTTGAGCCGTAGTTAAATTAAACTCATCAACAGATTGTTGAGCTTTGAACTGAAGAAAATCTGCTTCAGTAATTGATCCTACATCGGCCTTTTTCTTTGCAACTTCAACTTGCCCTTGACTAACTGTTAATTGGTTTTCATAATTACGAACCAACTCCTGATTAAACAAAGTGGTTAAGAATTCCGAAACCACATTTAAAGTAATGTCTTGCTTAATTTTCTCAACATTACTTTGCTGCGACATCAAAGAATATTTATTCTGTTTAATCAAATTCAACTTTTGTAGGCCAGAGAATAAAACAACCTCTGCATTGAGCGAAAGATTGGTTGAATTCAAGCTCTGATCAACATAAAGATTGGTTTGAGGGTTAATATTACGGCCCTTATTAAAATTTTGACTAGCCTGACCATTAATACTTGGAAGTAAGTTATACTTTGATTCAGTTAAATCTTCTTCTGTAATGGCCATATTAAATGCCGCCTGTTTTATTGTTAAATTATGTTCTAAAGCATAATTAACACATTGCTCTAAAGTGAATTTCTCTTGAGCTCGCGCACTATTTAACAGTAAAATACTTGATGCAATGAATAAGGATAGTGACTTTTTCAAGGTATTTAAATTATTTGAGGCTGAAACTAAATATATTTTTTTTAATAGAAGATATTTCTTTAAAGCTGGAGCCGTAATTTTTTGGTTACAGCTATCAAAACTATAAGGCAATTTTCCCATCTAAAAGATTTATTGTTCGTGAACCATATGACGCGTTCTTTTCCGAATGGGTTACTTGTATAATGGTCACACCTTCTTCTTTATTTAATCGGGTAAACAAATCCATAATTTCTTCACCTTGCTTGGAGTTGAGATTCCCGGTTGGCTCATCCGCTAAGATTAGCTTTGGCTTGGTAATAACGGCTCTGGCGATACCCACTAATTGCTGTTGTCCTCCTGACAATTGCTCCGGAAACAAATCTTTCTTCCCCACAATCTGAAATCGGTCTAATATATCTGCAACCATTGCCTTACGCTCTGCTGAACTTATTTTGTGATACAACAATGGCGTTTCAATATTCTCATAAACTGTTAATTCATCAATTAAATGATACGCCTGGAATACAAAACCAATGTGCTTTTTATATAGTTCAGAACGTTGTTTCTCTTTCAATGTAAAAACAGATTCTCCTTCAAAAAAATATTCTCCTTCCGATGGATCATCAATCATTCCCATCAAATGTAATAAGGTCGACTTCCCCGAACCTGAGGGCCCCATGATGGAAACAAACTCGCCTTCATTGATTTCAATATCAATATGACGCAGAATATGCGCTTTTGCCGATCCATTCGAATACCACTTTGATATATCTTTTAACCTTATCATTGTTTACAGGTTTTAGCCATTGGCTGTTAGCTAATGGTTTATAGTTTTAAAATCTTATTATTTGGAATGAACTAATAGCCAATAGCTTCTTTATTCTGTCCTTAAACTTTTCACCGGATTGGCCAAAGCGGCCTTAATAGCCTGATAGCTTACGGTCAATAAAGCAATGCCAACGGCGACAATGCCCGCCAGGGCAAAAATCCACCATGATATTTCCATCCTGTATTGAAACTTCTGCAGCCATTGAGACATAAAATAATAGGCAAAAGGTGTTGAAAACACGAGTGAAATGACCATTAATAAAACAAAGTCTTTAGACAAAAGCCCCCACAAATTAAAAACTGTGGCTCCCAGCACTTTTCTTACGCCAATTTCTTTGGTTCGCTGCTCGGCCATAAATGAAGCTAATCCGAAAAGACCTAAACAAGAAATAAATATAGCCAGAACTGCAAAGATCGATGCCAATTTTCCAATTCGTTGTTCATCATTGAACTTAGAGGCATATTCCTGATCAATAAACCTGAATTGAAAAGGAGATCCGGGATCATACTTTTTAAACACGACCTCAATTGCTGCCAGTGCTTCTTTTGTACTTTTATCAGGATTGATCTTTATGTTAAAAACTGATGCCCAGTTATAATTCAGCATAAACACGGTCCTGAAAACAGGTTCATAAGGTGAAGTCATTACCAGGTCTTTAACAACGCCGATAACTTTAAAGGGTTGTCCATCACACTTTACAATTTCACCTACGGGGTTTTTCAGATGCATAAAAGAAGCTGCTGCTTCATTAATAATCATGGCGGTGGTATCCGAAGGGTAAACTCGCGAAAAGTCTCTGCCTTCTTTCAATTGCCAGCCGATAGTTTTACCGAAATCATGACTCACAGCTACCGTTCCGAAGTTACCCTGTTCGCCCGGCTGCATCCCTTTCCATTCGTAACCATTATTAACAGCCCAAAGGTCGGTGCTGGGATTGGATGATTGAGCCATTTCAGTAACCATACCCGTTTTAAGCAGATCATCGCGTAATGCATTATAATGACTGCAGATGGTTTCCGAGAAAATAGGCACATAGATCAACCCTTCGCGGCTATAGCCTACAGGCCGGTTTTGCGCATGCTGAATTTGGCGAAACACGATAGCCGTACCAATGATTAACACTATAGATACTGTAAACTGTATAACCACCAAAACCTTTCGAGGAATTGACGCCAAACGGCCTGCTCTTAATTTTCCCTTAAGCACCTTTACCGGCTGAAACGACGAAAGATAAAGGGCTGGATAACTGCCTGAAACAATTCCGGTAAATAAGCTGAATGTGATACATAAAATCCAAAACAGCGGGTTAGCCCACAGGATCTGCATTTTTTTGTCCGCTATCCCATTAAACAATGGTAAGGAAAGCTGCACAATTACAAGGGCCAATACAAATGAAAAAAGTGTAACCAACAACGATTCACTAAAGAATTGGGATATAAGCTGAGAACGCAATGAACCAACAGCCTTGCGAATGCCTACTTCCTTTGCTCGTTTTTCGGAGCGGGCTGTGCTCAGGTTCATAAAGTTAATACAGGCCAGTAACAACACGAACAGCCCAATAATTCCGAACAGCCAAACAAAAGTGATACGCCCCCCATTATTTACTCCATTTTCAAAATTGCTGTATAAATGCCAGTTGCGCATCGGATGAAGAAAGATCTCAGGTTTAAACGCGGCATCTTCTTTGGTCACCTTGTTGAGTTTAACATTTTTGATCTTCTTCGAAACCTGCTCCATATCGGCGTTATCGGCAATTTGAGCATAACAAATAAATGAGTTATTCCTCCATGGGTTGGTTTCTTTTTCCTCCCAATGCTGGTCGTCGATAAATTTTTTCCATGGAATAATGAACTTAAGGTTTGTAAATTCTGAGTTATAAGGCAGATCTTGATAAACACCTGTTACTTTTAAATCAAAGCGATTTTGAAAGTTGATGACTTTATTCATCGGATCCTCATTGCCAAAAAATGATTTGGCCAATGAAGCAGAAAGTAAAATTGAAGATGGATCTTTTAACCCATCTCTCGAGCCTTTCAGCATAGTTAGCGAGAGCATTTCTGTAACTTGGGGTTCAAAGAAATTTCCTCTTGGAAGTAATTTTTTATCCTTGTACGACAAAGCATGTTCGCCTTCCCATGAGCACATCGTCACATACTTAAAATCGCTACCATACTTGGCTTTAATTTCATCACCCAAAACATAAGGAACTGCTCTTTGGGTTCCTTTAAAACCATTAAAGGTTTGGTTTTGCCAAACTGCTGCAATTTTATCATAGTTTTTGAAACTCTTGTTAAACGATAACTCATCCCAAATCCATAAACCTATAAGTATTGCCACCGCCATACCAACAGCCAATCCTCCTATATTAATAAAGGAGTATACCTTGTGCCTCGAAAGGTTTCTAAGTGCTATTTTTATATAATTTCTTAACATAGCTTTTATACATTCGTTATTAAGTTATGAATGTCACACTAAGCGGAGTCGAAGCGTGTTGCATTTAGCCTTCGACTACGCTCAGGCTGACTCTTTTGAACATGTCTCGCTGAGCAAGACCCATTCGTCACGCTGAGCGAAAGCGTTACTCTGTTTTCAAACTGTTTACCGGATTTGTAATTGCAGCCTTAATAGCCTGAAAGCTTACGGTCACTAATGCAATAACTGCTGCCAATAAACCGGCAACAATAAACATCCACCAGCCAATATTTATCCGATAGGCAAAATCCTGCAACCATTTGTCCATTGCATACCAAGCTATTGGGAAGGCAATGATGGTTGCAATAAGCACTGGTTTCAAAAAGTCTTTAGATAGCAGTAAAACAATATTGCTAATACTGGCTCCCAACACTTTTCTGATACCGATTTCCTTAATGCGCTGCTCGGCAGAGTAAGTTGCTAAACCGAATAATCCTAAACAAGAAATCAAGATGGCTATGAGAGTGAAATAACTTACGATGGAAGAAAGCCGTTCTTCCGATTGGAAGTTTTTTGCAAAGTCTGCATCTAAAAAACTGTATTCAAATGGCTCGGCTGGATTAAGTTTTTGCCATTTGCGTTCTATTGAGGTTAAAACTGAATGGATATTCTCTGCAGTAGCATGAACAATCAGGTAGTTATAGCCATCTGTTACCAATCTGAATGCAAAGGGCTTTATTTCGTTATGCAGGTCCTCGAAATTAAAATCATTAACCACACCCACAATTGTGAATGGCATAGATTGTCCTTGCCAATCCCAATTCAGCGTTTTTCCAATTGCTTCCTGCGGATTTTTGAAGCCTAATTCAGCAATAACTTTATGATTTACCACTAATCGGTCATTGGTATCAGCTTTAAACTCGGTTGTAAATAAACGGCCGGCGAGTGGTTTTATGTCCAAGGTCTGTAGTAGATTATCATCCACATAGTTCATAAAAATATTTTTCGCCTCATTAACAGTTTCTTCAGAGCGATACAAATTCATATCACTGGGGTTCATAATCCCAGGGTAATAATAGCAGGCTCCAACCGAACGTATTTGTGTTTCTTTTTTGAGCTCATTTTTTAACGGCTCATAAATTTGTTTTGCCAATGATGTTCGTAAAGGAACGATCACCTGTTGTTCACGTTGAAATCCCAGATCCTTTGAACGCATGAAATGCATCTGACTGTAGATAACAATAGAAGAAACTATGAGTACCACTGAGATAACAAACTGGAATACGACCAAAAACTTACGAACAGAAACCGCCGCCATTGTATTTGACAACTTACCCTTTAACGCCTTAACCGGTTTTAATGATGATAAATACCAGGCGGGGTAGCTTCCTGCCACCACACCTGCAATTAACGAAAAGATGAAAAAGCCGATAATAAGAAGATAATGCTGCTCAAATGAAAAGGTAATTTCCCTGCCCGAAACCTGTGCAAACAATGGAACCAATACTCGTGTAACAACCAAAGCAAAGCCAAAGGCAAACAAGCTCATTAATATCGATTCACTTAAAAACTGCCGTACCAAAGCCAATTTTTCTGCTCCTAACACTTTACGAACACCTACTTCAGCTGAGCGTTTTGCCGAGCGGGCAGTTGACAAATTCATAAAGTTAATGCAGGCAATCAGTAAAGTGAACAACGCGATGGATGCCAGTATGTAAAGATAGGTTACACTTCCAGGCGACGTTACTGTATTTTTTAGTCCTGATGCCAGGTGGATTTCGGTTAGTGGAGTAATCGTGAACTTTCTTCCTAAACCTACCTTTTTCAAAGCTTCGCCCAAATATTTATTTACAAACGAGGGAAACTTCGATTCTAAGGTTTTGGCGCTGGCATTTGGTTTTAAACGAAAATAGGTAAAGAACATATTGTGGGTGATCAAATCAGACGATTGGCGATTGATCAACTGTTCCATTGCACCGCCCCTCATCGACATAAAAAAACGTGCATTTATATGCGAGGGCTTTTTACCTTGCAAAAAAACACCTGTTACTTTAAAGTCGCTTTCGCCGTTAGTGTTACTGTTAATATGAATTACCTTATCTAAAGCCGATTCGTTGCCGAATATTTTCGTAGCTATTTCTTCCGAAATCACTAATGAATTAGGCTCAGACAATGCTTTAAGCGGATTTCCTTCTTTAAACTGATACTTAAAAACATCGAAAAAAGTAGAGTCGGCTAAGAAACCACGATTTTCATAAAAAGGCTTAAGCGTTCCTTTATCATTATACTGAAACAGGGTTTTGTCATCAACAAAAGTCTGCAGTAGGCGAGTGGTTTGTTCAATTTCCGGAAATACCTCTTGCATGGTTTTAGCCATTGGCGCAGCTGCTGTTGCCGACGGAGACTCCTTTCCATCTTTAACAAACACGGTATTCAATTGATAAATCCGGTCTGCATTTTTATAATGCTTATCGTAACTCAATTCATTGCTCAAATACAACGCAATGAGCAAACAACTGGTTAAACCTATTGCCAAACCGAACACATTGATAAAAGTGAACGCTTTATTCTTCTTAAAACCTCGCCAGGCTATTTTTATATAATTTCTTAGCATACTTTTTAAGTATTTAGCTTTTATGCATTTGCCTTCGACTACGCTCAGGCGGACACTATTGATCGAAGTCCATGCGTATTGCATTTGGCCTTCGACTACGCCAGGCTGACCTTATTGGAAGTGTCTCGTTGAACACAATTCATTTATCAGGCTGAGCGAAGTCGAAGCCTTACTCTGTTCTCAAACTCTTCACCGGATTGGCCATGGCCACACGAACGGCTTGGTAGCTTACCGTTAGTAATGCAATTAAAATTACCAGCACACCTGTTGCAGTAAATATTCCCCAACTAACATTAATGCGATAAGGATAGTTTTCCAGCCATTTATTGGTTACCCACCAAGCTATTGGCATTGATATTAAAAAGGCAACGATGATGAGCTTAAGAAAATCTTTGGATAATAAGGCCACTACCCCTCCTACTGAAGCTCCCAGCACTTTGCGAATGCCAATTTCTTTGGTTCTCTTTTCAGCAGATAAAACCGAAAGGCCAAACAAACCAATGGCTGAAATGAAAATGGTCAACACAGCGCCAAACAACAAGATAGTTTTCCATTTAGCCTCACTCTGATAATTCTCAAGGTTTTCGATATGCTTGAATTTGTAAACGTAAGGGTTAATTGGGAACAGCTTCTTGAACACCTTTTCAATGTATTCAAGGCTTGCCGTTTCGGTACGTGGCTTAATTTTGATGAAGACAATGCCATAGCCATTATCCTTTTTCATAGTGAATAACTGCGGACCAATCTTTCTGCCTAAACCCTCAAAATGATAATCCTTCACCACACCTATCACATTATACTTTGTATTATGGTACCAAAAATCAACTACTTGGTTCAACGGCTCCTTCCAACCGGCTTCCTTTACAAAAGCTTCGTTAACGATAACCGAATGGCTTGAATCAGAAGGATAATCCTGAGAGAAATTACGTCCTTGAATAACCGGCACTTTCAACAAAGGCAAATAGGTTTCGTCAACGGTTTCGTAGGCAAACTGCATTTGTTTCTCACCATTAACTTTAGCCATAGTGCCCCAAAAACCTCCGTTTTTAGGTGCAACTTCCAATATATCCGGGCTCTTTTTCAACTCGTTTTTAAACACCAGTGCCTGCTCTCTGGATAGATCCCATTTTTGCACGCCAATTAAATTTGCATCGTCGTAACCCAGTTTTGCATTTGTTAAGTAGTTGAACTGTGAGAAAATAGTAAGGGTGGCAATAATTAAAAACGATGCTAATGCAAACTGCGTAACCACCAATAATTTTTGAAGGTAGTTTTTGCCGGCCAGCATAAAACGTCCGTAAAGTGTTTGCGTTGGGTTATATTTTGAAAGCACTAGAGCCGGATAAAAACCTGCCAGTAAACCAGTGATCAAAAACAATAATACATAGCCGCTAACGAGCTTTGCATCAATCAGGTAGCTAAACGACAATGCTTTATTCGACAAATCGTTGAAAACCGGCAAGATCAGTTGCACCACTCCTAAGGCAAGCACAAAAGCGATAAAGCATAGGATGAATGATTCACCCATAAATTGCATGATCAGCTGCATTCTTCCTCCGCCAACAACTTTGCGTATACCTATCTCTTTGGCTCTTTTAACCGATCGGGCTACAGTTAGATTAATAAAATTGATGCACGCGATCAGCAAAATAAAAATGGCAATTCCGGAGAGTATATAAGAAAACATGGGATTACTGCCACCGACCAAGCCATTTTGAGCGGGCATTTCAGTACTAAGGTGCATGTTGGCATAAGGCTGCAACAAGTACTCCCATTTTTGAGTAACACCATATTTATCAAATTGCGCCTTTATTTCAGATGCGGCATCTTTCTCATAAACCATTTTCATTTTGCGCTCCACGGCCTGCGCATTGGCCGTTGGCTTTAAAACAATAAAGGTGTTAAGAAAGAAATTGAACCAGTTCTCGCTATTTTGTTCATCCTCTTTTGATACGATCATCGGCAACAAGACATCGAACTTAAGAGATGAATTTTGCGGACATTTTTTAGCAACTGCAGTAACGGTATAAGGAACGAACTTCTTGTTTTCTTCAAAAAGGATGGCTTTACCAACCGCATCAGTCGTACCGAACTGTTTTATTGCTTCTGTCTCGCTGAGCACCACCGTTTGCGGATGCACAAGAGCCGTATTAGGATCTCCGCTTAGCAGTGGGAATGAAAACATCGAAAAGAAATTTGAATCGACATATGAAAGTTCCTGCGAATAAATTTCGCCCTTGCTTTTTATATCGCGGTTTCCACCTTGCACACGAACAAAGGCTTCGATATCGGGAATATTTTGGGTGAAACGAGGCCCCTGGAAATATCCTGTTATGGCATCCTTGCGCCCTTTTACACCATCTTTTGTTACTTCCTGAAAACCGATCCGATAGATCTGATTCACATTTTTATGGAACCGATCATAACTCACCTCATCCTTTACATACAAGACAATGAGCATTGCACAGGTTAGGCCTAAACTCAGCCCTGCGATATTGATGAAGGAATAAACTTTATTCCGAAGTAAATTCCTTAATGCCGTTTTAAAATAGTTTTTTAACATAACTGTATTTTTAACTATAAGCCTTAGTGACACAACTCTATTTTCCACCTCATAATATTTCCCTTCCAAAGAATTGCACTGATTTTCAAAAGCTCAACTTCTTACTTCTATTCCGTTCTTAAACTTTTTACTGGATTGGCTCTGGCCGCTTTAACCGCCTGAAAACTTACAGTAAGCATTGCTATTGCAATGGCAGCGAAGTCGGCAATAACAAATACACTCCATCCTATATCAATACGATAAGCAAAATCCTGAAGCCATTTATGCATAGCCCACCAAGCCAATGGAGAAGCGATAACAATAGCGATCAAAACCAGTCGTAAGAAATCTTTGCTCAGCATAGCCAAAATACCCGGCACGCTGGCGCCCAGCACTTTGCGAACACCAATTTCCTTAGTTCTTTGCTCTGCGGTAAAAGTGACCAGGCCAAACAATCCTAAGCATGAAATAAATATGGCCAGAAAGGCAAAGTATCTTGAAAGCTTGTTAACCGTAAATTCTGTTTTATAGGTCTTCGATATTTCCTGATCAGTAAAATTATACCTGAAAGGAAAGCCAGGATTGAACTGTTTCACCATCTTTTCCATACTTGCGAGGGCCTGTTTGGTTTTACCAGCTTCTGATCGTATGATCACGAATGAGCCATACCCCCAGTCTTTTTTTACTAAACGAAGTATCAATGGTTCAATAGGAACATGTAATGAATTATGGTGAAAATCCTTCATTACCCCAATAATAGTTCCTTTGTCACCCCACATAGTCAACTCCTTTCCAACAGGGTCCTTATACCCAATTTTTCTGGCCGCAGCTTCATTTACCAGGTAGTTCAACGTGTCAGTTCCATAACCGTTACTAAAGTCACGCCCATTCACCAATTGAATACCCATCGTATTTATATAATCATAGCTAATAGGGTTTGAACTGAATAGGATGAGCTTGGTGGTGTCTTTGCCGGGCCAGGTTACCCCTTGAGTAGAGCTACCTACTTCCAAAGGGCTACTTGAAGCACTTGTGACATTTTTTATCCCCGGTTGTTTAAGTAGTTCTTGTTTAAACGTTGGGAAGTTCTTTGCTAATTCGCCTTCTAAGGGAATGAATAAAAGATCTTCCCTGGCAAAGCCCAGATTCTTATTATGAATAAAATCGATTTGTCTGTATACCACAATCATTCCGAGTATTAAAATGATAGATAGCGAGAATTGAAAAACGACCAAAGCTTTACGAAAAAAAGCAGCACTTGGATTAATTTTCAACGCTCCTTTTAAAACAACTATCGGTTTAAGAGATGACATGAACAAGGCCGGATACGAGCCTGAAATAATTCCGGTTAACAGGGTTAGCAAAATAATTGTCGACCAAAAAGAAGCATCACCAAAATTGAGGGCAAGCTGTTTATCGGTTAAGGCATTGAACGAAGGAAGAATGAAAAGGACAATCAGCAAAGCCGCCCCCATTGCCATAAAAGAAACCAATAGGGATTCACCAATAAACTGCCCTATTAATTGTCTTTTACTTGCACCAACTACTTTTCGCACCCCAATCTCCCTGCTTCGTTTAAGCGAACGAGCGGTGGCAAGATTCATGAAATTAATACAGGCAATTAAAAGTATAACAATGGCTACAACTGAAAATATTCGCACATACTCTATTCGTCCACCATTTGGCTTTCCATCTTCCCAGTTCGAATACAGGTATGATTCGCCGTAATTTTGCAAAAACACTTCTACATTGCTGCCCTTGTTCTTACTTTTTATATACCCCTTAAGTTTAGCATTTACTTTCTCAAGCGACGTATTTGGAGCAAGCATTACATAGCAACGCGGACCATTATTGCCCCAATCTTTTGCCCATGTATTTTGTTTTGCCCATAAATCGAAACTCATTAAAAAATCAAATTTCAAAGAAGATGACTTTGGAATTTCGTCGAGTACACCTGTAACAATCACATTTTCCCTGTTATCAATGCGGATCATTTTTCCCATAGGATCCTGACCTTTAAAGTATTTATCCGCAAGTTTCTTTGACAACACCACCGCATCAGGGCGAGCGAGGGCCGTAGCCACGTCGCCTTTGGTCAGTTTAAACGAAAACATTTTTAAGAAATCCTTTTGCACGTAACGGCCCTTTTCTTTGTCGAAGGTATCGTTCACGGTAAAAAGAGGCTCTTCTTCCCATAGGAACTGGCTTGCCATTTGAATTTCAGGAATATCCTTTACTACGTTTTCAGCAAAGATTCCCGGTGTTGAAGGGAAAGTTGATATGGCCCCTGAAAAAAACTGGTTTTCCATCACACGATAAAGCCGGCTGTCATTAGCATGGAACTTATCCATAGCCAACTCATCTTTAACCCAAAGCATAATCAACAGGCTGCAGGTCATCCCCAGTGCCAAGCCCATTATATTTATGAAAGAGAACAACTTGTTGTTCAACAAATTTCTCCAGGCGGTTTTAAAATAATTTTTTAACATAGTCTTAGCTTGTGTACGTTAAAGAGTCTTAGTGAATTGATATCCAAAACAGCATCAATGCACTGCAAATAACCCCCAGGGCAAGTCCCAATACAGTAAGCACAATGGTGCCTTGAATTTGAAACTTGTTTTTCATCTGTCTTTCAATAATGTGAGGTCCCATAGTTTTTAGTTATAAGTTATTTTTAGCCTTCGACTACGCTCAGGCAGACGCTATTGGAAGTATCACGCTGAGCGAAGTCGAAGCGTTACTCTGTTCTTAAACTTTTCACCGGGTTAGCCAAAGCTGCTTTTACTGACTGGAAGCTGAGCGTAACCAGTGCAATTACTAATGCGGTAAGACCGGCTAAAACAAACACCCACCAACCAATTTCAATGCGGTAAACAAAATCTTGTAACCATTTATTCATGGCGTACCAGGCTATCGGAAAAGCAATAAGCGAGGCGATTAACACCAGTTTTAGGAAATCTTTTGAAAGCATTGCAATAATATTAGCAGCCGAAGCTCCCAGTACTTTGCGGATGCCAATTTCTTTGGTGCGTTGTTCGGCCGAGTAAGCCACTAATCCGAACAAACCCAAACAGGCTATTACAATGGCAAGCAGTGCGAAAATGATTGCGATTTTACCGATGTGCTGCTCGGAACGATACATTTCGTCAAAAGCACCATCAAGGAAACGGTAGCTGAACGGCATTCCAGGAGCCAGTGCTTTCCATTTTGTTTCCACCTGAGCAATTAAACTTTTAACGCTTGATGTTTTCACTTTAAAAGCTGCATAGCCATCGGTTTTTGCAAGAAATAAACACAAAGGGCCAATATTTTGACGTAGAGATTGATAATGGAAGTTTTTGACTACACCTATGATCGTATAGCTAATCATTACTCCCGATTGAAGGTCTTTAAGTGTGTAGATCTTTTGACCAATTGGATTTTTATAACCTAATATTTTTGCTGCGGTTTCATTAATGATCACTGCGTTTGAATCGGTTCCAAACTCTTTAGAAAAGTTTCTTCCCTCCTTCAGTTGAATACCAAGCGTTTTAAAATAATCATGTTCCACCCCCCATGTTTGGGTACTAAAGGAGTTTTGAACACTCATCACCGTTTCCGTAGAAATGGTGCGTTCATTCCGCCAGGATGAAGAAACAGGCAAGAAACCACTTACAGTAGCACTTACCACACCTGGCATATTGCTAACGTCATTCTTAAAAACATCGATATTTTTTTGAAGCGAACCTGCTCCATCAACAATCAAAACCTGCTCTTTATCGAAACCCAATTTTTTGGTTTGTATGTAATTAAGCTGGCAATAAACAATGATGGTTCCGATAATTAATACAATAGAGGTAACAAACTGAAAGACTACCAAACCGCTGCGCAGACTACTGCTTTTCATGCCGCCCGAAAGTTTTCCTTTCAACACCACCACCGGCTGAAAACCCGACAGGAAAAACGCGGGATAACTACCTGAAATAACACCCACTATAATCGGCAGCATTACTAACCATACAAGAATCCGGGTATTTAACAGATCTTTAATTGAGAGCGTTTTTGCGGCCACATCATTGAAGTAAGGCAACACTAACCAAGCTATAACTATAGCAATGGAAGTTGAAATAATAACAGTAAGTATTGATTCGGTTAGAAACTGTCCGATAAGACCTTTGCGTTCTGTCCCCAACACTTTACGTATCCCCACTTCTTTAGCTCGGCGACTCGAACGGGCAGTTGAAAGGTTCATGAAATTGATACAGGCCAGCAAAAGAATAAACAATGCTACTGCTGAAAATATATAGATGTACTGAATATTACTATTTGGAGCTATCTCCGCAACACGATCTGATCTTAGGTGAATATCTGTTAATGGCATCAGACTGTAATCGATTTTATTTCCGGCTTTGTAAAAATCATCCATGCTGTTTATTTGCATAATCTGCTTGGCCTGCGGAAAAATGTACTTCTGAATTACCTGTGCAAAATTCTTTTCAAATGCCTTATGGTCTGTTCCTTCTTTAAGGAGTACATACGTATGAAAATTATGGCTTAAAAAAGTACCAAAGCCATAATCCAAATTTTGCATCGGAAAGAAGAAATCAAAATTGAAATGCGAATTATGCGGTATGTCTTTTATTACAGCGGTAACCTTAAACGGTGTTTTATTGGCTTCAATAACTTTGCCTAAGGCATTTGTTGTACCAAAGTATTTAATGGCTGTTGATGCTGTAATTACTACTGAGTTAGGCTCTGTAAGAGCTTGCTGAGGATCACCTTCAATAACAGGAAGCGTAAATACACTGAATAAGGTAGAGTCAACGTGTGCAATACGCTCTTCCTTAAGATACTCATTACCTTTTTTCACCAACTTACCACCACCTGAACTATAAATACGAACGAATTCTTCAACCTGAGGATAATCTTTTTTAAGCGTTGCCCCCATTGGATCAGAAGTAACAGCATACTTCGATTCAATACTGCCAAATTTCAAATCAGAATTTATACGAAAAATCCGATCAGCGTTTACGTTATAGCGATCGTAGCTGAGCTCATCAACTACGTATAACGAAATAAGAATGAAACAAGCTAAACCGGTAGCCAGTCCAATTATATTGATGAGGGAGAAGGTTTTGTTCTTAACCAGGTTTCTCCATGCAATTTTTATATAGTTGCTTAACATGATAGTAGGTTAGTTTTTATGTTATAAGTTGTTTGTTTTAACCTTCGTCTTCGCTCAGGCTGACGAGGTATTCGATTACGATCAGGCCATCCTTGTCATGCTGAACGAAGTCGAAGCGATTGCCCTGCTGAGCGTAGCTGAAGTGTTATTCGGTTCGTAAACTCTTTACCGGATTAGCCATTGCAGCCTTTATGGCTTGGTAGCTCACCGTTGAAAAAGCAATGAGAATGGATAGTATTCCCGAAGCAATGAAAATCCACCATTGCATATTTATATGATAGCTGAATGTTTGCAGCCACTTACTCATTGCCCAATAAGCAATGGGCGAAGCAATAAGAATGGCTATAACAATCAGCTTTAAAAAATCTTTGGATAATAAAGCGGTTATATTAATTACCGAAGCGCCCAATACCTTACGCACACCAATTTCTTTTATGCGGTTTTCGGCCATATACGTTGCCAGACCAAACAAGCCCATGCAAGAGATGATAATGGTTAATGCCGCAAAAAGACTGATCAGTTTTGAAGTGCGCTCTGCATCATTGAACTTCTTCGCATATTCCTGGTCAATAAACTGGTACTCGAACGGAAACTGAAAATTGTATTTCTTGAATATCTGCTCCGCTGTTTTAATGTTTTGAGCCGTTGAGTTTGCATTATTTAATTTGATATGGATTACATTGAACCATCCTTTGGCTCCTTCAATTACCATAGGTTGAGTATTTTCAAATGGCGACTGCAGCACAAAATCTTTAATCACGCCCACTACATGCCAATCGATGCTATTGTCTTTAACTATTTGACCAATCGGATCTTTAAAACCCATTATTCTTACCGCCGACTCACTTAAGAGACAGGCTGTTGAGTCAGTTGGAAATTCTTTCAGGTTGATATCACGCCCTTGAGTAATCGTTAAACCGATGGTTTTGGTAAGGTCATCATCCACACAAAAGCGGTTGAATATAATTTTTGATTTCGGATCTTTTCCCTTCCATTCGAAACCCCAGGAATTGCTCCAGCCTTCGGTAATTGGTGCGCTGGTTTTACATACCGAAACAGCAGCACCTGAATTCAGTAATTCGTTTTTAATTAAAGGATATTTTTTAACAAGGTCTTCAGTTAAAAAATGATAGATCAGGTTATCTTTTGAATATCCGGTTTCCCGGTCCTGTGAAAACAGTATCTGTTTTTTGATAAAAAGTGTGGAAATAATAAGCACAATGGCAATGGCAAACTGTATTACCACCAATACTTTGCGCGGACTAAAAGAAGTATGCGCTGCCTTTAAAACTCCTTTTAGTACCCGCACCGGTTGAAATGCAGAAAGGTAAAAGGCAGGATAACTTCCGGCCAGCACGCCTGTAAACAGTATGAAAGAAACTAAAAAAATCCAGAACCTGATATCGGTATATTGAACCGTTAATTGTTTATCGGTAATGCTGTTGAAGAGTGGTAAAAAGAACTGAACCAGCGCTAGAGCAAAAACACCTGCAATAAAGGCAAGCATAATCGATTCGCCTAAAAACTGACCGATCAGGGTTGATTTTTCAGCGCCAACAACTTTACGAATACCCACTTCTTTTGCCCGTTTTTCACTTCTTGCCGTACTTAAATTCATGAAATTAATGCAGGCAATTACAAGGATAAATACAGCCAACAATCCAAAGATCTTAACCAGATCAATTCTTCCGCCCGCAATTTTACCCTCAAATTGAGTATACAGCCTAAGCTTAGTTAATGGATGAAGAAAAAGTTCATTTTGCTCTTGTCCTTTTGAGTGTTTTATGGTGAAATCTTTAACCTTCGTACTAAAGGCTTCGGCATTAACATGAGGTTTTAATTCGATAAAAGTGTTAGTTGAGTTATTGCCCCAGTAATCATCGTCCCAGCCAATTTTTGTTAAATAGGCCCAAGGCAATAAATATTCAAATTGAAAACGTGAGTTTGTTGGCGGGCTTTTTACTAATCCGGTAACAATAAAATTGTCTTTATTCTCAATTCTGATCGTCTTTCCAATCGGATTATCATCATTGAACAAGCTTTTTGCAAGTTTTTCAGTGATCACAATCGAATAGACATTATTCAGAGCTGTTTTCGCATCGCCTTTTAGTACCGGAAAAGAAAACATAGTTAAAAAACCCGGATCAACAAATCCACCAGGCACCCGCAGTTTATTGTCGCCTACAATTAATAAAAACGGACTCCTGATTTCCACCCGCGAAACTTCCTGTATATCGGGCATTTCTTGCTTTAAGGTTTTACCTAAAACCTTCGGTGTAAAATCCCACGATTGTAATTTGCCATCAAACACCGAACGGTTCCACATTTGATAAATGCGGTCTTTTTTCTCATGAAACTTATCATAACTGAATTCATGCTGAATCCACATTAAAATTAGAATAGCACTGGCCATACCCATAGCCAAACCCGAAATATTTATAAATGAGAATCCTTTGTTTCTCAATAAATTTCTAAATGCTATTTTAAAGTAGTTGCGTAACATGAGTTTGATGATTTAGCAAAAGGCCCTGCCCGGCAGGGCCCTTAATTGAAACTTAAATAAATGAAGATCTTATAATCGGTGGTTGACTTAGTGATAAACCATTGAAGCAAAATGCCAATGACTAATCGCCAAACCCACAATTTATATCATCACATTCTCCAGCACCA
The DNA here is from genome assembly GCF_002920915.1 of Solitalea longa. Lineage (GTDB taxonomy): Bacteria > Bacteroidota > Bacteroidia > Sphingobacteriales > Sphingobacteriaceae > Solitalea > Solitalea longa. The sequence goes on from NZ_PQVF01000002.1 coordinate 339,128, forward strand.
CTTGACCGTCGAGCATTCGAACAATGCGGTGACTATAACGGGCATCGTGCTCAGAGTGAGTAACCATTATCACAGTTGTTCCTGCATCGTTTAATTCGGTAAGCATTTGCATTACTTCGTTACCATTGATTGAGTCAAGGTTACCGGTAGGCTCATCGGCAAGGATCAGTCTTGGTCGGTTAACAACAGCACGCGCAACAGCCACACGCTGCTGCTGTCCACCCGACAATTGCTGAGGGAAGTGATTCTTACGGTGCATGATCTGCATTTTCTCTAACACCTCTTCCACACGTTTCTTGCGTTCATCGGCTCCTACTTTTAGGTAAAGCAAAGGCAACTCAACATTTTCATAAACCGTTAACTCATCGATCAAATTGAAGCTTTGGAAAACAAAACCAATATGTTGTTTGCGCAAACCTGCACGCTTACGTTCGTTGTAGTGAGCTACTTCCTGACCGGCAAACACAAAACTTCCACCATCAGGATCATCGAGCAAACCCAAAATATTTAACAAGGTAGATTTGCCACAACCCGAGGGGCCCATGATGGCAACAAACTCACCTTCCTTAACATCAAATGATACTTTGTTAAGGGCAACGGTTTCTACATCTTCAGTTCTGTAGATCTTTTCCAGGTTGGATATCTTTATCATAGTTTATAATTGATTACACTGATTTATAAATTGATTAACTCGTCGTCCATGGACCATGGACTGTAAACTATTAACTATTTACTCTCTCCTCCAATATTCAATTCCTGTATCTCTCCATAGTTCTCATAGCTCGAGGTCACTACTTTGTCTCCTGTTTTCAAGCCGCCCAAAACCTCATAATAATCTGGATTTTGACGACCCAATTGGACATCAACCTTATAGGCTGTTTTTCCATCGGCGCTTACTTTAAACACCCAATTACCGCCGGTTTGTTGATAAAATCCTCCTTTAGGTAGCAATAAGGCTTGAGTTTCGTCGCCTAATGCCAGTCTGATTTGTAAGGTTTGGCCTCTTCTTATTCCTTTTGGAACGCTGCCAACAAACTCCATATCTACCTGGAATCGGCCATTTGACACTTGCGAATACACCTTTTTCACTTTTAGCTTATAGTTTTCATTTCCAATTTGAAAGTCACCGCCTAAACCGGTAAACACTCTCGAAATGTAATGCTCATCTATATCAGCTCTAACTTTAAAGCCACTTAATACATCTATTTGCCCCAAACGCTCGCCTTTATTCTTCGACTGACCGATCTCTGCATCCAAAGAGGTCAACTGCCCGTCAACCGGCGACTTCACTGTAAGATCTTCCGCTTTCTGACGCATCAATGCTAATGCACTTTGCATACGAACCAATGATTGCTTCATTTGAACCAACTGCTGGTTGGTGGCAACGGTATCTTTTTTCAAAGTTTCAATGGTTAATTTCTTACGGCGAACCTGGTAATTGTACTCGTTCTCTGAGGCCTTAAATTCCTGGTAAGAAACCACTTTCTGATCGTAAAGGGTTTTATTCATCTTGTACTTGCGTTCGGCCTCAGCAAAAGCATTGTCAACATCAGCCATTTGATTTAACTGGCGGATACTGTTCTGGTCAGCTAGGTTATGGGTATTTTGCATATTGGTGATAAGGTCGTAAACAGCCGTTTCACGATTCACCAGGTCCAATTCAAGATCGGTATTTGCTAATTTTAAGATCGGCTGGCCTGCTTTAACAATGGCACCGTCTTCAACAAATTTTTGTTCAATACGACCACCTTCTACCGCGTCAAGGTAAATAGTGGTAACGGGTTGAACCACGCCATTAATTGGAATAAACTCCTGAAAAGCGCCGGTTTTAACTTCACCTATAATGATCTGTTCATTTTTTACATTTAAACGAGATTTACCACTGATAGAGAAGTAACTAAAACCAATCAATCCTGTAATGGCTGCCACACCTGCAATAGTTGCAATCTTTTTAGCAGTCCATTTTTTCTTTTCTATAATCCTGTCCAAAGCTTTAAAATTTGGACTAGCTATCTTCAAAAGCGTGCCACTCAAAAAACAGGCTTATTTTCAAGCTATTGAGCTTTTTACATTTATTTTAACCAAAATAAAGTGTTCGGTTTCGTTACAACTTCTGTTCGCTTACGAACAACCGTTCATTGCGGCTATCCTGTACTGCACTGAAACAAAGCACTATTTATTAACTGCACGAAAATTGTTGATTGCATTATAGGCTGCCGTACAGCTTTTTTGTAGTACTTTTATCGGAAAAAAGCCTTCTTTTTTAAAAATGAAATTGAAAAACGCCAAAATTCTCATTGTTGACGATGACCCGGATGTATTAGTAGCAATGAAAATGCTGCTGCAACCAGAAGTTAAGGAGCTTGTTACCGAAAAAAATCCTGAGAATTTAAATGCCTTGATCAGCCGTAATAACTTCGATCTGATCATTTTGGATATGAATTTTAAAAGTGCCTTAAATACCGGGAATGAAGGTTTTTTTTGGCTGAACAAGATCAGGGAACAGGACAAAGAGGCGTTGGTAATAATGATTACCGCTTATGGAGATATCAACCTTGCCATTCGTTCGTTAAAAGAGGGTGCAAGTGACTTTGTAGTGAAGCCCTGGCGCAATGAAAAATTAATTGAAGTTATTACAGAAGCTTTAGGCAAAACACTTAATAGTAGTAAGCCAAACCAAGGCGCTATACAGGTTAATGAAAAACCAGTTCGAAACGGAACATCAAAAGAAAATGAAAGCCTTACTGTTGAAATTATAGGTGACTCAGAAGCGATGCAGGAAGTTTTTTTCAAGATCGATAAAATTGGCCCCACTGACGCAAATGTGCTGATTTTGGGAGAAAACGGAACCGGAAAGGACCTGGTGGCAAGAGCTTTACATGAACGATCACTTCGAAAAGATAAACCTTATATTGCTGTTGACCTGGGAGCTCTTACCGAAACTTTATTTGAAAGTGAACTGTTTGGCCATAGAAAAGGAGCCTTTACCGATGCTCGGGAAGATCGAACCGGAAGAATAGAAGCTGCTTCGGGAGGAACCTTGTTTTTGGACGAAATCGGAAACATCTCTTTGTATCAACAGGCCAAACTCTTATCTGTTTTGCAAAACAGGCACATTGTACGCTTAGGTACCAATCAAATGGTTCCGGTGGATATTCGATTGATCTGTGCGACTAATGTTCCTATTTATGAATTGGCATCGGAAGCACGTTTCCGAAAAGATTTAATTTATCGGATCAATACCGTTGAGATCACCTTACCTCCGTTACGTAAGCGGGGAAATGACATTGAACTACTTGCCCGTCATTTTCTAAAGATCTATACCACCAAATACAATAAATCAGGAATTGATTTTGAGACTGCCGCGCTGATCAAACTAAAGCAATACAACTGGCCAGGCAATGTTCGTGAGCTTCAACATACCATTGAACGAGCCGTGATTATGGCAGGCGAAGGTTTCATCAGGGCGCATGAACTTTCTTTTTCGCCAATTGAACATGCCGAGCTGATGATAGATGAACCTAAAAGCTTTCAACTTCATGACATTGAAAAAGACACCATTTTAAAAGCCATAGAAAAACACCAGGGCAATATTAGCAAAGCTGCCAGGGAACTTGGAATTACTCGAACTGCATTATATCGCCGTTTAAATAAATATGACATCTAAACGCTTCGAACTAGTACTAATTGGCCGGGTGCTACTGCTATTCGTTACACTTTGTACAACGGCCTGGCTTTTTGTAAAATACCAAACGTGGTATCCGTTGTTACTACTTGTCATTGCTGTGTTTCAGCTGCTGGCCATCATCCGATACGTTAACCGAATAAATACCGAGCTGAAAGATTTCATCGGTGCTATTAAGTACAAGGATTTTAGCCAACATTACAGCGTTCAAAAAGCTCCGGCTTCGGTGGCTTTATTACGACAAGTTTTTAATGATGTAGGAAAAGCTTTCAATCAATTGAACATCGAAAAAGAAACCCAGTACAGGTATTTACAAACCGTTATGGAAATTGTTGACACCGGAATATTGCTTTTTGATGAAGATGGTTCAGTGAAATGGATGAATGAGGCGGCAAAAAAAATGTTCAACTTACCCGAACTGAAAAATATTGAAGGCTTAAAAAGTAGGAACAGGGAACTGAAGGAAATTATTGAATCATTAACTCCGGGAGAGAATAGGCTGTTGGAAATTGAAACGGGTCATTTTCCGATAAAGATCATTTCATCAACAATGCATTTCAGATTAAATGGCAAAACGCAATCGATGTTTGTATTCAAAAATGTAAACGATGCAGTGCAAGAAACCGAAATGCAAACCTGGCAAAAACTGTTGCGAACCATTACCCATGAAATTATGAATTCGGTGGCTCCTATTGCTTCACTGGCCGAAACATTGAAAAAACGGATCAATTTCCTGCAAACAGAAGGTGGTTTTGAGACATCCGACAATGAAGCTATTGAAGATATTGAGCTAATGGTGGATGTGATCAGAAAAAGAAGCGATGGTCTTTTAAAATTTGCCGAGACCTACCGTAGTTTAAGTAAAATAACCATTCCAACATTATCAACCATCAATATACAAGACTTGTTTGCCAATCTTAACCAGTTATTGGGGCCCGACCTAAAGCAAAAAGGCATTAAGATCATTGCTGAATTACGAGATCACGGTTTAAAAATTGAAGCAGACATTTCACTGATTGAGCAGGTTTTGATCAACCTGATCTTGAACGCAGCCGAAGCGGTGAAGGACCGTGAAAACCCACAAATTAAACTGTTATCATTTTTAAATGAAGCCAATCGCATCGTTATTGAAGTTATTGATAACGGTACAGGAATACCACAGGAATTAAAAGATCAAATTTTCATTCCATTTTTTACCACCCGCAAAAATGGTTCGGGAATCGGATTAAGTTTATCACGTCAGATTATGCAATTACATAAAGGCTCCATCATTGTTGATTCAAGGGAAAATGAAGGAAGTATTTTCCGGCTGATTTTTTAACTAGTGAGATTAATCAGCAATTTAACATTACATTAAAGGAAAGCCAATAGAAATTTCGTAATTCGTAATTCGTAATTCGTAATTCGTAATTCTAAAATTAATTATGTATCCGGTAAAGACTCCCTATTTTATAAAAAAGCTGTTTCCTTCATTAACCTGGAACTTTACAAGGGCTGAGAAAGTATTATATCTTACTTTTGATGACGGACCGATACCGGAAGTAACCCCATTTGTTGTAGAACAACTCAAAATATACAATGCGAAAGCGACTTTTTTTTGCATTGGTGATAATGTTCGCAAGCATCCTGAAGTTTTTGAACTATTGAAAAAAAACGGGCACTCCATCGGAAATCATACCTTCAACCATTTAAATGGATGGCATAGCCCAACCGCCGACTATGTGAAAAACATTCAAAAATGTAATGAACTGGTAAAAGCTCAACTATTCCGACCACCATATGGGAAGATCCGCCCAACACAAATCCTTAACCTGAAAAAGAACTATAAAATAGTTATGTGGGATGTTTTAAGTGGCGATTTCGATTTGAATTTAACTCCCGAAGAATGTTTAGAAAATGTGCTAAAGCATACCGAAAACGGCTCCATCATTGTTTTTCATGACAGCCTTAAAGCCGAACCGCGATTGCGGCATACTTTGCCACTTGCTTTAGCCCATTGGGCCAAACAAGGTTATAATTTCAAAGGATTATAGGATTATTTATTTACCTGAACCGAATCGGCCTTAATGCCTTCAGCCTTAAATTTTTTATACTGATTATTGATATAAACATATATATCATATTGATTGGCTGATTTAATAAAATCATATTCAGGTCTGCTGTATTTTATGAACTGTTCTACTTCAGCCTCATCTTCGATCTTCACAATTTTCTTTACTAATAGAGGGGTATAATAATTGTCGATAAACTTTTCATGTTCATAATTTATTATCCGGCTTTGGAAACTTCTCAATCCGTGCCGTTTTTTACCACTATATAAATACTCTATAAAAGATAAAGGGTGAAATATGGCTGTTCCTATAAGGTTACCGGTTGTTTTGTCTTTGTAATTAAAGGCTCGGGCGTAATCTTCTCTAACCTCCACCGAATCGGCTTTGTATGACTTTTTCCCCGAAACCAACACCTCTGGTAATGACAGGGTTCGGGTTTGCATGTAAATGTTTTTGTTAATAAAAGTCAGTGATTTATCAATGATCAACTTTTGGGTTTCATACCCTAAAGCCGAAAACAAAATCGTATCTCCTTCTTTTACGTATATTTTATAATTACCGGCATTGTCGCTGGTGAGCTGGTAATCCGAAGTTTTATTATACACTTGTGCAAACTCCATTGGCTTTGCCTTTTCGCGGTCGTATATTTTACCCGAAAGAATACCCTGGGCATTTACATTAAAAGCAATTACTGTTAAAAATACCGCAATCAATACTCTCATATAGTTCATAATCAGCACTAATCTTCTAAAACTCAAAAATACCTAAAGATAGTATTCAGGAGGTAAAAGATTTTTGGGTCAGGAATAAAAATATACAATCCAAGCAAAACAGCATCAAACTGCCTGACTAATAAATATTTACAATAAATTAATGAATCAAAAAAGATACATTTAAAATAGAAAGTTAAATACCATAACCTTTGTTTTATCCAATTTGATACTTATATTTAAGTATAAACGCTCTCATATGAATAAGAAATTTTACTTAGCCAAATTCGGCTTATGTGCATGTGTGGCTATATGTGCATTTGCACTCAATTCATGCTATCCCAATAGCGATGCAGAGATTGAAGACTTAGATGTTGTTGCAAGTTTCCCCAAAAAAGATTACAACTTTACAGAGAACAACACTTATACTCTACCTACCCGTATTCCAATTGTGGATGATGACATTCCACTTCCAGGAGACACCTTACCCGCAGCTGTAGCCAATCCAATTCTCGAAAAAATACGGGCAAATATGACGGCAAAAGGTTACACCGAGATTAAACCGGGAAGTCCTACAGTTCCAGATGTGGCCCTAACCTCTTATGTGATCCAAACAACTTATACCGGTGCCTATTATCCATATTGGTGGTACTACTGGGGTTATTATCCATGGGGCAGCTGGGGCTACCCTTGGGGACCTGGATGGTATCCTGGAGGTGCTTACTACTATTCATTTGATGTTGGTAGTTTAATCATTTCAATGAGTTCACCCGACAGTAGACAGGACAACCAGATCAACACGGTTTGGATATCAGCTATAAGAGGTGTACTAAATGGAACCACCTCAAATGTTCAACGGGCAACGGCGGGAGTTGATCAAGCTTTTGCTCAATCTGTTTATTTGAAAACAAATTAACCCCAAAGCCACAAAGTCATGAAATACATTTATAAACTACTTAGTCTGGCCTTCATTGTCTGTTTGCTTAGTGCCAAAGCTAATGCTCAATATAAATACTACACCAATTTCTCTTGGAACACAGCCCTGCCTATGTCACCTACAAGTGATTATATAAGTAAATACAGTGTTAGAGGAGCAGGATTTGAATGGGGTGGATTTGTAAAACCGCGCGTAAGTTTATCAGGATTTATAGGATGGAACGTGTTCTATCAGGCCAAAGGACATCAAACCTATATTTCACCAGAAGGCGGTGCGGTAACCGGTACTCCTTACAACTATATTAACGCTATTCCGATTTTTGCAAAAGCAAGTTATTACTTTAAAGACCCTACATCTGAAAAAATTGCTCCTTACTTTGGTATAGGAGTAGGTACCACCTGGCAAAAACAAAATACCGATTTTGGTTTGTATTCATTTTATCGCGATGGATGGATGTTTGGATTGTTTCCTGAACTTGGATTGGAATACAGTGTAAACCCCATTTCAGCTATCAATTTTAATGTGCGTTATAATCAGAGTTTTGAAACCGATCAGGTGGATAAACTTGGTTATTTAGGATTCAATATCGGCTTTGTTTATCGGTATTGATTCAACTCTTGCCTTTTCTTTATATAACTAATAATTAACTTGGTCTGTCGTGAGACACGCCAAGTTTTTTTATTTTATGATAACATACCACGATTTTGAAAAAATAGACATTAGGGTAGGAACAATTATTAAAGCCGAAGAATTCCCAAAAGCTAACAACCCTTCATATCAGCTTACAATTGACTTTGGACCATTAGGTATCAAAAAGTCTTCAGCTCAAATCACTAAACATTATCCTCTTGAGTCGCTAATTAACAAACAAATTATTGCTATTGTTAATTTCCCTCCTAAACAAATAGCCAATTTCATTTCCGAATGTTTGGTCTTAGGAGTTTTGGGAGAAGAAAAATCGGTTACCTTATTGACTCCTGACCAAATGGTTGAAAACGGTCAAAAAATAGCTTAATGTCTGTTTCGTATAATCAGAAAATAATAATCGAAGAAGCTACAAATCATATCTTAAATCCATCTGGCTTCTGCAAAAGCATACACAAGTTTGCTAAAAAACACTCATAAACAGCTATTGTACAGGGATTTTATCATAATTTTCGAACTATCTTAAGGCGGAATGATTTATGTATAGCATAAACCGATACTTATTATTTTGATTTAATCTTAATACGCTTTCTATTTTATGCGACAGCTTTTTAAGCTATTGGCCCTATTTCTATTTGCCCTTGCAGTGCTTACAGTTTGTTCCAAAAGTCAGTTGAAACCGAATAACGACATTAGGATAGTAAAATACCCCCTTGACAATTCAAATGGGATACTGACTTTTGCACTAGCGGATGGCTTTTATATAGCTTTTGATACTGTTCAATGTGGCCTATATAAAGTTTGGCGTGGAGGATTAGCGGCGAACGACTCAACGATTACTGCCGTTGGTGATCTGTATTATGAAAACTATTTATTAAACAGCGACATAAAACTGATCGATACCAGCGGACAAGGATACAGTCCTGTTGTAAAATTCAAGGGGTTTAAACTCTCAGATAACACCATTAAACTTTTTTACCAGGTAACCGATGAGGACATAGAATTTACGCTCGAGGAAAGCATTGATGGAGAATCTGAAAAAAGCGCTTATAATCTACATCGCAACTATATTTCAAACAATCTCCCTGATAATACTCGAATTGGCATTTACATTCCCAACTCATCTATTAGAAAACCATTAACTATTGATGCAATAAAGGGAGAGGTGGCTTCAGGCATTGATAAGCTGTTGCTTCCGCAAAAAGGCAAGTCCAAATTCATTTTATCGTTTTCGGAATAGGCATAAAAATCGGAGTATCTTTTAAACTGTGTGCCATTTTTGTTATCAACTGTTTTTTTAAGGCGTTTATTAGTATGTTTGCGCTGCTTTTAAAACAAGCATAACAAGGTAATAATCAATAAAAACACATAAAAGATGTCAGTATTAGTTGGAAAAAAAGCGCCTAAATTTGTTGCTCCTGCTGTAATTAACGGCGAAGAAATTGTTGAAGATTTTTCATTAGAACAATACATTGGCAAGAAGCACGTCTTGTTCTTCTTCTACCCTAAAGATTTCACTTTTGTTTGCCCTACCGAATTACATGCTTTCCAGGAAAAATTAGCTGAATTCGAAAGCCGCAATGTTGCTGTTGTTGCTTGTTCAACCGATACAGAACAATCACACTGGGGTTGGTTACAATTACCTAAAAAACAAGGTGGCATTGAAGGAATCACTTATCCACTTGTAGCTGATACTTCAAAAGCTATTTCAACTAACTTTGGTGTATTAGCAGGTGAATATGAGTACAATGAAGAAGGTTTTTTAACTGCTAAAGGCCCAATGATCGCCTACCGTGGTTTATTCTTAATCGACAAAGAAGGTGTGGTTCGTCATCAAATCGTAAACGATTTACCTTTAGGCCGTAATGTTGATGAAGCAATCCGTATGGTTGATGCTTTACAATATTTTGAAACCAAAGGTGAAGTTTGTCCTGCAAACTGGAAACAAGGTGAAAAAGCAATGGACGCTACTTTTAGTGGAGTTGCTTCTTATTTCTCAGAAAACTAATTAGGATTTCACAGATATTGAAATTCATTTCACTGATCTAATCTTGGTCATAAAAAAACGGGACTCAACCATGAATCCCGTTTTTTTATTATCTGTGTAATCTTTTAGAATCAGATGAATCATTCACTTTACGATATCGAAGTACGCACTCTGGATGTATACGCTCGCAAAGCCAACGGAAAAGCATCGCCGGTTTTCTCTATTTCCTGTTTGATCCAAATAGCGGCCAAAATATGGGTAAGTTGTTCGCCTTCATCATCCCCCTCAATTTCAATGGCAGGCATTTGCTCTTCCATCAATGCCTCTTCAGCCAATTGCAATGAAGCCAAATCATAAGCTTCAACCAGTTTTTTAATTACAGGTATTTTCATCTTATCTGAATTTCATCCCTATGGATTATTTCTCTAAAAGAGTTTCAATCATTTTAACCACCACTTCTTCTTTTGAAGATGCTGAGCTTTCAACCAATTCGCCATTGCTAAAGGTGGCAAAAAAAGGAAGATTATCTACTCCTGCCAATTTACGGGCAGCTTCATTTTCTTCGGCATTAACATCCAAAAAAGCAACGTCCGAAAAACGCCCGTCATTTGAAAGACGTTTATACTTAGGCGCAAACAACTTACAAGAGCCACACCAATCGGCATAGTACTTTACTATTACTTTACCGCTAGCGGCTAAGGTATCTTTAAAATCCTGGTCGGTACTAACAACTACTGCCATATTTATTAATTTAATTTTTGAGCTGCAAAAATAGGCATTACACTTAGCTTAGCGAAAAGTGTTTAACATTGCCTATCATATCATCTTCTCCATGTTATCGCTAATTCTAAATGCGTTTATCCTTAAACTTGAAAATAAATTTATATTAGCCCATACAATTTAGGCTCTACCGTTTTCGGCTATTAAAACACACAACTAAGAATAAATGAAAAAATCTGTACTACTATTTCTTGGCTTAATGCTTACCACATTTGCCTATTGTCAGTCAGCCGATGAGCAAAAGAAGATCGATTCGATTGAAAACGCTTTCACCTACCAGCATGGAACAATTACACTAAAAGGCGGCATCGGCATCCTTACCGTTCCTAAAGGCTTTAAGTACCTAGATCCTGAACAGGCTGAAAAAGTAATTGTTGATCTATGGGGAAATCCTGGAGGCGAAAATGTTACCTTGGGATTACTACTGCCGGAGAACCAAAAAATCCTTGCCAACAAGGGTTATGTTTTCAACATTCAATACGATGAAATTGGATATGTAAAAGATGATGATGCTGATGATATTGACTATGCCGACCTACTAAAAGAAATGCAGGAAGGCAGTATTGAAGAAAATAAAGAACGGCAAAAAAACGGCTATGAACCTATAACCGTTATCGGCTGGGCCAACCAACCTTTTTACGACAAGGAAAACAAGATTCTCCACTGGGCTAAGGAGCTAAAGTTCGGCGATCAAAAAGTTAATACCCTAAATTATAATGTAAGGGTTTTGGGCCGAAAAGGTGTTTTAATTTTAAACGCCATTGCTACCATGAATGATTTACCGCAGGTTAAACAAGATATTTCGCAGGTATTAAACATTGTTCAGTTTTCTGATGGTTACGCTTATAAAGATTTTGATCCAAAAGTGGATGAAGTTGCAGCGTGGACAATTGGCGGATTAGTGGCAGGTAAAGTATTAGCCAAGGTTGGTTTTTTTGCCATTATAGCCAAGTTCGGTAAAATTATTGTTTTCGGCATTATTGCCTTTTTCTCCGCAATATGGAAACGGTTAAGAGGAAAGAGAAATGAAGAACCAACAACCGAACCTGAAGAAGAACCTGTAACACAGGAATTTACAGAACAAAATTCATAAGTCTATAACTCCGGTAATAATTACCGGAGTTTTATTGTTCCCATCGGCTTTCATGTTATTACAGCCATCATCCCTCCTACAGCAACAATTTCTTTATGGCTAATTTGCATTCTCTGCTTTTTGTTTGAATACGCTTATAATCAACTCTTTCAATATTGAAAAGGTTTATTTATTTTTTATAATTCTATAAAATAAACTGCAACAAGGGTCGTTAATAAAATAATCACGCTAACAATATTTTATATGACCGAAACCTTTACCCAGCAAAACCCAAAAACCGAATTGCATACTCAAGAAACATCCGAAGAAGCTGAAATGATGGAGAAATCCCTGGCAGCGGAAGAGGCTTATACCGAAGGATATGAAAATCTTGTAAGTATAAAAGAAGCCTTAAACCAATTTTTGGTAGAACCTGGCCAGCACACGGTTGAAAACATTTTGAAATATTCGAATTCAACTCGCAAGTAGTTCAGCTTTCTTATTATTCGTAGAAGGTTTAAGTCATAAGATGGCTTAAACCTTTTTTAGTAAAGCCCCCTTCATTCAAGATCCTTCACATGGCACTTTACGTTTCATTTATATGAACTATATCTCCTAAGACTTATCTTTGACCATGCTCAAAAAAGACCGTTATAAAGCTTTTATCGATTATTTTTCAGAACATCAGCCTAACGCAGAAACAGAATTGCATTACACCAACCCGTATGAATTGTTGGTTGCTGTTATTCTTTCAGCCCAATGCACCGACAAGCGCGTGAATATGGTAACGCCTGCTTTGTTCGAACGCTATCCTGCTCCAGAAGTTTTGGCCGAATCAACCTCGGATGAGGTTTTCGGTTTTATCCGTAGTATAAGCTACCCCAATAATAAAGCGAAGCATTTGGTAGGTATGGCCAAACTATTGGTTGAAAAATTTAAAGGCATTGTACCCTCGAGTGTTAATGAGTTACAGGAGATGCCTGGCGTTGGACGAAAAACGGCCAATGTTATTGCATCAGTAGTTTACAATATGCCAGCAATGGCTGTTGATACTCATGTATTCAGGGTTTCGGCTCGAATAGGCTTAACCAGCAATGCTAAAACTCCCTTAGCAACAGAAAAACAACTGGTTAAATATATACCTAAAGAATTGATACATATAGCGCATCACTGGCTGATCTTACATGGACGTTATATTTGTTTGGCTCGAAGTCCTAAATGTGAGTCTTGTGCCCTAACTTTTTTTTGCAAATATTTTGAGCAAAATCATCTTAAAAAGTCTAAAAAGAGTAGCGCTGCTGAAATATTTTGAAAAAATTTTTAGCATTTTTCAAAAATAATATTCTATTTTTATCTCACTATTTTCAACAAAAGAAACTACTTGATAATGAGCGATAATAAACTTGAAAAGCTAAAAGCTTTACAACTTACCTTAGATAAACTAGAGAAATCATACGGAAAAGGAACCATTATGAAATTGGGCGATACGGCAATTGAGCCTATCGAAGCTATTTCAACCGGTTCTTTAGGCTTAGACATTGCCCTTGGAATTGGCGGTTTACCAAAAGGTCGTATCATCGAAATTTACGGTCCTGAATCATCGGGTAAAACTACATTAGCTATTCATGCCATTGCCGAAGCGCAGAAAAAAGGTGGTATTGCCGCTATCATTGATGCGGAGCACGCTTTTGATAAATTTTACGCAAAAAAATTAGGCGTAGATGTTGACAATTTATTGATCTCTCAACCTGATAACGGTGAGCAGGCGCTTGAAATTGCCGATAACCTGATCCGTTCGGGAGCCATTGACATCATTGTTATCGACTCGGTAGCAGCCCTTGTTCCTAAAGGTGAAATTGAAGGCGAAATGGGTGAATCGAAAATGGGTTTACAAGCCCGTTTAATGTCACAAGCGCTACGTAAACTTACCGGTACCATCAACAAAACAGGTTGTTGCTGTATTTTCATCAACCAGTTGCGCGAGAAAATTGGTGTAATGTTCGGTAACCCTGAAACTACTACAGGTGGTAATGCTTTGAAGTTTTATGCCTCTATCCGCCTTGACATTCGCAGAACCGGACAAATTAAAGACGGAGAAGAAGTATCAGGTAACCGTGTGAAAGTGAAAATCGTTAAGAATAAAGTAGCTCCTCCTTTCCGTTTAGCCGAGTTTGATATTATGTATGGCGAAGGTATTTCAAAAGCCGGAGAGATCATTGACTTAGGAGTTGAATACGAGATCATTAAAAAATCAGGCTCATGGTTCAGCTATGGCGATAGTAAATTAGGCCAGGGTCGTGATGCGGTTAAACAACTGATCTTAGATAATCCGGAATTAATGGAAGAACTGGAAACCAAAATTCGCGCTGTGGTAACCGGTGAAAATATGGCAGATGCCAATGAATAATAGTTTTAAGGAACTTCAAAGATTCTAAAACGATTATAACGATAACGACTCCGGAAGATTAGATTTTCCGGAGTTTCTTATTTTAAAGCTATGTTAAGAGAATATCATCCATTCCCGGCTTTTATACCTGTCAATGCCCGTTTTTTGATAATGGGTAGTTTTCCAGGTCGTGACTCGACAATGAACCCACGGCCCCAGATATGGACCTATGAAAGTGAACGCAACCAGTTTTGGAAATTATTCAGAGCAGTTTATAATCGCTCTTTAAGTAATAAAGATGAAAAACAGGAATTGTTCGCCGACTTGAAAATGGCTAATACCGATATCATTTTAAGTTGTTCGCGTAAAAACGGGGGCAATCTCGACAGTAATCTGATCAATAAGATTTATAACACGGATGTTATTACGGCAATTTTAAAAGAAAACCCTATTGAGAAAATATTCTTTACAGGCAAAGGAGTGGAACTAGAGTTTCGGGCGAAATTTAAAGAACTATTATCTGTTAATTCTCATGTTGCAATTGTGGCTTTACCCTCTCCTTCTCCAGCCTATGCCAGCTTAAGCTTTGAAAAGAAACTGGAAATTTACAAAGCAGCGTTGCCTGCCTTAACTGGTTAAGAACAAATTGATAAACCGTTATAACAATGTCAATATAACCCTATATCAATTGTATTATTAAACACTCCATCTTGCCAACGGACTTACTTCTTGTCCTACAAATTCACCTTTCAGATATTTATGATAACCGGCAATAGCAATCATGGCGGCATTATCGGTACAGTATTCAAACTTTGGAATAAACACTTTCCATTTCCACTTTTTCTCAGCCTCCAATAAGGCATCTCGTAACCCTGAATTTGCCGAAACCCCTCCTGCAATAGCCACCTGATCAATTCCAGTTTCCTTGACCGCTTTTTTTACCTTATTAATTAAAACCGTGACAATACGATGCTGGATAGACGCACAAACATCTGCCATATGTTCCTCCAGAAAACTCGGATTTACCTTTTGTTTATCTCGCACAAAATAAAGAAATGCCGTTTTTAAGCCACTAAAACTGAAATCAAGTCCAGGTATTTGAGGTTCGGGAAATTGATATGCTTTGGGATTTCCAAGCTTGGCATACTTGTCGATCAATGGGCCGCCGGGATAAGGCAATCCCAGCATTTTTGCCGCTTTGTCAAATGCTTCACCTGCTGCATCATCAGTAGTTTGGCCAATTAGTTCCATATCAAAGTAATCATTCACCTTTACTATTTGAGTATGACCACCGGAAACTGTGAGGCATAAAAATGGAAATTTCGGCTTTGGATCATCGATAAAATGAGCAAGAATATGCGCCTGCATATGATTTACATCAATTAGTGGAATATTCAAACCTAAAGCAAAGGATTTAGCAAACGAAGTTCCGACTAAAAGTGAGCCTAAAAGCCCCGGACCACGGGTAAAAGCAACAGCATTTATATCTTTTTTACTTACTTTAGCATCAATTATGGCCTTGTGAACGGCGGGAATAATATTTTGTTGATGAACACGAGAAGCTAACTCAGGCACAACGCCTCCAAATGCTTCGTGAACTGTCTGATTAGCAATCACATTTGACAAAATGTGACCATCAACACAAACTGAAGCAGAAGTTTCATCACATGATGATTCGATTCCCAAAATCACTGGCATAACTATAACAAAAACTTAAAAAACAACGTTAAATAAAGGATATCGGCAAAGTTATTAAAATATTAGGCAAAACGCTGCTATACCTCTTCAGCTTGATCATCATCTTGCTGGTGGCTTTGTATTTTGCCGGCCAAACCAAATGGTTTCAAACTAAAGCCGCCAAATATGGAGCCGAATATCTTTCTGAAAAATTAAAAACCAAGGTTCAGATCAAGGGCCTATATATTAAGTTTATTAAATCAGTTGTTATAGAGGGCCTTTACATTGAAGATCAAAAGCAAGACACCTTGCTTTATACTGGTCTTTTAGAAGTGGATGTGAATAAATTGAATCTGAAAGGCGGAAAGATAGAGGTAAACGATCTAAAACTTCATGATGCATATTTTGCCTACAAAGAACTAAAGAATAAAAAGACCAACCTCAGTTTTATAATCGATTTCTTTAGTGGCAGCCCAGATACAACACAAAAACCACCCTCAGAGCCCCTTAAACTGGGTGTTAATAATGTAGATATTAAGAATCTCACTTTTATTTACTACGATGAAGCCGATACCTCTAAAACAACAGGTATGCATTATGGCGATATTAAAGCGTCGAATGTGAATCTACAGGCCAGAAATGTAAGTATTGATGGCAATGTGATATTGGCTGATTTAAAACACCTGAGCGCTCGCGAAAAATGTGGGTTTGTGCTTAATAAGTTAGCCGGACAGGTGAAATATACGCCCAAAGAAATCGAAATAAATCACCTGAAAATAGTAACACCTAACAGTAACATTGGAAATTATTTAGCCTTCCGGTTTAATAGAATTGGCGATTTTAAGCACTTTGTGAGCAAGGTGTATATGGATGCCGATTTTAAAAACTCGCATCTCGATTTTAAGGATATTACCTATTTCGCCCCAGAAATAAAGAAATACACCTTAAAGGTTAATATGAACGGCAGTGTTAAAGGAACGGTTACCGACCTGAGAACCAAAAACATAACTATTGCAGCAGGAAAAGAAACGCTGATAAAAGGTAATGTTTCAATAAAAGGCTTACCTGATATTAATCAAACGGACATGAATATGGAATTTGCCCGTTTGATTACAAACAGGGAAGATATTAACCGAATTTTGGCGAGCATTGACCAGGAAGAAGTAGCCTTGCCAGAGGTTCTATCGACTATTGGCACTGTGGATTTCAAAGGAACTTTTAAAGGGCAATACAATAATTTTAAAGTAAAAGGAGAACTTATAACCGGTGCCGGTTCGGCACTTACCGACCTTTCAATGGACATGCGCAACATGAAAAAACCATTGTATAAAGGTTTTGCCAGCACTACGAATTTGGATCTAGGCAAATTAACAGGTAATGCTGATTTAGGAAAAACTACATTTAAAGCAAATGTCGACGGTAATGGCTTTAAAATGAGCGAAATGAAGGAAGACCTTACCGCACAAATTGCATATTTTGACTTCCATGGTTATCGATATCAGAATATAACTATCGATGGCAATTTAGATCGTAAAAAGTTCAATGGCTCATTTGATATAAACGATAAAAATATTGCCATTGACTTTGACGGCAAGTTTAATCTTGCCACTCAAGATCCTTCTTGTGATTTCACTGCTGATGTAAAACATGCGAATTTCAAGGCTTTAAAATTAGTAAAAGACACCCTTTCTGTTTCGACTTATATTTCAAGTAATTTCTCCGGAAACAACCTTGACAATATCCTAGGTTCATTACTTTTAAAAGACACCCGCTTAACTACTGATAAAGGCCTATTTAATATTGATACTGTAAGTTTAATTTCGGGGATGAAGAGCGATACGGCGAAATCATTGGAACTAAAATCCGACATGCTCGATGCCACATTTACCGGTAAATATAAATTAACTCAACTCGAAGGTGCTTTAAAAGGAATGCTTTCTGCTTATTTACCATCGTTCAAATGGAAAAGCACTAAAACCGCTGTTTATCAAAATTTCACTTTTAAGATCGATCTAAAAGATATGGAGCCCATTACCTCCATTTTTATTCCTGATCTTCAAATACCTGAAAAAGCTATGTTGGTTGGAGGGTTTAATAGTTCTGAAAACCAGATGTCAATTAACGGTTTTTTTCCAAAAATTAAATTCAAAAACTTTGAGACCAACAACCTTATCATTGACCAGGGAAACAGCTCGGAATCATTGTTTTTGAACTTGGCCTTTGGAACTTTTGCAATGGACAGCCTGAAGTTTAACGATGTAGCCATGTCGAACTTCATGAAAGACGACCGGGTAACGTCCAACTTAAAACTGGTTGATCCATCAAAGTTGAATGCGCTCGACCTGAACTCGGAAGTACTTTTCTCCAGAGATTCCACCATATTCAGTGTTTTACCATCGGAATTGAAGCTTAATAATGAGAGCTGGAAGATAGACGACCGATTCAGGATATTATTTGAGGAAGAAGGTTATAAGATCGAAAACTTTACGTTGCATAATAACGAGCAGCAATTAACTGTTGAAGGAGCTATTTCAAAAAACGATAGTGAGCCGCTAACTGTAAATCTCCGCAATCTTAATCTCAACATATTTAATCCGTTTATAAAAGGTGAGGGGATTGAGTTAAAGGGCTATGCAACAGGAAATGCAAGTACCACGGCGGTATTAAAGGCTCCCAAAGTTAGTTCAGATTTGATGATCCATGAGCTGGGCTTGAACAATAATTTGCTTGGGGATGCTGAGATTTCGTCACGTTGGTATAGTGAGTCAAATGATGTTAACTTTTCGATGAACGTAACCAACAACAATATTACCACCATTAGTATTTCAGGTAACGTACAACCCACCAAAAAGGAAGATAATTTATTTGCCGATATAGAACTGAACGAAACCAGTTTAGTCATATTCCAACCATTTTTAACGGGGCTCGTGTCTGATCTAAGCGGACAAACTTCGGCCAATTTATTAGTTAGAGGAAGTACCTCTAAACCCCAGCTTAATGGTTTCATTAGTTTTAACAATGCCGGTGTAAGGGTTGATTACCTGAATACCCATTATACCATTAATGATAAAGTGGGGGTTGAAAATGGAAAGATTTTATTTGATGGCTTTACGCTTAATGATGTAAACAAGAACAAAGCTACCGCCACCGGATCATTAGACCTTTCTGATTTAAATAACCTTAAGCTCGATATTCGTTTAAATGCCACCCGTTTTCAAGCGCTGAATACCACTTTTAAAGACAATGAGATTTATTATGGAACGGCTAATGCTACCGGCAACTTCCTGTTTAAAGGTACACTAAGAGATATGCTCATTGATATTAAGGCAACTACTACCGAAGGAACCAAATTCTTTTTACCAATTTCAAGTGAGAGTAGTATAGGCAGTGATGACCTGGTAACATTTTTAACCCGCGATACAATTGCCAGCCTGAACAAAAAACAGGACTCGGAACGTAATCTCCGTTTGAACTTTGATCTTACCGTAAATCCTACTGCCGAAGTTTCCATTCTTTTAGGAGATAATGAAGGGGGTACAATGACCGGTAAAGGCAATGCCAGCCTGCAGCTTCGTATTAATACCTTAGGCGATTTTCAAATGTTTGGTTTATATAGCCTTACTGAAGGAAAATATGACATGAGCATTCCGGGCATTAAAAAAGAGTTCCTAATTAATAACGGAAGTACGGTTCGCTTTAATGGAGATCCTTATGATGCAAGATTAAATGTGAGTGCGCATTTTCCGCTCCGAACAAGCTTGGCCAATTTATATTCTGATGCCCGAATGACAGAGCCGCAAGATGTTATGAATCAAAAGGCAAACGTTAATACTGTTATTAATGTAACCGGCAGCCTTGAGGAAATGACTTACGACTTTAAAATTGAATTTCCTCAAAATGAAAATTTAGACAACACGTTCGCTTCTTATTTTAGCACTGAAAGTAATGCCCAAAAACAGGCGTTTGGTTTAATTACCATGGGAGGTTTTACAAGTGATGCCGGATCTGACAGTTTCTCACAACAGATTCTTACAAACTCGGTAGTTGATGCTGCAAGCAATAAATTCACTTCCCTTTTAAATGAAGCGATCGGCTCACAAAACTTTGATATCAACGCCAACATTAATGCCAGCGGTGAAGCTGAATTTGGCGGAAATGTGCGCTTGTTAAACGAGCGACTGATCATAAACGGTTCATTTTCTTCAAGAGATAAAAACGTAACGGGCAATAGCAATTACAACACCAACAACAGTTCGGCGTTGAGTAGTGATATCGATATAGAATATTTGATATTCCCTGACGGAAACTTGCGTTTAAAAGCCTATAATCACTCAAATACCACTAACAGCACCAACAATCTTACTTATGACTCGGAATATAAGCAAGGTGTAGGTATTGTATATCGAAAAGATTTTGACAGCTGGAAAGAGTTTTTTGAGAACAGCCGTAAAAAAGCCAAAGAGCAAGAAGCAAGAAGACAACAACGAGCTGAACAAAGGAAAAAAGAAGAAGAAGAAAAAGCGCGGCTCGAAAAAGAGAAAAAAGAACAGGAAGAGAAAACCAAGCAGAAAGACATTAACAATGGCGGCGATTTGGATAGTGAACAAATCGAGTTTGAATAAAAAAAACGATCCTGATTATTCAGGATCGTTTTTCATTATGGCGTGACCCATTTTATCACGCTTTGTCAATAAATAATTTTCGTTATGCTCATTATGAATCACTTCAATAGGAACCGATTCAACCACCTCCAAACCGTAGCCAATTAAGCCGGCACGTTTAGTAGGGTTGTTCGACATCAGACGCATTTTGGTAACGCCCAGCGAACGGATAATTTGCGCTCCCACACCGTAATCACGCTCATCCATTTTAAATCCTAACTGAAGATTAGCTTCAACGGTATCCAGACCATTTTCTTGCAAATGATAGGCTTTAAGTTTATTGATCAAGCCAATACCGCGACCTTCCTGGTGCATATAAATAATAAGTCCTTTGCCTTCTTTTTCCACCATCTCCATGGCCTTATGCAGCTGAGGGCCACAATCGCAACGGCAGGACCCAAAAATATCGCCGGTAACACATGAGGAGTGAACACGCACTAAGATTGGCTCGTTCGGCTCCCAGGTTCCTTTAACCAGCGCCAAATGATGCTCACCCGTATCTAATTGGGTAAATGCTACCATTTCAAAATCGCCCCATTCCGTTGGTAGATTAACCGAAACCTCTTTCTTGATCAACGATTCATTACCTAAGCGATAAGATATAAGATCCTGAATAGAAACAATTTTAATGTCGAACTTTTCGGCCATCTTAATCAACTCTGGCAATCGGGCCATTGTACCGTCTTCGTTCATGATCTCACAAATAACACCAGCCGGATACAAGCCTGCCATACGTGCAAAGTCAACTGCCGCCTCGGTATGCCCTGCCCTACGCAAAACGCCACCTTCTACAGCACGCAGTGGAAATATATGCCCCGGTCTGCCCAATTCATTCGGATCAATACTCGGATCAATCATCGCTTTGATGGTTTTAGAGCGATCTTGTGCAGAGATACCGGTGGTACAACCATGACCCAATAAATCAACTGATACAGTAAAATTAGTTTCGTGTGTTGCCGTATTACGCCCCACCATCATTTCGAGCCTCAGTTCGTCGCAACGCTCAACCGTAATTGGCACACAAACCAGGCCTTTACCATGCGTGATCATGAAGTTAATGGCTTCTGGAGTAACCATTTCAGCGGCCATCAAAAAGTCGCCTTCATTTTCGCGATCTTCATCATCCACCACAATCAGCATTTTGCCGGCCTTAATATCTTCAATCGCTTCCTCTATCGTATTAAGCATTAGTATAAAGTTTATTGATGAACAACACAAAAGGCAATTAAGTTTTGTGTTGTTCAGGAGTATAGTAATTTATTGATTTTGTTTTTTGGAAAACAGCTTGATAAAAAAGCGCTGGTATTTCTCGATATCAAAAAGGGCTGAATCAGAAGCGGCTTTATAGGTTAGGAATATTCCTATTGGCACCAAAACCAATGTTGCCACCCACATACCCTGGTAAGGCTCAAGTTTACCCTGACGGGCAAATTTTTCACCTCCAATTGACAAAACGTGAAACACCAAAAAGAACAGTATGGATATAACTACGGGAAGTCCCAAACCACCTTTACGTACAATTGCTCCCATTGGCGCACCAATAAAGAACAAAACGATACATGCAAATGACAAGGTAAATTTACGATGAAACTCCACCATGTGCTTTCTTAAAATTTCAAACTGCGCAGTTGACTCGTCTTTAGCAGAAGTGAGATAGCTCTTCACATTTCGCATGGAATTGATCGCATCATCAACCACCTGCAACCTGTCGACCGCCGGAAAGTTCATGAGAACATCTTTATTTTTCCACTTCAGGTCCTTCTCAGGTATAATTTTTTTATAGTTGGCGTGAGGTCTGAAAATTAAAAAGGTTGGTTCTACATAAGCATTCAGGTTTTGTTGCTTGGTTGCTATGAGATTTTGTATCGAATCTTCTTTAACCAAAAGCTGACGAACATTAAGCATTTGGTAATGATCTTTAAACAATTCTTCTTTTGTGCGGGAAAGATTAAATCCTGACAAGTCGAACTTTAATCCATATTCTTTAAATCGAATACGAACTTGACGCTGCCGGTCGTTATAACCGTTTTCACCAGGATTTTCCGAATAGCGAACCCCTTCATAAAGGTTTAATACCAGATACCTGTCGTCATCTGATTTATACATCTCTCCTTTTTTGGCCAGCACCACATTCATATTGCCATTACCCTGGGTATGATCATAGATCATTAATCCGTAAAGTGTTTTCCCATCAGCATCTTTCTTTTCAGCCCTTATTGAATAGCCATCCAAATCGTTATAAAAAACTCCTTCAGGAATACTGAAAGCAGCTTTCTTTTGACGAACATCGTATAGCAAAGCCCCCATTTTTAAAAATGAATGCGGCATAATAATATTAGAAAAGTAAAAAGCGGCAATACTTAGTAAAACCATCACAAAAACCAAGGGCACCATGGCACGCGAAAGTGAAATTCCCGATGCTTTGATAGCAACGAGCTCATACTGCTCACCGAGGTTACCAAAGGTCATGATTGAAGCCAAAAGAATGGCTAAAGGCAACGCCAGCGGAACGTTTACAGCAAAATTATAACCCAGAAGTTGTAGAATGGTGTACCATTCCAAGCCTTTTCCCACCAACTCGTCGATGTACTTAAATAAAAAAAGCATCAACAAGATGAAAGAAACAATAAAAAAAGTGGCAACAAAGGGCCTTAAATATGAAATTACAATTAGTTTATGGAGTTTTTTCATTCCACATGTTTGAGGCACAAAGGTATCACAAATTACGTTTATGCGCCAATAACCCCTAAAAGATTATCTACCTGGCTGTCCCATATTAATTTGCGTTCACCTTTTTCGTCTTCGGTGGTAAAATCGGTAACGGCGAGGGCAACATCGCCAGTTAGTTCATCTTGTAATATTTCAAGTTCGAAATAACAGTAGGGTTCGTCGTCTTCCCACTTAAACTTAACTGATTTGTTATCCCGGAGACCCAATAAACGTGCTCGTTGTTGCTCATTATCCCACTTAAATGTATACATATCATCTCTAACGGTAACATCATCAGCAAACCATTGGGATAAACCATTAGGGGTACTTATGAAATTAAATAAAATTTTTGGAGACGAATGTATCTCATATTCAAGGTTGTATTTCTTTTTAGCTCCCATCCAGCACAAAAAATTAAAATTTTCGGTCAATAATGTTTTTAAAGTACGTGATTTCCTCTTATATTTGCAAACCTTTTCAGAAAAGGGGTATCGATAAAGATACAAATAAAAACCATAATTGGCGGGGTAGCTCAGATGGTTAGAGCGCAGGATTCATAACCCTGAGGTCACGGGTTCAACTCCCGTCTCCGCTACGAAAGATAAAGGCTTTTAGAGAAATCTAAAAGCCTTTTTTGGTTTTTATATGTCCCGTCATGAAACAAGTTGACACCCAAGTTGACTCATTATGAACTACAAAACAAGAACATCTTAAGGCAGAATGAAATTTTGGAGAATAACATCACCTACCTCGATCTTATTAAACAGCAGTACTCATTCGCTATACATACGGCGGTGACTAGACGCATACTCGACGTATACTAGACGCATACTAGACGTATACTAGACGTATACTAGACAGCATGACCCGTCCTGAAATAACTATACAGATTAGTGAATAAATCCTGGATTAACTATACACTGGATGTTGTTAATCCTAAATGAGCGATACTCTATAAATAAGATAAGCATGCATAGGCAATGTGAATGGACATGATGATTGCTTGAACCCAATAAGATCTTTTAAAATTAATGACAATTATCATTACTTACTAAAAGCGATTTGGATGAATATCACTTTTATATTAATAAATAAACTCATTCAGTAAAACCATTGAAGGAAGTGTTGGATCATCTGATTTTAACGCAGGAAGGATATTATTATTTTTATTATTTGTTAGCGTATTATCAATTGTTACCATAAAGAAAATAAAAAAGGAAAAAGTCCATTTTATTTATTACATCCTGCTAGTTCTATTGATTTTTATAGAATATGCTCTACTAACTTTTACCGTAAACGGTCCTCATGAAACCACTATAACCATAAGAAGAACTAGTGGATTAATGAAGCAAAAAACATGTAAGTTATCAGCAAACGATTGCAGACAACTCTTTTCGAATAAGGAGCTCAGAAAGTTAGAGCACAGGATTTGCCCCCCTGAAATCAGAGGATCAACTCTATTCTCCGACACGAAAATAAAAAGGCTTTTAGAGAAATCTAAAAGCCTTTGTGGGTTTACAGACTACCAGCTTTTTTTACAGTTGCTTTTTATTCCGTTTCTGTTTTGTACCCATTGATGCACCAACATGTACACAGATCCTGAGATCTAATCCAAGTAATAATTTTATTCTTCTCATAAAGAAAACTCTAGATATTTCACACTCGAAATTCTTTCATCTTATAAGTTAAAACTATTAGTTTAGTGTTTTAACAAAAAATAATCTTCCTTTCGAATAAGAATATCCTTTAAAGTTGTTAGCTAATTAAAAATTTTACCTAATCAAAGACCTAAAAATTCCAAATCACAATCATGAAAAGAATTCTATTAATGGCCGTAATGGCAATTACCATGTTTAATGTAGGTTGCAGTAAAGATGATCTTAATCCTGATGGAAAAACCTATTTACTAAAGAAGCTAACAAATAAAGGCGCAAATTATGTGGTGGAATATTCTTATGATGATAAAAACAGAGTTACTCTGGTCAATCAAGATGGAGTAGAAGGTAAATACACTTATAAGTTTACTTATGATGCTAATAATAAACTGATAAAAGAAGAAACCACATACCCAAACATGGTGCAGCCCTCACCCAACCCCATCGGTACTGATACTTACTTATTTACCTATGCTGAAAACTCCATAACAATAAATAATCAAGAAGGAAGCACCGTTGCTACATTATCCCTAAATGACAAAAACCAAGTAATCAGCAGACTACAGAAATCGCTCTTTTCTAGATGGAATGAAAGTGATCTTACTGAATATGGCTATGATGAAAAAGGAAATATAATATCCAGGAAAATATCGAGGATAATTGATAACACCATTGTCTCGGTAAGGAGCTCGGAGCAATATCAATATGATGACAAAAACCATCCCTTATCAAAAATAGGAGCCACTTATCTGGATTGGATTTCTGACGACAGCAGAATTAACAATTCGGTTAAAATTAATAGTGTTAACCCTATTGATGATAGTCGCAATAGTAAAAATTATTATTATGAGTACAATAAGGCTGGCTTTCCAACTAAGATGTCAAATGGAAGCGGGTTTGAACAAACCTTTGAATACATTGATAAGTAATCCGCTATTCTTTTAGGGAAACTCCGTAGTTCATAGCTATGGAGTTTTTTCATTTAACTCCCTTCGTTGCTAACCTGACAAATCCAGCTTTTGCCTTACCCTCATTGGTTGCTTACAGAGGGATAAGCCAAAAACTGATTTTCGGAAAACTCATTCTATTTTCTTTTATAAAGATGAGAAGATTACTTAATGGCTTATATAATGTGTTACTGGTTCGGAATATATAACTGAACGGGAAATAGGCGTTCCTCATTACGCAGCTACCTAAAATTCCGCCAGATTCGTAAAGCTACACTTTACAAGCCCTAATGCTTTTCAGCTTGGAACAATATGTTCCAGGCTTCAATCCCGTCCTATTCACAACCCAAAGTCAAAAACACCGCCAGTTCTTCGTGTTCTTCGAACATATCACTACACCGGCTTATCAGCCTCTTTTGCAGTGACCCTACACTTAACTCGCAGCGGCGCGTTCTGTCAGTGCTATTAATCAACGCTATCACAAATCATCCATTAATCTTATATTTATTATGAAAAAACAAGCTACTACCCATCCGTTAGTTTCAGAAATCTCATTAAGCTATCATCCTAAAGTAAAGTCATCTGAAATGAAAATGATCCGAACCTCTAAAGATGCTTATGACATCTTTATGGAAAGTTGGGATAAGGGTTTAATCGAGTTTCTGGAAGAGTTTAAAGTTTTATTATTAAAGCGTAATCAAAGAGTAATTGGACTTTATCCTGTCTCGTTGGGTGGTGTTTCGGGAACAGTAGTAGATGCTAAAGTAATCTTTGTTGCAGCACTATTATCTCATGCTTCTACTATCATTCTCTGCCATAATCATCCTAGCGGAAATTTACAACCAAGTGAACCGGACTTAAGAATAACAAAGCAATTGAAAGAGGCTGGAAAGGTATTGAATATCGATGTGTTGGATCATTTGATTGTTTCTAAAGAAGGTTACTTTAGTTTTGGAGATGAGGGGCTTTTATGAGCTCCTCTTTCCCAGTCTTTGTTCTGCGAACATATCACAGAATCGCCCTGCGGGCTTTACTGCTGGATACCTCCCTCAATTCGCGACAGCTCGCACGTTTTGGCAGTACTAAAAACATCAATCATAAATAAAACTGTATAACTTTTACAATAAACAATTAAAATTCAGCAGAGTATTAATAAGTAATATTAAGGATTTTTAACCTAAAATTGAAAGTAGTAAATTGCCAAATTGAGAATTCTTCAATAAGGATGATAATCACCCTTGCTCAGAAGAGAATTAAATCTCAATGCAATCAATATTTTTAAAAAATGATGGATTCAAGGAACTCCATACCAAAAAAGAATTTCAATAATCTACCTATTACTATATTATAATGCAAAAGCAATACATTGACCTGATTAAAGGATTAATAACAGAATTTAAAACAATTAACCTTGAAGAACTATTTGCCCTATCCTATCCTGATAGAACTGATATTGGAAGTATTCAAATTGACAGGTTAAGCATAAGTGAATATATAAATATTAGCAAACGTTTCTTCGAACAACTTGAGGTAGAAATAAACTCAGATAATGGTTTAATATTGCCATTATATTTTACCTCTCCGGAATTTGGCCAGTCAGATGTTCCATCTCTAATTAGAAATTATTTGGCACACACTAAATCAAGAAGTTTCTCTTCTGCGGAGACACAATTAGTGGCCTTAGCCCAATATCAACTACAAAATGGGTTTTATGATAAATCAAAGTATAAATCCCACTCTGTTAATGCACTTGAAATTAAAAAGAGTACAAACGAGCTTTTATTACAAAAAGAAAACATAAAGCACTTAAGGGAACAGTATGATGCTCTGATTGGAGATTTAAATCAACAAAAAAAATCTATTACAGATTTTCAAACTCAAAAACAAGGCGAACTACAGCAGATAGTTAATAATTTAGAAACAACTAATATAAATACACAACAAATTCAAAGCCTTTTGACTACAGCATCTCAATCTCAAACAAAAATTAATTCTTTACTTGAGCAGATTGAAAGAGATAAGCAAAAAAGTGAATCAACTTCTGATGAAATTGATAAAGTTCTTACAAAAAATAAGACCGAATTTGCAGATGTTTTAAAGAAATTAAATGAGACAGAAACTAATTATTTAGACCTGTACAGTGAATTTGAGGGTAAGTTAAACGTTATTGAAAGTAAATTTGATTATTTCAAGGAAAGAAATGAATATCTTGATAATTTGATCGGAAGAGAAGTCGGCGCTTCTCTTTTTGAAACGTTTAAGCAAAGAAAAATAGAACTTACCAATCCATTGATTTTTTGGAGAGCGGCGGTAGGAGTAATGGGGGCATTAACCTTTGTAGTGATATTAGCAATATTTACAAATATTTTTGGTTGGCTGGGTAAGCCTGATAACGTTTTCCATTGGGAAAATATATTAGTAAATGCTCTTAAATCCTCTCCTTTATTTTTTCTATTATACTATACCATCTCCCAATACAATAAAGAAAGAAACTTTCAAGAAGAATACGCTTTTAAATCTGCGGTGGCTCTCACAATAAAAGCTTATTCCGATGTTTTGCATGATGATAAAAATAAAGATGAACTAATTCTTAAAGCAGTTTATGGAATATATCGCAGTCCAATTTATGCGAAAATTAGGGCCACAAAAGAGGTTAATTCTGCATTGGATATGATTCACGACTTAGTTGGAAAAGGAACTGAACTTTTGACAAAAAAATAATACTGATCCAATTACGAATCAGTTACGGTTCGAGTCAGATCAAACATTTTCTAATTTATCAATGCAGTTTAAATGGACAAGAATGTAATAATTGCGGCCCATCATGAGGCTGGCCACTCATTAATGGCATTTATAGTTGGCTGGTCAATTGATTCTATAGAACTAAATATTGAAAACGACACTTTACTGTTTGGAGTAACTAAATATAACTTTGAAGGAGATGAAATAGATAGTTTGATAAATCTAAACAGGAGAATTCTTTGTTTAATGGGAGGACCCATCGCACAAGCTTTATATGAAAACAGTTCAATGATAAACATTGATACTTTAGGACCAGATGGTGAAACAATTGACATTCTACTTACAAATTTGACCCTTCAAGAAAAGGAGTATACTATTCAGAGGTCTATAAATTCAACGGCTAATTTCCTGAATATGAATACCAACAGAAATGCTAGACACCTAATTGTAGATAGACTAATAAATGATCTTACAATTTCTCAAACAGAATTTCTAGACCTTGTTAAAGCCTGCAATGTTAGAAGAATGAACTTTAAATAATGAACAGCATTAAATTCACTTCATATCATTGAGTTGAAACTCAATTAGAATATAGGAAAAACGACATTTATTATAGCCAGCATGATCCAACGAATTGCAGTTGAAACTTAAACATAAAGTGAGGTTTCTGATCTATTCCAATAACTTAATCTGAACAAGATGAAACAAAACTTTATTCTTTTTTTATTCCTGATTTCCAACGCCGTTAGCGCTCAAACTCCCGTACCCGAAATGATATCGGTACTCGGAGGCAGATTTACTATGGGCAGTAATAGTAACGATTTCAAGTTTGACGAAAAATCCACCCCCACCCATACCGTTACAGTAAGCGATTTTAAAATGGCAAAAACCGAAACCACGGTGGCCCAGTACAGAGCGTTCTGCAAAGCTACCGGTCGTAAAATGCCAGGTTGGGGATTAATGGCGGATGGGAAGTGGGAAAGCGATAACCACCCGATAGTAAATGTAAGTTTTGACGAAGCAAATGCCTATTGCAATTGGCTGAGTAAAAAAACAGGTAAAAAATACCGCCTGCCCACTGAAGCCGAATGGGAGTATGCAGCCCGCGGAGGAAAAAAAAGTAGAGGCTATAAATATAGCGGTGGTGATGACCCGAAAGAAGTAGCTTGGTTCAGCGATACTGGAGGCCTAGACCAGGCTGTTGGACATAAGCGACCCAATGAGCTGGGATTATATGATATGAGCGGTAATGTTTACGAATGGTGCAATGACTGGTATGGTGACTATACCGCCAAAGCCCAGTTTAATCCCCGGGGGCCGGCCAGCGGTGTCTACCGTGTGACCCGTGGCGGTGGTTCTATAAATAGCTACGTGGCCTGTCACGTTGCTAACCGCTCCTTTGCCAAGCCAGACATTCGCTACTTCATTTGTGGTTTCAGGGTGGTGCTTGTACAGTAAACAGGGGGCCTTTCGCAATTTCATATAAGCAGCTCCTTTTAATAAATCCATAGTTTATTTATTTTATGTTTAAATTTTACACAATTCCAGATTTAAAAACACTTGAAAATATTATTGGTGAACCTACACTGAAATTTTCATCTGCTTTCAATTTAAATGATCCTTTTGAACTTAAGTTTAATTTAGTGCTAGATCCTTATGCAGAGGGACAAGAAAATGAATTTTTTAAAGCCCACCCTGGAGGCACAATAAAAGACTTTAAAGACTGGCAAGAGTCAGTTGAAAACAATGACGGATTTCTTTGGTATACGGAACAGGTACAGCGGAATTATTTATCAAAATTAATCACCCTTTGTTCGTTTACTGAAATAAACACAAACAATCTAATGTGGTCACATTACACAAATAATCACAGAGGCATATGTGTTGAATATTCTGACGCATTATTTGACAAATTGAAAAATATTAAAGAGTTCTTAGTATTTGGAAATGTTGAATATTCTGAATTACCTCCGGAGGTTGACAGTTTAGAAGATAGATCATCGAAAATCAAGAAAATGCTGTTTAATAAACAAGTGGAATGGAAATATGAACGGGAGCACAGGGTTATCTTACAGAGTGACAATGACACTGACTTTATTTCTATCGAACCAAATGATATTAAAGCAGTTTACATTGGTTCTAAAGCAACCGAGGATATTACAAATAAAGCAATGGAGATTTGCCAATATAATAATTTTGACTGTTTTTATGGCATTTCATTGGGTAAAACATATGAGGTACAATTCAAAAAACATAAAGAAGGTACTTTTCATATGAGAACTTTTTGGAGTGAATTAAAGGAATAATTTTTTAGCCGAATAAATAAGCTTCTAGGAAGAAAGGAAATTAAACTTTAGGTTGTAAAAAGGAACAATTTTTCTATTCGAGACACCTTTTCATTCAGGGGTATAAAAGATACCTTTTTAAGAAAAAGTGTCTCAACATTTATTATCAAAATTGTACTTAAAGGGTTTTCCTCATTCCAGTTTTACAAATTTATTACAGACACTTATCTTAGAACTTGCCCACCTGCTACAATATTTTTATTTCTTAATTCAGCCTCCGAACTGAAGGTTGAAACAACAAATGAAATTTTGAAGTTCTCCAGAAAAATCAACCCTAATGTGAGTTGACCAAAAGTAAAGTTAGACTTTTCTGTGCCTAAATTTTCTTGAAACACTTCAGTTCCATATATTTTGCTTGCACTGAGATTAAAAAAAAATCTCAATGAGTTATTACTTGTTGCTGCATCTGCATAAAAGTCGAGACCAAAAGACCCTCTTCCAGCCCATTTTTCGGTGTTTGTACCAAATGCAGGCAAGTCAGCTGCCCCTTTAGTTATTAAACGAGAAATAAGATTATACTGATTATTGGAACTATGCGCATACATTAGAGGATATTCAATATTTAATACAGTATTTCCACCATAAGCTATCAACCTCTAAAAGCCTTTTTTGGTTTATAACACATTCAGTAGCAAACCCGATTGGGGCTTTCGTATTTAACAGCATACTCATTTACCAGCAGTTCAAACTAAATCCCGATCCATTAAAACAATTGACCCAATCGTAGTTTAAGCAGAGCTAGTCAATTATTTTTTATATTGCTATGCGTTTTTTGACATAGATTCAACTAGTAAAATAAATTCCGGCAAAATGAAAAAGACATCATTAATAGTTTTGGTTATTGCAGCCTCTTTTCTTTCAGGTTTTGCATTTAAGACCATCATTACAAAGCCAGCAAACCATTCTGCTAAACTGAAAAAGGTAACCGGCATTGGTGGTATCTTTTTTAAATGTAAGGATCCAAAAAAGATGAGAGATTGGTATGAAACTAATCTGGGGCTAAGCGTCAACCAATACGGGTCAGTTTTTGAATGGTATCAAGGTGCCGATTCTACCAAAAAAGGATTTTCACAATGGAGTCCGTTCAATGAAAAAACAACCTATTTTGAACCTTCCACAAAGGACTTTATGATAAATTATAGGGTTGAAAACTTAAAAGCGCTGGTTGCAGAATTGAAAACCAATAATGTTACGATACTCGATACCATCGCAACTTACGATTATGGTAAATTCATCCATATTCTTGATGCCGAAGGAAACAAAGTAGAACTATGGGAACCCAACGACATTGAATATGAAAAACTGGGCAAACAACTGGGAGCAAAGACAACTAAATAGTACTACCAAAAGATAAAGGCTTTTAGATTTCTCTAAAAGCCTTTTTAGTTGACAGTATCATTAAAAGTTCATCCACGTCCGTTCAGATAGCTGAAGTGTAATGGTCAATAAATAACAAAACCACCTTGATTTACCAAAGTGGTTTTGCTGTTAATGGGTTGTATCAAGTTCCAAAACTACAATGCTTTATTCAACCATTCGTTCAATAGTTCTTTCAGTTTTGGATCGCTTGGGCGTGGAGCGTCAACATCAATAATATTACCGTTTTTATCAAACAGCATAAATCGAGGAATGCCTTTAATTGCATAGGCTTGTGTAATTTGCGACCATCCACTGGCAAACAACTGCACACCTCCTAATTGTCCATCGGCAATAAACTTCTGCCACTTCTCTTTATCTTTCTCTTCATCAACCGAAACACTTAAGAACACTACGTCTTTTCCATGAAACTCTTTCTCAAGCGCCTTTAGCGAGGGTATCTCTTGCTTACACGGACCGCACCAAGTGGCCCAAACATCCACCAATACTATCTTACCTTTGAAATCGGTTAACGACACCTGGTTGCCTGAAAGGTCAGGATAGGTAAAACTGATTGCTCTTTCTCCTTGCTTGAAAGTGGCTAAGCCCGCCGCGATCTTTTCAGCGCGAGTTTTTTGATCCGCTGTAAGAAAATATTTATTGTATTTATCAGCTATTTCAAGGTACTTGGCATAAGAGGTTTCTCTTGCTGCGCCTGCTAATACATATTCTCCTTTCAGTTTATCACTAGGTATAGACATTACGATCTTATCAAAATCAAATTTGACCAAATCCTTATTCTTAAACATTACCAAATTACCCAGTACACCCATTCCGTATGGAAACTTATACAAGTCTTCATTTTGCAAAAAGTGATCGGAACTAAAGTTTTTCAAATAAGAGGTATAATCTGCTTTTGTTGGATGCACGGAACGAGGTGTAAACAAAAACGTCATGGCATAATAAGCCAGATCATAATCCATTGTTTTCTTCATTAATTGATCAAAATCTGCATTGCCGGTAGCTTTACCGTTCATCCAGCTTTTTGACTTAGCAGCAACTGATTCTAAAGCAGGAAAGAAATCAACATAGGTGCTTTTAGTATTAAAAAAATACACCGATTTATGTTCGAGCTGATAGGTTAGTTTATACCACTGCTCCAAAACCTGGTTTTCTTTTGTATTTACACCTGTAAGCACATAGGTCGAATCATTCAACACCAAATTGATCTTATCATTTCCTTTGGCATACACCTTTATCTTATCTTGCATACCCTTACGAGGATCACCTGTTCCAATTACATAATACCCCTTGTAATCGGGCTGAAAGCTGAATCCAAAGGCTCCATTAGCAGCTGGTGTAATAGATGCAATTTCTTCCATGCGACCATAAGCTACCTTATATAGTTTTACAGTTGCGGGTTCTGATCTCTTAAATACACCTTTAATTTCGGTGAATTGCGCCTGAGCTGTACAAACAGCGCTCAATAAAATTACGAGCAGCGTACTGAATTTGTTCATTGTTTATGAGCGGTTAAATGATTCTGAGAAATGAATATGCAATATGGGCGAGAAGAGCCTTTACAGCTATTGGAATTGATCTGTTAAAAATAAAACCGGTGGCAGTTGCCACCGGTTTTATTTGAAAAGTATGGCTTAGCGTTCTCTGTAATGCAGACTTACTACTTTACCAAAACCACTATATGAATCAAAAAGCACTAAATTTCCATTACCTGTTGGCACTGTAAACCGTTCCATTTTTCCATTAACTCCTTCAGCCAATGAAGGATCATAGCTACAAACGATCAATTTGCTTCTGGTCGTATATTTAATATAATTATGATAAGCTTCAAACTTGATCAAGCTAATCTTTTGTGCGCCCTTATCAAACATAAGCTTAGTTGTTTTCAGAGACATATCATATTCATATAACTTACCATCCACACTGTAAAAGATGTACCCTAAATCAGGGCTTACTGTAATATGCTGAGCTTTATCAAAATCAGTAGCTACAATTTCATCATAATATGATTGAATATTATTAGCAGCCGAAAAGCGAGCCAGGTATTGTTTTAAAGTACCCGGATCTTTTAATATGCTAAACACTTCACCTCCATTAAAAGGAACCTTTTCCATATAGATTAAGTCCTTACCAGTAGTAAAACTAAACAACTTATTAGCAGGATCAGGGATAAGCGTACATGAGCCAACACCACTATGCCTTATGAAACGTTTATTTGTAACATCATAAAAAATAGCTGGCTCAAGAGCAAAATCTGCAGCTTCGTCATTCCCAATAAATGGCGCAATCTTGAATGGTTTTTTTTCGGCATCGATATAATTTATTGGCACGCTAAATCTCGCCATGTTATTCCTATCATATAAATAGGCATCTCCATTCGAGATCATATATGAACGCCAAAAACCAGCTTTTTTTACCAAATCAGCATGAAAATCAGCTGGTACCGGATTACCAAAGATTTCGTTTTTGATGTTATAAGCACTTAACCATTTAAAGGTTTCAGGGCTTAGTCTATCGGTACTCTTATCGGTACCGACATATATGGCATAAGGAAGATTTATTCCAGGTCCACTAAACGGTCCTGTATCATAACTGTAAATCATTACAGGTTTACCATTGAGTTGCAGGCCCGAACCGGTTGATGCTAACAGATCCTTTACTACACTAAACTCATCGGTCAACCCTTTTGCAATCATATCTACCCGGGCGTTGCCATTTACATCTGTCATTAGCAACCAGCCTTCGTTGATCTCATTTACCACTTCCAGCGAAAACTCTTTACGAAATTTAACACCAGTTTTATTATCGGTTACCCCATAATAGGCTTTATAAGTTCCCGGTGCAATTGGCAAAACAAGATCCAGGTTCTTAGTGGTAGCAAATACTTTTATTTCTTTGGCACCAACGTCATTTGGTTTTACATAGGCCCATTCGTAACTATAATCGGCTTCAGCTCCAACTGCATCCTCAGTAAAAGTTAGTTCAGGTTTTACAACGAGGCGCTGAGCGAATAATGCTTTAATGGTATTTGAATTCGGGTTTTCGGTATTAATCGCGCCAAATTCAACCTTATTTATAGAATTATAGTCATAATTCCCTATGTCTTTTTGACAAGAATAGGCGGTAGTAATTACAATTAAAGCAATTATATAGTGATATATATTTTTAAACATAATAATCTATTTTAAAAGTTGACTTTAAAGGTATTGAGCATAAGGACCCATGGTCATTTCCGTATTATCATCCTCCAGAATCGTATTTCCTGCTGCTTTTTGCTCGAGAAAATACCTGTTCATTACCCTGGTATAGAGTGACATTTCGGTAGGTGACATTGTAGGTTTGGTAAAAATTTCCGGACTCACATTCAATACTTCTACCATTTTGAACATTTTCTTTCTGGTAAAATTTCCTAAAAAGAATTCAATCCAATATTGTGGTTTCTTGATCTGATCACTTACCGTAACCGAATACTGAAGGCAACTAATTTTATTAGGGCCTTGAGTCTTTTCCATCAAATTGGTATTGAAATTTTCATTCGGATTCAAGTCTAACACTATAGAGAAGTTATTAGTCAGCATATCGGGCGTCCGTTTAATCCTGAGCTTAATCGTATCTCTAAGGGCATTTTTCTTAATAACCAGTTTCTCCGGCAATGCATCGAAATGAACGCCTGCCTTAGCAGTTGAACCTGGATTAACACTTACTTTATACTCTCTATCCCAATTAACAGCCGTACCGGTTACACCTACAATGATCGACTTAATAGAGTCTTGCCCCTTAGCAAAAGTAAATGTGATATCTGATGAGTTAGTATTACCTAAATCTTTAACTGCGTCGCTAAAGTAAATACTAGATTCACTATCATAAGTCATTAACTCCTTTTCACAAGAAGCAAATACTAAGGGAAGCATTAATACTGCTATTGTATTTATAATTTTTTTCATCTGTTTATCTTTTAATGATCTTTGATCAGATGGAATTCTCCCGGAAACATCGCTTTGGTTAAAACCAATAATTATTTCAGGGCTAATTACATTTGACAATAAATATTATCGATACTGAATTTCTGACAATGGCAATGGCAACACATAAGTAGCGGCACCCATCGTTTGGTTTCCGGATATTTGGTTACCAGCAGGGATTGCAGTCATATTCTTTCTTTTATAATAATAGAATAGTTGTCCCTCGCCAAAAAACTCTTTTTGATACTCCTTCTGTAACTCTGTTGTTAAGCTAACGGAAGTTTCAAGGCTCGTTAACCCACGATTACCTCTTACAGTATTCAAATAAGCAAAGGCTTGATCAATATCTGGTTCACACTCAGCCGCTATATAATACATTTCACTAATTTTCATTAAAGGAATAGTAAAGCGGAAGTTTTTAGTCTTGTCTACAATATCAGCATACTTATAAAACACACGAAATGACTTACCTCCATTAGTTGGAATGGACCAGTTAAGATTATACCTGAAATCGTTCTCATTTGACTCGAACACATTTTGCAAACGAGCTGAAAGAGGAGCTAGTATAGCCGCATCGGGAAGGTCTGGAGAAAAAGTATTAAGATAATTTGAATATAACTGAGAACTAAAAACTCCCATTATCATTTCGGTACTGAAAACTCTGTCAGGATTAGCTTTTTCTTCCAGTGCATTGCTAGTGGTTACCCAGGCAAATTTATCAGCATTATCAATTAGTACTTTTGCTGCCGCTAACGCTGCTACTTTATTGCCTCTGTACATATTAACCCTGGCCTGTAGGGCCTTCACGGCGTAATAGTTCAAGCGATAATTTCTGTTTCGCATAAAATCTGCTCCGTCACCTTGCAATGTCGACATTACTCCTTGGGTGATGATCGGATCTTTTTCCAGCAAACTTGCAGCCTGGCTCAAATCAGCACAAATAAGATCCATTACTTTATTAGCAGGCAACAGCTCTTTAATTTTAGTTTCCGTTTTAGAATAATATGGAATACTTGCTTTAGTTGAGTCTGCAGAATTATACATTGGACCGTATAGGCGCAAGAGATCAAAATGCAACATCGCTCTAATTGCCAAGGCTTCTCCCTTATAAATTGACTCCGTTTCTGAACTAACTGCTCCTTTGTATTTTTCAAGTTTTTCTACAAACAAGTTAGCATTTAAGATCGTACCGTATGCATTGGTCCAAATTGAATCAATTCTCTCAACAGCAGGTCTTTCTGTATAGGCATAAGTAGCTATCTTATATAAACCATGCTGAGCGCTTAAATTATAGCGTTGAGCCAATATATCAACCGTACTCAAGGTTAAATTACCGCCATATAAACCTTGTTTTGCCAGGCTTATATATAAACCATTTAAAGCTGCATTTACTCCATGCGGAGTAGAAAAAGCCTGATCTTCTAAAATTTTATCATCAGGTCGTACATCCAGGTATTCTTTACAGGAAAATAAGGTAGACAGTAAGCCTGCAGCTACCATTAATTTTATATAATATCTTTTCATTATTTCCTCAATTTTAGAATGATGCTCTTAAACTAAACGAAACCGTTTGCGCGAATGGATAATCAATTCCTCTTTCACGTTTAACTGTAGAGATCCTGAAAACTTCATTTCCTATTGCAGAAAGATTCAGGGAACTCATTCCAATCTGTTTCATCCATTCACTTCTCTCGAAAGTATAGCCCAAGGTGATAGATTCACAGGCAAGTGTGTTTTCTTCCTGAACAAATCGTGAAGACATTGGAGTTAAACTGGTTTGCGAGATTGCTTTGAACTTGGTCACATCACCAGGATTTTTCCAACGCTCATATAAAGCTCTTTTATCCTGATTTAATGAAATACTGGTGTATGAAATATTTTCTACTTTATTATATAAAGCCGAATTAAAGATGTCTCCACCTAAACGATATCTAAGATTAATACCTAAATTAAACCCTTTATAGGCTACATTATTACCAAAGATCCCTTCAACAGTTGGAGCGGTATTTCCAACGGCCTGAACTTGTGTAGGGTCAAAATCAAAAGAAGAGCGACCGTCTGCAGTTAAGAATAACTCACGTCCTGTAGCAGGATCAATTCCTAATGATCTTACAGCCCAAATAGCATCAGGACTGTATCCGTCTTTGAATCGAATTAACGACGAGCTAAGCTCTTGTTGCTTGTTGGTAGATCCTAAACTGTTACCAAATCCTTCATATTTACTTTTGTAAAGACTACCTGTAACATTTACAGTCCAAACAAAGCGTTTCTGATAGTTATTGATTGGAGAATAGTTAACTCTTACTTCCAATCCATTGGTATTTAAATTACCTACGTTCATAGGATAAGCCAATACACCTGTAGAAGAAGGTAAATCAACCGGTACAACCAAAGAGCTGGTATATTTATTATATACGCTAATAGATCCGCTTAAACGATTGTTGAATAAGGCATAATCAAGTCCACCACTAATTTGTGTAGTTTTTTGAGGTGCTAAATCTGGATTACCTAAGGCACTTAGACTTAAACCTTGCCCAAATTGATTATAGCTTGTGTTAGTGTTATAATCGAAAACCGAAACAGAACTAACACTTCCAAAATTTTGATTACCGGTAACCCCAATATTTGCGAATAGTTTTAAACGGTCAATTTTATCTGAACCTTTCAAAAATGATTCATTATGCAAGTTCCATCCAATACCAGTTGACCAATACGGCGAAAATTGCTTATTACTACCAAAAGCAGTTGAACCATCCAAACGATACGAAGCATCAAAAAGGTAACGGGAATCATACACGTAATTAGCAGATAAGGTAGCATTTACGGTACGATAAACTCTTAACGAAGCAGATGGAGCACTGTTATTCACATAACTATAGGCAAACCTTGGGTTTCCGGTACTTCCTTCAGGAAAGCCTTCTGCTTCATAAGCAGTAGCTCTAACATCATTGGTACTAATCTCTGCACGAGCATTTGCTGTTAATGAATGTTTTTCGTTGAACACTTTACCGTAGTTCAACAATACATTTGCCTGGTAAGAGAAGTTGTCCACTTTATTATTAGAATACCTTCCTTTTTGAAGCGAACTCACCCCTTCAAACTGACTGTTCTCTGGCGCGAGAAAAACTTCTGAATTAACAGCACCTTTAATTACTTGCAAACCACCTCTCAGTTCTAATTCAGGTCTTAAAGCATAGTTTATAAGCAGGTTATTTTGTACTTCTAAATTATCACTAGCATTTTTATTCGGTAAGCTAGCGTCAAATAATGGATTTCTTACCACAAGGCCAATTGCAGAGGCAGTACGACTTTGCTCCAAATAACGTTGTGATGCATCCTTAGTATAATAAGGGTTCGTATTCACAAAATTGGAGAAGGAACCATAAGGAGACTCTGTAGATGAGTAACCTCTTACATATACAATGTTATTAATATTGAACTTTGATTTTCTGTAGGTAAGATTGATATTACCACTCCAAGAGTCGCGACCAGAACCTTTCATTGCTCCTGATTGAGACTTATAATTTACTCCCACACCATATCTTAATGCGTCATCACCACCCTGAGCAAAAACTGAGGTATTATGAGAGAATCCGGTTTGAACAGGCTCATTCAACCAATAGGTATTAACACCTTGTTTCACCATGCCCAAATGGTCATTATATAGCTGCTCAAGGTATACTTGTTGGTCAGGATCGACAAAAATAGGGGTATATCTTCCTGAAAGGCGTTCAAACTCCAACTTTTCTGTAGCATTCATCATGTTATAATCTGAAAGATCAGGTGTCTCAACACGAAAATCATTGCTGTAGGTAAAGTTCATTTTTCCAGCCTTAGGTTTAATTGTCTCTACTACAACCACCCCGTTTGAAGCTCTGGCACCATAAAGTGCGGTAGATGCAGCATCCTTAAGAATAGTAACAGAACCTACCCTGTTCATATCTAAATCAACAATGGTTTGCAGGGTAGTTTCAAAACCATCCAGGATGAATAAAGGCTGGTTAGGATCTAAAGCAAATTGATCTTTTAATGAACTTGATGGAACGCTGGTTTTCCCTCTTATTTCGATATTAGGTAATACGTTAGGATTAGCTCCTGCAATATTGTTTTCCACCATAATAAACGAAGGATCCAACGTACGCAAGCTCTGAAGGATGTTATTATTTCCTACTGCTTTTAATTGGTTACCGCTAATTGTTACCGTACTGCCCGTAAAGCTATTTTTATTACGGTTGATACCTGTACCAGTTACCACTACTTCGTTAATAGTAACTTTCGCTACCTTCATGGTTATACTGAAGTTAGTTTTTCCAGCTACTGAAACTCTTTGAGGAACCATGCCTAAATAAGTGATATTTAGCTCCGCGTTTGGGGCTACTTTTAACTCAAAGTGTCCCTTTTCGTCAGTAAATGTTCCATTATTAGTACCCACTTCAGAAACGCTGGCTTTAAATAAAGGCTGTTTATTTTCATCCTCTACAGTACCGGAAATCAATACTTTTTCCTGGCTTTTTGAAGTACTTGCTTTTGATTGCTTTGGACCAATTACAATGGTGTTTGATTTTAAGGTAAAGTCTAATCCGGAACCATTAAGTAGTTGATCCAGAACTTTATCCAGTGGTTGGTCTTTAACTTTTAAAGTAACTTTAGGTAAAGCATTTACCTCTTCATTGGTGTATACAATGTAAAGTTTTACTTGTTTTTGAAGCGCGTTCAATGCTGTTGATAATTGAACGTTTTTCACGTTCAAACTCACATTTTGCATGGCATTCGCCATACTACTTATTGAAAAGGCTAAAAATAGAAGGGTTAAAAGCGCCCCTCTTTTAAAACCGCTTTTCAGGTTGTTTTTAATGTTAATAATTTCTTCGTAACAATTTTTCATTAGATTTGAAATGGTTGAGTTAGACATAATAAATCCCTGTTGCTTGACTGAAGCATATGATTTATGAAAACTTACCTCTACGGGCGATGGTTGCAACATTGCCCGTTTTTGTTTATTTAGTGGATTTTTTTTACAATAATTCTCCTTCCTTTAATAGTGAATTTCAAGTTTGATGTTCCTTGAATTATATCAAGAATATTTTTATTGTTTATACCGCCGAAAGCATTAATCTCTTAATGTTGTTATATCATCAGCTTTAGGAAGGTACAACTCAGTTATAACTCTATAAGCATCATCCGTTCTGGAAGGGGTTGAACATTTTAGTCCCCACTTTTTAAAGAAATCGGTTAAATCTTTCCCTGATACTTTACATGCGGCCATCATAAAGTACTTAATGCGATCATCGTCGTCCCTCATTCCCACTTTGTATTTACGAAACCATTTATGCAGGTCTGGATAAAACTTATCGCCATAGGCTTTGCGCAATTGCTCAAACATGCACAAGCGTGCAAAAACATCTTTTAATGGTGATTTAGCTACATAAATATCATTTCCCAAAGCATCTTTGCCATTGGTATAAGCGTTGAAGTCTTTATCCGCCTCAGGCAAGGCCAAATAAGTAGCGGCTAAGTTCCATGATTTTTCAGCGACTAAACGATTTTCACCGGGAGTGAACGAACGCTGAACAGCTAAACTATAAATATTTACAGTTACTTCGCCTAAGGCACTCCATCTCCAGGCATGCTGCTGATGCAAATGACCTATTTCATGCCAAGGGCCCCAGCCATCGGTTCCAACTCCTTTTACAGTAAGGATCTTATCCATTTCAGCTGCAGCAAAAGCCGTTCTATAGAGAAAAGCATACATGAAGGCATTAGGATCGTCATGCTGTGTCATCAAAATGCGCAAAGGACTTGGCTCATTTTCTGGAGAAGAACCGTCTAATCCGGAAATGGCATTTTCCAGCTGACGCATTTGATCTAATTTGGTCAATACCGCATCCTGATCTTCGTTTTTATATTCAATTGCTTTAGCTAAAGAGGAAACAACAATTACGCTTCCGCCAACCAGCTGTACATCAGGAACATTATTAAGCGTACTCAGCATCTTCAACCATTCGGCATGAGTAGTTTTACCCTTAACATAGAATGGAACCGGTTTAAAACCGCTGATAAACGAAACTTTTGCCGTTGAATTAGGGGCAAAGCTCGAATATCGAATGTATAATAAACCGCCATTGCCTTTGGTATCTGAAATTATGTTCTCCCCTTCTTTCAACTGAACTTCAGGAATGTCAGATGATCCACCACCGTATATACCTGATGCCAAATACCTTGAATAAGTGCCAATCATTAGCTTGGGCAAATTAGTTCCGGTAACTTGTTTAACATTCAGCTTTACGGTTCCGTTAGGAGGCAAATAAAATCCCGTGGGTTCAAAATCTGTATGTGGAAACTGTACACCTAAACGTATCCTCTCCATTTCGGCCGCAGGCATTTCCGTTACGGTTAAAACGGAGTCGATCTTAAACCCCAATGAAGGCGTATCGGGCTTGTTTGGCTCAATACCCTTTTCTTTACCACAAGCACTTAACAATAAAGTTCCAAGTATTGTACTATATAATATATACTTAACTGATCGATTCATATTGATTTACATTTAATGTTGTTCCTTATTTATCAGTACCTGAAAATGAAAATAAGGCCCATCGATTTCTTAAAAGCTGAACTAAAATTTATGATTACCTACCTCTTCGGCAATGGTTGCCACACTGCCCGTTTTAATTTCTATGTTTTAGCTGATCTCTCCACAATAATGCTCCTTCCTTGAATAGTGAATTTCAGGTTTGA
Source organism: Solitalea longa (assembly GCF_002920915.1). GTDB lineage: Bacteria > Bacteroidota > Bacteroidia > Sphingobacteriales > Sphingobacteriaceae > Solitalea > Solitalea longa. The sequence goes on from NZ_PQVF01000002.1 coordinate 382,191, forward strand.
TGTTCCCTGGATTATATCAAGAATATTATCTATTGATTCTGATTTGTCGGCCCGACCGGTGCAATGCAGTTGTTTTAGTGCTTCGTCTTTGAATATAATTTCATAATCATACAAACGTCCGATCTGCTCCATCAACTCCGACATTTCCATCGTTTGAAAAACAACTACGCCCTCTTTCCAAGCGACAAAAGGATAAACGTCTACATCCTGTTTCTCAAAATTTCCGGTTGATCTTTCAAAATTGGCTTGTTGGCCGGGGATAAGCACTAATTTTTGTTTAGCACCAGCGAAGTTAACCTTCACCTTTCCCTCAACTAATGTGGTTTGGAACTTGTTGGAATAGGCATTAACGTTAAACGAAGTACCCAATACCTGAACATTCATATCTCCTTTATGTACAATGAAAGGTTTATCAGGGTTTTTAGCTACTTGAAAATAGGCTTCACCACTTTCTAAGTAAACCTCGCGGGTATTGAATTTGCTCATGTTAACCTGATACTTGATCTGGGTTTCAGCATTCACCCAAACCTCTGTCCCATCTTCGAGCACCAACTTATAGTCTGTACCACGAGGAACTACTAAGGTGTTAAACACGGGATTATCTAAACTTGAGGTATTGGTGGTTTTTGTGTAGTCAAGCGTGCTATTTTGATTAACAAGTCCTGAGAGACCTTTTACAGTTTTTGCCTGCCTCAAATCAACATTTGAGCCGTCCTGAAGAATTAATGTTATTTTTTTCTTTGGCTGATGCTGATACGTTTGAGCTATTGAAACCTTAGTTTCCGGACGATTATACTTAAAAAAGAAAACTGCTGCGATTAAAAGAGGGGTAGCTAAAAGGGCCGCATATTTCAAGTATTGCCTTAAGTCAATGACCGAAAACGATCTAGATTTTCTTAAAACTTGCTCCCAGTCAGCGTTTTCATCAATTTCATCGGCATATTGAAGATGCAAACCAGATTCATTAAGCAACTTTTTTTCCCGATCTAAAATCACTGAATCACTGATAGGAAATAATTGCTCCTCAGAAGATCTCTCATCTAAGATATCATGTATTCTTTTTTTGCGCTTGAAATTGCCTTGATTTTCATTCATACGACCATAAGTCGTAAGGGGCACAAAAAAGGGTGACAAATTTTTAAGAAAAAAAAGAAAGAAATTTTCTTAACTATTCTTTTTGAAAAATAACATTAGGCTAACGAGGGAAATTTCCGAAAGTTCTGCACGAAGAGCAGCGTATGATCTTTTAATTTGAGTTTTTACGGTATTAATCGAAATCTCATTTTTCTCAGCGATTTCAGCATAGCTGAGTCCTTCAAGATTACTCATTAAAAATATTTTGAGCCTTTCTGAAGGTAGTTTTTGTAAAGCAAGATTCAACTTGAAAACAATTTCAGATCGTTCGTTTTCATCCTCAATTAACCCGTAGGGATCAAACGCTATGTCAGGTAATTCTTCTACCTGATAATTTGTATTAGTATATTTTTGACTTCTTAGATGGGAAATGCAGAGGTATTTAACAGAACGGACAGCATAGGCCTCAAACGAACCCTTCAACTGAATTTGTTCATGCTTACTTAATAAATGCACAAAAAACTCTTGAACAATATCTTTCGCCAGATCAATGTCATGCAAATAACGCACAGCGATCAAGCATAAATTTTTATAATTAGCATGAAACAACCCCTCTACCTCTCTCCGAGTAATCATTTGATTTTCAAATTCAGTCACAATTACAGCCCACCTTTATAAAAGCTGCGTAATTTACCTCCTCAGTCTCGTAAAAACAACGACCATTCAATTATTTGATTAATATCAATCTTTCCTTTTTTGGTTTCAACTCATAATGAATCAATAAGCAAATAATAATTCACAGATTTTTTACTAAAAAATGACAAAATAAAATTGAGAAATTGACGTTAATCCATGCTTTTATCAAACAGTATTAAATGCTTTGATCTTAAAAACGCCCAAACACACATAGGTTAGTATGCCCATGAAAAAAAGCATTGCTAAGGTTTTCAGAAAAATCGACAGGCATTTTTCATTGATTCCCTGCTACTTGAATTCCCAAAATGTGCAAACAGTTCTCCAAATGTTTACCAAAGCAGAAATTAACTTCTTCAAACATGTTAATTTTATTTTGAAGCACCATCCGACACGTTCAATGGAAATGAAAGCTGCTGCATTAAACCAAGCGATCTCGAATTTCTCTCTGCTATAATAGAAAAAAGGCTTTTAAAGAAATATAGAAGCCTTTTTATCTACAAGCCTATAACTCACTACCATAGCATTGAATAATAGATGACATACCATCCGCCAACCTCCTATTAACGAACTGTCTTAAGTAATTTCAGCATAAAGATTTGTATGTTTATGGGTAAGATTGCTTTCATCCAATGTTAATTTACAGGCTTAGCCACTTGTCTTTCTTTTTTCCAAAAGCTGCGTGTCGGCTATCCGTTTTTTTGATCTTAGTGCTAACTCTTTTGTTTCAACAAACAGTTAAGGCGCAAAGCAATTCAACGGTTGACAGCCTTACGAAACAGTTAAACAAATCAACATCGGTTGAAGAAAAGCTTCGTCTACAGTTGCTTTTATGCGAACAGCTTTATAAAACAAATTCAACCTTAGCCTTAAAGTATGCCTATGAATCGGAACAACTGGCAACTGAGATCAATTCCGATTCATTATTAAACCAAGCTTATTTACAACAAGCTACTGCTCATTTGTATTTGGGTAATCATCCTACGGCCCTTAACCTCTTTCTCAAATCCATAACAGGCGCCCGGAAGATGGACGATTCGAAGGCTTTATTCTCCGCTTATGAAAACCTGGCCATTTTGTATTATTATCAGAAGGACCACAACAATGCATTGAAATACTTATTTGAAGCGCTGAACCAATATAACCGCACTAAACCTGCGAGTAGTTACCAGAATGAACGAAGGGTATATGTACTCAATAATATTGGCATGGTTTATAATGAGACGGGAAGATTTAATGAATCGGCAAAGTACTTTAATGAGGCCCTTACGCTGGCAAGGAAACTGAACAACAACGAACTTATAGCCAATGTATTAAGCAATCAAGGCAACTTGTTTAATAACCAGGGGATGAAAGACTCGGCCTTAAAGCAATATACCCATGCCCTTGAACTAAGAATAAAGGACCAAAACAAATTTGGGCTTAGCCAGTCGTACCTAAGTTTAGGGCAGTTTTACATAAGCACTAAAAATTACAAAAAAGCCGAATTGAATTTAAAGGAGGCCGTAGCCTTAGGAAAAGAAGTTAAGTATTGGCAAAACGTAAGCATTGCCTCCTCCTTGCTTTTTCATATATATGAGCAAATAGGCGATTATAAAAATGCATTAGCCACGCTTGAGCTTAACAAAAGCACTAGTGACAGCCTGTATAATGAGCAAAACACCCGAAAAATTGCCCAGCTTGAAATGCAACATGAATTTGATCATAAGCATGCAGAGATAATGAGCAAACAGCGGGTAAAAAACCTCTATTACGGATTGGCAGGAATTAGCCTTGCCCTTTCCATTATTATTTTAGCTCTATTTTATTATTTGCAGCGTACAAAAACGCAACGATTACAGTTTGAAAAAGCCAGTTTGGAGCATGAAAAACAAAAACTCGAAAGTGACATTATTTACAAAGACAAGGAATTAGGAAACAACATTTTACATCTTTCTAATAAAAACGAACTCATCGAAACCATTTCAGGAAAGTTAATCGATATTAAACAAAACATTGAAGAAACTGCCAAACCTGCGGTGCAAAAAATACTCAGCGAACTTCAATCTAATTTGCAGCCCGACTTAATGCAAGATTTTGAATTACGCTTTAAGCAGGTTCACGTAGAGTTTTATTCTGCCCTTAATAAACGATTTCCTGATCTTACCCCTAGCGAACAACGTTTATGTGCATTTTTAAAGTTGAACATGACTTCCAAAGAAATTTCAACTATTACCCATCAAAATGTAAAGTCAATTGAAACGGCCCGCACCCGTCTTCGTAAAAAACTGAATTTGACCGATTCAGACCAAAGCCTGACAGATTTCCTATCTCAAATAGATACCCACTCCGCTGAATCTGAAATGCCAAACAGAAAATAATTTGAAGATTTGTATGTTTACTGAACTTAACGTTTTGTACTGTGCTTACTAATTTGTTTGCCAATAAAAGGAATATATTGATTTTAAAATTCATTTTAGCGGCATTTATCCTAACGCCGACCCTTCATTCATATTGTCAGTCAATAAATTCAGACAGTTTAAAAGCTTTACTAAATCAAACCAGTAATAATGAAGAGCGCTATAAAATAACGGCTCAATTATCGGAGGCATTACTATCTACTGAACCGCTTCAGGCTTTGGAATACGGAGAAGAAGCTGCGCACCTTGCTGCCGACTTGAAGCACGACTCATTATTAAACAATGCTAATCTGAACTTAGCCACTGTTTATTTTCAACTCGAAAACTTTCCGAAGGCCTTACAACTTTGTTATACCGTTATTCAAACCTTGCAAAAAGACCCTGATGCTAACCAACTTTTTACTGCATATAACAACCTGGGTATCATCTATCAATTGCAAGGTGATTACAAAAATGCCATTTTAAACTTTAATAAAGCACTTACCTATTTAAGTCCGAAAACAGAGGCATACATTTCTCGAAAAGCAGGGGTGTTTAATAATCTTGGTGGAACTTATAAGCAACTATCTGAATTTGATAAAGCGACCTCTTACCTTAAGGAAGCGTTGAAACTAAGTAAACAAATAAATGATAAGGATAATACAGCCCGAATATTAAGTAACCAGGGGCAGATCAACCAACATTTGGGTAGATATGATTTAGCACTTAGCAACTATTTGGAAGCTATGGAGATCCGAAAAAAGCTTAATTATAAAGCGGGGATAGCTTCCTCCTACTACCGACTAGGAACACTTTATTTCGACAACAATAATACACAAGCTGCAGAGTTACATTTGAAAAAGGCAGTGGATATGGCCCAAAAGGCAGGCCCATTGCAAATTGTAAGCTATTCCTCAGACCTGTTATATACATTATACAAGCAGCAAGGAAAGTTTAAGGAGGCATTTCAAGCATTAAAACTGCATCAACAAGCCAATGATAGCTTGTTTAACGAAAAACGTACCCGGAAAATCGCCCAACTTGAAATGCAGTTTCAGTTTGATCTTAAACAAAAGGAGTTTACGGCCACACAACATGAAAAAGACCTCTATTATTTGCTAGGGGGAGTTACGCTTGGATTATCGTTGATCATTATCACTTTACTTTTCTTTTTACAACGAAATAAGGCCCGAAAATCAGAACTTGAACAAACACACTTGCTTTTTGAAACGAAAAACCTGGAAAAAGACATAGAAATCAAAGACAAGGAACTTACCACCAATATTTTATATCTGATTCAAAAAAACGAACTGATTGATAACATCTCAGAAAAACTGCTCGAAATTAAACAGAGTGTTGCAACAGAATCCCAACCGGGCATCCAAAAGGTGGTAACCGATTTGCGCTCTACTCTTCAACCAGAGCTATTACAAGAGTTCGAACACAGCTTCCAACAGGTGCATGAAGAGTTTTATGCAATATTGAATGAAAGATTCCCTAACCTCAGTCCAAGTGAACGACGGCTATGTGCTTTTTTAAAACTGAATATGACCACCAAGGAAATTTCGGCCATTACACATCAAACTACAAAAACCTTAGAAATAGCCAGAACTCGCCTACGCAAAAAGTTAAAACTTACCGGCACGGACCAAAATCTGGTTACCTTTTTATCGCAATTGCAATGATGCAAATAGCTGCTTTCTATTGCAGTGGAAATAAAGGGGTTATTAAGAAGTCTGCCTTACTATAAATAAACTTTCCTTCAGAAACTAAAAAATGAATCCTATTTTACCTGTAGTGGTTTATTTATAATCACTTCCCCTTTGAGTAGTGATTTTGTAGTAACCTTTTTTTATCAAAACCCATCTTAAAGCTGTTAATTAGATTTCCGAAAGTGAATTAGAAAATGGGGGAAACTGCGAGGACCATTTTATATATAAATCAATTGCATCAAAGATGATTCCCCTGTAAAGATGAATACGTATTAATTTTTGTTTGTATGACAATTTTAGTTGCGGAAGACGAGCCGATCATGTTAACAACCATTGCTCTTCGCCTAAAAAAAGATGGCTTTAACGTTATTACTGCCAAAGACGGTAAAGAGGCTTTGGATAGGTTAAATGAAATCAAACCTGATTTGATTATAACCGATATGATGATGCCTTATATTTCAGGGTTGGAGGTCATTCAACAAGTAAGAAAAAAATACGAAGAGCAGATTCCCATCATTATCTTATCGAGCATGGGACAGGAAAATATAGTAGTGGAGGCATTTCAGGCAGGAGCCAATGATTACCTCACGAAGCCATTTAGCCCTGCAGAATTGACAATTAGAGCAAAGCGGTTAATAAAGTTAACTCCCTAAGCTGTAAAACGAAAGCTGAAAAATGGGAGGAGGGGAATTATATGCAATACTTAAAAATTTATCTTTATTAGAGGGTTTATTTTTCACTTGTTTTGCATGCTTATTGTTGGGGGTTACTTTCACTTTTTTTTATTTATTAACTGTTAATTGGCACCATCGAAGAAAAAAACAACAGAGAGACTTTATCGAGGAGTTTATTTGTAATGTGATCTTAGAAAGTGATGAATTAGCTGATACAGACATTTCTATTCCACCTGCGATTTCCGAATTATTGACCCATAATTATTATAAGGAATTCATCCTTAATGAACTACTTATTGCCAAAAAAAACCTTCAGGGATCTGCTGGACATGTGTTGAAAAGTTTGTATGAACAATTGTCTTTGAATAACTATTCCCAATCGAAATTAAAAAAACATGGATGGCACCATAAAGTTAAAGGTATCCAGGAATTAGCAGAGATGGAGCAAGTTTCTGCCCTTCACCAACTTTACCCTTTAATTAATAGCAAAAATGAAGCATTAAGAGGGGCGGCTCTGTCGGCAATAGTGAAACTCTCCGGTTTTGAAGGTTTGAAATTCATAGAAAATCTCTCCTATCCCCTAAGTGAATGGTTGCAAATAAATTTGCTAAATGACTTGCCTAAACACGCCGGAAACCATTTAAAAGGGATAGAAAAATGGCTATTGTCTTCTAATACTTCAGTGGTGGTTTTCGCATTAAAGCTGACCAGGGTTTACCAGTTATTCGAATTATATCAGCAAGTTTCAGACTGCTTAAAACATAAGGAAGAAATTGTAAGAATTGAAGCCGTTCGGAGTTTACAGTTCATTTACAATGAATCAACTCCATCGTCACTCATCCAGAGTTATCATAACCAGGAAAATAAACGGTATCAATTAATAGTGCTAAGTGCATTAACTGAAATGGTTACCAATGAAGATATTCCGTTCCTGCTAAGCGAATTTAAAGCAAGTGATGATGATATAAAACTCGCGGCGGGCCGTACGTTGCTTAAAAGTAATGAGATTGATTTGGAATCATTGTCCTATTCAAATTTACACCCTTGGAGCAGCATTATTAAGCAAATAAAAAGTGAGGTAGCATGATTGTCGTTGATTGGGTTCTTTATATTATAGGATGGGGTTTGTTATTGTATGCTATCTTTTTATTTGCCTCCTATTTCTTTATTGCCTATTGTTCAATTGCCGGAATTAAAAGCTATTTAAGAAAAAGAAGCGTTACCGACTACCGACTTATTGCCACGTCTGATATGGCGCCTCGCGTAAGCATTTTAGCACCTGCTTATAATGAAGGAGCGACAATTGTTGAAAACGTGCGTTCACTTCTATCTATTCATTATAACAACCTGGAGTTGGTAGTTATTAATGACGGAAGTAAAGACGATTCACTGCAAAAACTTATTGACACTTATGATCTGTATAAGGCTGAACATTATGTTCAGGAAAAGATAAAAGCAAAAAATGTAAGAGGAATTTATAAAAGTCGCAATCCTGTATACCATAAGTTAATTGTTGTTGATAAAGAGAATGGAGGAAAGGCTGATGCATTAAACGTTGGCGTTAATGTATCAAGCAACGATTATATTCTTTGTATTGATGTGGATTGTATTTTGGTACAGGACACCTTGTTGAAAATCATTAAACCTTTTCTTGAAAGTAGCAATGGGGAGCGCATTATCGCTTCAGGTGGTGCTGTGCGCATAGCTAACAGCTGTGAAATTGAAAATGGCAGGCTTAAAAAAGTGAATTTACCCCGTAATTTTCTGGCCAGAATACAGTCGTTAGAATATATACGTGCTTTTTTATTGGGTCGAATGGCATGGAGCCATATAAACGGATTATTACTAGTATCAGGTGCTTTCGGCATTTTTGATAAAGAAATTGTGATCAAGTGCGGAGGATATAATCATAATACCGTAGGCGAAGATATGGAGTTGATCGTGCGCATGCGTCGATACATGATGGACCGAAAATTACCTCACCGGGTAATTTATATTCCGGATCCACTTTGCTGGACCGAAGCTCCTGAATCTTATGAAATTTTAGGCCGGCAACGCAATCGCTGGACCAGGGGTACTATGGAAGTACTTTGGACACACCGTCGAATGTTTTTTAATCATCGATATGGTATTTTAGGACTCCTTAGCCTTCCATTTTGGTTTTTATATGAATATTTTGCCCCTATTCTGGAAACAATAGGCTGGATCACCTTCGGAATAATTGCCATTAAAGGCGATTTTCTAATGTATTATGTATACCTCATTGCTTTTGTCATATTTTTCAATTTTACCTTTTCTGTATTTGCCATTTTGATGGAGGTAGCCACCTTCAATCAGTATAAAAAGCCTTCTGAGGTTTTGAAATTAATTGGAACAGCAGCAGCAGAGCCTTTTGTTTATCATCCATTTACAGTTTGGTCTGCTCTTAAAGGTAATATTGATCTAATTAGAAGGAAAAACTCCTGGGGGGAAATGACCAGAAAAGGGTTTGTAGCCAACAGCAATGGCCAAAGTGCCGCAACCGAACCTAAGATTCCCATCTTCAAGCAACTCATTCAACAACTCACAACTGCTTTCAGTGTTTTTGCGGCCATTTCATTGGCATGGTTGCTGATAATTATAGGCTTAAGTTCTTATGAGTTTATCTTAGATGGTCTTCGACATCAATTCCCCGAAAGGATGATGGATGTGGGCGCGCAAAAACTATTCAGTGACTTGCTTTTCTGGCTTAAAGGCACCCTTTGCATGTGTTTACCATTTACACTTATCAGTTTTCTTTCTTTAAAACTCGCCAGAACATTTTATATCGCTGTGGTTACCCTGCTTAGCCTGGGACAATTAATACTCACAAACTACTTCATTACAGCCCTTTCTCCACTGGGAGCAGACTTGTACGGTTATGCATTAATTGATATAAAGCAAACGCTTGTCGCCTCCGGAAGTGTCAACATCCAAATGATCGTTACAATACTGGCAGGGACGTTCGTTGCATGGCTATTGTTGCAGGCCATTTCGGCCAGAATTAAGGTAAACCGATGGGTAGCTGCTGTTGCTCCCCTATTATCACTTGGAGTTTTATTCTCCGGTTTTTCAGGCATTAAACATGCCCCGCAATTGGAATATATTAGTAACCTAACACTCAACAAAACCGGTTATTTCATCGGTGAATCGGTATCTCATTTCTTACCGGCAAAAGAAACTGATATACTTAATGCTAAAAAAGTTCCCGACAACTTCAGCTATGTTAACGAGCAACAATATCCGTTTTTACATGTCGACAGCACAGCTGATGTTTTAACCCCTTTCTTCAACCTCAAAAGCGAAAAACCCAATGTGGTAATTCTTCTGGTTGAGGGTTTAGGCCGTGCATATACTAATGAGGGCGCCTACCTGGGTAATTTCACACCATTTATAGATTCCCTGTCGAAACAAAGCTTGTACTGGGAAAACTTTTTAAGTACCGGTGGACGAACGTTCGCTGTACTGCCTTCAGTGCTTGGCTCATTGCCGTTTCTGGAAAAAGGATTTCTGGAGGCTGGTGAAAAAATGCCGGAGCATCTGTCCTTATTAAGTTTATTGAAGTTAAATGATTATCAAACGTCTTTCTATTATGGAGGTTATTCTCACTTCGATAATATGAATACGTTTTTGAGAAAAAACAATATAGATGAGATTCACGACATGGGAACCTTTCCCGAAGGCTATACCTGGCTGCCCAAAAATAGTGAAGGTTTTTCATGGGGATATAATGACAAGGAGCTTTACCGGTTATATCTGAATACCAAAAAAGAAACGACTAAACCACAGTTAAGTGTTTTGCTGACCATATCTTCACACAGTCCGTTTTTGATCAATGAACAGGAGACTTATAACCAGCGTTTCGAACAACGCTTAACGGAGTTGCAGTTTGACGAGAAAAGTAAAAAGGAACACCGCAACTATAAAGCACAGTATACCAGCATACTCTACACCGATGATGCCATCAAGGGATTTTTTGAAGGTTATGCCAAACGTGCCGACTTTAACAATACCATATTTCTGATTACTGGTGACCACCGTATGTCTGAAATACCACAAAGCACAACTATTGATCGCTTTCATGTGCCGCTGATCATCTATTCTCCTTTGTTAAAACGCAGTGCGAAGTTCGATGCGGTATCAACGCACTTTGATATTACGCCAAGTTTATTGGCGTTCTTAGCTGAGAATTATTCAATTAAAAAACCGTCGTTGGTGAGCTGGATAGGAAAAGGACTGGATACAACCCGACAACAACGAAATAATCATGCCTATCCAATAATGTTTACTAAAAATACCCTCTATGATTTTGTAGCAGGTGACTATCATTTAAACAAGAATACATTGTTCAAGGTTCTTCCAGATATGAATGAAGTAGAAGTGGAAAATCAGCATATAACAAGTCAATTAAAATCGGGTTTTAATCAATTTAAAATGCGCAATAATCGGGTTATTAACGGAGCCAAGTTGTTGCCAGACTCTATCTATAATGCTTATTTTCCAACAAAGAAATAAGGGTTGAATTAAGTGAAGTGTTTTACTGCTATTGAAAGCTTTTTTATTTGGTTAGTATTTAACTGCCCGATGGTATCAGTACTCTCAATTCGGCCAGTATTATTAAACTGAAGTCCTATAAAGGATTATTGTTAACAAGAGGCAATGGAATTCGAATGAATTCAATTATGGCTCTCGCCACTTTTTGACTGATTTCAACCTAAAACTTATGTTTAAAGCCAATACCGATATCGTATTGATTTCCCTTAACTCCGGGCAGGTACTCCTGATTTATCCACCCAAAATCAAGTGATAATTGGTTAAACTTATTTAAGGAATAGATATATCCCCCATTAAGTTTAAAAGAATACAATTGGGTATTATTTCGATACAAAATATAGTTAGTTTCATCAGGACTTATCCCGCTTCCGATGCCTAAACTGAAATAATCGGATCCTCTATAATAATACCGGATATTGGCCGAATAAGATTGTGATAATTTAGATTCTCCGGGTGTAAGATATGTACGAAAGGTAAACAGGTAACTTTTGTAATATTTACCAATAGAGCCTGTATACATCAAGGTAGAATTACTAAAATACATATACCTAAAGCCAACCGAAGCTTCTATGCTGTAAGGAAGGTTGGCAAAAAGAGAAAAACCGCCTCTGTATTTAGGGAATATGCCCACATCATTTGAATAACCGGCATTTACATACGCATAAAACCTTTCTGAAATATGCGGATAAAAATCAGTTTCGAACTGTAAGCCGCCTCTACCAAACTTATTGGCATACGTAATCCGCGGCACCACCGATCCTATTTTGGTCTGACGTGAATAATCAACACTCATTAAATGCCATGGAGTGTCGAATTGTTTATCAAAACCGGTATAAGTATAGTTAACACCCACTTGATTTTTAGACGTAAATTCTCTTAGCCGCTCTACTATGGAACGGACTTCGGTATCCTTAGGGTAACGACTCACCAGCTGAGTAGCAATGGCGTTCGCCGCTTCAAATCTTTTTAAATCGGTGAGCACTCTTGTCTTAAGCAACAAAAAATCATGTTCATCAGGATAGTTATTCAAGGCAGTATTACATAAAGCCAAGGCTTTTTCTGAGCCATTGTTCCAATACTCCATAGAAGCATAGGCGAATAAGGCTTCTTTGTTTTGAGGGTCTTTTTTCAAAACATCGTCAAACACAATTCGAGCACTATCTAATTTATTTGTCCATGAATAAATCCTCCCCATAAAGATCTGGATATCCAGGTAATCCGGATTTTTTTTCAAGGCTTGTTTGGAATGCGCTATGGCTTGCGGATATTTTTTTTGAGCAAAAGCCGATTGCTTCGCCAAGGTGAACAAACTATCTGCTGATAACTCTTGGGCCTTAACCTGATTTGGAATAAAAACAATACCCTGAAAAAATATATTAAAAAACACTAATTGTAATAACAGCTTCCCTTTCATGAAATATTATTCTTTTTGTTATTATAAGGCCGTTCTATTTAGTTGAGATTGAATGCATTGCAAATCGGCGGTCAACTGCAATTCTATCTGTTGATTAATTCGTATTGCTTCTTGTATCCAGCCCAGGCATTTATCAGTATCAACTTTTTCAAGGGCAGATTTTTCTAAGTTTTGAAGCAATCCGTGTAATGAGCTTGCTTGAAATAAGCCTACCGGACTTTTAGCTTTATGAGCATGAAAACGTACATCATCCCAATTATTTAAATGAATAGCTTCCTCAATTTGGCTTAAAATCACTGGGACTGTTTCATTGTAGGTTTGGATTATCTCAGCCAGATATTCCATATCATCCAGTTCAGCTAACTGTCCTAAATCATACAAATCTGTTGGTATTTCAGAAGCTGTAGCTGTAAGCTCCAAATTGGCACCCAGTAATTCATTGATCTTTTTATAAAAAACTGCAAATTCAAATGGTTTCGAAAGGTATTCATCCATCCCATTAAATAAACAATACTCTCGCTCTCCTTTCATGGCCGAGGCAGTCATAGCAAGAATTGGAATCTTCAGTTTTAATGTTTTACGTATGTATGAAGTAGCTGTAACACCATCCATTTCTGGCATATGGAGATCCATGAATATTAAATCGAACTTATCATTGGTCTCAAGAATATGAACAGCTTCTTTACCATTTTGAGCGATAACAATTTGGCCTCCTGTTTTTTTAATCAGATTGAAAATAAGTTTTTGATTAACCTCCTGATCTTCTACCAATAAGAACTTCCTCCCCTTAAATGAAGATGAAGAAATCGTTTCTTCCTTTGTTTTAGTAACAACTTTTGTTTCATCACCTAAACCCAAGGGAAGTGTAAAACTAAAGGTTGATCCTTTCTCGAGTTCACTACTTACATCTATAGTTCCACCTTGTAATTCGAGTAATTGTTTAGTGATTGACAATCCAAGACCCGTCCCTCCATATTGGCGGGTAATTTCGGCTTCGGCTTGCACAAACGGCTTAAAAATTTCTGTGATCTTGTCTTCTGAAATACCGATACCTGAATCAGCAACCGAACCCTTTAACAAAATTCCATTAGCATTCTTTTCAGAGGTAATAGTAACTACGATTTTACCTTCAGCTGTAAATTTTATTGCATTGCCAATTAAATTGACCAGAACCTGGCGCAGTTGCAGTGGATCTCCCAGCAAAACTTTAGGTAATGATGCATCAATGTTTAACTCTAACTGAATACCTTGTTTTAAGTTTAGTTGAAAACTTCGATTAAGGTGATCCAATATCTCGAAAACATCAAAGTCAATAGTCTCAAAAGTCATTTTTCCTGCCTTAATTTTAGAAAGGTCAAGAAGGCCATTGATAATATCCAATAAGTTAGTTGCCGACGTTTTTATAGAATTGGCAAAGTCGCGCTGTTGTTCGGTTAAATGCGTTTCCAGCAAAAGGCGATTCATACCTGAGATACCATTTAATGGCGTACGAATTTCATGACTCATGTTCGCCAAAAACTGTTCCTGCATTCTTTCGGAGTATTCGGCGGTTTCTTTGGCTGCTATAAGCTCCTCCCGTCTGTGTACCTCTTCCGTAATATCATTGGCAATAACACCGACACCATATATTTCTCCGGTTGAATCAAAAAGAGGAAACCTTACCATCAGAAAATGAGCAGGCTGAATGTTCTCCTCATTGATATATTCGAACTTTAAAATTTTTCTTGAGTTAATGACCTCATTATCTAATGTTTCGAAGTGTTTGGATTTCAACTGAGAAAAAAAGTCGTAGTTATTTTTTCCGACAGGGTCCATTCCAAAGAACTTTTTAGCTGATGGGCTAGCAAGCAGATAGGTTCCTTTTAGATCTTTCACATAAACTATGGTGGATTCCAGGTTTTGAAAGATATCTAATAGTAAATTCAAGGTTTTTTTACGTTCCTTTTCAGATGCTTTCAATTCTTCTTTTATACTTCTCGATTCTGTAATATCCTTTACTGTATGCAAAAAGCCTCTTTCTCTTCGATCGGGGTCTATTTTTGTTGATTTTAATTCTACCCATACCATTTTTTCATTTTTAGAAATAAATAGCACTTCGGACACTACGGGCACTTGAGAAGTTTTTAATTTATGTTTGTGTGCCTTCATTTCTTGAATGGAATCTGAGGACCCCAATTCAATGATATTTTTACCAATCAATTCTTGTGTAGTGTAGCCAAACATTGTGGAAAACTTGGAACTGGCGAACGTAATGTATCGATTTATATCTGTGGCGACTACCGCGTCAGCCAGGTTTTCAACGAATTCTAAATACTGCTTTTCGTTTACACGCGTTTGCTTTAATTGTTTCTGGGTACGAGAAAGTAAAACAGACTTATTAACAAAAATAATTGCAGAAATAAAGGCTAAAACAGCAAGGAATAATGTATAGTAAAAGTGGATCTCTTGTGATTTTTGGTGTTCCAGTTTTTCCCTTCTGCTAAGCAGCGCATTGGTGACGTGATAAAATTCTATCGTGTTTATATCGGTTTGCCGTAGAAATTCTTTCTGTAATCCTTTTGCCGGTTTAGCCAGCAGATCAAGTTGTAATTTTTTTCTTTTTTGAAATAGGTCCGAGATGGTATCAAGTGTTTTTCCTTCTCCCTCCAGCGTATTTTTTAAAAAAATTAATTTGTTTTCTATCGAACCATGAAGCCCATTTACTTTCTCTTTCACCGTATAATCGTTCCTAATAATGGATTCTCGGACAAAAAAGGCTGTAGACAAAAACTGGTAGTTAATTTCTTTTAAGGTATTTATTTGCTTTAGGGACAATGATGTCGATCGACTATTCTCTTTAAAATTCCCAATGTTAATAAACATGTAGGAACCGATAACCACCATTGCAAGTAATATGATTACTATGTTTTTCCGATTCATCTGCACAACTCTTCCCGTAATATGTTTTATATCAAGTCTTTCCAGCGGTCGAAATTAAATGAATTCGATCGCTAAAAACTTGACATAAATCAGTTTTTCAATGTACAAGTGATAATAAATACGCTATCTGCAAGCCGTTTGTACTAAAAAAACCAATAGAAGAGAAGTTGAAAACAATGGTTCGAAAAACAAAGGCAGATCTGCTCTCAAAGCTTCAACCTGCATGGCCGCAAAAGTTTACATTCCGTTTCGCAGGTTTACACAATATGACCGGTAATGACTCCAAGAACATTTTTCTAATCCTTTACCAAGCGAACGAATACTATGTGATTTTTCACATAAGCCCGAAGGAGATTTCGTCCATTACTCGCCAGCGCAAAAAGTTAAATCTCACCGGCACCCACCAAAATCCGGTTCCTTTTTATAGCAGTTACAATAATCTCAATAGCTTGTTGCCAGTAGTGGTGGCAACAAGCAAAAAAAAGAAGCACCAAACAGCTCGTCTAATTGTAAAAAACTCTCTTTCAGCAACTAAAGAGCGACTAACTCCTCAATTGTAGTAGTTTATTTATGGTCAAAACCCCATGTAGTAGTGGTTTTGTAATGGTGCTTTCTTACTTAATAACCATCCTAAAGCCCGTATTTAGTACTTCGAAAACCAATCAGTTTTAATTGAAAAGTAGTGTACGTTCTCTAAGAGCATTTTCTATTTCAATGAATTAACAATGGAAGGAAATAAAAAGAATAACGGATTTGTGGGTGAAAAACTAATTAGTGTTCCTGACAGAGCATTAAACAAATATGTGCTCAATAGCTCTTTTATAAACGCACTATATCTTACTCAAATTGGATATTACCCGAATGCTGACCTGCATTATCGCAAAAGAGAAAAAGGGAGTACCGATTATGTTTTGATTTACTGTTTAGAGGGTAAAGGCCACGTTGAGACACCAAGAGGAGTTTACAGCTTACAGTACAACCAGTTTATTTTATTACCTCCTGATCAGTACCATAGTTATTGGGCCGACAGTGAAAGTCCATGGACCATTTACTGGGTACATGTTAATGGTAATATGCTTAACGAATTGAATCATAACCTTAAGCTGGCTGTTTATGAAGCGCCAACAAATTTGCCATTTAACGACCAGATAATGGAATTGTGGGATGAGATGTATTCTAGTTTGTCGGACGGATTTACGGAGGAAAACTTAGGCTACACGAATCTTTGTTTATCTCGCTTTATGTCTTTTTTCCTATATCCGAGTAAAGGCACTAAGGTACAATCGGAGTTAATGAAGGAAGATCAGCTTGATCAATCTAAATTATATATGAAGGCTAATATTCATAAGCGCCTTACAGTAGATGAGATTGCCAAGAAATTTAATTATTCGCCCTCTCATTATTCTACATTGTTTAAGCAAAAAGAAGGGGTAGCTCCTATTGATTATTTTATCAGAATAAAAATAAGATGTGCTTGTCAACTATTAGCACAAAGCAATCTTATTATAAAAGAAGTAGCTGAAAAGATCGGCTATGACGACCCTTATTACTTTTCAAGAATTTTCAAGAAAGTAACGGGTAAATCTCCTCATGAATACCGTCTAACAACCAGTAAAAACAGGTATTCGACTGTTATAGAGGAACTGGCTTTAGCTATTTAATTTAACCCAAATCATAGCGTGCGTTTGCTAAGAATAGGGGCTTCGGCCCCTATTTCTTCAAAATGCTTGATTTTATTTATAGGCGCCTTCATATAACTAAATATATAAACTGAGCTTTATTGTTGTCAATTAGCTCCGGAATTAAACTTAATTATTGATTTTGTTGATTAAGCCTAAATTCCAAACAAAAAGAGTTTCCTCGCGGAAACTCTTTTGTTTTTAAGCCAACTGATTCGTAATTAAACAAATAAAAAGTGCAGCTCTTAAAGCACCGCACTTAAAATTTCATTTTAATACCGCCATGGTTACAACTGAACGTTAGCGGTAGTTTTTGTTTTTTTCATGAACCTATTAGACAGCCAATGTCTTACTGGTTCGTCATAAAGTTTCAATATAACATAAGAGATCAGCACCATAAGAATTAGCAATCCAAACCCTAACCAGGCTCCGAGTTGAAGCGGTATGTTATTCTTCATTATCCAGGCATAAAATGCATAGATGAATGGGTAGTGAATTATATAGATCGGATAGGATACATCGCCCAAAAATTTGCATACTTTCTCAGCGACCTTGTTTTTTACATCTCCGATAGCACCTAAATAAATGATTATCGGGAAAATCAAAATTACGATCAGCGAATCATATATCCCGTTCATCCAAACGTTGTCATGTCCTCCAACCCGAGGGAAACTTAACACGGCTACCAGCAATAAACTTGAAACTAAAAAAGTGCTTTTAGTTTCTATTACTTTTATGGTTCTTCTAAGCAGCATTCCTGCCATGTAAGGAAACAAAAGACGGGTAAAACCAATTCTTAGTTGTTCAGGGTCAATAGACCAGCCCCCAATAATATCTCCGTTTTTACTTGTTACCGCCAAGTGTATCAAAGCCGCCCCGGCAATAAACACCAAAACACCCAACATTACCTTTGACAATCTTCTTAAAACTAATGCATGAAGGATGTTGGCAATGTATTCAAAAAACAAGGACCAGGCAGGACCATTTAAGGGATGCATTTCACTCCACCCTCTTATATCCATAGATGGTGTAACCGGAATTAAGGTACAGCCAATTATGAAGATTAAAAGTAATTGCCAAATTGAAGTACCTTCAATCTTAGGAAACATTGGTGATTCTCCGAAAAAGAAAAGTATAGCGCCAATGATCATCCCCACTATTATCATCGGGTGAAGCCGGATAATTCGTCTTTTGAAAAAGTCTTTCAGAGACATGGTATTCCATCGGTCGTCATAGGCATGTGCCATAACATAACCTGATAGCATAAAGAAGAAATCAACGGCAAGATAACCATGGTTTATTAGTTGTTGAACATGGTCTCCATTTGAATAATACTCCAAAACATGAAATAAAACAACCGTAATAGCAGCTACACCTCTTAATGCATCAAGGATTAAAAAATGTCTTTTAGAGTCGACGAAAGAAGAACTTGATGTAATCATTTTTTTCGTTTTTTGGTTTAATTAATTGTTTTAGGAGCGCTATTATTTTTTGGTTTAAAGCTTATTTAGAAAATCGAATTAAAAAGCCCCTATTACAGGGGCTTTCCAATTGTTATTTTAATTTAAATGCTACTTTAGTTTTAATATCCGAAGATGAGGCACCGATCAATGCTTCAAAATCACCTGGCTCAGCTACCCAAGCATGTTTTTTATCATCAAAGAAACTCAAGGCTGATTTATCAACCGTAATAGAAACAGTTTTGGTTTCGCCGGCTTTAAGGGCTACTTTTTCAAAACCTTTAAGTTCTTTAACCGGGCGAGGCAATGACGATTTTAAATCAGTGATGTACAATTGAACCACTTCGGCACCATCGCGCTTACCAGTATTTTTCACCTCAACATTAAAGGTAATTTTATCATCGGCAGTAAGCTCTTTTTTATCAGCAGTTACTTTACCGTATTCAAAAGTGGTGTAGCTTAAGCCATGTCCAAAGCTGAACAAAGGCTTAATTTTTTGCTTATCAGCATAACGGTAGCCTACAAATAATCCTTCACGGTAAGTTTGCTCATTATTTTTTCCAGGGAAATCACCTAAGGCATGTGCACCATTATCGGTTAATTTAACCGGGAATGTGAAGGTTAATTTACCCGAGGGGTTTACATCACCTACTAATACTTCAGCCAGGGCATTTCCTGCTTCGGTACCTAAAAACCATCCCTGTACAATACCCGGAACTTCATTTACCCATGGCATTGCCACTGCATTGCCCGAAATATTTACAAATACCAGGTTTTTATTCACCTTCACCAATTCACTAACTAATTTATCCTGATCATAAGGAAGCTCAAGACCTTTACGGTCAGCACCTTCAGCATCCTGATGGTCACTTTTGTTCAAACCACCAATAAAGATCACAATATCAGCCGATTTAGCCACACTGATAGCCTCGGCCTGTAACTCCGCTGCAGAACGTTTTTCTGCTAAATTCTGTCCCGAAACAACACCATTATAGCTACCCGAAGCATCACCTACATAACCGCGAGCATAAACGATCTCGGCTTGAGAGCCAATTCTTTTCTTTAGCCCATCCAATGGAGATACTTCATATTTTGCTTTCAGCGAAGAACTTCCTCCACCTACAGTCATCATCTTAATAGCATTCTCACCAATTACAGCAACTTTCTTTGTTATATTCAGATCAATTGGAAGAATATTGTTCTTGTTCTGTAAAAGCACAATCCCCTCTTCTGCAATCTTACGGCCGGCTAAAGCATGCTCTTTAGTAGCAAATGAGCCAAAAGGTCTGTTCCGGTTCATCGTGGTTAAAAACGATAAACGAAGAATACGGCGAACCTTTTCATCCAACTCCTCTGTTCCTACTTTACCCTCTTTGATCAATTTTAAATAGGGTTGGGCTAGATAGTAGTTATCGTAGGCATTACTTGTTCCCCATGATAAACCATTTGTCCAGGTACCAAACTCCATATCCAATCCATTATGAATTGCCTGATTAAGATCGTGAACACCTCCCCAGTCAGAAATTACCACCCCTTCGAAACCCCATTCTTTACGCAAAATATCTTTCAATAAAAACTCGTTGTGACAGCATTGTTGTCCTTTGTACTTATTGTATGAACCCATAATTGCCAAGGCACCACCTTCCTGAACGGCTGCTTTAAATGCCGGCAGATAAATTTCATACAATGTTCGGTCATCAACATTTACATTTACAGTATTACGATCGGTTTCCTGGTTGTTCAATGCAAAATGCTTAACACAAGCTGCTACACCATTTTGTTGCACTCCCTTAATATAAGGCACTACCATTTGACCTGATAGGAACGGATCTTCGCCCATGTATTCGAAATTCCTTCCGTTTAATGGAGAACGATAAATATTTACACCCGGACCCAACAACACGTTTTTATTACGGTAGCGAGCTTCTTGCCCAATTGAATTACCATACAACGAGGCCATATCTCTATTCCAGGTAGCGGCTAAACACGTTAGCGCGGGAAATGCCGTACATGAGTCATTCGTCCAACCTGCTTGCGACCATTCATCCCATAAAACCTCTGTACGAATACCGTGAGGACCATCGGTCATCCAGTTTTCTGGAATTCCCAAACGAGGAACTCCAGGAGAGCTGAATTTCGATTGCGCATGACACATGGCTATTTTCTCTTCCAATGTCATTTTAGATAGAGCATCTTCTACACGCTCCTTAAGCGGTTTGCTATCATCTAAATAAACGGGAACTTTATTTTGCCCGAAAACACTAACAACGCTGCCAAACAACAAGGCAACAGCTATAAGAGTATTTTTTTTCATAATTATAGAACTAACAATAATTTAATATTTTTCAAATTGGTTGCAACTCAGCTATAGGAGTAAGGGAGCTTAATTAATGAAGTTAAAACTAGAGAAATAAAGTAACGACCAAAGGTGCTAAAGAAAAAAAGTAGTAAATGAATATACTTAAACCACTGACCAACAATCAACTAAACACCAAATTCAGTTGCAAAAAAGTAGTAAATCAGGAATCAAACACGCTACTTTCAGTGGTAATTGAAGCAATATTCATCACTGATTTCCAAAAAAAACACCCCGATCAAATGACCGGGACGACTAAAGTTAATTGAAGAAATTCTTTAAGGTTATTACATGCCTGCTTGTAAGGCTTTATCGATATAACAGTTCTGCATATACAGGTCGGTGATCCGAAGCATAGGTATCTTCAATTACAGTATGCTTCACAACTACGATCTTCTTAATCAATCGCTTTTCAAAAGCAATAAAATCAATAGTTTGATTAGGAATATCCTGAGGAACAGTAGGCTCGCAATCCAAACAGCTGCGCTGGAAATCCTTATCTAAAAGGTTGATGACCAAGCTATTTGGAGTATCGTTAAAATCACCCCCAATTAAAAAAGGCACCTTGTTGCCACCTGCTTTTTTTATTTTTATTATTTCATTGATTTGCAGTGCCCGATTCTCAGCGCTTTCTACATCCAAATGCGTGCTTGCAAATCGAATTTGTTTTTTATCACTAAGGGAAAGTTTTGCCGTTAATAAAACGCGTTGCTCGGATTGCGGCTTGGCATCCTTAGGTAAATTATAACACTGCACCTCACTAATTGGAAATTTTGAAAGAATGGCTACACCGTAGCCGCCTCCTGCATAATCTAGAGCTTTGCCAAAACAGAAATACATACCGCAAGCTTTAGCAATAGCTTCAGCTTCATTAAGCTCTTTGCCTGATCTTGAAGTATTCACGTCAATTTCCTGTAACGCAACAATTGATGCATTACTCTGTTTTACCACGTTAATTATGGCCGGCACATCAATGATTGTTTTACCCGGAGGATTACAGTGATGAACATTATAGGTTAATATTCGCAAGGTATCCACTCCTGCTTTTGGGGCTTGGGCAAATGCAAAATCCATCTGAAAGCCCACAAACCACATGCATAGCCCGAATATTAGTATTCTCTTTCTACTCATCGATTAATTGTTTAATAAATTAACGGTATAAACAACAAAAGTGGTCTTGCTGAAGGCCACTTTCGTTGTTAAGCTCATAAAGCTTAAATATTTCTATTTAATTCACGATCAATATATTTCTTAAGCTTTTCCTTACTTTCAGGAAGTGGACAACGGACCTCCGCCCAGTTACCCTTTTTATCGATTAATAAAAAGCGGGGAATCGCATTCATTTTGTACTTACGCCCAAATGTTCTGCCGAAATCATCCAAAAGCTGCACTCCTTCAAGCTGCTTTTCATGAATCATGTTCATCCATTTTTCCTTGTCTTTTGCGGCATCCAGAGAAATACCTACAAAAACGATACTGTCATTTCCTTTATAGAGTTCTTCAACTTCTTTCAGGAAAGGCATTTGCGCTTTGCAAGGTCCGCACCAGGTAGCCCAAACATCAACCAAAACCACTTTGCCTTTAAAATCTTTCATGTTTACCATTTTGCCGTTTGCGTCGGGCAAAGTAAAATCATAGGCTGATTTACCAAGATATGCCGTGTCAGCAGCGTACATACCGCTAACACCATCGTACTTTGCTTTAACAGAAGGCACTTTAGTATATTTCTTGTATGGCAGGAAAACATCACGAAACTCCGTATAGTTACTCACGTTGAACTCCAGTTCATTCAACTGTGATTTTAACAAATAAGCCTTTAGTGTATCATTGGGGGTCGAATTCATTAAAACCTTCACCTTTTCAGCATCTGTCATTTCTTTGGCCTTGCTTTCGTCCAAACTGAGTTTTGCATTCAGATTGATATAATTATCACCCTCACCCAATTTCAATAAATCGGCTGAGTTGATGGTATTCGCTTTTAATGTCTGTTTGTAATAATCGGGAACGTTTACAAACTCTTTATACATAGACGAAAATGACCCTCTGTTCACGCTATTTGTTTTTAACAGCATGTTCAATGCGGCCATATTGTTATCGAGCTGTGCTGCCGTTTTAAAGAGCGCGTTAAACTTAGCGTTCTTGGTTTTAACTTGTTGCACAAACGCTTTGATCGTCGGCTGCAGCGGCTGATAAACTGTTGTAAAGCTTTCGAGATTAGTCTGTTTATTCGCTTTTTTTAGCATTTCAGTAAGAGGACTTTTCAATTCCTCCCATTTCTGAAGCACATTATTTTCTTCGGTTGATTTAGCTGCACTGATTTGCGCTCCGGTTCTGTTATCTAAAACCAATTGCAACTGATCATTAGGTTTTAGGTATACCTGCTTTTTCCAGCCCATAGTGGTAAGGTAATACAACCCTTCCTTTTCAAGAGGTACCAAAATATTAAAAACAGAATCTCCTACTTTAGTAAAAATGGTTTGAACCGGCTCCAACCGACCTTCAACCACCTTTTCGAAAGTAAGGTCTACCCCAAATTTGGCATTGTTAAACGCACCTGAAATTGACACCGTTGAGAATTTAGCCGGCAGCTTTTCAATTTTAAAACCTGATTTTTGAGCAAACAGGGCAGGATCGATAGTTAAGTTTAAACTATTTTTTCCTGTCAGGTTTAAAGGATAAGTGGCCTCAGCTTCAGGCTCCAACCTGCGATGACCCATTTTCATTACCCTTACCTTCAGTTGATAAGTTACATCTGCATTTGCTGGAAAAACCATTGAAAAAGTAGTATTGCCGGGATCATTATTGTATTGAACTACTCTGAAACCCTTATCACCCGACTTGCCCCCAATCGTGATCTCATAATACTTTTTTTGGGTAAAAGAACCGGTGATTGTTACCAGCCGCGATTGTGCTGATGCATTTACCGCTGCGGCAATGCATAAAAGGACAAGCGCTAAACTTTTAATGAAATTTCTCATATCTCTTTCTTTTAATCAGTAAAACCTTCTGATAGGATCATTATATCCAATCAACAGGCACTCTAGTGTTAAATGCTGTTGAATTATTTCGCGGCCAGCGTTTCGTCAATTAGCTTTTTAAACTGAGGTGTTGAAGGACGAGGCGCATCTACCGTTACCACTTTACCTTCACGGTCAAAGATCAGGAAGCGTGGAATAGCCGATATTTTGTAAAATTTAAAAAGGGATTCATCGAATTGCGTTATTAATTCAATGCTTTTAAAGCCCCTCTTTTTCACAAAGTCTTTCCAAATTTGTGTTTTATCATGACCATCAACTGACATTCCAATGAAGATAATGTCGTTTCTGTCATGATACCCTTCAGCAATTTTTTCCATGATCGGTTTTTCTGCTAAACAAGGAGCACACCACATTGCCCAAACGTCAATAACCACAATCTTACCTTTGAACCCTGCTAGAGTGTAGGTTTTATCATTTACATCTTTAAGTTCAAAATTGTATCCCGGTCTACCCTTGGCATATGGCCCTAAATCATTATAAGCTTTATTGTAAACTTCTTTTTGCTCGGGGGTTACAAAGGCGTTTTTATACGGTTCAACATATTTTACAAAGTTCTCATACTCCTTAATACCGGGTATTTTATGTAGTAAAAAGGCAACCTTAACTGCATCATTATTGATTTTCGCACCATTTTCTGCAGAAAAGAAGTTATCAACCACTTTTTGTTGATTCTTAACTTCATTGAACTTCCAATAACCAAAAACAAAATCAAGTAACTCCATTCCATGTTCCGAACGAAGTATACGAACATCGTTAATACAATTTTTATCAAGTAAAGGTTTATAAAATTCCTGAGCACTTAGCGAACTGTCGCAAGAGGAGTTTAATCTACCCAAACCGAAAAAATTACCGGCTCTTAAATATTTAAGATCGATAGCCACTTTATCATTTAGCCAGGTATTAAAGTAAGGATTGGCAGTTTGATTCGATTTTAAAAACGAGGTGGCAAACGTTTCGAATTGTGCATATTTAGTACGCCCAACACTTGGTTTACCTTTAACGGAATGACTATACTCATTCATGGCATTTAACCATGCCTGTAAAATGGTAGTCTCTACATTTGGCTTTTCAATTTTTACGTTTGTATAAGCAACGCCTCCTGAATCAGTAACTGCCACCTTTTTCTGGTCACCGGCTTTCAGGTAAATAATATGATCAAATGAACCCAAATGACCACCTGCTCTTCTAAAAAAGTAAACACCGTCTTTTTTAAGATCAACCTTGAACGTAATATTTCCGTTGGCATCCGGACGTTTAAAACCTAAACTCACCCCTTCTCCGTTTTTTAACTCATGTAAAAACAAGCCGCTACCCAAATTACCTTTAACGGTAAAATTTAAGGTGGCCGTTTGAACAACCGGTTTAGGTGCAGGCTTTGCCTTCGTTTTTGTTTGGGCATTAACACCCAAACTTAACACAGCCAAAATAAACATTAACACTTTCTTCATTTCAATCCTTTCTTTATTAGTTATTATTAGCCTACTGCCAAAGCTTTCTCAATAGTCTTTTTAAAATCAGGCGATGTAGGAGGTGGAGCCTCTATAGAAAACACATTACCCTCTTTATCAAAAATCATAAAACGATTAGGAACCTTAAAGTTATAATACAACCTAAAACGGGATTCAGTGTCGATTAATTCCATACCTTTATGATTGTCATCCGCCAATATCTTCTTCCACACTGCTAAATCATAAAGTTTATTTTGAGCAACGCTTATAAATACCACATCAGGTCTCGTAGTTTTACAATCTTCTTCTGCTTTCTTAAACGCGGCTCTTTCTCCAAGATTGGTATTAGCCGCGGCAAACCACAGGTTAATAACCACAACTTTCCCTCTAAAATCTTCTAACGTATACACTTTACCATTCACATCTTTAAGTGTGAAATTTAAACCTGGAACACCTTTAAGATATTTGGTTACAGCATCCTGCTTTTGTGAGAAAAGCTCTTTAAGCTCCTCAGTAGAAAAACATTTCCCATTTGGCTCTACATATCGTGCAAACATTTCTTGAGTTGCAACCTTGTCAAAGAACTTAACCAGGTACCAAGCCTTTAACAAGTCATTATTGATCATTGGAGTATAATCAAAGAAGGATTGATAAGCTATTCCTTTTTTATATGCCTGATATGAAAGCAAGTATTTCATCATCTCAAAACCACGTGTTGAATTAAGCGGAGCAGTTGATGACAGGATCTTGGCGTTATCTAATGACTTGTAAAAAGGCTGCACCGCTGCAGCTGTATCATATGTTGGAGTTTTAGTTAAGATATTAAATTGAAAGAAATTACCGGCTTTCAAGTAATAAAGATCAGTACTTATCAGGTCTTTCAAATACTCGTTGAAATATTTATTCGACGTTTTAATTTTGGTTAATATTGTTGCAAATTCCTCGAGTTTCGCATATTCAGAATAAAAGTCGAACGACTTAGTGAAGGTGCGATCATTAACAAACTTAGCGAACTTATTTAACCATGAGTTTAATTTATCGGTTTCGAAATTAGGATTATCTTGCTCGAACTTCTCAAAATCAAGGTTCATGGTGGCGTCTACATATCCAGTTAACTTAACACGATCACCTGGCTTAAGATAAATTCCATTTTTGTAAATATTACCATGTGAGGCACCCGGACTAACGAAATAAATTCCCTCATTATTTAAATCAACAGTAAACGAGACCGTCATACTCGCATCAGGTTTGCGCTCTTCTAACTTTACTGCTGTACTATTCTGAATGTGAAATAAACTTACAATTGTTCGATCATTTCCTCCCTTAATACTGCAGGTAATGGATGCTTGTGGTGTCTGTGCTTTAGTTACAAACGAGCACAATTGAAAAAAAACTATAAATACAATTAATTTTTTCATAATTCATGTAGTGTGGTGAATTCCCGGCTTAAAAACTTAGCCGGGAATAAGTAATTAATAGTTGTTATTATTTTCAGCCTTCTTTTTGAGTTTGGACATGGTCACCCTAACCTTAATCCTGCTAAAACACTTTCTTCTTTTCTCTCCCTTTCTCACCCATTCTTCAGTAGTTATTATTTCCCTAAAGCCAATGCCTGCTCAATCGTCTTTTTAAACTCTGGAGTGGTTGGACGAGGGGCATCAACGGTAAACACTTTTCCGTTACGATCAAAGATCATGTAACGCGGAATACCAGCCAGGTTATAAAAGTCAGTAAACTGGTTTTGGTAATCGAGTAATTCTAAACCCTTATAAGCGTTCTCATTCACAAACTTTTTCCATGATTCTTTCTCCTTGATCTTGTTTTGTGAAATACCAATAAATATGATATCATTTCTACCTTGATACTCTTCTTCTATTTTCATGAAAGTTGGTTTTTCACGGCGACAAGGAGTGCACCAGGTAGCCCACAGATCAATAACCACTACCTTTCCTTTAAAATCCTGCAATGTGTAGGTTTTCTCATTCACATCATTAAAAGAGAAATTCAAACCAGGAGCGCCTTTAGCATACTTGGTTAAGGCATTGTACTTTTTATTGTAGCTATCTTTTAACTCGGGATTAGTAAAGGTCTCTTTATAAGGCATCACATACTTTGCAAACTCCTCATAGGTATTGATCCTGTCAAAGAATTTTGCCAAATAGAAGGCCTTTAAGTTATCATTAGCAATCATACCTGTGTTATCAAAAGGAGATTCAGGTTTCAATTTCTTTTGGTAAACCCAGTATGAAAGCACATATTTCATCATGTCAAAACAGCGTGTTGAATTAAATGCAGCTGTAGTTGAAAGGATCTTCGTATCGTTTAACGACTTGTAGAAAGGTTGCACTACCGCGCTGCTATCATAGCTAAGTTTTTTGACAGAAATATTGAAATAAAAGAAATTACCGGCTTTCAAAAAATGAAGGTCTGTATTTATCCAGTCTTTTAAGAAAGCATTGTACTGACTGTTAGCTGTTTTAACTTTTGTTAAGTCAGCTGAAAAGGTTTCCAACTTCTTATATTCTGCATAAAAATCAAACGAATCTTTTTCTTTCCAACGTGCAGTACTAAAATCAGCAAACTTTACTAACCATTTATTTAAGCGCTGAGTTTCCAAATTAGGTTTTTCCAACTTACAGCTATCAAAATCCATTGTCATCGAAGTGCCGATATAGCCAGTTAACTTAACCCGTTCGCCTCGTTTTAGATAAATAGCATTTCTATAAATAGCGCCGTGTGACCCTGCAGGAACAACAAAATACGTCCCCTCCTTCTGTTCGGATACCTTAAAAAAGGCTATCTTATTTTGGTCGGGTTTCGTCGAAGCCACTTTAACAGCTTCGCCGTTTTTCACCTGAAATAAACTTACAACTGTTTTATCATTGCTCCCTATTACTCTGCAAGTAATGGTCGATTCAGTAACCTGCGCATTAGCGGCAATGGTTGAAAACTGAAGGAAGGCTGCAAATACAAGTAATTTCTTCATGGAATATTAAATGGAATAAATCCCCGACCAAAAAATCAGTCGGGGATAAGTGATTAATTGTTGGCTTACTAATTCGCTAGTGCGAAACGCTTTTTCAAACCTGATTGAATTTGATCAGCTACATACTGTAAGTGATCTTTAGAGGCCTTATCTTTTGCTAAAGGAAGGGCAGCTAAAATCTCCTTACGTAGGTTTTCAAGGTGTAAACCTACCACCGAGCCGACATCTGAGTTTAAGGTCATCGGCATCATTTCTCTGGCCATGTTACCCCCAAGCATTCCGGCCATTGCATTGGCACCTAGTTCAGCTTCGTTGATACGCATAAGAAGAGCTGAAACATAGCTTTTTTGTACACCACGACGGTAAATATCAATCGGTTTATTGGTCTTCAACTCGCTCCAAACACCCACTTTAACATCATTCAATAAACTATTCAATGAATAGGTGTTGGCTTTTCCGTAGCGTTGTTCCATAGTATTCAGGGTATTGAACACACGATCAGAAAACACTTGATCCATTACCCTGTCTTGAATAACGGGAACGCTACCAAGTCCGACAGGTTTACTAATTTTGTTAAGTATGTTGTTATCTAATAACCAATAAGGTGTTTCAAATACTTCCTTATTTAAAAAGGCTACAGCCTCTTTTTGCTTGGCAACCGATGTTGATGCATACACATCGCCATTTCCTGGCTGTTCAGGTGTAGAAATTGTTTCTTCAACACTAGCAATATTTTTTGCCACATGATTAGCATAACGTAAATATTGACCAGCCACCTGGCGGTACATTTGGCTTAGATTTGTATACAAATCATTTTCCTCTTTTGTCCACTCAGGCAGGTTCTTCATTACAATTTTCAGGTTTTTAATACCATAGGTACTTGCCACCATACTATTGTCACCTACGTCTTCCGTTTGGGCACGACAATCGTTGTTCATGCCTTCACCACCGAACCACAATCTTGGATTAGCTTTTAAGCTGTCCACAATCCACTGCGATACGATTTTTTTATCCTCTTCTTCATCTTTGGCAAAAGTTTGCTTGTACCCCCATTGAATAGCCCATTTATCATAATCATTGATACGAGGCATAATACCTTCAGGAGCAATTTTATCTTCTGGTTGAGCTACATAGTTGAAACGGGCATAGTCCATAATTGAATTACAGTGACCATGTTTTTCCACCCATTCTTTATCTCTCAATTTTTCGACAGGAGTTAAAGAGCTGCTACCCATGTTGTGGCGTAAGCCTAAAGTGTGACCTAACTCATGCGAAGACACAAAACGGATCAATTGGCCCATTAGTTCGTCGCTGAATTTCATGGTACGCGCACGAGGGTCATTTGGACTCGCCTGAACCATGTACCAGTCATGCACCAATGTCATTACGTTATGGTACCAACCTACATAGCTTTGCAAGATCTCCCCGCTTCTTGGGTCGTGAATATTCGGACCGTATGCGTTAGGCGTTTCTGAAGGAAGGTAACGGATCACTTTGTAACGCGCATCTTCCAAACTCATCGTTGTATCGTTCTCAGGCCATTCTTTACCCATGATGGCATTTTTGAAACCCGCAGATTCAAAAGCTTTATTCCAGTCGTTAACACCTTGAATCAGGTATGGACGCCATTGTTTAGGTGTAGCCGGATCGATATAATAAACAATTGGATTTTTAGGTTCTACCAATTCGCCTCGTTTGTACTTCTCAATGTCTTCATCTTTAGGCTCCAAACGATAACGAACAATATATACCTTAGGACTTACCTGTTGTTGACCATCAGCATAATCATATAAACCATCGGCAAAATAACCCACACGCGTATCATAGTATCTTGGCGTCATTGCTTTTTCAGGCATCAACAATATGGATGTAGAAAGCTCCAACGTAGCAGCACCGCCAATTTTGCCCGCCTCTAATGGCGGTACAGGCCTGCCGCCAGGACCTTTACCAGGTGTACTTGCGGCATTATACGTGCGCACCATTTTCATTTCCACATTGATCGGATAGGTAGCAAAGCTTTTTATATAGCTTCTGTCGGCAACCATAGCTGAAACCTGCATTCCACTTTTTGCCTCATTGTTCAGCGTAGTGAATACATTCTCTTTTTCGAAGAAATCGGTAAAATCAATGATCGAACTCTTATCAGCTTCTCCTCTTGCTTTTATATCATAAACCGCAACTATTGGATTAATGGTTGAATTTTTAACAGCTTTTGAAACAGCGTCAGTTGAATCAGCCCTTAATACATTGTAAATCACACGTAACAGCAACTTATTGGCTTTACCTTTTTCAAAGGTCATAACCGTTGTGTTCATTTCCTCCCCACCAAACTTCGGACTTCCTCCTGGAACCTTTACTAAATAGCTGGTTACCATCAGTTGCCTATTTATAATTGAATCAGGAATCTCGAAATAATACTTATCCCCTTTTTTATAAATATTGAATAAGCCTTTTTTAGCAACAGTGCCTTTGGTGTATTGTTCATAAGGTTTAACCGGAGTTTTAACCGAATCAACCTTGGCAACAGATGCTTTGTCTTTCGCTTTTTTCTTATCCTTCCCCTTCTCCTGAGCCATCGCCGTGCTTGCACACAGTCCAATAGCCACCATCAATATATATTTGAGTTTCATTTTCAGCTCTCTTTCTAAATGAACGTATACTTAGTTTTTTGATTCAAAATAAGTGTTGATCTTAGCCACAACGTATTTTAAATGTCCTACAGTTGCAGCATCAGTATAAGCAGGGATAGCCGCTTTACTCTGATTGGCAATTTTTCTCAAATGAGCTTCTAATACTGCAGGAACATCCGTGCCTGACAGATCATTTGTCGGAGCAGGTTTTGATGGATCTGGCACTTCTGAAGCAGTTTTTGCAATCTTGATCATTTTAGCTAAAGCCGATTTTTGCAAAACACGCTTATGCATATCAATTGGTTGATGGCTGGTTAATTCACCCCACAATGCTTTATTTAAGTCAGTTAAATACTCATCAACCGAATACGCTTTTTCAGCTCCATAACGCATTGTCTGCGAATTCAAGCGATAAAAACGTGCATCAGATATTGCATAAATAATGGTATTTTCTTGCCAGTCAAGAATTTTATCTTTTAAAGCAGGCTTGCTAAACTTGTTCAATACATTTGGGTCAATTAACCATTGAGGAGTGGTAAACACTTCACGGCCTAAAAACGCAACCGCTGCTTTTTGAACTGATTTAGCAACCGGGGTATATACATCACCACTTTGTCCGGATGTTTTAACATTTTCATGCACACCACCAATGTTAGCATACACATTACGCACAAGGAATGCATACTGGATTCCCATAATGTTGTAAATTTCTGAGGCGTTATAATAAGGCTCATTAGGAGTTTTTGTCCACTTTAATAAATTAGACATTACCACTTTTAAGTTTTTAATACCGTACTCCCCAGCTTTCATTGCATCATTACTTAGATCTTCATGTACCACACTTGGGTCAGTTGGATCACTTGCACTAGCAGAATTAAATGCGGCATACCATAACGAAGAGTTAGGCTTCACATTTTCTTCGATCCATTTTAAGCGTACATTTTTATCTGCAGTAAAATCATCTTTTCCGGTATACGAGTAACCCCATTTAATCGCCCATTTGTCATAATCGCCGATTTGAGGAATTAAGCCTTTGCGACCAACCTGATCTTGAGGCTGAGCTACGTAGTTGTAATGGCTATAATCCATAATTGAGTTATTGTATGGATGATTTTCTAACCATTTTTTATCTCTTAATTTATCGAACACAATGGTACTGCTGCTACCAATATTGTCGCGAAGACCAAGGCTGTGACCAATTTCGCGGCTGATATCAGCGCGGATCAAAGCTCCCATTAATTCATCGCTGAACTTCATGTTTCTTGCTCCCGGATCAGTAGCCCCTGCCTGAACCATGTACATATGATGTAAGAAAGTGATCTGACTGTGTGACCATCCTACATATGTTTCTAAAATTTCACCTGTACGAGGATCGTTTATGCGATTACCTGTAGCAATTGGAGAAGTAGACGGAAAATAACGAACCACTTTATAGCGAGCATCATCGATATTCATCGTGGTATCGTTTTCAGGCCACTCTTTACCTATGATGGCATTTTTGAAACCTGCTGCCTCAAACGCCTGGTTCCAATCATTAATACCTTGAATGATATAAGGACGCCATTGCTTTGGAGTTGCCGGATCTACATAAAATACAATCGGCTCTTTAGGCTCAACCAGTTCTCCAGCTTTGTAACGATTCAAATCCTTAGGCTCTAAGCGAAGACGAACCGTAAATTGTTTTTCTTCAACTTTTTGCTGCGCATCTGAAAATACTTTATAACCATCGCCAAGGAAACCTACACGCGGATCATAAGCACGGGCTTCCATTGGAGTTTTTGGCAATACCATTACCGAGTTACTGATTTCAAAGGTAGCACCTGCGCTTGGACCATCGCTAGCCATACCAAAGGTTTTAACCGACTTCACCTCAATGTTAGTAGGATAAGCATCCATTGATAACACGAAAGAACGGTCAGCTGCAGGACTTGAAAGCATCAACTCCTTTTTTACCTGAGGATGTAGCCCTGAAAGCTGATTTTCTTTAGTAAAGAAATCGGTTACATCTATTACTGAACTTTTATTGTTATCACCACGCGATTTTAATTCCAATGTCATAATAATTGGATCGATCGTGGCATTGCGAACTGCACGTGAAATTGCATTTGATGAATCGCTATAAGCAACACTGGTTACTGCGCGAACAAATAATTTATCATTTGGCGCTTTCTCAAACGAAACAATGATTCCGTTACCCAGCTCTCCTGCATAACGGGGACTACCATTCGCCACTTTAGAGAAACGGGTAGTAAATAAGAATTCTCTTTTTAGTAAAGAGTCCGGAATTTCAAAGTAGTATTTCTCATCTACCTTGTGCACTTTGAATAACCCGGTTTGGGTTTTAGCTTTAGCCGAAATCACTTCTTTGTAAGGTTTCAATTTGGCTACAGCAATTGAAGGTTTCTTTACCCCAGCAGAATCTTGCGCAAACCCTGTTTTCGCAGCGAATAATGCAATTGCTAAAACAGGAATAAATTTCAATTTCATAATGATTGTTAATTGATACTAATATTTTATTAGTTAATTATGCGAAAAAAGCACCATTGGACTATTGTCCAATGGCTTTTTTAAATGCTATGTCAGTGATCTTACCAAAACCTGAGTACGAATCAATTTTTTGATTGATATCTCCTGCAGTAGTTCCGGTTGAAACCAAACTATAGAAATATACATTATTACCCCCTCCACTTGCGGTTTCATCAGTTGCAACTACTAACACTTTACCATCAGGAACTGAAGCAATAAGGTTCGCAGGTTTGTAACCTGATTTAAACACTTTCATTGCTTTAATAACCGTTCCTTCAGGATAAGATATTTGAGCAACAGCTGTTGAAGCGTTCTGCGGAGTTTTTAAACTACAAGTGTAAATTTTATTGTTGCTTGCATAATAAAACTTACCACCAGGTACTGTCAAAAAGGTTGGAACAGCAAATAATGTTGCCGAATTAATATCCGGGCATTTACCAACGGCATCAACTAAATTATAACGCCCTGTTGTAGCCGTATTAACATAACCTCCTACATATTGACGGGGAAATTGAACCACGTAAGTATTGCTGTTAGCATCATTTCTGAAAACACAATTCCAGTAAGGAGTAGCTGATGAAGTCATAACCTGTGCATTGTCGGCAGCAATTAAATTATCCTTCATGTTATTCATGTCATAACCCGAACCTGTAGCAGGATCTAAAGCAGCTTTTGCCTTTGTTTTATTTGCATCATCACCCGTAACCGAATAATCAACAAAATGCTTATTTGGAATATCGTCTTCAGTTACGAGAGAAGTTCTTCTAACTTTTCCATCGTTAAGTGTCATTAACAAGAAACAACGATGCACTTTATCATACAAGGTGACATAGTTGTCACTTGAATAGGATGAAATCACAAAAGGACTTAAGGTAAAAGAGCCTACAAATGGAGGATTGAAATAAAACGGCTGCGTACCAATAGTGGTTAAACCTACCTGACGAGCAGAAATTTGACCATTATTAATCACATATTCATAGCCGGTACCTGAAGATGTAAAATTCCCATTTGACTCCATGTGAACTAAACCAGGCTTTTGAGCATACCAGTTTTCTGCTTTAACAGAGTCCATGAAATCATAGGATCTTACCTCTACACCACCATTTGGATGGAATATGGAAATTTTCTGTGCCTTGGTGGCATCCTGATGATTTACTACATTTATCGAATACGCTCCAAGAGGTAATTTCTGAAGATTAGTGATAGAATAAACATTCTCATAGATTGCTCCATGAGTTGAACCATCTCTGCTTGCAATAATAGAAACATCAGATCCATCTGCAAATTCTTGCAAAACCAGCCAACCTTCACTACCCCATTTTCCGGTTACATTTAAAGCAAATCGTTTGTAAAACGAAACGCCTGTACTTTTATCTGTAACTCTAACAATTAAATTGTATAAGTTGGGTGATAAGGAGATCTTTTTGCTCAATACGGCTGACGTTCCTAATACGTATTGATTGGGATTTGATCCGGCTTGAGCATATTGTGTAACCAACCATTGATAGTCAAAATTCTCCGCGTTTCCTAAAGATTGATCGACCTTCAATTTTACTGTTAAAACATCGCTTGGTTTTACGATAATTGAATCGGGAGTAACAAAAACCGCAGGATCAGCTTCAGACATGTCCGTTGTGATATTAAGAGAGTTGATATCCTTATAATCGTATGCTCCTAAATCTTTATAGCAACCTGTAAAAGCAGCAGCTGAGATAACTGTGCCCAAGAAAATACCTAAAACTTTTTTCATCTGTTTCATTTTATTTTAGTTTTCAAATGAATCTACTTTATTAATAAGCGTACTTGGCATCACCAACCCTAACCGTATCATTGTTGTGATCAGGATCTAGCAACACATCACCTTTCCCCCCATTATAATTGCCCGGATAGTTAGTCTTAATGTAATTTTTAACACGGGTTATATAAGAATTGTAAACAATTGGATATCCATTCGCAAACCTATTTCCCGGGAATTCGGTTATCGTTGTACCGGTGGTTTCATCATACAAAGCATCTAAAATTACTTTGTATTTGGTAGGGGTCCAGGTTCCGAAATTGTCTTTATATCCCGCCCAATTGGTGGTTATTGTAGCATTTAAATCACCCCAATTTGCAGGCTCTTGCATATAAGCAATTTTGATTTTTACTTTTTGGCTTGCCGTAATGGCTTCACCCGGAAAACCCGCATTTGGTTTTATTTTTACATAAAATGAAAGCGTATTGGTTTCCAGATCAGGCGTACGATAAACTACTACCGGAACTGTTCCTGTATAGGAATTAGCTTTTACCATTGCGTCCACCGGTAATTTAAACTCTTTACCTTCTAGAGCAGCATTGGTTTCAGGGCTTACAACTTCAAGAGTAATGGGTCTGTCTTGAGCTGAGGAAAGGCCTAATACCTTTACCGGTATCTGAATTGTATCATACGTTTTCTTCGGATATTTGGCAAAAGAGTAAATAATACTGTCACCACTTCCGAAATAAAGACCATCAGATTCTGAGTAAAGAGCCGGGTCTTTTGCACAACCTATAATAGAAAGTGCCGCTAAAAAGACAAATATGTATTGAACTTTAAGTTTCATGATTTGAATAGTTAATTAAGCATGCTTAACGATTGAATTCATTCTCTTTATCAGGAATTGGAAAAACATACGCTGTTTCAGGAACGGTAACAACTGCGGTTGTACCCGACGCCGCCTTCAAATCCAAATTCAATCGTTTATAATAAAAGAATGTTTGTCCTTCTTGAATAAATTCTTTTTGATGCTCTTTGGTAATTTCAGTTGTAAGTGTAGCTGAATTAGTAATATTCGTCAGGTCGGCTAACCCACGAGCTCTTCTCACACTATTCAAATAAATCAAACCATTGGCAATGTCTCCATTCCTATTCGCACATTCTGCAGCTATATAATACATTTCAGAGATCCTAAGCACAGGAACATTTGACTGCAACATACCATACTGCTCTGGAGAGGTATCAAAAGTGTATTTAGTAAGTCGTTCATAACTATTATTGTTATTATTCTTTTCGAACCAGGTTAATCTCCAGTCTACACCTGTTGGTGCTTGGCCACCGTAAAGAGTGGTTTGGTTAGCCAGAGGGAATCGAAGTGATACACCCGAACTAATTGAAAACAACTCATCACTATAATTCCTCAAATTGTTACAATACACACTGAAAAGTAATTCCTGAGAAAACATCCGATCTCTGGTTGCACTGCTGGCACTATTTACATTATTAGTGATCAAAGGAAACTTATTGCTTCCAATTACTTCGTGCGCATATTTTTCTGCATTAGCATAATCTCCTTTATACATATACACCCTGGCCAACAATGCTTTTGTTGCCCAATAATTAAGGTGATTTTGCGTAAATCCATTAAACAGATCTAAAGAAACTTTATTAAGTGCAGTTGTATCAGTTTGTGCCAATAAAACCGTTGCCTTTTTCAGATCAGAAATGCAGGAGTCTAATGCTACATTTAATGGCACAAATGGTGTTGATACTGCACTAAAAGTAGTAACGTAAGGAATTGCCTTATCATTTAAACCCGTAACTGGGTTTTGTCCATATAAGCGCGCTAAATCGAAGTGGAAAAGAGCACGTAATGCATAGGCTTCCCCTTTAACTCTTTGATATCTGTCGAGAGAAAAAACAGCTCTTTTAGCATCGATATGCGACAGTAGATTGTTGACATTGGCAATATTATTATACATGCCACCCCAAATACCATCAATCTCTCTTCTTACCACTGTAGACATGTAATCATACTTAGCCGCATTTGCATACAATCCATCTTTACCGGAAAATGTTGAGGCTGCAGGATAATTATTTGCTACTGTAGATACCAAGCCCATTGTTAGATCGGTGGTATACAAGCCAGATGGTCCACCATTAGTAGGTTTATCCATTCCAACATAAATACCTGTTAGCGCGTCTATAAAACCTTGTTCATCAGTAAATAATTTATCCTGAGGAACTTTATCTTTTACAGGCAACTCTAAGAATTTCTCACATCCACTAAGTGAAACTAGCATGGTGAAAGACAAGAGAATACATCCTAACGCTACAAAAGCGGATGCCTTATTTTTTTGCTTAGTTAATTGAGTCATTTTCAACATGGCTTAGAAATTTGTAGATAAACCAAAACTTAAACTTCTTGCAAACGGATAACTTGTACCGCGTTCAGTTTTAATAGTTCCAAAATGTGCCAAATTATTTTGGGTGATCATTAGACGAGGCGCAGATAAGTGCGCTGCTTTAACCCATTTTAAGGTTGAAGGGAAATTATAACCAATGGTTAAACTCGCCAGATCTACGTAACTATCTTCCATAACAAAGCGTGAGGTTGCTTTGGTTGTTTGTAAACCATTCGTTCCATCTGAAACAAGAGATTTAAATGAACTAATGTCACCTGGTTGTTTCCAACGCTCGGTTAACACCCTTGAATCTGCATTTCCAAGTGCTAAGTTTACATTCTCCACTTTATCCACCAAGGTTTGGTTATACATATAACCGCCATATTGGTAGGTTAAATTAAGGTTGAGCACAAAGTTCTTGTAATTTAGATTGGATGAGAAAGCACCTTTAAATTTAGGAGTAGCATCGGCTATCGCTCGCTTATCATTTGCATCCCACTCAAAAGTATGGCTTCCATCAAGCTTAACGAATACCTCTTTACCAGTAGCCGGATCAATACCTAATGAAGGTACCGCCCAAATTCGGCTGGTAGATTCACCAACTACAAAACGAGGAAGTGGCGAAGATTGATATCTTGTATTAGTCGGGTCATTTGGATCAGAGTCAAGGTTATTTTTCTTATTAATAGCCTCTACTGCTGGAGATAATCTGGTAATTATATTTTTATAGTGACCAGTGTTGAAACCAACAGTCCAGAAGATATTACGTTGCGGGTCTTTAATAACATTAGCACTAATACCCAATTCGAAACCTTCGTTTTTAGTAGCTCCTAAATTATCCTGATAAGTAATAAAACCTGTAGAAGGGGCAATTTCCAAAGGCAGGATCAGGTTGTTAGTAACTTCGTTGTAATACTCTGCTGAAACATTAATTCTATTTTTAAACATCCCTAACATTAACGCAACATTCGTTTTCAGCGTTTTTTGGAATTCCAAATCAGGATTTGCAAAAGAAGTAGTTACGGTACCCATCAATAAACGATAGTTGTTAACTAACTTATACTGATACACTTGTTGAGACATATCAGAAGAGAAGTTTTGATTACCTGTGGTACCCATACTGGCTCTTAATTTAGCCGATTGGATGACATCATTAGGTTTAAAAAATTTCTCGTTTGTAATGTTCCAGGATAAACCTGCCGCATAAAAAGGCGACATTTTACTATTTGAACCAAACTGAGAGGAACCACTTTGGTTAGCGGTAAACTCTGCCGTATAACGATCAGCAAAATTGTAGCTTATGCTACCAAAGTTTGAAACATTTCTGGTAAGGTTGACGGTTGCTGATGGTTTAGTTGAAGTTAAACCATAACCATTCGCCAAACCCATTTCATCTAAATAATCATTAGGCACACCTAATACCTTTATCTGCGTACTGCTACTTTCAGTCTTCTGTAACTGCCCTCCTACTGCTGCCAATAAGGTACTTCTACCGAAACTTAATCGATAATTTAAACCAATTTTACCATCAATAGCATTGTTATTACCTTTCAACTGAGAATAAGAACCTAAGTCCATCATAGAAGAAGTAACAGAACTTGCAAAAGAAGTATGATCAGCCGGCAAAAAAGTTTGAGCATAAGGTGAATTACCTTGCCATCCTAAACTACCCGTAAGTTTTAAATCATCAGTAAGAGACACTTCTACGTTTGTCTTATTACTCATGCTTAAACTAGAGTTATAATCAGAAACATTTAAAGTTGAATTATACGATGGGTTTAGAAATGCAAGACTACCCGGAGCACTTATAGCAAATCCCAAATCACCAGAACTCGGCTCTAAAACTTTAATTGGATTTCCTGAATCGTCATTATTTTTAAAGAATGGAAACTGTGATGAATAACTGTTAAAAGAACCCCAAGGAGAGTTATTACCTTTAACATATCCTACGCTGGTGTTGTTATTAACTTTAACTCTACCCCCTACATATCCAATATTATAGGATAAAGCATATCTATCTCTACCCGAGTCTTTCATTACTCCTTCACTATTGTTATAATTCAAAGAGAAAGAATATCTGAATTGACTTCCACCACCTGCTAATTGCAAGCTATGATTTAAACCATAGCCAACTTGCAATGGTTGAGATAGCCAGTAGGTATTTACCCCACTTTTAACCTGGGCTAAACGGTAATCATACCATTGTTTCTTTGCAATGTCATTATATTGATTTTTATCGCTATAAACACCTGCTATTCTTTGTGCCTCCAATAAGCCCGCTGCATCTAATAAATGATAAGATGAAAGGTCAGGTAATTCGGTGCTGGCATTTACCGAATAGGTAACGCGTAGTTTGCCCATAGCTGGTTGTTTGGTATCAACCACAATAACACCATTAGCAGCTTTTGATCCATAAGCTACAGTTGCAGCAGCATCCTTTAAAACAGTGATATTGGCAATTAAACTAATATCCATATCATAAAGTGCCTGCAAAGTAGTTTCAAAGCCATCCATTATAATCAATGGCTGGTTCGGATTGGATAAATAGCTTGCTGCAAAATCTCCATTTGAAACCGGGTTAGCACCACTGGTATTAGTTGTTAAAGGAAGGTTGTTTGCCCCACGTACCTGTAGATTTGGCAACTGGTTAGGATCGCTACCAAATTGGTTATTGGGCGTAATTCTAACAGAAGGATCAACAACTGATAAGGCCTGAAGCACATTCTTCGGGTTAACAACCTTTAACTCTTCTCCTGTATAGGATTTGGCTGAACCTGTGAAGTTACCTACCGGACGTTTATATAAACCGGTGTTTACGGTTACTTCTTTAAGCGTAACAATGTTATTTCTTAACACAAAGTTCGCAGTTGTTTGGCCTGATTTTAAAACAATCACCTCGTTTTTATAACCAATAAACGTAACCTGTAAAGAAGCTCCAGGCGCTACGTTCTTTAACTCATAGGTACCATTCTTTGTAACAACGGTTACATTATTAGTCCCTACTTGTTTTACTGTGGCTCCTGCCAAAGGTTCTCCTACATCACCCTTCACGGTACCACGTATCACTACGTTCTGTGCAAAAAGAATTGTTGCACAAAAGTTTAGAAGAAGAAGTAAAAGCACTCCTTTACCGCCAATTCTTTTTAATAGTATATTATTGCTACTCATAATCGTTTTGCAATTAATTTTTTATTCTTCAACAACTATTCAGGCTTTACGAACGTATAAGTTGCATTTGGCACAACTGCTACCAGGCCTAACGGTGGTTTTTCAACATTATTAGTATAAAATGGCAAGCTTGTAAATGCGGTATTGTTACGCTTGTAGTAGAAAAACACTTGCCCTTCTCCAACAAATTCCTTTCTGTACTCATTCAGAATTTCAGTTGAAAGAGCTGCTGCATCAGTAACAGTAGCAGGAGTTAAATCGACAATAATACCTCTTGCTTTTCTAACCGTATTTAAATACCCTAAAGCTGTTGGTATATCATCAGTACATTCAGCCGCGATGTAATACATCTCCGTTAAACGGATCATTGGAAACACATTTGCTGATGATTGTGCAAGTTTTGCAGGAATGATACCACCAGTTTTGGTTGCATCATCCAAGGTTATAGAAAAGGCTTTACGATAATCAGTAGTAGTAGCACCATACAAAGCACTTTGAGCCGAAACGGACGTGCCTATCAATGCAGGTGATCCAAATACGCTTTTACGCAGTGCATAGAAGTTAAGACCAAAAACATTCAGCTTAAACAAGCTCTCGTTTGCAAAAAGTAAATCTGCTTTAGTGGTTGATAATGAAATTTTCGGGTTGTTAATAACAGCTGATGCATATTCACTAGCTTTAGTTTTATCACCTTTATAAAGGTATAAACGGGCCATTAAGCCTTTTACTGCCCAGCTATTAACTTGAGATGTAGCTAAACTATTATCATCCAGCAGTCTGTCAGCCTCAGCTAAATCAGCTATGCATTGATCAAAAACTTGCCCAACGGTGCTTACCGGTGTTGCCTTATAATCATTTACAGTTACATAGGGAATTGCAGCATTTGTAAAGCCTTCGAGTGCGGGAGCCGGAGCAAACAATCGAAGTAAATCAAAATGTAAATAGGCTCTTAATGCTAATGCCTCGCCTTTAACCGTATTATAATTATCTCCGGTGAAGATGGATTGTTTGTTATCAATATTTGCCAATACGTTATTCACGTTAGCAATTGCGCTATACATTTTATTCCAAACATCAGCCGAATAACCTTTAATAGAAGCATCATTTAAGTTAAGGGTTGCTGCTTGATAATAGGTATAGCCTACTTTTTTAAGACTAACGCTATCATAGCTTCTACCAGCTAATGAAAGAGCCCCCATGGTTAAATCTCTGCCGTAAAGAGATGGTGCTCCCATTTGAAGATACACCCCATTAAGTACCTCGCGAAAGCCTTTCTCAGTAGAAAAGATCTTCGATTCATCCACTTCCAATGGTTGCGGAGTATCATCCGTCCATTTTTGGCAGGCTGTGGTGCCAAGCAAGACAAACAATCCTGCTATAGCTAATATTTTCTTTTTCACGATTTGCATAAAACTCGGTTTAGGTGATTAAAAGTTTGCATTTAACGTAAAGGTGTAATTGCGTTGGAAAGGATAATAAATACCGCGTTCCATATTAGCACCGCCCCATTCAAAAGCATCGTTAACTATAAATTTGAAGCCCATGCTTTGAGCCTTGAGTTTTTCAGCAATTGATTTAGGCATTGCATAACCAATCATCATGGATGCGCACTGAATTTTATCATCATTTTCAACAAAACGAGTTGTGGCATAAGTTGGTGAAGTAGCAATACCATTTACAGAAAGAGCCTTGTAAAGCGGGTTGCTCATGTCTTGCTGCCAACGCTGAGCTGAAGCTGCTCTGCTGTCAACATTGAACGCAATGTTTGCATTTTCAACACGGTCGGCCAGCGTTTGGTTATATACCTTTGCACCTAACTGATAGTCGAAATACATTCCTAACGAAAACTGTCTGAAAGTAACATCAGTACCAAATGAACCCTGCCATTTAGGAGTTAAATTACCGGCAAATACTTTATCATCAGCATTCCATAATCCATCTTTCGATATGAAAATTTCATTGCCAGTTTCAGGATCAATACCTGCTGAGCGAACTGCCCAAATTGCAGAAGGAGAATATCCTACTTTATATTGTGATTGTAGTTGCTCTTGATGAGAAGCTGTATTAGAGTTCGCATTTACCTGCTCAATAAATGGAGCTATAGAAGTAATCTTGTCTGTATTATGAAGACTGTTCAGCATCACATTCCAACTCAAATTATTTCTCTGCGATCTATAAACAGTTCCTGCTATACCAAATTCAAAACCCTTGTTTTCAATTCCTGCATAATTATCATAGTATGAATAACTTTGATAACCTGTTGACGAAGCTGAAAGTGTTGGCATTATGATATTAGAAGACTTTTGCTGGTAAACATTGAAGTTTAGCGCTAACCTGTTATTAAATAATGCTGCATCAATTCCAGCATCTTGCTTATAAGTTTGAGGAGCTTTTAAGTTTTTATTACCGTAAGCGATTAAATACGCTCCCAATCCCTGACCGATTGTGCTACTATTACTTGTGCCTGGTACATATTGTTGGTTAGTATAATAATCATAAGCTGTTCTATCTAAATAAGATAAAAAGTTTTGATTACCGGTAATGCCTAAGCTTCCTTTAACTTTTAACTGATTGATCCAACTTACATTCTTTAAGAAGCTCTCATTTTGAACATTCCATGATAAACCAACAGCACCGAACTTTGACGCACTGCTTAAACCTGAATAGTTATCCAGTGCCCCTGATAGATCAATTTGATAACGTTTATCATAACTGTAGGAAGCATTGCCAAAAGTAGAAGCATAACGAGTTACAATTTTACTACTTACAGGCTTTTCGCCTTTGTACGCCGTTCCATAAGAAATATCGGCTAACCGGTCAATGGCAAAACCACTTACCGAAATTAACTCAGATTCACTAGAGGCTTGAGAGATGTTCTCACCAAAACTTGCCGAGATCTCATGTTTACCTAAATTCTTTTGGTATTGTAAATTAGCCCCACCCTGAACATCAAGGAATGAATTTGCTGTATAATCATATCTACCTCTGCTTAAAATATTGGCAGCAGTTATATTATCAAAGCTTGTATGACTCGGAGGTAAAAAATAATTTAATTCATCAGATTGCTTAGTAATACTTGCAATCCCATTTAATTGGAATCCAGCCCCTAAGAGTAAACTTAAATTGGTTTGGTTATTATATCTTGCATATTTAGCATTATCTGTTGTTGCTAAAGTTGAATTATATGCAGGGTTTAAATAAACATCCCCTTCAAGATACCTTTGAAATTTGCCGGTGTTTAAATCATATGGGTTCCAGTATGGATTCAGCTTCGTATAGTCACTAAATTTTCCGTATGGGGAGTTTGAGGCATCAGAGCCCAGATAACTAAACTTATTGCTAAAAGAGAAACCACCCAAATTACCGCCAAAATCAGTACTTAAGTCTAAATTCTTTCTGTTTGAACCCTTCATAGTTCCTTGAATATCATTGTAAGATGCAGTTACACCATAAAAAATATTCTCAGTTCCGGTACTTACAGCAATGGAATGTTTTAGCCCTAAGCCATTTTGTAAAGGAATTTGCAACCAGTTAGTGTTATTGCCTTTATTATAAACTTGATCATATCTTTTTTGGTAAACAGCATCTGAAGTTGAAGGATATAAACCTGCGGCGTTTTCCAGTTCAAATTTTTGTTTCGCATTTAAACTATTAAAGGAAGAAATATCAGCTTTGGAACCTTGCACTTGCTCACTAAACGAAATATTTAGACCACCTTTAGGTTTTGAGGTTTGTATAGCAATAACGCCATTACCGCCTCTCAATCCAAAGCTGGCTGTGGATACCGCATCTTGCAAAACTGTAACACTTTGAATTCGGTTTAAATCAATGTCCATTGCAGTTTGCAGTGTTACCTGAACACCGTCCAAT
Source organism: Solitalea longa (assembly GCF_002920915.1). Taxonomy (GTDB): domain Bacteria; phylum Bacteroidota; class Bacteroidia; order Sphingobacteriales; family Sphingobacteriaceae; genus Solitalea; species Solitalea longa. The sequence goes on from NZ_PQVF01000002.1 coordinate 426,928, forward strand.
AAAATAATTGGACTGCTATTGGAAGTCACATTTGAAGCAACATAGTCAGATGCAGAAGGATTCTTTTGAACACCTGAACCTGCATTTTTAGAGCTAGCAAGGGTGGTTGCATAAGGTAAATTATTTGCACCACGCAATCTGATTTCAGGAAGTGAATTTGGGTTACTTCCATTATTGTTGCTATAGGTAACTGTTAACGAAGGAACATAATACTTTAAAGCATCAATAAAGCTGATGGAATTAACTTTTCGAAGATCATTTCCTTTAACTGTAACAGTTGAACCAGAGAATAATGGACTAACTGATTTAGACTGACCTGTGCTAATAAGAAATCCCTCAGATTCGTTAAGCGATACCATTGCGATCGAAACAGTTTCAGAAGTAACATATTTAGCTACCCTCCGAAAACCAGGCTTATATAAAACAAGATTTCGACTTGAATTATTTTCGAACACCACCTGTCCATTAGTAGTAAATTTTGACTCTTGGCCTAATGTTACACGAACACTATCTAATACTTTGGAACTACCGAGGTCTTTTACAAAAACGGTAACCGTTTTAAAAAGGGCTGTGTCCTGGCTGTTTGACCTTGTCCCTTTAATGCTTTTTGTTTGAGCATAACCTGACTGGCAAAGCAAGCAGATTAGCCAAACAAAAGTTAATAAATAGTACACTTTTTGCTTCATCGAATTGATTTTTTTATTTGAATTACCGAACTACAAATACGCGTTTTTAGCTGATTATCAAACAATAGCGCATCACTACAATATCACTACAGATGGCCTTATCTATCAATATTTCATTACTACATAGAGAGAATTCGAAGGCTAAAAAGTGGCGAAAACAAGAAAGTAAACAGAGAGTTAAAAAATATTCCAAGTCGATTGGATGAAAACCATGTAAAATTATATTCTGGATTACGTAACAGTTACAGCCAAATATTCTGAAGGGGATAACTTTCCGTATTTAATTAAAGGTCACTTATTCAGGGTTTTTCACTAAATTAATCACTACAAAACCTGTTTAAAACAGCCTCAGCTTACTGGAGTAGTTTTAACAAGTAAAACTGGAAAATAATGCGATTTTCAGCCTTATTTCTGATGTTATTCTGCCTGGTTCAACTTCTAAAGGCCCAGTCTGTTTCCTCTATCGACAGTTTAAAAAAAGCATTAAAACACACCGAAGATGAATTGTCGAAGCTTGCTATCACTAATGAACTTTCGGAAGAATTATATAAGAATAACCCTTCACAAGCACTGGCCTATGCCCATGAATCGGAGTTACTGGCTCAAAACCTGGGTTCTGATTCATTGTTAAACAACGCATATATTAATCAGGCTACCGCCTATTTACATATTGGCAATTACCCTAAAGCCTTGCAGCTTTATCAAAAAGCAATAATTGGTGCTCAAAAGCTAGGTGACTCCAACGCGTTGTTTTCAGTCTATGAACGATTGGGAATACTTTATCACTTCCAAAATAACAATCGGAAGGCTATACAGTATTTCTTTTACGCCTTAACTCAGTTTTCGAAGAAAAATATAACTAATAAAAAATTGATTGAACGCAAAGCCTATCTGTTAAAAAACATTGGTATTGTTTACAATGAAACAAAAAACTATTCAATGTCTGCCGATTATTTCAACCAGGCCCTAACATTGGCAAAGCAACTAAATAACCATGAATTGATGGCAAATGTGCTCAATTACCAAGGCTCCTTGTTTCTCAACCAGGGAAATAAGGATTTAGCCCTTAAACAATACCTGGAAGCTTTACAATTAAGGAAAGAAAGCAATAACAAATGGGGCCTGGCGAGTTCTTATTTAAGTATAGGGCAGTATTATTTTAATCAGAAGGATTATGCGAATGCGGAAATTTATTTGAAAGAAGCTATTGAATCAGGAAAACAGGTTAATTTTTGGCCCAATGTGAGTATGTCATCATTATATCTTTACCAACTATATAAACAAAAGGGCGATTACAAGAATGCCTTAACAGCATTTGAATTAAATAATGCAGTAAATGACACGTTGTTCAGCATTGATCGGGTAAGAAAAATGCAACAACTGGAAATGCAGTATGATTTTGATCGTAAGCAGGCTGAGCTGAAAGCTCAGCAACGTAAAAAGGAGATGTATTATTGGCTGGGTACGATAACGCTATTTTTCCTATTATCAGCCGTTTTTGTTCTTTACTTATGGCAGCGTAACAAAACAAAAAAAATAGAGCTTGAACAACTGAATTTACAACTTGCTAATCAGGAGTTAGAAACAGATTTAGTGACTAAAGAACAAGAACTTGCTGCACACATTAAGCATCTTAGCAGTAAAAACGAACTGATTAATGAAGTATCGGAAAAATTACTGGCAATTAAACAAAATGTAAACGCTAAAACCCAAAACTCTGTTCAAAAAATTACCATGGATATTCAAGCAAACCTCCAACCTGAATTGTTGGATGAACTTGAACTTCGGTTTCAGCAGGTAAATGAAAATTTTTATAAAAATCTGAATGATAAATTTGTTGACCTTACCCCCAGTGAACGCAGACTTTGCGCTTTACTAAAGCTAAATATGAGCACAAAAGATATTTCAACAATGACCCACCAAAGTACTAAGGCTATTGATGTTGCGCGTACACGGCTGAGAAAAAAACTAAACCTAACCGGAACCGATCAAAGTTTGGCCGAATTCCTCGAACAGTTTTAAATCCTTGGCAGAAATTGCATCTATTTTAAACTAACTATTTTTTCAATTGCTACATTTTTATAAAATTGTATGTTTGCTTTTCAAAATTTTCTATTCAGTGAGTTGTTGCTTTTCCAATCATCCATTTAACTATAAAAAAGAAAAAATTGATTTTCCTGTAAAACGGTTCATTTTATTAATTAGTTTTTTTCTGCTTTATTCAAAAGGTTATAGTCAAACCGGCAATGTCGATAGCTTAGAAGGAGTTCTATTGCGCACCGATGATCCTAAGGAGCGATTAAAGATTACATTGCTACTTTCGGAGTTAAGCATTAACACCTATCCACAGCACTCATTTAAATACGCCGAAGAAGCACTGAGGCTGGCAGAAAGCTTGGGTTCTGATTCATTAAAGTTTACAGCAAACTTTTACCTTGCAACTGCCTACCTGGAGTTAGGAAATTATCCAAGAGGATTACAGTTGTATCAACAACTTATCAAGGATTCTCAAAAGAACAGGGGCGCAGAAATGCTGCCAAGGATAAACGGCAATATTGGTAACATTTATTATTTCCAACATGATTATAAAAAGGCCCTAACCTATTACGAAGAGGCATTAAAAGGGTTTACTATTTCTGAAAATGAGACCAATAAAAAGAAGGTCCTTTTACGTGCTACTTTATTAAATAATATTGGTAATTGTTATAACGAAGAAAGGGAGTTTGCCAAAGCAGCATCCTTTTATAACGAATCGCTTACCCTCAACAAAAAGATCAATCATTTGGGAGGCATTGCCAATGTACTCACTGATATGGGAAAGCTATACTTAAATCAGGGACAAAATGATCTGGCTCTTAAATATTACAACCAAGCACTCCTACTTCGTAAAAATAACGATGACAAACTCGGCTTGGTTCGTTCTTACATTAAAATAGGTGAGTTATACTTTATTCAGCAAAATGACTTAAGCACCGCTGAAAAATATTTTAAGGATGCTGCTGATTTAGGCATAAGCATTGGTGCCTGGGAAACGGTTAACGAGGCTTCTTACTATTTATACCAATTGTACAAAATACAAGGTAACTATAATAAATCCTTATTGTCATTAGAGCTAAATAAACAAGTAAACGACAGTTTATTTAACCAGGAACGTACCCGTAAAATTGCTGAACTAGAAATGCAATTTGATTTCGATCAGAAAAAACGTTTACTAGATGCCAAACAAAAGGAAAAAGAATTGTACTATTGGATGGGAGGACTTGGACTTTTACTTTCTTTAACCGTAGTTTCCCTTCTCTTTTTACTGCAACGAAACAAGGCTCGTAATGCCCAGTTAGCACAGATGAAACTTCAACTGGAAAAACGCAGCCTTGAAAGCAATCTGGAACTAAAGGACAAAGAGCTGGCAACCAACGTATTACATCTTTTAAATAAAAATGAGCTTATTAATACCATATCAGAAAAACTTATTGTTCTGAAAAAGGAGGTTGGAGAAGACTCACAAACTGCGGTGCAAAAAATCATGGTTGATCTGCAGTCAAATCTTCAACCCGAATTATTAGAAGAGTTTGAATTTCGGTTTCAACAGGTGCATGATAAGTTTTATAAAAACTTAAATGAGCAATTCCCGAATCTTACGCCGAGTGAGCGCAGGCTATGTGCTTTTCTTAAACTGAATATGACTACCAAAGAAATTTCGGCCATAACACACCAAAATGCAAAATCTATAGATGTGGCTCGCACCCGTCTAAGGAAAAAACTGAACTTAACTGGCACCGACCATAACCTGGTAAACTTTCTTGCCCATTTAGAAGATTAAGCTATAGGATGGGAGACCTTGTCATTTAAAAACCTAAACCATTCCAATTATTCATGGAAACGGTTTGGGTTTTTATATTATCTTATAACAGCTGTCGTTTCTGAACCAATTCTTATTACCAACTTTTCGAAATCATCACGAGAAACAGCTGCTTTATTACGAGCCTTTGTTCTGTAATTATAAATGGTACTTAAAGAGTAACGCAAAAACGCAGCTATTTTCACACTATCAGTAATCCCTAAACGTATTAAGGCAAAAATCCTTAATTCGGTATTTAACAAATCACCCGGCTTAATTTCAATTTGTTCATCAGGTATTAATAATGCATTAAAATCTTTAACAAAAGTTGGATAAAGGTTTAAAAAGATGTGGTCGAAATTTCGGTAAAGTTCCTCTACTTCATTGTCAACAATAGATGTTGATTTTAACAGCTTAGATAACTCGTCAAACCTCTTCTCACTTACCTTTTTATTCAGCTCCTTTCGATAGCTTTCCAATTTGTTTATATAAGTAGAACAGAGATCGAAAAAATGCGCAATATATTCTTCTTTCACTCGATTCGATTCAGAAAGGTCCGTATTGCTGCTGTTGAGCTGTTCATTGGTTTTTGTAATTTGTTTATTCAAAACAGCCAACTTTTCATTTGTACCAAAGAGTTCTTCTTTGATCTTTGAGACCTTGCGCATCTGCTTATAAACATAAAAAACAGCCATAACAAGAAAAATTGCCAGCAAGCTGATCGTTACAAGATATAGCTGAAGCTGACTTTTCCGTTTCGCCTCTTTCTCCTGGTAGGCCGTGTTTATAATGGTATAAAACGACGACAATTGTGTAGTTCTAAATTGAACATTGCAAAATATGGCATCCTCAATTGCCGATTTCATCAATTTGTAAGCCTCGTCAATATTGCCTTCTTTAAAATAGATCAAAGCCAATCGTTGAGTGGATGCATGATCCTTTACTGCACTTTCCAAATCGGCCATTGCCGAAAGCATAAAGTATTTCTTTTCCAGATCAGGCATATCACTTCTGCTGTAAATAACGCCTAATAAATAAGTAACCATAGCAAAGTCGGGAGTATTAGGCTTGGCGATTTTAAGCAAAGGCACCAATTCTCTTTCAGCTGTTTTCAACTGACTTGAATTTACATTCTGTTGAGCAAGATTAATTTTATATCGTAAGGAAGATGTATCCAAAACAGAAAGCAGTGAATCGCGATATTTTGCTATTTCCTTAATGTAAGTCACATCAAAGCTATTGGTTGCATAATGTTCGTAAAATCGAAAATTAGCCTCATAATAATCAGCTAGCATTGGCTTTGATAGCCTTTTCTTTTCGATGCTTTTAAGCATGCTTTCCGATTCGCGGTATCTACCGGAAGAAGAATAAAGTGCGGCTAATTGAAGTTTGGACTCGTCTATCAGTTCAATTTTATTAAGTTGGCTCGCAATAACCAGGTTCCACTTAACATAGGTAATTGCCGAATCCAACTTAAACTTTTGATACTCGTTAATCAGATTATTGTTATTCAGGTAGAGCTGCATGAGCGTAGAACCCACGCTATTCAAACTCTTCAAATTTTCAATCCGCTCTTGTTTCTTCTTAAAAAAAACAGGTTTGTTGTTAATTGTTGTATTGAGTCTAATAAAAATTGAATCAGATGGCCCATTAGCAAAAGCTAAGCACCCGCAAACGACAAATAACAACAGTAGTTTTTTCATTTTAATAAGAAGACGTGATTTATATCGGGCTCAAAAATGATTAATACTTTTGATTTAACAGCGGTTTAAAGCAAAAATAAAGCGTCAAAATAAATTTTGACGCTTTTATATGATTTAGGTTATGAAGAAACTTGAATAAAGTTTAGATTTTGGCGGTTGGATAGTGAGGTATTCCCAGTCTACCTCACTTCCATCCACACAGCACTATTTGGGTTTTTATTGATTGTCAATATCAAACATGAGTAACACATTACAAATGTCACCATTGCCGATAATAAATACAATACTTCTTTATATTTCCATAAATTTTCTGAAATTTGTTGAAATAATCTAACTTATTTTCAGTTTACAAATACTTAAAAAGCTGAATTCCGTACTTTTTTCACCAGCAATAATTATAAAAAATGAACCATTTAGACAATGTTGATCTTGACATATTACGCATCCTACAAAAAGATGCCTCATTAACAAATAAAGAAATTGCTTTCAAACTGCATAAATCCATTGCTACCATCCACGAAAGGGTTCGAAGATTACATGAAAGAGGGGTAATTACTAACGTTGTCGCCATTTTAGATCGAAAAAAGATTAACAAAAAACTACTTGCATTCAGTCACGTATTGTTAAATGCACATACGGCAAGTACATTAAAGCAATTTGAAGATGAGGTAATTAAGTTTCCGGAAGTAATGGAATGCCTTCAAATGAGTGGATCATTTGACTTTATTTTACGCATTGCAACTGAGGACATGGATACTTATCATGATTTTTATAGAAACAAACTAGCTTTACTTCCTAATATCACTACCGTACAAAGTTTTTTTGTACTCTCGGAAGCCAAAAGTGATACAGCGTATCCGTTATAATTGATGTGATTGGGGTAGACTGTTACTTAGATGATTTGTTTTATTGATTTATTGTTTTATTGTTCTATTGTTAAAAAATAAACCACAGAGTTGCACCGGGTTACACAAAGTCATTCCTACTCCGTGTACCACTGTGCAACTCTGTGGTTATTAAACAATTTCACCATATAACCATTAGCCATTTAGCCAGGTCCCTAAACAAACAAAGCCCCTTGGCGTGAACCAAGAGGCTTGTATAAAAATCGGCACCGACCTACTCTCCCACCTGTTACGGCAGTACCATCGGCTCTGG
>NZ_PQVF01000020.1 GCF_002920915.1 Solitalea longa
AGCGGTACCAGCGTACACTACAGCCGGACCGAAAACGATCACCTTAACAGTAACATCATCAGGTAACGGATGTAAAGACACCTATACCGATGTATATCAATACAATGGCGCAACGCCAGTGGCCGGCTTTACGGTATCGTCCACAACGGTTTGTCAGGATGGAACAGTGACCTTAGATGCCACAGGCTCAAGCACCGGAGTAAGCCCGATCACCGACTACATCTGGGAATTCAGTGAAGGCGGCAGTGTGATCAACACGATCTCAGNAGTTCATCCGGTAGCAGTAGCCACTCTAATTGCGTCCGCGCCTGAAGTATGTGTGGATGGAGGATTAATAACCCTTTCTCCTGCAGTAACGAACGGTGTGGCTGTAGGTGCTCCAACTTATTCAGTGAGTCCTGCGGTTCCAGCTGGTACGATAGTAGGAAACACATTTAATCCATTAATTGCAGGTCCTGGTACGTATACTATTACCTATACAGCTGCAGCAGTTGATGGAGGTTGTGCAGGATCTTCAACACCAGTTATACTAATTGTAAATCCTTTACCTACACCAGTAGTAACCCCTGCAGGTCCGGCAGTAATTTGTCCGAAGGAAACGCTTACCCTAAGTGCAACAGGTGCAGCTAACTATGAATGGTATGAAGCTTCAGCTCCTACAACCATTATCGCATCGGGTGCAACATTAAATGTGACTCAGCCAGGTAACTATTATGCAGTGGGTATCAACGGCTTTGGATGTGATGACGTATCAAATACAGTAGCTGTAACAGAATATCCTGCGGTGGTAGCTTCATTTGGAGCAAACTCAGATTGTGTGAGTGCAAGCGGTGTTGAATTTGACGCTTCAACTTCAACCGGAACCATTACCAATTACGATTGGACGTTTGGCGATGGAACAGCCGGTACAGGAGTAAACGCTACTCACCAATACACTGCGGTGGGCTCTTATTGGGTAACCTTAAAAGTTACCAGTGCAGATGGTTGTACCGATACAACTGGTCACTCAATTACCTTCAATGGTAATAAACCGGTAGCAAGCTTTACGCTGGCTCCATTGGGTAGCTCTTGTTACGATGTTGATTACACCTTAACAAGCACTTCTACAATGGCTGGTGGATTAGGAAGTATTTCTAAAATTGAATGGATCATCAACGACGAATTGGGTAACCGTGTGTTCCCTGTAGGACTGGATGCTAATTCAACGGCAACCTTCCGTTTCGATCCATCGAATATTGATAAAACATACACCATTACATTGGGTGTAACAGCAGCAAACAATTGTTACAGTGAGGCAACAGCTCAAACGGTAACCATCAAAGCTCGTCCTGATGTAACCCTGGTAATTCCTGATTCGGTAGTTTGTATGGATAAACCAGCATTTGCTTTATCCGGCGGATCTCCAGCAGGAGGAACCTATACAGGAACCGGTGTATCGGCAGGTTCGTTTAACCCGGCTGTAGCTGGTGTTGGTATGCATCTGATTACCTACACCTATGCCGCGCCTAACGGATGTACTGCATCTGCCGTGTTTAATGTTTCGGTGCAGGCATTACCAAATCCGGTGATTACCGTAACAGGAGACAGCCCTGCTTGTGAAGGAGCCGACATTACGTTGACATCTTCTACTGCAGACAGCTATCAGTGGTTAATTAATGGTGCTGTAATTCCAGGTGAAAACAACCAGGTATTTAAACCTACTCAAGTTGGTTCTAATACCTACTCAGTAATGGTAACTAATGAGTATACCTGTGCTGGTACGGCTTCAAGCCCGGTAAATGTGGTAATCTATTCTAAACCAAAACTTGATTTTGATTTACCGGCAGAATGTTTAGTTGATACAACAGTGTTTGTTAATAAAACACCGCCGAATGCAGATGGAAGTCCGGTAACCTACTTCTGGAAATTTGAAGATGATCCGGATAAAACTTCTGACTTATTCTGGTTCAGTACTCCTACTGATCCTAATGGTAAACACTTCTACATGTCTACCGGACCTAAGAAAGTTACCTTGTATGCAACTACTGATAACGGTTGTGTAGATAGCTTAACGAAAGTGTTTAATGTAAGAGGAGACGTTCCTAAAGTTGATTTCTATCTGAAAGGACGTGCTTCGGTATGTGCCGGTGATAGCATCACATTAAGAGATACCTCTATCATGCGCTTAGGAGTAAGTTATGATTACAAATGGAGATTCTTTGACGGACCAACTGAGATCAACCTTAATCAGGAAGCCAGAAATGAGATCCGAGTATTTGTTCCACAGATCTATGCTGGAAAAACACTTACGGCAGAGTTGACAGTGACACCAACGTTTGGTTGTCCTGCATCGCATACCAGTTCGTTTGTGATCTATCAAAAACCAACGGTGAACTTTAAACTTCCGGTTGATACCATGTGTACGAAGGAGGCGCCGCTTACATTGAATACAGGAACTCCTGCAGGCGGTATTTATACAATAGCAGGCGGTATAGGTATCTATAACAATAGATTCTATCCAGATTCAGCAGGCGCCGGTAATCATGTGATCACGTACACGTACACTGATCCGGTAACTCAGTGTTTCACCGCTATCAACGATACGATCAGCGTGTTTGCTAATCCTGCAGCAGTAGTGAAGATGACCACTCCTGATAATATTTGTGAGGGTACTAAAGTGAAATTGGTAGCCGAAGGAATTGGTACTTCTTACGAATGGTTGAAAGACAATGTGGTTATCCCTGGAGCTACGGCTTCAACATACGATGCTGACTTAGGCGGATATTACCAGGTTAGAATTACCAATGCAGCAGGTTGTGATGATACCTCTGACTCAGTGAAGATCACCATCTGGCCTCGTCCGGTAGCAAGATTTGATGCGCCTTCAAGCTGTATGACGGATGCTATTCAGTTTAATAACACCAGTTATATTACTGATGGTACTAACCTTGCTTACTTGTGGAACTTTGGAGATGGTGTGGGTTCAGTTTCAACCCAAATGAATCCTAGCTATTCATTCAAAACTCCGGGTATGAAGCACATCACCTTAACGGTCTTCTCAGATCATTGTGATTCAACATTCGTGATGGATGTGATGATCAACGGAGAGCCTAAGGCCGACTTTAGAATCATTTCGCCTCAGCCTTATTGTTCGAAAGATGCATTGATCTTTGAAGATAAGTCGACAGTGAAAATTGGTAAAGTACAAAGCTGGACCTGGAAGATCTTTGATGATGCAACAGGTAACTTGGTTGCTAACAATAATCCAATGAACGGTCCGGTAATGGTGTTTAACCCACCGGCTTCAACTGTGGATGCAACTTACAGTGTACGATTAATTGTAAGCACAGGTAGTACTTGTGTGGATTCAGTTACATACGACTTCACTGTTAAACCTAGCCCGGATGCAGCATTGGCTCCATTGCCAGATGTATGTATGGATGCTCCATCAGTGAAATTAACAGGTGGAACGCCGGTAGACGGAGTTGGTGGTGCAGGTTCATTCAGCGGTATAGGAGTGAAAAACGGTAACTTCTATCCACAGAAAGCAGGACCTGGTTCACATACGGTTACGTATACCTTCCAGGCAGCTAACTTCTGTACGGATACAGCACAACGTCAGATCAATGTAAATCAGTCGCCAGTGATTGATTGTATGGACTTCGATGTGTTTATTGGTAAGAGCGTGAAATTAGACATGAAGTTATTGTCGAAAGAAAGTGCTAACTACACTTACAAATGGTTGCCGGCTGCAGGATTGGATGATCCAACCAGCTTAACACCAACAGTGCTTTCGGCTACGGCAGATATGACTTACACGCTTTATGTAACCAATGCCGAAGGTTGTGTAAGCACATGTAACGTTCACGTAAATGTGTTGCCTGACCTGAAAATTCCGGATGTGATCACACCTAACGGTGACAACGTAAACGATAAATGGGAGATCCCTGGAATTGAGAAGTATCCTGATGTAGAGGTTTACGTTTATAACCGCTACGGAGATAAGATCTACTACTCGAGAGGATATGCCGATCAGTGGGATGGTTCGAGAGATGGAAGACCTGTTCCGGCAGCAACTTACTACTACGTAATTAAGCCGAACAAAGATCAGCTTAAACCACGTGCGGGAGCGATCACCATCATTTACTAGATCGATTTAAAAACAATAAATACAAGGAAGGGCGACTGAATAGGTCGCCCTTTCGTTTTTTAAGGCAAAAACTTAACAGGCGAAAGTAAAGTGTGCTATTTACACTATTGAAATTTTAATTACAGTACTATTTGTTTTAACTTGCTAGCTATGAATTATCTTTTCAGGCAAGTAGCTTTCTTTGTGCTTTTTTTAATAAGCTTTCAGTTAAAGGCTCAACAACCAAATTTACAGTGGGGTATGGGAATTAGCGGGAATTTATATGAAAATGGGCATAATGTTGTAGTTGATAAGCTTGGCAATAGCTATATCAGTGGTACATTTAATGATGTGGTGAGCTTCGGAACAAGCCCAAGTATAACTTCTATTACAGCCAAAGGAGATAAAGATATTTTTGTTGCCAAGTATGATCCGAATGGAAATTTCATATGGGTGAAGAGCTTTGGGTCAGTAAATGCGGATGAACCACGGTCAATGGCTATAGATAGTAATGACAATATTTTTATTGCCGGGAAAATTGGCGGCGATGTGAATTTTGATCCGAGCGGCAATGCCGTATTTACTTCAAAAGGTTCAACTGATCTGTTTTTAGCCTCTTATGATTCGGATGGAAATTACCGCTGGGCCTATGCTACAGGTAATGGGAGTGAAGACGCGGCAAACTCAATCGCTATTGATAAAAACAATGATGTTTATTTAACCGGAACATTTTTTTATCAGGTGGCTTTCGATCCGCATGATCCAACTGCTTTAACAGGAATTCCCAGTTCTTTAGATTTTTTTATTGGCAAGTATACAAATGATGGGAACTTGTATTGGGTGAAGAATATAGGTGAGAATAATATATCTCATGAGAGTTACTGGATAGCTGTTGATGATCAATCAAATGTTTATGTAACCGGGCTTTTCCATCTGACTGTTGATTTTGATCCTTCTGCATCAAATGCAGCCTTTTTAACATCTAAAGGAAATGATGCATTTGTTGCTAAATATGACAAAGACGGAAATTATCAATGGGCCTTTAATTTAAATAACAGTAACATAGATGACATAGTGAGGCCATTTTGTGTTCTTGCCAATACGGATGGAACTATTTATTTGACGGGCTATTATTCCGGTGCCGCAGATTTTGATCCTTCGGCCGTTGCTACAAATGAAATGACGGCAATAGGAAAATATGACGGTTTTTTTGCTAAGTACAGTAAAGACGGCGCATTTATTTGGTCGAAAAGTATAGGAGGATTGGATGGCACAGCCTATTTAGCAGCTTCAGCTACCGATAAGGATAATAATTTATACATCAGTGGTGGGTTTACCAGGACCGTAGATTTTGACCCTAATAGCGGCGTACAAAACCGGGTGTGTACATCATTAGGACATGATGCTTTTATAGCCAAGTATGATACCGAAGGTAATTATTCATGGGTGATAGATATGGATGGGACATGGGGTTTTGGTCAGGGAAAGAATCTTTATGTTGATGAGAAAGGAAATAGTTTTCTTATAGGTTCTTTTATGGATAAGCTTGATATCGATCCGGGAAGCTGCGAAGTTCTGCTTACTGCTAAAGTATGGGATGCTTTTTTTGCGAAATATGGACCTGATCAGGCTAATTTGACAGATATTTTAGCCTACTCACTGCCTCAACAAATATCACCGGCTGTTATAAATAAGGTCAATCATACCATCTCAATAGAACTCCAACCCGGAACGGATGTTAGCAAATTAAGCCCAACAATAGAGGTTTCTCCTTGTTCGGTAATTACACCTGCATCGGGAGTTGTTAAAAATTTTGCTACTCCAGTGGTTTATACGGTTACAGATAAATACAACCATACACAGCAATGGACGGTGAATGTTACAGTATCGGGCAGAGTTACCTGTTCAGGCAGAGTAACCCCTATTCAGGTGATCACCTTAGGAACTACAGCCAACCCGGTTGATCTTCCGGGTTCAACAACTTACAGCCGAAACGAGTCGAATCCTTCTGATGGTAGCTATGGCTATTTTTCAACTGTGCCTAATGTCTTTGGAAATGCATGGCAATCGGGTGAACTGGATCATACTACCGGAGATGCTAACGGTCGCATGCTAATTTTTAATGCCAGCAATGAGCCGGGAGAGTTTTACCGCGCCCCAATCAGCGGTTTATGTACCAATGCGATCTATCGATTTTCGGCTTTTATAGCCAATGTGTTGCATAAAACAAGGGGCTGTTCTCCGGATAATCCTGTAAACGTCACCTTCGAGATCAGGGATAAGAATAATAACATTATCGATCAGGTTTCAACGGGGAATATTTATGCCGAAAATCAAATGAAATGGATGGAATTCGGTATTGATTTTACAGGACAAACGGAAGTGTTTTTGGTTATGCGTAATAACGGGCCGGGAGGCTGTGGTAATGACCTTGCCATTGACGATATCAGTTTTAGTATCTGCGGATCAATTGATATCAGTTCAGATGTGTCTGGTGCTACATCAACGGAAACATTTGTATGTAATGGCGCGAATGTCAACCTAAAATCCACCTTAATTTCCGGCTTTGTAAATCCTGATTATCAGTGGCAATCGAGCGCAGACAATAAAATATGGAATAACATTCCGGGAGCAACAACAGGTTCATTGGCATTGACCAATGTTCAAACTACTGATCCCCAATACTACCGTTTAATTGTTGCGGCAACCGGTACCATTAACGACCCTTCTTCTAATTGTAAAGTAATTGCATCACCATTTACAGTGAATGTGATCGGAGATCCGGTTCTTGTATCTGATAATAATAAAACTAATTTGTGCCTGGGAGAAAAGACTGTTTTACGGAATACCACCGGTAAGGCCCGTTCGTATCAGTGGTTGTTAAACGGAAATAAGCTAACCAACTCAGTTGCCGATACACTGTTGGTTACAGATAGAGGGAGTTATAGTTTGAAGATCACAAATGACGGCGGCTGTGAACGCCTTTCCAACGCTATTCAAATTGAAACCCGACCTATTCCGGATGCCAAATTTTCTTTTATTTCCGATTGTTCTGCTCCCTTTCGTTTTTTTGATGACAGTAAGATCAGTGATAATTCAACTTTAACCTACCTGTGGAATTTTGACGATGCAGCAAGTGGTGCTAATAATACATCAACAGTTAAAGATCCGGTACATAGCTTTAAATCTACAGGAATTAAAAAGGTTAGTCTTACCGTTACTTCCCCTTACAGTTGCTCTAAAACGTTTGTTTATGATGTATCCGTAATTGGATCAAACCTGAAAGCGGCCATTCAAAACTTAAGTGTTGCTCCTTATTGTACCAATGGAGAAATGGTTTTTAAGGATGCTTCAACCATAGGTTTAGGTGTTATAACCTATCGTAAATGGGAAATTGTTGATGCAGCCAACCAGGTGGTGAAAACAGTTTTGGACGATGCTCAAATCAATTTTTCTGTACCGGGTTCAACTGTTTCGCAATCGTTTAAGGTTCGGTTAACGGTAGGCTTTTCGAGTGTTTGTACCGATATAAAAGAACTTAGTTTTACCATAGATCCCAGTCCGCTGGTTTCTTTAAATCTACCGGTTACTACTATTTGTGCCAATGAGCCTTCTTTTGTGTTAACAGGTGGTATGCCATTAAATGGAATTGGAGGTAAAGGAACCTATACTGTAGATGGTGTAAAACAAACCTCTTTTTCTCCGCAGAATGCCGGACCGGGTGAACACATTATTCGGTATACGTTTAAAAACAGTCCTACGGGTTGTGAGAGTTATTCGGAACAAAAAATTACAGTCAGTCCGATACCGATTATAGATTGCAAGGATTATACAGTTGTGGAAGGGATTAATGAGGAGCTAAAGATCATTGCCGACCAGCCGGGTTCTGCTTACTCATACCAATGGGCGCCTGCGGATGGTTTGAGCGATCCAACTATCTCCAATCCTGTCCTGTCGCCCACAATTGATAAAACCTATCGGGTGACGATTACCAATATTGAAAATTGTTCGGTTCAGTGTGTTGTAAACGTGACCGTTTTACCAAAGATCGAATTTACCAATGTGTTTACTCCTAATGGTGATGGTAAAAATGATACATGGAGCCTTACCGGTGCCGAGCGTTACCCTAATATGGAGTTAATTGTTTTTGATCGCTTTGGATCACAGGTGTTTTATTCTAAAGGTTATGCATCCCCATGGGATGGAAAATACAAAAACAAAAGCCTGTCGCAGGGAACTTATTACTATATAATTAAGCCAAACGTACATCAGCTTAAACCGCGTACAGGATCGATTACTATCATTTACTAGCTAGTTTTAAAATAATAAATACCCAGAAGGGCGACTCAACAGGTCGCCCTTCTGCGTTAAGCTTTCTATTTAATTTATTAGATGAAGAGAACTGTTCGGGGATGATAAACCATCTCATTCGGTTCTTGTGGTCGGCCTCATAGCCAGCCGAGGCCTAGAAACTTTATTCACATAGTTGTGAATTCTTAAGGCGTTCATGATTGCTTCGCAATTCTTCTTGATAAGAAATCGTAGATTCTTGAAGACCTTAAAGAAAAATTAAATACCTGAAAAAAGTTTCCAAAGAATCAAGGCTTCGCAGCTTTAGCTAAAAGATTCTAAAAAGATTATCTGCAATTCAAGACGTTTCGCTTCGCTTCACTTCTCCGAATTGCTTTGCTTCATCACTTATTCTCGTTACTACTCATCTTTTTAAAATCTTTTTTTACGCTAAAGCTGCTAATGCCGCTCCTGACAACCTGCAGTATAAGAAACAATACTTTGATTGAGCGTACAAAACTTCAATAATGTCAATGCTGCCTTATACCAATCGTTAAATCATATCAGTTCTATAGATTAAATTTTAAAAACTTCTTATTTCTGAATAAATTGCTAGGTATGAAGCAATTCTACATAAAGGCTACTTACTTTATTTTCTTTTTTCTTTTCTGCGGATTACTGGCAAAGGCACAACAGCCAAATTTGCTATGGGGGACGGGAATTGGAGGTAATTTAAACGATTACGGAACCAGCATAGCCGTTGATCAGCAGGGAAATACTTTTGTTGCCGGTTCTTTTAATGATGTAGTTGTATTGGGTGCTACCAGCATTACTTCCAAAGGGCTGTCGGATATATTTTTGGCTAAATATGATATTAATGGAAACCTGATTTGGGTAAAAAGCTTCGGTTCGGTAAATAGTGATGAGCCAAAATCGCTGGCAATAGATGGAAATGGGAATGTGTTTTTAGCAGGTTTTATAAGTGGACAAACGGATTTCAATCCACCCACCAATACTGCCATTGTTGGCTCCAAAGGCGGCCCCGATCTGTTCATTGCCTCTTATGATAATAATGGTAATTACCGATGGGTATATTCGGCTGGAAACACGGGTAACGATGTGGCTAATTCCATCGCCATTGATAAAAATAATGATGTTTATTTAACCGGAACATTTACCGATAAGGTGGCATTTGACCCCACGCAGCCCACGCAGCTTACCGGGGTCAGTAACTCAGCTGATGTGTACATTGTTAAGTATTCCAACACAGGTGCTTTCAATTGGGTGATCAATATGGGAGAGAATGGCTCTCCGAATATTGGCTATAAGATAACGGTAGATAATGATTTGAACGCTTATATAACGGGTGAATTGCAGGGAAGTGTTGATTTCGACCCCGATCCAACAGCTGTAGCAACGCTTACTTCAAAAGGAGGCGCTGATGTTTTTGCCGCTAAGTATGATAAAGACGGAAAATATAAATGGGCCTTTAGCTTTGGAAGCAATAATACCGAAAGGGGAGTGGGGATTCATGCCGGAACTGATGGGTACATTTACTTAACCGGACTTTTTACCGGAACCTCTGATTTTAATCCATCGCCAACCCTTACTAATTTTTTTACACCCATTGGCGAATACGATGGCTTTATTGCCAAATATGATGCCGATGGAAATTATGTCTATGCACAGCAAATAGGAGGAACCGCTGCTAAAACATTACTTACCGGTTCAGCTATCGATAAGGATAATAATATTTATATTACCGGGGGATTTACTTCAACGGTAGATTTCGATGCCGGCCCGGGAACACAAAATGGAACCAACACCAATATTGGCTTTGATGTTTACCTGGCCAAATACGATGCTTCGGGTAATTATAAATGGCACCTAACCATGAACGGCACCGGTGCTTATGACCAGGGAACAGGAGTAGGCGTTGATCAAAATGGGAATAGTTATTTAGTGGGATCTTATGATAGTCAAATTGATTTGGACCCCGGAAACTGCGATGTAAAAATTACCAGTAAACAATCAGATGCATTTGTAGTACGATATACGGATGACATTACCAACCTGACCGATATTTTAGCCTTCTCATTATCGCAACAGAAAACTCCGGCAGTGATCAATAAAGCTAATCATACCATAACTGTAGAGGTATTGCCCGGCACGAATGTTACCAACCTAACACCAACAATAGTGGTATCACCCTGCTCAACGGTTTCACCGGCTTCAGGTGTAGCCAAAGATTTTACCAATCCGGTCGTGTACACGGTTAAAGATAAATTTAGCAATACCCAGCAATGGACAGTTACGGTTAAAGTGCCAACCAAAGTTACCTGCGCAGGACGAGTAACCCCCATTCAGGTGATCACGTTGGGAACGGATGCCAGCCCGGTGGATCTTCCTGGTACCACCACTTACAGTCGAAACGAGTCGGATCCTAATGATGGGAGCTACGGTTATTTTTCTACTGTGCCTAATGTTTTTGGAAATGCCTGGCATTCGGGCGAACAAGATCATACTGCCGAAGATGCTAACGGGCGCATGTTGATCTTTAATGCCAGCAATGCGCCGGGAGAATTTTACCGCGCTCCAATCAGCGGTTTATGTACTAATGCGATCTATCGTTTCTCCGCTTTTATAGCCAATGTATTACATAAAACAAGAGCCTGTTCTCCAGATAGGCCGGTGAATGTCACCTTCGAAATAAGGGATAAGAATAATAACATCATCGACCAGGTTTCAACAGGTGATATTTATGCCGCCAATCAAATGAGCTGGATGGAATTTGGTATTGATTTTACCGGCCAAACTGATGTGGTATTGGTAATGCGTAATAACGGGCCGGGAGGTTGCGGAAATGATTTGGCTATCGATGATATTAGCTTTAGTATCTGCGGATCAATAGATATTAGTTCAGATGTGCCCGGTGCTACATCAACAGAAACATTTGTATGTAACGGTGCGAATGTCAATCTTAAATCTACCTTAATTTCCGGCTTTGTAAATCCTGATTACCAGTGGCAATCGAGCACAGATAATAAAACATGGAATAACATTACGGGGGCAACAACAGGTTCACTGGCACTAACCAATGTTCAAACCACAGATCCTAAATACTATCGTTTAATTGTAGCGGCAACAGGTACCATTAACGATCCTTCCTCTAATTGTAAAGTAGTTGCATCTCCATTTACAGTGAATGTAATTGGCGATCCAGTGATTGCCGCCGACAATAATAAAACCGATTTGTGTCAGGGAGAAAAAACTATTTTGAGAAATACAGCCGGTAAGGCCCGTTCGTATCAGTGGCTGTTAAATGGTAATAACTTAGCCGATTCTTTTGCTGATACCCTGGTGGTATGGGGTAAAGGAAGTTATAGTTTGAAGATCACAAATGACGAAGGCTGTGAACGCATTTCCAACGTTATACAAATTGAAACGCGACCAACACCAGATGCCAAATTCTCTTTTATTGCCGATTGCTTTGGTTTGTTTTCTTTCTTTGATACAAGTAACATCAGCGATGGTTCAACCTTAAGCTACTTGTGGAACTTTGATGATGCAGCAAGCGGTGCTAATAACACTTCCACCGCTAAAGATCCTACGCATACTTATACTACAGCGGGAGTTAAAAAGGTTAGCCTTACGGTTACTTCACCTTATGGTTGTTCAAAAACGTTTGTGTATGATGTATCGGTATTGGGTTCGAATGTGAAAGCGGCCATTCAAAATCTAAGTGTTGCTCCTTATTGTACTAACGCCGAAATGATTTTCAAGGATGCTTCAACAACCGATTTTGGAACGATTACCTACCGCAAATGGGAAATTATTGATGCCGCTAACCAGGTAGTAAAAACGGTAATGAATGATGCGCAAATGAACTTTACCGCTGCAGCCTCAACGGTTTCACAAACATTTAAGGTTCGGTTAATAGCTGGCTTTTCTATGGTGTGTACTGATATAGAAGAACTTAGTTTTACGATAGATCCCAGTCCGCAGGTATCGTTGAATCTGCCCCTTACTACCATTTGTATAAACGAACCTTCGTTTGTATTAACAGGCGGAATGCCTTTGGATGGCAACGGCGGTACAGGAGTTTATACAGTTGACGGTGTACAGCAAACTTCCTTTTCTCCACAAACAGCCGGGGCAGGGGAGCATATGGTTCGTTATACCTTTAAAAACAGTCCTTCGGGTTGCGAAAGTTATTCGGAACAAAAAATCACGGTTGGTGTTTTGCCGGTAATAGATTGTAAGGATTATACGGTTGTAGCCGGAATCGATATTGAACTGAAGGTAACTGCCGACCAGCCTTCTAATACAACTTACAAATACCAGTGGACTCCCGCAGATGGCCTGAGTGATCCAACGATTGCCAATCCAATTTTGTCACCAACGGTTGATAAAACCTACCAGGTAGTAGTTACCAATGCCGAAAATTGTTCAGCTACTTGTACCGTTAATGTAACCGTGCTGCCTAAAATTGAAGTAACCAATGTGTTTACCCCTAATGGCGACGGCATGAATGATACCTGGGTTATCCCCGGTATTGAAAGCTACCCGAACATGGAAGTATTTATTTATGATCGCTTCGGATCACAGGTATTTTATACCAAAGGCTACGCAGCCCCATGGGACGGAAAGTATAAAAACAAAAACCTCCCGCAAGGAACTTACTACTATGTGCTTAAGCCCCATCAAGATCAGTTAGCACCAACAGCAGGTTCAGTTACGATAATTTATTAATGAGAGAAGGATAGAAGGATAGAAGGAGGGAATGATAGAAGGATAGAATGAAAGAATGATATGGTTATTGACACCTTTTCTATTCAATCATTCTCTCATCCACTCATTTATTCTCTCATTCTCTCATTCAGTCATTCACTCATTTATTCTCTCATTCTCTCATTCAGTCATTCAATCATTTATTCTCTCATTCTCTCATTCAGTCATTCACTCATTTCTAAAGGTACTCTGCCAACACTTCCTTCAACGGCTCCCCTGGAGCAACAAGGCGCGTATTCAGTCCTAACTTCGCAGCGGTGGCAATATGCTGGGGACTGTCGTCAATGAATAAGGTTTCTTCGGGGTTCAGGTTATGGATCTTTAAAACCTCCTCAAAAATATCGGCATTAGGTTTACGCAAGCCCATCAGGTGCGAGTAATAATCCTTCTCAAAATAAGCCGACATATCCGCAATGTTCCATTTGTGCTTTAGGTACTCAATGATCCAGTTATAGTGAATTTCATTGTTGTTGCTCAATAAAAAGGTGCGGTATTTGGCTTTGGCTTTAAGCAGAAGCTCCAAATTACCTTCGTCAATGCCAATTAACAAGGCATTCCAGGCATCGATGATCTCCTGGTTGGTGGCCGTAGGAACGAACTTTTTTACTTCACTAACAAATAGTTCAGCGGTGATCTTGCCTTTTTCAAAATCATCAAAGAAGTTAGCCTGAGCCCTATGCCCAAAAAGGTCATCAATATGCTCCAGACCTATATTTTTAAATGCTTGGCTAGCACGTTGAAAATCAATAGAAAAGATCACGTTGCCGTAATCGAAGATTATATTTTTAATATTTTTCACTTAAATAAGAGTTAATAAGTTGTGATTTCGGGTGCAATTTTACATATTTGCGGACGATTTGAGAAACAAATCAGGACCCTTAGCTCAGTTGGTTAGAGTAGGAGACTCATAATCTTTTGGTCCGGGGTTCGAGCCCCCGAGGGTCCACTTTCAATGCAGCGGTTTTCACGAAAACACGCTGCATTGTCGTTTTAAGGCGGTTTTTGAATTTTCCATCAAGCAAAGAAATGCACTCCAAAGCATAGGAAAACCGCAAATGTTTTACCAAATGTTTTACCATTACATTGCGGAAAAATCAAGCTTGTTAATAGCAACAACCGTAATATGGCATCTCTTAAAATTTACCTCAACACCAAAAAGTTTAACCAACTCGAAGAAGCACCGCTTTATATTCGATTTATCCATTGTCGCAAGGCTACTTATTTATCAACCGGAATTTATTTAAAAGAAAGTGAATGGGATGAAAAGAATAGGAGGGTAAAGAAAAATCACCCTAATTCAACACGTCTCAACAATGTAATATCCAATAAAATTGCAGAGGTAGAATCAAAGATGCTCGACCTGGAACTGCAACAGACTATCAACAATCCGCGAAAGATAAAAAGCAGTTTGAAGGGTGAAACGGATTTAAAATTCTTCCAATATGCGGCCGAATACATTAAGAATGGAAAGGGCAAATACAAGATAGCCACCATTAAAAAACTGGAAACTACCCTTGAAAAAATAAAAGAATTTGTTGATAATAAAAACATCTCATTTGAAGAGATTAATACAGGTTGGTTAAAACGATTTGAAGCACATCTTAAGAAAGAATACGGGAATTCTGTTAATACTATACATGGAAATTTAAAATACATCCGTAAGCTGTTCAATGAAGCAATCAGAGATGATATGCTTCCCCCTGAGAAAAATCCTTTTATTAAGTTTCAAATCAGGCGTGCAGCAACAACTAAAGAGTTTCTTTCGGAAAAGGAATTGGCAAGTCTTGAGAATCTTGTATTGCCTTTGAATAGTTATTTAAACCATTATAGAAACATGTATTTGTTTTCGGTTTATACCGGAGGACTTAGGATCTCAGATATATTAAAATTAAAATGGAGCAATTTTGATGGAGAGCATGTTGTGGTGCAAACACAAAAAACAGGATCGGTTGTTTCAATAAAACTCCCTGGTAAATCAAAAGAAATATTGGGCCAGTATAAACTTAATTCGAGTAATCCCGATAGTTTTATTTTCCCATTTCTTAAAAATGAAACAGACTACACTAACCCGGAGACTTTGTTTAAAGCAATATCTTCTAATACATCCAAGACTAATTCATACTTAAAAGTTTTGGCAGAGAAAGCAGACATCGAAAAGAAGCTCCATTTTCACACGGCTCGCCACACATTTGCCACCTTGGCTCTCAAGAAAGGTATGCGGATCGAATACGTTTCCAAACTAATGGGACATTCTGATATTACAACTACCCAGATTTACGCCAAAATCATGAATGAAGAACTCGATAAAGCAATGGAAATATTCAACTGGTAACTTTAATCAAATGATATTACAAAAAACTGGTTTAGCCATGCTTTTTTGTAATATCATTTCACTTTTTTAAAATCCAACCAAAGAAGGGCATTGGATTATTAAAGGCTCTTATTCTTTTTTATTTTGTTAAAAACTGGTTGATAATGCTCAGAGTAAAGCCTTTGATGATGCCGCTTGCCTAATTCGCTAATTGTGCCTTTCAGTATTTCACTCATCGATTGGTATTCCTGCTCCTCTTCCGGCAGCCTGGTGCGTTGAATATCAAAAAGACTTACAATATTTCTTACTGCCGGCTCAATCCTTTTATCCTCAATAGTAGAAATCCATTCTTTTCTCTGCAATTCAATAAATAGTTCTGTCAATTGACGCATGCTTCCTTTCCACCTTAACTTGTAAGTAGGTAGTACAGGATTTAAGCCATAAGAAGATGGAACACCCAATTCAAGGGTTATTATATCATAAACAAGCGATATGGCTTTATAACTGTACCCTATCTGACTGTCAATGAATGAAAGAATGTCAATTTCCTCCAATTCTTTTAGAAGAGCATCCTCTGTGATATTTACCTTCATTTCCTTCAATTGGGGGATGATTGATCTCCAATTTTTGCCTTCAATTAGCATAGACTGTAGAATCACAACTGTATCACGAGTCTGCAACAATTCTTCATCTAACTCGGTGAGATGCCTTTTCAGATTTTTTAAATAGTTAACACGCTCTGTTTTATCGGTGATACCGCTTAGATTCACATACAAATTTGTATTGAACAGCATATAATTTTTTTGCAAAAACACCGTATAAAGTTTAGCGCTATGAAAGCCATTATAGGTTAATATATTTTTGCTGATATCAATATTAACCTGTTGCATCTCATGAAAGAATTTTTCTATTCCATCTATTTCATTTTTTAGTTCGGCCTGCATAGTTTAGCGATTTGATGTGATTCCCACTGATTTTTGAACATCAAAAAGAAAGTCAGGGCGAATTGCGCCCCGACCTTCTCGGTAAATTTTGCTATGTTTTTTTAAGAAATCTCAATTACCTTCACCGGTTTTGTTTTGGCTTCTTCCTTTTTGGGCACAGTGATGTGAAGAATTCCTTCACGGTACTCAGCCTTGATTTCTTCTCTATTCACCAGCCTTTCAGAAAGTGTAAATGAACGTTGAAACGATTGATAGCTGAATTCCCGACGAGTATATTCATTCTGCATTTCCTCCGATTCATCATGCTTTTCGGAAGAAATCACAAGCATGTCGTTATCCAGCTCGATCTTGAAATCCTCTTTCTTCATTCCTGGAGCTGCCAATTCTATATTAAACTCCTCATTGGTTTCCCGGATATTTACTCGGGGAAGTGTGGTATTGGCTTCTGAGAAATTCGAAAGACCCCAATCGTTCCAGTTTTGAGTGAAAAGGTCTCCCAACAAGGTTGGGATTCCCCATTTTGTTCCATTGTCTCTTAACGTTAACATGGTTTTATCCTCCTTTAAGTTTTTGGTCAAACAATTCAAGCGTCTAAACTCATTTTTTTATTGAGCTTCAATTTTACCTTAACAACCTGAGTGCCAGTGAATTTTAAAACAAATGTGGTTTTTGATTTTATGCCATTTTTCTGAAAAATTTTCATTGAAACTGTCAAATTTTCATTCTCAAAATGCCCCCAAGCAAAATTTAATTGAACTTGCCTCGACAAAGCAATGGAGATTTTCAATCAACCTCCAAACAACTACAAATTTGTCATTAAGTTGTGTTGTATTATTAATTTATTTTAATAATATTTTAACATTGTAGTTCACACTACGTTATCTACTATGTTAAATGATCTAAATTTATCTATTCGGTTCAAAGAACGACCTTTTGTAAACACTGCTATTGCAAAAGCTCACCCTTACGATTTTGTCAGCGACGATTTTCCTGACAGTAAATCCATTGAAAACTCCCATTACTGCGCTGCTCTATTAGCAAAAATCAAAAGTTGGAAACTTCAAGAATGCCAGGAATTTATAAGGCATCAGATCAAAGGATTAACTGATCCTATCACCTGGTTAAATTCACTTCGTATGTTACTGGCTAATCAAGTGGATAAAGACACCGACAAGTTTGTAACCTTAAATTGGCTCATGAAACATGCCTTGGTTGTCGATGAGTTGAGAGATTATGAATTACGACAGTGTAAGAAAGATCGAAAGTTTGATTTCGACCAGGTATCAAAAGAACTTGAAAAATTGGATTCCAGCACTAAAAAATTAAAATATTTAATTGAGCGAAAAACCGAGTTTTTACAATACCACCCTATTGAGCCGATACCAACTAAACCAACATTTGCAGCCCAGGTGGATCTGGAAATTGAAAAAATTCATAAGTTGGAGGAAATAGCTTTACGTTCACCGGTGCCGCAAAATATCGCGCCCATTAAGCTACGATGGAATGGACAGATAAATATACTGGCCGATATTTTCCATCAATTTGCAACCATCAGGGTTGATGGAAAACCATTAATTGATAATTCAGCCTCGTCGTTGGCAGAGTTTCTCGCTCACAACTTTGTAGATAAAGACGGAAATCCAATTTCTTTTGAAACATTAAAAACCATACTTCGGCCTAGTCGTTTTGAAAAGCGTCCAAAGGACGGCCGTATCGATATTTCTGATTTATTAGAATAAAGGTCCCCAAAACCCACGGGGACCTCCTAAATACTTACGCTCTCTATTGCTCCTAAAGCCGCGTTTTTTAAGAAAAATGGTCCCCGGGGACCATTTTGGGACCTGGGGACTTCAAACTTTAATCTTCTTTCGCTTCCATAATTTTTTAAAACATCAAAAAACATGGAAGCAGTAATTCTAACAAAAGATGCCTACAACGACCTGGTAGGAAAACTCGAAACAATCCAAGATCTCATTACCCGCAAAGAACGTCCGGAAGACAAGTTTCTCGACAATCAAGATTTTATGTTCTTGATGAAGGTCTCTAAGCGGACAGCGCAAAGCTGGCGCGATGAAGGAAAAATTGCCTTCTCTCAAATCGGAGCTAAAATCTATTACCGTATGACCGATGTCCAGGAGTTATTGAATTCAAATTACAACAAACCATTTGGGAGGAAATAAATATGGAAACCGGTAAACCATTAAACTTTCAAGGTTTGTTAAATGAAAGCCTTACCATCATAAAAGCCGATGCCGATAAATTGGAATGGCAAACCCAATTTTATAACAAAGCCCGTAATGAGAAAACTTACAATGCCGAACAATTACAAAAAATGTATGAGCGTCTGCAATCCGATTTAAAAAGGCAACAACTCTTTTCAGAACTACTAAATCGACTGTTCGACCGCAATTATGCACAATGTATTATTGGAATGGAGCAATGCTTTATCGGGCAACTTAAAATCAACGGAAACCTACCTATGGATTATGTTTTCTACTATCGTAAAGAAAACGATCAATTCAAGGTCTATTTCATGCCTTTATAAAGAAATAAAACAAAAAACTGAAGACTAATTGTTTTGTCATGGACCTTTGGGCTGTCCGTTCGAAATCCTCGACTCGGCGGGCAGCATTTGGTCTTTTTTACAATGCAATTATCATAAGCTATTCGTGTAATCCGTCTAATTCGTGCAATTCGTGTTCACCAATTCTCTTATTAGTGCAATTCGTCTTATTCGTGCAATTCGTCTTATTCGTGCAATTCGTGTTCCTAATCATTGTAATCCCTACTAATATGCAAACTCTACCACCACCTATAAATTCATCTACCACCTTTACCAACGAAACCAACCTCCAAAAACTTCTCGAAAGCCAATCCAAAATCCGTGAAAACAAATCCAAGCCCATAACTTTTGCTTCTCCTATTCTTAGCCAAAACGAAAACGCGGTATTCTTTCCTCGAACCATCAATGTAATCCAGGGAAAAGCCGGTGTACATAAAAGTCGTTTAGCAGAAACAATTTGTGCTACCTTCTTAAAAAGACCTGAAAGTAATCGTGACTTACTCGGCTTTAAAACAGCTACACCACTTCAGGGGAGGTCTGGAGGAGTTGCTGTTTGTTACGTTGATACAGAACGAAATCTATCAGATCAATTACCCTACGCACTGCAACAAATCCAATTAAAAGCCGGTTACCAAATAGAAGATCACCCCATTAATTTCGATTACATATCGCTCTTAGAATTCAGCCGGGAGGAACGTTTCGAAATGTTAGACATGTACCTGGAATATATTCGTCAGAAATATCATACCCACGTTTTTATTGTGTTAGATGTGATCACAGATTGCGTATTCAATTTCAATGACTCAAAAGACAGCATGAAACTGATTGATATGATGAACCGGTCCATCAACCGCTACAATGTTTCCTTTTTATGTTTGATTCATGAAAACCCCGGTAACACCGACAAAGCTAGGGGACATCTGGGCACTGAGATCACCAACAAAGCATCCACTGTTTTACAAGTAGGCTTTGAACGTGACGGAGAAAACCGTTTTACCGACCTTATTAAAATTGCCTATCTCAAATGCCGAAGCTCTCGTAAGCATGAACCATTTTATGTGCAATATTCCGATGAAGAAAAAGGATTGATACTTGCTAGCCCCGAAACCGTTTTTACAGTACTAGGTGAACGCCAGCAAAAAGCCGAACTGGATGAACTCTGTGATTATTTAGGTAGAATATTAATTGAGCCCATGAGTAAGCAAACCCTCTTTGATTTGCTAACGGAGGAATTCGACTGTAAGCCGCGGACTCTAGAAAATCGAATTAAGCAAATCATGCAAATCCCCATTACGCTCATTGGGCAAAATGGCGCATTCTGCACACTTTGCAAACGTCAGGAAAGTAAGGAAATTTCATACTTGTTAAAATATTGAATATCAATTATTTGCAATCTTTTAGAACGTTTGCAAGTTTGCAAAGGCTATATATGTGCGTTGCAAATTGCAAACGTCAGGAATCTCAAGCAGCAGAGGTGTGATTTTCTTCCTTTTTAGTTATTATGCATTGTTTTATTTTACTGAAATAAAAACATTTTATGAGCTTTCTCAACCCATCTTAATTTTTCTAAAATCAGTATTGATGCAAACAAATCTTAAAAATTATTTATCATTACGTTTATTAAAATTTTGAGGCTATAAATGAGGTCATTGGAGAGATGAAGAGCTATACGAACCATACCGACCAACAGTTAACCGAAATGCTTCGGACGGGAGATCGTGTGGCTTATACTGAAATTTATAACCGTTACAAACGATCGCTTTATCTTTTTGCTTTTAAAAGGTTAAATGAAAAAGAAGAAGTTTGGGATATTGTTCATGAAGTATTTCTTTCTCTGTGGTCAAATTTCGAAAGTTTGAACATTGAGTTTACCTTATCAACTTACTTGCACTCAGCAGTGAGAAATAAAGTGGCTAATTTAATTGCACATAAACAAGTTTCTGCTCGTTACCTTGATAGCTTGAGTAGTTTTCTTTCTACTGAGCCTGATCACACTGACCATCTTGTAAGGTATCGTGAATTGGAAGTTCAGATTGAAAAAGAAATTCAGGCCCTACCTGAAAAAATGCGTCAGGTATTTGAATTAAGCCGTAAGTCGGATTATAGCCGCATGAAAATCGCTGAAGAATTGGGCCTATCTGAAGAAACCGTAAAGAGCCATATGCATCAGGCTCTTAAAAGGTTAAAGGTAAAACTCGGCCCACTGTTTAATCTTCTTTTTATATTTTAACTCACCAATTAAAATTATTTTGAAATTGTTCTAACCCTTGGACAATACTTAACTGACTAACTACTAAAATAACCAAAGAATATTTTAGTGGATCAACAATACGCCAAAGAACTTCTCGAAAAATATAAATCAGGCCAGTGTACTGCAGAGGAAAAAGAGCAGGTTGAAAACTGGATTACCTTCGGGGAATTTCCTGATGCCGAAATCTCTTTAGAAGAGTTGGAGGACCAGCTAGACGCGATGTCAAATGCATTGCCTTTATATAAGGAAAGGCGTCTTTGGCCAAAAATCGCGGTAGCTGCTGCGGCCGCAATAGTAATTTTTAGTGTAGGATTAATATACTATTCTGGCCAATCCAACAAATCAAAACAAACTACCATTGCCTTCAATGATATAGCACCAGGAAAGCAAGGGGCAACTTTAACCCTTGCAAATGGTTCTCAAATTCGCTTATCCACAGCCAGCAATGGAGAAATAGCACAACAGTCGAATGTTAAAATTACCAAGAGCGCTAAGGGAGAAATTATTTACCAATTAGGTTCTTCAAAAAATGACCAATCAGCTACTAATTCTCTAAATACATTAACTACTGCTAATGGAGAGGTTTATACTTTAATTCTACCTGATAATTCTAAAGTATGGATGAATGCCGCCTCAAGTATTAGTTATACTCCTATGCTAATGGATAAGGGTGTAAGAAGGGTGAGATTGGAAGGAGAAGCCTACTTCGAAGTTGTTAAAGACAAGGCTCATCCTTTTATTGTTGAAAGTGCCGGACAAAAGGTAGAGGTGCTGGGTACACATTTTAATGTTAATGCGTACAGCGATGAGAGTAGTGTGATAACCACCTTGCTTGAAGGCAGTGTGCGTGTAACTTCAGAAAAAAATGGTATTAGCGCAAAAAATGTAATGCTTAAACCAAATCAGCAATCGGTTACTGCTGCGAATATTATCCATGTATCTGAAGTAAATACAAGAGAAGCTGTTGCCTGGAAAAATGGATTATTTTATTTCAATAATACCGCGATCCAAAATGTAATGCGGCAAGTTGAACGGTGGTATGATGTGAAGGTAGTGTATGAGCAACCTGCATTGAAGGATGAAATTTTAAGTGGCTCGGTATCAAGATATGGTAATCTGTCCAAATTATTGGCTGCTATTGAGCAAACGGGTGCAGTGAAATTTAAAATAGAAGGGAAAGTTATTAAGGTAACTCAATAAAACAGCATTATATGTGTAATCAACCCATTTTCTTTCATAAAAATATTTAATAAAAACAAAATGACTTGACCTTTACAACAGCAAAATTAAAGAATTAAGGGTTTGCTCTATAAAGCAAACCGGGAAGTGTTACCAGCACCTCCCGGAACAGTTTGAGCTAACCTTTCCCTCTCCTAAGTAGGTTCGGGGATAAAAAAATCGTATCAACAATTCATGAATCAACTCTAACCGGAATAAAAGTATGAAAATAAATGCTTTTTACGCAGGCGCTTGCCGTTTATGGCTACCTCCTAAAATATTTTTAATTATGAAAATAATCATAATTATAATGACCACTTGTTTAATTCAAGTATCTGCAGCTGGATTTGCTCAAAAAGTTACTTACAGTAAAAAAGGTGCAAGCTTAGCTGAAATTTTTAACCAAATCACTTTACAGACGGGTTATAATGTCCTCTATGCTCCAGGAAAGTTGGGTGGATCTCAAAGCATCGACGTCAATTTTAAAGATACTGATCTTAAGGAAGTGCTGGAAGAAATAAGTACACAGCAGCCTTTTGAATATAATATTGACGATAAGAATATTATAATTAAGCCAATAAAAACTTCCTTTCGGAACAGGGTGATGAGCGCATTGTTTGCTATTACTATCAAAGGAAAAGTTGTTGATGAGGGAGGACAGCCGTTGGTTGGGGCAACAATTTTGGTTAAGGGTACCACACAATCAACTTTTTCTGACGAAAATGGAGATTTTACCCTAGCAAATGTGGATGAAGGTGCCATTTTACAAATCTCTTTTATTGGTTATATAACTCGCGAACGTAAGGCCGCTCCGCAGTTAGGGACCATCAAAATGGAATTAGTGATTGGAAAGTTGACAGAAGTAACCGTCAACGCTGGATATTATTCCGTTAAAGAAAGCGAACGTACTGGAAATATTTCTAAAATAAACGCTAAGGATATTGAGAAACAACCTGTTTCAAATGTACTTGCCTCAATGCAAGGGCGTATGGCAGGAGTCGATATCATCCAGGATTCAGGAACGCCCGGAAGCGGCTTCCAGATAAAGATACGGGGTCTCAACAGCCTACGGGAAGACGGCAATGAACCGCTCTACATTATCGATGGTGTGCCTTATTCTTCGGAAGTCATTGGATACTACAATACGACAAGTGGAATACCAACACCTACGAGTCCGTTAAACAGCATCAATCCCAATGATGTTGAAAGCATAGAAGTCCTCAAAGATGCAGATGCAACCGCTATCTACGGTTCGCGCGGAGCCAATGGGGTAGTACTGATTACCACCAAAAAAGGCAAGGCAGGAAAAACGAGCGTAACGGCTTCCGCATCTTCAGGAATTGGAAAAGTCACCAAAATGATCGACCTGATGGATACCCAGCAGTATTTGGAAATGAGAAAACAGGGTTTTGCCAATGACGGTGTTACCAACTATCCCGATTGGGCATATGACATTAATGGAACTTGGGATCAAAACCGTTATACCGATTGGCAAAAGGAACTTTTGGGTGGAACTGCTGTAATTGCCAATATGCAGGCGTCGGTATCAGGCGGTTCCGATTTAACCCAATATCTGATCAATGGCACCTACCACACTGAAACAACGGTACTCCCCGGTGATTTTAAGTATGATAAAGCAGCTGTCCACTTTAGCATGAACCACAGGAGTGAGGATAATAAATTCAAATTCACTTTTTCAACAGGCTATACTGCCCAAGACAATTTACAGCCAGAAACCGATATCAGCCGCACGGCTCGAAATCTGGCTCCCAATGCCCCTGCCCTGTATGATGCCAACGGCAACCTGAATTTTGAAAATAGCACTTTTCAAAATCCATTGGCAGCGCTCCGGGGCATTAGCACGGCAAAAACTAATGATCTTATTGCCAATACAGTGCTGAGTTATCAGATAGCTCCAGATTGGGAACTCAAAACTAATTTAGGGCTAACAGATATAAAGAATGGAGAGCAGCGCCTCTTGCCATCGACAATGTATGATCCTGCCTATCATCTTGGAAGCAGCAACTCGGCGATGTTTTCCAGTAATACCCAGAGAAAATCCTGGATTGTGGAACCGCAGCTTCGTTGGAGCCATAATTTCGGAATCAGTACAATTGATGTTTTGGTGGGAGGTACTGCGCAACAGCAAACTACCTCACGGCTGTACCAGTTTGGGTATGGTTTTGCTAGCAACAGCCAGATTACGGACATAGCCTCAGCCACTCAAAAATCCATTTTTGTAAGTGATGAAACCCAATATAAATACCAAGCTTTTTTTGGAAGGCTCAATTATAATTGGGATCAAAAATATATTGTGAACCTAACGGGAAGAAGGGATGGTTCAAGCCGATTTGGACCAGGCAAACAGTTTGCCACATTTGGGGCTATAGGCGCCGCCTGGCTGTTCTCGAAAGAAAGTTTCCTAAAAGATAATGCAGTGCTGAGTTTTGGAAAGCTTCGGGCTAGCTACGGTAGTTCAGGCAGTGATCAAATAGGGGATTATCAGTATTTGGATACCTATATTTCCTCTGGTCTAAACTACAATGGTGCCATAGGTTTAGATCCCACTCGACTGTACAATCCGGATTTTAGTTGGGAAACTAACCAAAAACTGGAGACTGCAATAGAAATGGGGTTCTTCCGGGATCGAATATTTTTTACAGCAGCTTGGTATCGGAATCGGTCTTCTAATCAATTGGTAGGGATTCCTTTGCCAGGGACAACAGGATTCAGTTCCATTAACGCTAATTTAAACGCCACCGTTCAAAATATGGGGCTGGAATTTACACTGCGTACTCTAAATTTTGACCGTAACAGTTTTAAATGGACAACCAACTTTAATATATCGGCTCCCAAAAACAAACTACTGTCTTTTCCGGGACTCGAAGGCTCGACTTATTCCAATCGATATGTTATTGGGGAATCGACAAGCATTGTAAAGACATATCAGTTAAAAGGGGTCAATCCACAAACGGGGCTGTATGAGGTGGAAGATTTCAATAAAGACGGTATGATTACCTCACTGGGCGACAAAAAGGTCATTATGGATCTTACACCGCAGTACTTTGGAGGTTTGGAAAACCAGTTTCAATATAAAAACTGGCAATTAAATTTTCTTTTCCAGTTTGTAAAACAAAAGAATTACATATATACTCCAAACGTTCCCGGTGGTAGTTTCTTCAATCAGAGTTCGGACATGATTAAAGCATGGCAGCATGAAGGAGACCAGGTTCCTTTTCAGATGAATACATCGGGCGAAAATGGGGCTGCTGTAAATGCCTATTACAATTATTTGGACAGCAACGCACCAATTGTGGATGCGTCCTACATTCGGTTAAAAAATATTGCGGTAAGCTATGACCTGCCGTTGCATGCCATCAAAGGGGTTCACTGTAAGCTGTCATTGTTGGGACAGAATGTGTTAACATTTACCCCATACAAAGGGGGTGATCCAGAATTTAAATATACCGCATACCTGCCTCCTCTAAAAACAATTACCGCAGGCTTACAGCTTACGTTTTAACCTTTACTAATCTAGCCATGATAAATACAATTATTTTAAAAAAGTTACTTCATAAAAGTGTTAAAGAGATGAATAATAAAAGCTGTTTCCTGCTAATATTATCTCTGACACTAGGTGCCTGTGATAGCTTTGTGAAAGTGGATCTTCCCGCTTCGCAATTGTCGGCCAAAACAGTTTTCGAAGATGCAGGAACGGCCAAGGCGGCTATGGCCGGTTTGTATGCCAAAATGAGAGATGGCGGGATATTGACCGGTCATTCATCGGGGGTGTCTTGTTCTCTTGGGCTCTACGCCGATGAATTTGATTATTACTACCTATACTCGGTGGATAATTTTTATACCAATTCATTATTTCCTGGAGATAATGGGGTAAATAATACCTGGAATAGGAGTTATAACCAAATTTATAGCGCCAATGCGATTCTTGCAGGATTGGACAATTCCACTACCATAGCGGAAGCCGATAAAAAACAATTGCAAGGTGAGGCCCTCTTTATAAGAGCCTTGCTTCATTTTTATCTAGTGAATCTCTTTGGCGACATTCCCTATATCAACACAACAGATCATCTACTGAACAGCAAAGTTTCACGAATGCCTGCCAATAAAATCTATAGCCTGATTGTAATGGACCTGAATAAAGCTGTTGAATTACTATCGGAGGATTATGTTTCATCTGAGCGCATTATTCCCAACCGAAGCACTGCCACAGCGTTTTTAGCACGGGTTTATTTGTATATGGGATTATATCCCGAAGCCTCGAATGCCTCCTCTGCAGTGATCAATAATCCACTGTATGTTTGGGAAACGGATTTGGATAAAATCTTTCTTAAAGAAAGCAGCACTACAATCTGGCAATTTATGCCAAACACCTCCGACAGCAATACTGCCGAAGGGAGCATATACATATTTACTTCAGGTCCGCCACCCATCGTGGGGCTTAGGACTGACTTTGTGAATTCTTTTGAAGTGGGAGATCAAAGAAAGACCCATTGGACTAAGGCGGTAACAGATGGGATCACGACATGGTACCATGCCTTTAAATACAAACAACAATCCTCCACCCCTAGCTCTGTTGAGTATTCCATAGTGTTTCGTTTGGCAGAACAATACCTGATTCGCGCCGAAGCAAGAGCGTATCAAGGCGATCTAAGTGGAGCCAAAGAAGATTTAAACCTCATTCGAACAACAGCAGGACTTTCCAAATCTACTGCGATTACTTTTGATGAGATTATAAATGATATTCTAAAACAACGTCGTTTTGAACTATTCACTGAATTTGGACAGCGTTTTTTTGATTTGAAACGAACCGGAAAACTAGACGAGGTGCTATCCGTATCCAAACCAGGATGGAATACCACCGATAGTTTGTGGCCATTACCTGCCCTTGAATTGAACTCCAATCCCAACCTGAATCCGCAAAACCCTGGATATTAATCAAAGCCATGAAAGTATTCAAAAGAAAAAAAATAGACTTCGTAATCTCGAGTTTGGTGTTGGATCTATTTCTTTTAGTGTTGTTAGCCTGTCCCATATTGGGGCAGGCACAACAAAAGAAGCCATTAACTGAAGACGATTACGGCAGATGGGGAACACTGGAGGTAAAAGCCATATCCGATGGGGGGGCATGGGCCAGTTATGCCATGCGGTATGAAAACCACAACGATACTTTATTTGTACAAAACATCGCTAAAAATAAAAGCTATGCCATCCCAAAAGGGACTGAGGGTCGTTTTGGAGGAGAGCAACTATTTGCATTCTTGATACCTGAGGAGTCCCAATTGAAAGTAATGCAGTTACAGACGGGCAATATAAAAGTATATGACAATGTCAAACGGTATGAATTGGCGAGTAACGGTCAGTACATTATCACTTTCAATAAAGGGTATAGTGAGAAAAGCTTGTTGAAGATATGTAATCAAAAAGGAATAGCCATTGACAGTATCCTTGGAGTCACAGAATATGCCTTAAATGTAAACAAAGATGCTTTAATTTTTGCCAGCAGGCTGCGGGAACATAGTGACGTTGGAATAATCTATTTTAAACAGTATTCCCGCGAAACGATATCGAAAGAAAATGCCGGCAAGTTTGCCAATTTTGTCTGGCAGCACAATGATAAGTCAGTTGCTTTTTTGAATGAAATTGACTCTGTCTCAAAAACAACTACGATTAATTATCTTAGAATTAGTGATAAGAAACTGTTTTCATTTGATTATTCCACTAAAGTAGGCTCAACCAAAAATATGTGCATCGGTTTCAAGAATTGGAACCAACCCCACGTCTCCTTTGATGGCACAAAAGTTTTTTTTATGGTAGCTAAAAATAAGGATGCAGATTTACGAAACGATCCAAAAGCAGTCGAAGTTTGGAAGGGAACTGATAAATGGCTTTATGTAGACAGACAACGTCAGCAAGAGGAAGGGGACATTACTAAACTGGCCGTTTGGTATCCGGATACGGGCTTGTATTTACAAATAAACGACGATGATTTACCTCAAATGATGCTGAGCGGGCAACAGGAATATGCTGTTTCATACAATAAATTCTCCTACGGGCTGAAATCCAAATATTATGAGGAAGCGGATTTTTATTTAACCAATCTAAAAGACGGTTCCAAAGAACTGATGCTGAAGAAGCAATCAGTTGATCCCAACCAGATGGGCTTTGATCCTTTTAGCAACAAAATAATGTATTATAGGGAAAGTAATTGGTGGATATATGATCCTGTGGCAAAAACACATACCAACCTGACCAAAAAAGTTTCAACGCGTTGGGACAATTACAATACTGCTGATGCTCCGCATCAATTTTGGGTTTATGGCAATCCGGGCTGGAGCTCCGACGGAAAGAACGTTTTATTGTATGATGCCAATGATATCTGGCAGGTGGCTACTGATGGTTCTTCTTGCGAGCGACTAACCAGAGGACGGGAGAAAAACATTGTTTACAGGATAACTCTCATTGAATATGACTGGCGATCGCAGAGTAACTACGACGGAAGGAAAGCCACCATTTTCGATCTGTCTAAAGATCTGTTGCTCGAAGCAAGAAATACCGAAAACTGGTCAACAGGGTATTTTATTTACAATGCCCAATCGGGAGAGAAACCTTTGGTATATGAAGCCAGTAAAATAGATGAAATCCGCAAGAGTAAAAGCAGCAGTTATATTTTTCAGAATCAAACCTTCAATCAGTCGCCACGATTGGAATTCAGAAAGAAAAACGAGGCTGTTTCCAAAATTTTGTTTCAATCCAACAAGCAACAAAATGAGTATTCCTTTGGGAAATCAGAATTGCTGTATTACAGCAACAGTAAAGGTCAAACATTAAAAGCGGCGCTGTTTTATCCCGCTGATTATAATCCCACAAAGAAATACCCAATGGTGGTGCATATCTATGATGTGATGTCTGATGAACTTCATCAGTATGTCAATCCCAGTTTCTTGAATAGGGAGGGCTTTAATGTGACGAATTATACGCTAAATGGTTATTTTGTGTTAATGCCCGATATTATATACCAGATGGGTAATCCAGGTAGTTCGGCCCTTGATTGTGTATCAGCCGGAGTCAAAACGGTTGTAGACAAAGGTTTGGTAGATAAACATAAAATAGGTTTATATGGACATTCTTTCGGTGGCTATGAAACCAATTTTATTATTTCCCAAACCCCGATTTTTTCGGCGGCCGTTTCGGGAGCCGGGATTAGCGATATTATTTCAATGTACTTTAATATCAGCAGGAATGGTTATTTTCAAGCCG
Source organism: Solitalea longa (assembly GCF_002920915.1). Classification (GTDB taxonomy): domain Bacteria; phylum Bacteroidota; class Bacteroidia; order Sphingobacteriales; family Sphingobacteriaceae; genus Solitalea; species Solitalea longa. The sequence goes on from NZ_PQVF01000020.1 coordinate 29,755, forward strand.
ATATGTGGCGATTTGAAAACCAGCAGTTCCGTATTGGAAAATCGCTGTACGAGGACAAAGAGGCATACTTAAGGAATTCTCCTATTATGCACGCTGAAAACATTAGAACACCCCTCTTACTGTGGGCAGGCAAAAATGATAGGATCATTCCCTGGAATCAAAGCATAACCTATTATTTGGCACTTCGAAAATTGGGAGTTGCAACTGAAATGCTGGTCTATCCAGATGAAGACCATTCACTAGAAAACTCAGATAATCAGAAGGATCTGAGCAAACGAATGATGGCATGGTTTGATCAATTGTTGAAAGGGGAGGCTAGACAGCAATAGATCTAAAAGGAATTTTTATTGAATAAAAAGAGATGTAGGCAATGCTGTTTCTAAAAAAGAACAGCATTGCCTTTCATTAAAAATGAAATTCAATTAATCAGGTTTGAAGCAACTATGCTCGGGTGCAACTCTGTGCTACTCCATGGTTAATTATTTCACGGTTAACAAAAGAAAATTCGATATCAATCCCTCCCTTGAAAACCGAATCAAGCAAATAATGCAAGTACCAGTTACTATTGTAAATGAAAATGGCGAATTCCTAATTCTGTGCAAAAGGCAGGAAAAAAAGGAAGTTTTATACTTCCTAAAAAAAAGCGATTAAAGCCAATTATGAGCCATTTAGAACGTTTGCAAACACGCAAGCCCTATATATGGGAAATGCTTTTGCAAACGTTAAAAAAGGGATTTTTCTCCTCCAAAACCCATTCATCAATTTTCACTATTTTGCCTTTTGAATGGTAACGCTACAAATGGATATAAAACTAACTTTTAGACAAGGTGGTATGTGGGAGTTTGAGAAAACAGGTATCTATCCCGAATACCTAATCTTTTCATCTAAAAGCCTAAATCGCTCCTGGAGATATAAAAAGCAAATGCATATTCAAAAGGGAAGCTTAAAAGTTAAGGATGAAATAATCTGTAATTATATTTTCGATAGTAATGGATGTAAAATTCAAGAGGTTAAGAATGGCATACCTTGTCGGCAATGGGTTGCAATTGATGTGTTTTTTGAATTATGTGACTAATTCTTAAGATTACACCATTGTTAGGAAAATTGTCAAAATATTGACTTTCATTAACTTATAGATTAAAAATACGTTTGCAAACACGCAAGTCCTATATATGAGAAATGCTTTTGCAAACGTTAAAATTGTTGAAAACAGACATCTGTTATTTACTTCATTTTTCTCTATTTTGCTAACCTATTAACTTAGTGGCAACGAGAATGACTTTGAAAACGAATAACAACCTACTGAATCCCAGAAAAACTTTAAATAAAGCCTTTTTAAAAGTTAAGCCTAATCGTTCCGAAATTGAAAAATTCAAGTTCAATCTAATTCATTTATTGGATCAGATCAACGATAAAGAATCAGAGGAGTTTCATAAAAACCTTATTGCCGATTTTCTAAAAAACACCTACTATTCTCCTAACCATTTTGTGAATACTAAAGGACGAAATGACCTGGTAATACATAATGGCAAGGATGCCAAATCTACTGTTGGAGTACTCATTGAAGCGAAAAGTACAACCAATAAGGCTGAAATGCTTAGCATAGAAAACATTAATGCCAAAGCCTTTCAGGAACTGGTATTGTATTATTTGCGGGAAAGAATAACTCATAAGAATCTTGAAATAAAACACCTGGTAGTTACCAATATTTATGAGTGGTTTATTTTTGATGCGGCTTCATTTGAAAAACACTTAACCCAAAATAAGCAGTTAGTTAAACAGTTTATCGACTTTGAAGAACGACGTTTGTCTGGTACCAAAACTGATTTCTTTTATAAAGAAATTGCCGGACCTATTATTGAAACGGTTGTTTCTGAATTCCAGTTTACTCATTTCGATTTAAAGGAGTATGATAAACCGCTCCGGAATAATGACAAACAAGATGACACTAAACTCATTGCCCTGTTTAAACTCTTATCACCAGAGCATTTACTTAAATTGCCTTTCACCAATGATAGTAACAGTTTAGATAAACGTTTTTATTCCGAACTACTTCATATAATTGGCTTAACGGAGACCAAAGACGGCAGTAAAAAACTCATTGAACGTAAGAAAATTGGGGAGCGAAACAATGGCTCATTACTGGAAAACACTATCAAACAACTTGACAGCCTCGATAAAATTTCTCGTTTAGAAAAACCTTCTCAATATGGTGAGAATCATCAGGAACGATTATTTAACGTAGGTTTGGAGTTAGTGATAACCTGGGTAAATCGTATTCTCTTTCTTAAACTATTAGAGGCCCAATTAATAAGTTACCACAAAGGAGATAAGTCCTTTTCTTTTTTAAATCGTGATAAAATCCGTGATTTCGATGATTTAAACAGTTTGTTTTTTCAGGTATTAGCCCGTAAGGTTGAAGATCGGGACGAAGATGTTATAAAACGTTTTGGTAAGATTCCTTATTTGAACAGTTCGTTATTTGAGCCCACAGAGTTAGAACACCTTACCCTATTTGTTAGTAATCTGGTTGATCATGGCAAACTTCCCACCCTATCAAACACTGTCTTAAAAGATTTAACCGGAACAAGGAAAACAGAAGAGATCAGCACCCTTGAATATTTGTTTGATTTTTTAGAAGCCTATGATTTTGCAGGAGAAGGTTCGGAAGAAATACAGGAGGATAACAAAACACTGATCAACGCTTCCGTACTAGGTTTAATTTTTGAGAAGATAAATGGTTATAAAGATGGTTCATTCTTTACCCCAGGCTTCATTACCATGTACATGTGTCGCGAAACAATACGTCGCGCTGTATTGCAGAAATTCAATGAAACTAAAGGCTGGAATTGCGTTTCGATAGATGATTTATATGATAAAATTGAAGATCGATCAGAAGCTAATACCATTATTAACAGCCTCAAAATATGCGATCCGGCCGTAGGGTCAGGACACTTCCTGGTTTCGGCTTTAAACGAAATCATTGCCATTAAAAACGATCTCAAAGTATTACAAGATCGTCAGTGCAAGCGGTTGAAAGAATATCATGTTGAAGTTGTAAATGACGAATTAGTAGTTACCGATGAAGACGGCAATTTATTCGAATATAACCCACTCAATAAAGAAAGTCAACGCATACAAGAAACCCTTTTCCACGAAAAGCAAACCATTATTGAAAACTGCTTATTTGGGGTAGATATCAACCCTAATTCGGTAAAAATTTGTCGTTTACGTTTATGGATAGAGCTGTTAAAAAATGCCTACTATAAAGTACCTACTAATGGGGATTTAGGGGGTGAACTGGAAACACTACCTAATATCGACATCAACATCAAATGCGGTAACTCGCTAATTAGCCGTTTTGCTTTAGATGCTGATTTAAAACAAGCATTGAAAAAGAGTAAGTGGAACGTGGATATGTACCGTACAGCTGTACATACTTACCGCAATGCCGAAAGCAAGGAACAAAAGCGCGAGATGGAACGCCTGATTGAAACCATTAAAGGCGATTTCAGAAGCGAGATTAACAAGAATGATCCTAAGTTGCTGAAACTTTATAAGCTTAAAGGCGACCTGTTTAATCTTACACAGCAAACCGGCTTATTTGAGTTAGGCAAAAAAGAAAAAGGCGATTGGAACAAAAAGGTAAGTGCTTTAGCCGCTGAAGCTGACAAACTCGAAACCGAAGTTGAAGAAATTAAAAGCAATAAGATTTACGAAAATGCATTTGAATGGCGCTTTGAGTTCCCTGAAGTGTTAAATAATGAGGGTGATTTTGTGGGTTTTGATGTGGTAATAGGGAATCCTCCTTATGTTTTTGCAAGAGAGAATTTTGATGATTTAATGAAGAAGTATTTCTATGAAAACTATAGTGCGACAGATTATCAAGTAAATCTTTATGTATTATTTCTTGAGAGAAGTTTAAATATTTTAAATGTTAAGGCTAACTATAGTCTAATTATTCCTAATTCTCTTTTAATGGTTTCATCTACTGCTAAGATCAGAGAGTTTCTAGTCAAGAAATCTCAACTTACTGAAATTGTGAACTTTATAGGGGAATCTTTTGAGGGTGTAAGCGTGGAAACGATTACAATATCTGGCACAAAAAATAAATTAGCATCAGACGATATTAAAATCTCAATTGGAGAAAACAACCAAATTGTTAATACTCATTCAAAAAGACAAACTGGTTTTGAATTAAATCACGATTTCACTTTTAATGTATTTTCTAATAATGAAAGTGATAATTTAACCCGTAAGTTAACTACCGATTCCATTGTCTTAGATAATATTGTTTATATAAAAGCGGGTTTGAAGGCTTACCAAAAAGGGAAAGGTAAACCTAGACAAACAGAAGAAGATGTTAAAAATCGACCATTTGATTATACTTACAAGTATGATGTAAATACATATAAGTATTTGGATGGAAAAAATATTAATCGGTATTGTATTAATTGGACTGGAAATTATTTAAGATTTGGCGAACATTTAGCGGAGCCTAGAATCTTCAAGGGCAAGAAAATAATCCTAAGGGAAATTACGGGCAAGTATCCTAAATCGTTGATTGCAACATATACGGAGGATGATTATTTATTTAACATGAGTAATATCGCCATTTTGCCTAAACTTTCTGAAATTGATATAAAATATATCCTAGCATTAATTTCAAGTAACGTACTATCCTATTTCTTTATTAAAAATACAGCAAAGTCTGTAAGGAAAATGTTTCCCAAAATCATCCTTAATGATTTAAGAAAGTTTCCAATTAAGAACATAAGCTTAGAGAGACAAAAACCATTTATTGAATTAGTGACTCAAATTCTTTCAATTAAAAACGATGACTCCACTTCCGTTACAACTTCCTTAGAAAAAGAAATCGATCAATTGGTGTATGAGCTATATGAGTTAACCGAGGAGGAAATTAAAATTGTGGAGGGAGTTGGATAATGGAAGAACTAGACCTTTTAAAAGAATACAAGTTGGAGCTATTGAAAGTCTATGAAAAGAGCCAGGAAACATTTGAGAAACAACTTTCATATATAAGCGCAGGAGCCTTAGGAGCCTCAATGTTATTTATTGAGAAAATCGTTAAGGATATTTCATTATCTCATTTAAAATGGATGTTATGTGCAAGCTGGTTTTTTTTAGGCTTAACGTTAGTGGTAAATTTAATTTCTCATTTATTATCTGCACGTAACACATATAAAACAATTCAAGATATTGATAATGAAGAATATGATGCAACTAAAGCTAGTAGACGTAATCAATTCATTACTAATGTTAATTACGGAACAGTAGGCACTTTTTTACTTGGAATAATTTTTTTAATACTATTTGTAACAATCAATATTTATAAAATGAAAAATAATTCATCAAATTCTGAAACAAATCCAACTCGTCCGATTACTGGAGTTATTCCTCCTCCACCTCCATCAAATCCTTCACCATCACCAAAAGAAAAATAGTTATATATGAGCAAGCAGATTGTTAAAACAACATCAGAAGGTACCAAAGGTTTAAACCCATCACCACCTCCCCAAAAACCTAAAACAACTAAATAATTAAATTAATTAGCAGCAATATGTCAAAATTCGTTACCGGTAAAGATTTAGAAGAGGCTATATATGAAATCATATGGAATGCGGATGAGCATCTCCTAATTGTTTCTCCATACATTAAACTTGGAGAGTACTTTAAAAAACTCTTTAATCACCATGAAAACAACCCAAAACTTCAAATCACGCTGGTGTTCGGTAAGAATGAAGGCGAAGTGAGCAAAAGTTTAAACAAGGATGATTTTGAATTCTTTAAGAAGTTTCCTAACATTTCAATTGTTTATGTACCTAACCTTCATGCCAAATATTATGCAAATGATGACAAAGGCATAATCACCTCAATCAATTTATACGATGCTTCTTTTCAAAACAATATTGAATTTGGAGTATTTAATGAATCGAAATTGATAAGTATTGCAACTTCTGCTGATCAAAGTGCTTGGAATTATTCTTGGGATTTTATTGAAAATAGTGATGTTGTTTTTGTTCGAAGGCCATACTATGACAAAAAAACGGTACTTGGTTTTGGTTATTCTAAGAATTATGTAAAGTCAATAGTTCACGTTGATGAAACCGAATATTTTTACGGCCGTTCATTTAATCGTTCTTATAAAAAAAGAAAATTAAACGAATTTGATGATGAATATTACATAGGTGCCGGAAACGAACCAATGCCAACTCGTGAGGAAGTAGTAAAGGAGACCTCTGCAAAAAAGAGATACGAGTCAAGGGATAAAAGAGAAAGTTATCCATCAAATACACAAACAACCTATCAAAGTCAAAACTACAACAAACCTGCCTATCAGCAATCTTCTGGAGGTAGTTGTATTCGTTGTGGAACAAATATCCAATACAATCCTTCAGCTCCTTACTGTAAATTATGCTACAATACATGGGCCCAATTCGGCAATCCTGAATACCAGGAAAGTCATTGCCATGGATGCGGGAAACAAGAAAGAACATCCATGTTATACCCGGAATGCAATAAATGTTACAGATCTAACAAATAAGCTCCACCTATTCTATTTTAATCCTATTAAATGAAATTTTAGCAAATCAGCTTTGTATCATAAATTTTTCCAAAATGAAAATTCTCAAATTATTTCTTACATTACTATTTTGCCTAATTAGTTTTCTTTCATATGGACAATACTTAAACTTTGACCAATTAATTTCTTTGCAAAGTAAAAGTTTAGATAATATTAATGACTATTTGAACAGTAAAGGATGGCAGTTTAGTCATTCATCAGAAAAAGATAATGATGGATATTCTACCGCTTATTGGGCATATGGTAAATCTGACTTTGATGAAGGAAAGGCCTTAGCATGGTTCGAATTGCATTACAAGGAAAGCTACGAGAATCGAATTTCTTATCAAGTATTCAACAAGAATCAATATTCAATTATAAAGTCTAGGGTGTTGGCATTAGGAATGAAACAACTAAAATCTTGGATTAATGATAATTCTATAAATGCAGTTTACGCGGGAAAAAACTATGTAGCTTATATATCTCAAAGTTCAGAAGAATATAAGTCGCTTACTACATATGTTTTTAGAATCTTTAATAAGGTTGATTTTTTTGATGATTATATTTCTAGCTCAAACTCGAATGATGAAGAATCTAGTAGTTTCCTTTATTCAACGAAAATAATGAATGCAGTAGGTGGTGTTATTTTATGGAATTCACCTGAATCGGCAACTTCAACAAAAGTTTATGATATACCCAAATCATCAATAATTCATATAATTGAAAGAGGATCAGTTTATTACAAAGTTTTGGTGGATGGGTATTATGGCTATGTTTATTCTAAATACCTAGAAGATGAATAAGAAATCCTTGGATTCTATAAATCAATAGAGGTATTTTAAATATTATCTTCTGGAATGATAAAAAAATATAATTATCAAAGCAATGGGCCGCTATAAGACGGCCCATTTACATTTATTTAATGTATTTCTCTAATTTCCTCCAATCCCAATGTACCCTTCCCCGAACTTGGGCCAATTAAAAGTAGAATTCTCCCCGCAGCGATAGCGAGGGGATTTACCGAAAAGGAATTAACTTTGAATTGGCAAAATGAAAAAGACCAGATTTACCGAAACACAGATTGTAAAAGCAATCAAAGAGCATGAAAACGGCAGAACAACTCAAGATATCTGTCGGGAATTGGGCATCAGTACCGCTGCATTTTATAAATGGAAGCAACGTTACGGAGGCTTAGAGGCCAGCGAACTGAAACGCCTGAAGGAGTTGGAGGATGAGAACAGTCGCCTTAAGCGCATGTTTGCCGAACTCAGTTTAACCCACGAGGCATTAAAAGATGCGATCGCAAAAAAGCTTTAACGCCTGACCAGAAAAAAGCAATGACGGCCCACATGATTGCTGCCCATGGCATCAGCGAGCGTCAGGCGTGTAAAACCATGCGCATTCCACGAACCACGTTTCAATATCGGCCCAGGCCCAAGAATGACGATGCAATCATTGATCAGTTAGGGCAGCTGGTAGAAAAGCATGCTGCCATTGGTTTCTGGCAAAGTTACAGTCGCATTAGGCGTAAAGGGTTTAAATGGAATCATAAACGGGTTTACAGGGTGTACACCACACTGAAATTAAACATTCGCAGGCGGGCCAAAAAGCGCTTGCCTGCAAGAATCAAGCAAGCTCTATTTCAACCAGAAACCATTAATCAGGTCTGGTCGGTGGATTTCATGAGCGATAGTTTGTGGGACGGTCGTAAGTTCAGACTGTTGAATGTCATCGATGATTACAACCGTCAGGTGCTGGCCATCGAGACCGACACTTCGTTGCCGGCAGCCAGATTAATCAGGGTGTTGGATCAATTAAAAGAAGCCAGAGGATTGCCAGCAATGATTCGAATGGACAACGGACCGGAGTTCATCTCTAAGAAACTGGACGATTGGAGTAAGGATAATAAAGTAACGCTCGTCTTCATTCAGCCGGGCAAACCCACCCAGAACGCATTCATTGAACGATGCAACGGGAGCATTCGACGGGAACTACTAAATGCCTATGTCTTTAAAACCTTGAAAGAGGTTCGAGATAAGGCAGAAGAATGGATGGCTGATTACAATTACAATCGGCCTCATCAGTCTTTAAACTTTAAAACTCCAATGGATTTATTGGAGGAATTAATGAATTGAAATTCTACTTTTGAGTGGCCCAAAAAATGGGGAAGCTTACACCAAGGCGCAACGGCATTTGGATCAATCCATAGTCCGGCCTTTTTATTCCTGGTTGTTTTCTCCAATTCATCCCAGGCAGGATTTTGATCGTATTTCGTATAATGCCAGGCTAAGCCGGCAGCCAAAATTTTCTCATTTAATATTTCTGAGTCATTAAAATAAACAATTCCAACACTCCGGCCATATCTGTCTATATCTGTAATTTTCACTTTAATGGTTTTACCAAATACCAAATTACTGGTAAATTGCTTTGCAGCCATACCAAACGGTTGTTTTTTCTCAGGACAATCAATTCCATGCAACCGTATTTTTATTTGCTGATTATCTTCAGTTAGTATGGTAATGGTATATCCATCAGCAATTGAAATAACCTTGCCTTCCACAGTTGAAATAAGGTGGCTATTTATAAAAAGAAGAAAAGTTAAAATAAGGGTCATAAATTATCACCTATAATGTCAAATTCAATAGTTATATATCCACACTAAAAGTCATGGTAAAATGTAATTTTTTAATTGATTAAAATCATTTAGAGTAAATGTCCTTTAATATAGCTTGCTGCACAAAATATAATTAGTATAATGAAGAATATCAACATATATCAAAGAGTCGTACTCATTCTAACACTAATAGGTGTTTTAATCATGTTATTCTTTTTCACTCCTTTAAACTACCATCATACCATAATTTATCGTTCATTCTTTTTTCAGGGAGACTCAATTATTCCAATGGAAATGGTAAAGATAAATAGCCTACAGCTGTTTATTCAAACCCTCATTTTTCTATTAATAATGGGCTTATTATTTTTTGTTTTTAATAAAGTTCCAGGATTAAATATTAAAGAGTCTGAGAAAAAAAAGCTTTTGAAACGTGAAATAAAATACTTTCTAATTCTATTGGTATTCCTTCTGTGTTATTTCCTTTTCCAATTATGTTCTAATTTTTATTATAACAATCAATTTGAGTCCATTCAAGCATATGCACGTTCATTGGGCAGAGAAAACAAAAGAATAAATGACTCAATAAATGAATTAAGAACTATAGAATTTAATAAAAGGATAAATGAAGAACCAAGTAAAGAATTAATAGCATTTATGAAAAAAAGATCAAGGGCTAGGAAAGAAAAGTTATCAAGAGAGTCTGAAAATGAGTACAAGGCACCACAATCTTTTTCATTTTCATTTGAGGGTGATGAACCGGTTAAATATAAACCGAATAAAGCAGAATTAACCATTAGTAAAAATGAGGCAATTATTAAATCGAAAATCCAAGATGCGAATATCATTCATGCAAAAAAGAAATTCATTTCTGATTTTAAATACGTTTTACTGATGTATTTGTCAATCCTAGTTTTTCCGGTTCGTTATCTATATTATTGCTTTAAATCCTTTTACCAATATTTATACAATTAACTACCCGTTAATTTTGTCAAATATTTGTAGATAGATTCCTATAATTTATTGATTTTATTATATTAGAAATGAGTCGCTTCCCAATCGTAACTCATAGGTAGATGTGAACCTGCTCATTAAGTTGAGCAGGTTGTTTTATTTTAAATTCCGGAGTCAATACTTCCCTACCCAGTGACATCGATCAAAGGCCAAATACAATTGACGAAAAAAAAATCGTTAGATATTTTGACGATTAAATAATCGTTATTAAATTTGACGAAGTTTTTATCGTTATAATATGAGTAACCAAGATGTATTATTAAGAAACAACACGGGAAACAAATCAAAAGCTGCAATGGTAGACGGGTTTGTAGTTCGTATAAATGAATTTGATGATATCAAAAAAACGTTGCTGAATACGTCTAAAGATGGAGAATCTTTGAATACTATCATTATAGGACAGCGAGGAGCTGGAAAAACAACCTTGATGCATCGATTGAATTACGCAATATTAGATGAAAAACCATTATCTGATAATTACATACCCATAATGTTCTCAGAGGAGCAATATAACCTTTCTGACCTAACAAACTTATGGGAAGCTATTGCTATTGGTATTGAGGATAATTTTTACAAAGAAAAGCTATCCAATTCGATAGATAACATTATCGAAACAGAAGAAAACTATGAGCAGTTATCATTTGATCTGTTACAGAATTTTTTACAATCAATAAATAAAACCGCCATTCTATTTATTGAGAATATTAACTTTTTCCTAAAGAAGCTTAATGAAAATGAGAAAAAAAAGCTTAAGTCAATTCTAACCTCTAAATCTCCCTTTATATTAATTGGCTCTTCAACTTCATATAATGATGGTAGTATTGATTTTGCCGATCCATTTTACAAGTTTTTCAATATAATTCAATTGGATGGCTTAACACAAAAGGATTGCGAAAAACTTCTCATTAATATAGGGCAACAATACGGCGAAGAAGATCAGATTAGGGAAATTATTGCCAGTTACCCTGGTAGAGTTGAAGCACTTAGAAGACTCACCGGAGGTGTACCAAGAACCATATCATATCTGTTCCAAATTTTCTTAGATAATGAAAATGGCAAGGCTATCAAAGACCTCTATCTTTTGATAGATACGTTAACATTATTGTATAAATCAGAATTGGATCAGTTATCAACTCAACAACAGAAAGTAATAGATGCAATAGCTAGAAAATGGGATGCCATTTCTGTTAAAGAGATTGCAAAGCGTACCAGGTTGGAAAGTAAAAATATATCATCAATCTTATCTTATCTAGAAAAAAATCAGTTGATTGATAAAGTTCCAACTTCAACAAAAAACCATTTGTACCTAATAAAGGAACGCTTTATGAATATTTGGTATTTAATGAGGTTCGGCAGAAAGCATGACAAGGAAAATGTGAAATGGCTAGTTCGTTTTTTTGATGCATGGTGCGATGAAAGTGAATTAACTAAAAGACTTAAAAATCATATCATAAATCTTAAAAACGGCAAATATGATGCGAATGCTGCAATCGATATGGGCAACACCTTTCTGTCTTGTGAAAATATTCCAGACAATTTGAAAGAAGAGTTGATTAGTGCTACTAATTCCGTCCTCCCAGATAGATTGCTGAAAAGATCTAAAACAACTGAAAAAGATGTTCTAGAAGATATCAAAAAAATGGTAAAGGAGGCACGTTTTGAAGAAGCTGTTCTTCGTCTTAAGGATGTTGAAAATAAAGATATTGCCTATTTCCTACTAGCAACGTCTATATTCCTAATGCAAGGGGATCATCAAAAGGCGTTGGAGGCTGCAAAGTCAGCATGGGCATTAGATGATCAAAATTCTATGATCTCGATCACTTTAGGTATAATTTATGAACTTCATCTAAATGACCCTGATACAGCTATGGGTTATTATGAAAAGTCTCTAACTCTTCCTCATCCCCATCCTTATGCAGCGAATCGACTTGGTAGCATTTATAAAGAGAAAAAAGACATTGAATCAGCCATAAAATATCATGAACTAGCTGTATCAAAAAACATTAAAAAGTCTCTCCTTTCTTTAGGCAATATCTACCTAGAAAAGGAAGATTTTGAAAAAGCAGAGAAGTACTTTAAGGATGCTGTTAATGCTAAATTAAACGGATCGAATACAGCGTTGGCTAAATTATTTACTAAAAAGAAGGATAAAAAGGCTACTGAAAACGCTCTGTTGGATGCAGTTAAAGAGAAGGAGGAGAACAGTAATATAAATCTGGGTAGATTTTATCTAGTTCAAAAAAAACCCATTTATAAAAAGGCAGAGGAGCAATTTTTATTGGCAATTGAAAAAGGAGAAATTGATGGTTATAATCAACTGGCAAGGTTGTTTATGAAACAAAAACAAACTGATAAAGCCATTGCTACATTTGAACAAGGGCTCTCCAATAATGATTCAGAGTCAGCTCATCAACTTGGCCATATCTATAATAAGCGTGCCGAGTTTAAGAAGTCAGATGAAATGTTTGCTAAGGCTTTAGAGTTAGGTGATAATTCTGTAGTTGGATGTTGGGTGGAGTGTATTTATAATTCAAAAAGAAATGATAAAATGCTATTTGCCCTAGAGTTGCTTGAAAAACATAAGCCAATTAGTAATAACATTCGCTTCAACTTGCATTATGCTAAAATACTTTTGTGGAATAATAAATTGATAGATTCTGTTAGTGTTATCAAAAAACAAATCAATTATATAAGTGAAATATACAGTGATGAAGAAGAAAATAAATTCTCTCATAAAGTACTATCAGAATTAGTTGATTTTTTTCTCTTACTCATTGCTAAAAAGGAATACGACCTTACTTTAGACCTATTCAGTGATACAAATGATTTGGATCTTAAGACAATGCTTAAGCCAATATATTATTTGCTCATGAACGAGCTTAAAGAACATTATCCAATGGAATATCTTAAAGCCGGTAAAGAGTTAACCGAAACTATTAACGATTTAAAAAAGGAGGTGGAGTATTTAAGAAATTAATTAAGCGAAAATCAATCATCTTCAGTTACACTGTAAGCATACTTTAAGAAGTGCGAAATCTGAAGTTATGCTGAGTGTTTCTGTGAAGTCCACAGTTGGAAACGGAATAAATGATATTATCATTACAACAGCACAAAAATAAATAAACAAACCATTTGTGCAAGTATAATTGTCATTTTCTTTCTTCAACTGTGGTCAATTAAGGTCCAGCGATTAATATTTCCGCTGGAAGAGGAATCCCTCATGCATTGTGGTAGGGGGTATTAAATCAAATAATAATAAAAACAAGAAAAGAAAATGGCAAAAAATGCTAGTATTAAGTATTACCCTGTGGGAAACGGAGATTCATCTTTAATATCACTGGAAGACAACACAACTATTTTGGTTGATTGTAACATAAGGAATTGTGATGACAATGAGACTTATGATGTAAAAAAGGATTTACTGCGAAGCGTGCAGTATACAAACGGAATTCCTTACGTTGATGTATTTATCTTAACTCATGGGGATCAAGATCACTGTAGAGGATTTAAAAATCATTTCTATCAGGGAGCGCCCGAAAAATATTCTGAATCTGACAAAAAAGAAGGGTTTATCCGGGTTGACACCATGTGGTTCTCCCCTATGATTGCAGAAGAACACTCAAACGAAGACGAAGATGCTTATCAGCAAGAGGCAGAACGTCGCCTTACTCTTCACCGCAAAAATGACCCAAAGAAAAACAATCCTGGGAATAGGATAAAAATTATTGGCTATGATGGAAAAGCCAACTATAAAGACCTGGATCATTTGAGAGCTAAGCCCGGAGATATTGTTACTCGTTTTAACGATAGAGATCAAGAGCTGTTTTCTATCTTTATTCATGCGCCATTTAAAGAACACCTTGAAGCACTTGGGGATGATAAAAAGAATTCCACCAGTATCGTGTTTCAAGCCAGATTCAAAAATGCATCTTATCAACAGGACTTCTCTGCTTTGGCAATGTTTGGAGGTGATTCTGACCACACCTCTTGGTGTATTATTTTAGAAAAAACCAAGAAGTACAAGAATGAGCATGCTTTGAAATGGGATCTGTTTCTCTCCCCTCACCATTGCTCTTGGTCGTTTTTTAATGACAGACCTCAAGAGGAAAATCCGACCCCTAAGAAGACTTCATTAGAGGTGTTGGACTATAAAAGGAACAATGCTAAGGTTATTGCATCTAGTAAGAAGATTTTAAATGATGATGATAACCCACCGCATTATGAGGCTAAACGTGAATACGTTAAAAAAGTAACTGAAGGAAATTTTCTTAATACAACTACTTATAATGTAATAAGTAAAATTCCACAGCCAATTGTGTTTGAGGTTACATCACAAGGTATTGTAAAACCTAAGCAGACTGAAGGCGCAGCTAAAGTTGCTGGAAGTGCAGGCTTAGGTATTGTAAACACACCTTCAAAATATGGAAATGGAAAAGTTTAGTGATAGCTTAACCATTTTCGCGAATGATGTAGAGAATCCTGTGCTTCAGGATTCTCTAAAATCATTGGAAAGGCTAATAGGTGATAAAGTAAGGATTTTAGATTGGGGCAATGGTTGTATCGCCATTCCAATTGAAATTAATGTTGACTTACCAAGCTTGGGCAATTTTGAAAATTTGGATATTAGAGAAGCCGAGCCTATTATTATTGTGTTTGATCTCATCAATTATCCTGTTTTAGCCCCAAGAGTTTATACTGATCGGATAAATTTCCCTAAGAACAACCTTGCACATTTGTATGTAGCAGTAAACAATCGCCCCCCTGCTTTTTGCTATGTGCGTGGAAATGCCGATGAATGGTATGCAAACAAAAGAATTGAGGACATAGTAATACGTATAAGCAATTGGTTAAGGGATGCAGCAACAGGTGACCTAACTGAAAATGGTGAACAATACGAGCCTTTAAGGTTAGAAGGATATTCTGGGAGTATAATTTATGACTATGATACTATTTTGAGTGTCATTACAAGTAAGGCGGCATTTGAGTTTGGAGATAAATTTTCAATTGTTTTGTTTGAACGACTTAATCTTACTGGTCGACATACCTATAAATTTGTCAAGCTCATCACACATAAAAATACACTTACTACAATCAAGGAAGTTGACGAGGAACGCAAAAAAGGAACAGAAGATGTAACAAGGAAGAAATATCATTTTGGCTATATCTTATGGAATGAAGAAGGCGACTTAAAAAGCGAATATGAAGTAAATATTCCAAGGTCATGGGAAGAGTTTAAATTGTTCTGTGAATTTTATTGCATTAATTATGAAGAATTTGAAAAGTTTATTGCAACGTGTAATGAACTAAACGAATATGTTTATTTTCCTGTTATAATTGGAATTCGTAGACCAAGCCAATTGATCGGCTATTCTTCTAATATTGAGTTTATAAACCTTCAATTTAAACTTGATTCAGGTGATGTTAAAGACGGAAAGGTGGTTAATAACATATCTGTCGATTTACTGTCTCATAATCAACCCCTGACGCCCAAATTAGCAAGTCATATTTCAGGCAGGAGGATAGACCTTGACAATAGCAATGTCGTTTTCGGATGTGGTGCAATAGGTTCTAAGATAATCATGCATCTTGCCAGGTCCGGACAAACGAATTTAACACTTATTGATCCGGATTATATTTCTCCCCATAATTTAGTTCGACACGTTTTATATGGAGATGAAGTGGGTAAAAATAAGGCAGAGGCGCTAGCAGAAAAGATAAGGATGATTTATCCCTTTGAGCAAACAAACGTTTTAAACGGCCCCTCCTTTAAAAAAGGACTAATTGATAAGAAAGAAACTTTCGAAAAATGTGATTGGGTATTAGACTTTACTGCATCTGAGGCGTTCTTTAACAAATTGGCTGCGCTAAAAAGCTTGGATGGCTGCAAGGTTGTCAGTGCATCAATTTCTGATTTCGGGAACTTGGGAATAATGTATAAAGAAGGTGAGGACAGAAATCCGAGAATTGATGATTTACAAGTGTACCTATACAGTCTGTCGGCAAGCGATGAAAATATTAAAAATTGGCTTCAAAATGAACGATTAGCGGCAAGCTCTAATAATTTAACAATTCAGGTTGGGGTTGGGTGTAATTCTGAAACGACAATTTTGTCGGATGATAAAATATCATCTCATGCATCATATTTCTCCGGGGCTTTAAAGAAAGAAATGGCTAAGTTCTCCATTAAAGGTAGAATATATCTGAACCGAATTTTGGACGAAGAAGACTATAGAATTGAAACTAAGGTGATAAGTGTTAACCCGTTCGATACCTTTAAAGCAGTTAACGATTCAAAATGGTCAATTCGTTTTAAATCGGGCATCATTGAACAACTAACAAAAGAGTTTTCTGTAGCTGGAAAAAGTGAAACAGGAGGTGTATTTGTAGGCGTTTTTAATTATAAAACAAATACAATTCATATTACAGACTCGATTAAAGCACCCATTGATAGCAAGAGTAGTTCTACCCTGTTTATTAGAGGACAAAGCGGTTTGTCGAAGAAAATTTCTGAAATAGAAAGTAGTACGGGGGGCCAAATTGGTTATATCGGCGAATGGCACACTCACCCAGATGGTCCTAATTTTCTGAGTCAACAAGATATGACAAGTGTGAAGAAGCATAAAGAGGAGTGTAGTAAGCTGCAACCTCCATTGCCTGTGTTTTTATCTATAATAACCCCAGACGGAATATTTCCACATGTGTTTTAAAAGCGTATTCAAATATGGAAAAAGAAATAAGTTTAAAAGCAAAAAATACACCTCAGTTATGGATTCTACTATCTGCAAATATTTTGATCGTTTGCGGCATATTTTTACCCATACACTTTAAAGAACTAACATATAAATTTGATATCATTCTTATTTTAAGAGGCCTAGGAGCTTCTATTGCTCCTCTGATATTGTTTCTTCTGAACGGATTATTGTCCAGCAATCAAAAAGCTGTTTTGGTTTTTTGGAAACTGAAGCACCCTTTACCCGGCTCGGAAGCTTTTTCAAAACTCAGTAAAGAAGATACAAGAGTTGATAGGAAAAGACTGAAAGACATTCATGGACCTTTACCTAAAAATCCTTCAGAGCAAAATAAGCTATGGTATAAAATTTATAAGAAAAACTCTTTGGACATTGTGATTTCAGAGAGCCATCGAGCTTTCTTATTAGCAAGAGATTTAGCCTCATTGTGTTTTCTTTTTGTTGTTTTTATTGGATTACCTATTCTCGTTATTGAAAATTGGCCCATTAATATATATTACTTTTCTTTTTTGGTAGTTCAATATATTATTGTGGTTATAGGAGCACAAAATAGAGGCCGTAGGTTTGTTACAAACGTTTTAGCAATAGAGACAAAATAATCATGATAGTTACTAAAAAGCATCTAGCATGGCTTGGTGCTTTTTAGTCCTTTATATATCTGCAGGTTATCATTCCCACGACAGGTAAATAGGCATTCCTCAATCGTCGCCAGCAATGGGTACGCCAGCCTATAAAGTAACAATTGGCATTAACACTTTATACCCTTCGGGTGCCTGACGGCAGGCTGTCATACCCATTGCTTTCGGCTCCTCATTCGTCATAGCAGCTACTTCCGTGCTGGCAGCCGCTTCATTCCTTACGCCTCGTACCTCGGCTCCATACATTCAGCCGCTACCATCCCGGTCGCTGCTCGTGTTTAGGCTCGCCTGCTAGTCGGTCAGGCTGCGGGTTGTCATACTTTTTGGATTCCCTACACGACCTGATTTGCCTGCGCAGCCAAAAAGTCCGCCAACCCTTGTGTAGTGCAGGCCGCCTAGCTTTTGTCCTCGCACAAACCTCGACTTCCAAAAGCCGCGTCCTTTCTACATAGGTCGCAAACCGCCCTCGTACCTCGGGCTACTGTTTGCTCCCACCATTCCCTCCACTCGCAAGCGGCTCGCGGCACAAGGCCAACGCACGCTCAAGGCTGTTTTACCTGCTTATAGCCGCTCACCTCCAAATCACATAAAATTTAACTTTTAGTTATTATACTTGCACTACTTAATCTATCACTTATCAAGAACCATGAAAAATCTTTTCTGGATATTTATCGTATGTGCCGTAATATTTGTAAGCTGCAAAAAAGACCAAGTACCTGAGCTTTCCCATCATAATAAACTGTATAAAGAATTTTATCACCGTGCTGCCGATCAAGTCAGAATATTTTATTACAACAGTGATAACACCTTGAAAAAATATGAATACCAATTCGATCAAGGAATATCTGAAAGGCATGAATATTTTTATAAAAATAAGCAGCTAACACAAATTGAAAATTATAGTTGGAATGGTTTAGTTAAGGATTTAATTCTCACCCAAATCTTTAAATTAAACTATATCGGAAATGGACAAATTGAAATCGAACAAATAATGGGTGACCTCGCTCATGGATCAGTACATGGAAGTAGTACAACTATGTATGGCAGGAAGCTGGTTTTGTATTTCGATGTAAACGGAAATCTTGTTTCCTGTAATGTATTTTCAGATTCTATGGAAATAATAACCAAATATAAATTTGAACACGATAGTAAGGGGAATATAATATCAGAAGAGAAAAAAGATTTTTTTAATGATCAAATTGAAACATTCTATAAAGAATACAAATATGACAACAACATAAATCCTAAATATAAGCTTGAAGATATATTTGATTTTAGTAACTACTACTCACCGAATAACTGCATCGAAGAAATCGAGAAAAACGAAGCAGGTGAAATATTAAGTACAATCAATCGGGTATTAGAAATTAATAATGATTACTTGCCCATTAATTTCACCGCCTATTCTAATTATAAATACAGTGGTAGTTCACAGATAAGGCGTGAATATGTATATTATTAAGCCTAATCTTTTTTATTTTTAGAAAATACCAATCAATAATTAAGGGTTGGTAATTTTAGAGCTAAATCTTCGAACAAACTCAAATATGAACATCATTAAATCCTTGGTAGCTTTTTATTTAGCTGTCGAAAATGGGCTTATACAAGGTCCGCATAATACAAAAAGTAGATAGCATCGTTGTTCTGCTTCAAAAAATAAAAGATACACCAAAGTTAAGGGGCTTGCACAGCCCCTTTCTTATACCCTCCAAAAGGGACGGCATAAACCCACAAAGCCTTTGCCCAATATCCATTTATTCCGTTTCCTTTTGGAGGCTAACCC
This sequence comes from Solitalea longa, assembly GCF_002920915.1. Classification (GTDB taxonomy): domain Bacteria; phylum Bacteroidota; class Bacteroidia; order Sphingobacteriales; family Sphingobacteriaceae; genus Solitalea; species Solitalea longa. The sequence goes on from NZ_PQVF01000020.1 coordinate 49,133, forward strand.
GCGCCCCTAAAAAAGCGGCTTTCTCTTTTCTTTTTTTCTCGTTTTTTTCTTCTCTCTTTTAGAATTATGGAGCGAAGCGCAAAACTTTAAAACTCTAGTTATGCGCCTCAAAACCTATTCACAGAAAAACTCCAAATCAGCCTTTGAATTCTATCTTCTTTCAAAAGGCAACAACGCAGGAAAACCATTAGAAAATCCTTGCCCCAATTGCTTTACCTGTATTTGTAAAGATGACCAAGAAAAAGAACAGCTCTTTACCCTATGCTTTGGCCTTTGGCAAGGAGGATATTTTCTGCCATTTATAACCGGGTCTGTAATTCCTTTTATTCGGTTAGATGATCTATCAACAGTCATTAAAACCGCTCAAATCAAAATCAATGAAAAACCGTTGGAGTTTGAGCAAAGTGTTTCGGTTATTAAAACACTTAACCAACACAGTAAAATCATAGAAAGCCAAGTAAAGCTCAATAAAGAAGCTAAAAAGGCAATGCTATACAAACTGCTGCGCTAAGGTTACTTAATGCCTTTAACTACATTTAAGTCATTCCTAAAGAATACATATTTCATGTTTGGATTGGGCTAATGACAAAAAAGTCTCGGGTTTCTGCCCGAGACTTTGACTGAATAAATAGAATATGAGGTCAATCCCTGACAGCCGTTTGGCTTACTGCCGAGGCCACCACGCCAATTGTAGCCAGGTATCCGGCAATGGTGCCGACCACTGCAGGCAATGCGACTGGAGCGGCCAATAGTGCTCCGCCAACGGCACCAATCATTAAACCAATTGTGCGGATCTTGCGGAAGAATTTAGGAGTGGGAGACTTTACCCGGTCCACCAGGGTGATTTTTTTATCAGTGTTCATAGTTTTTAAATTGTTGATGTTCTAAAATTTCGATTCGTTTTTCCAGGTAGCTTACTTTTTGATTTAGCAGATCGTAACCGTTTTTAAATTCTGATTTGATCAGCGAGGTAGTGGTTTTCACTTCTGATAAATCACGTTCTACTTTTCTGAAATCAGTGTGCAGCTGCCGGATGAAATAAGCTACTACCGAAAGGAGCAGACTAATTAAGGACCCAAAGAAAATTCCAAGTTCTGACATAGTTAGAGGTGTTGATTGGTAACTGTTAAATGAACAGATTCAGCAGCGATGATCTTTGTTAGTACGGGATAGATGCGTTCGTAAGCCAGGCGAGATTGGTAAACTTCAAATTCGCCATTCACCAAATTATACCAAGATCCGAAAAGGGGGCAACCTGCAGTGTCATGTATGGTATTGCCAATGTGCAGGTAGACCGATTTAAAATTGGGAATCCCTGAAATTTCGATCATTCCTTTATGCATCTCTGGGTAACGTTTTCGGTAATCCAAGTTCATGCCTCCCCAGGTATTTAAAAGGAGTTTGTAAGAACCTTCCGGTATGCACGTTTTACCAGGTACTTTGTTTTTACGTATCGCATCTTCTAAAAGATAAGTCGCAAAAATTCCGTTAACATATAAATGGCTCAGGGTAGATGATTTTCCCTGAGCCATTCGTTTAAGTTCAATGTGTGCCATCCTAAAAAGTAGCAATCAGTTTTAATGCATTGCTTCCGTTCAACAAGTAATAATTGGCACCTACTTGTTGGTAGAATTCTACTCCAATGGCAGCCATTACAGTTGCATCAGTTGAAACAGTTGCCAAGTTTGATAAAGCAGCGCTTAAGTTCAAAGCTGGTACCGTTTGTTTCAGATCCTGGAAACCAGAGATTGCTACAGCCGAAGCTTCGTTTTCAGCTGCAGCTAATGGCTCATAAGTTTTCGTTGCTTCATTATAAGCATAATCAGAAACCACTCCCAATGCCAGGACTACTTTAAAATGGGTAGCCCCAAGTGGTGCTCTTACCTTGCTGAAGGGATCAAATGCCTCCACCTGTAAATCGGCACTCAAACGATTAACTGCAGGTGTAACAGCAAAAGGAACATTGAACACGGTATCAAAATTGATCTTTCGATTAAATTGAATACCCAATAAATACTGAGGTTGCTGCGAAATAAGAATTGCTCGGTAACCACGAGCTTCCGATTGATCCTCCAGGTTGATTTTTTTCATAACTGCAGTAACCCGGCCGGTTAGCTGTGAATCAGACATGGAATTGAGTAAAGCAGAGAATGCTGTTCGCAACGACTTACCGGCCTTGGCAGAACCGCCAAACTCATTCATGTTTTCACGGGTACGACTGAACTCGCTTGCCGTTTTTACCTGCTGACTGGTTGGACCGCCAACCATTCCGGCAAAGTAGCCTTTTTGACCTTTGATTTTGAAGTGGCGGATATCGCCCAGGGTGCCCACATACTTTAAGGAGCCTTTTTGTCTTGCCATAGTTTTTAGCTTTTTAAATGATAAATATTTTAGCTAAATCTATTGGTAATCAGAGATTTATTAAATATTATTGCAGTGCAGAAGAGTGCAAGTGCATCGAATAGGAGTGAAGAGATTGTTCTTTAAAAAATGATGGAGAAAGTTAAACACAGGTTTTCAAAAATGTTTTACCTATGTTTTACCAATATTTTAAAATCGCTTTAAATAGCTTAAAATCAGCTATTTATACATAGTAAAATGGACCCCGAGGGTCCACCGGAAATTAAGAAAGCGCTGTTTATGATAAATAAACAGCGCTTTCTTTGTTGCCTGTACGAAATGCTTCGATATGCGCTATATCTTTTTGAATACTCCTTATTTGTTAAGTATTTACTTAATATCTATATAGTTGACCTATTCAGAGTGTTAAGTTGTTTAAATATGATTTTCATCAATTTATTTAAAGTTCAATTCTTACACCTTTGACTTGTTGCGTTTATTTACTATATGAGGAATAAACGATCATTAGCGAGTCGTTATGGGCAAGCGGGCGACTAATCAGCTGGAAATCAAGTCTTAATAAGTAATTCCGATAATGTATTGAAGTGATGAGCAAAAATCTTCAAAGTAGCACATCTGAATTTATAGAAAAATCAATAAAAATACATGGGAATAAATTTGATTATTCCAGAGTGGAATATATTGGTAGCCACTCAAAAGTTTGTATAATATGCCCAGAACATGGAGAGTTTTATCAGCCACCTACAAATCACTTATCTGGAAATGGATGCCTAAAATGTGCGTGGAAATATAAGCGTGGAAAGTATAGAGTAACTACTATAGAAACATTCCTTACCCAAGCTAAGGAAATACATGGGGATAAATATGATTATTCTAAAGTAGAATGGAAAAATAATAGCACTAAAATTACGATTATATGCCCTATTCACGGGGAGTTTACACAAAAACCCGATAATCACATTAGGCTAAAATGTGGGTGTCGAAAATGTGGAAGAGAAATAGCTAAATCTAAAGTAAATAAGTATAGTACTGTTTATTTTCTGAAAAATGCTAAAAAGGTTCATGGAAGTAAGTATGACTATTCGAAGAGTCAGTGTTTTAATGCTACTGACAAGGTTGAGATTAATTGTCCTGTTCATGGATTATTTAAACAAACCGCAAACCAACATTTACAAGGTCATGGCTGCCCTAAATGTAATTTTGACCAAATGGCGAAAGACAGAGCAATGGGTAAAGAACTTTTTATTAATAAAGCAAAAGAGTTTTTTGATGAGAAGTATGATTACTCAAAAGTTGAATATATCAATGGACAGAAGAATGTTTGTATTATCTGTCGAATACATGGTGAGTTTGAGGTTAGTCCTAATAATCATTTATCTAAAAAAAGTGGCTGCCCTATTTGTAATGAATCTAAAATGGAGAGTGAATTTGCATCTGTTTTGGATAAACAAAATGTAAAATATGAAAGACAAAAGAGGTTTAAATGGTTAGGAAGACAATCATTGGATCTTTATCTTCCAGATCACAATATAGCAATTGAATGCCAAGGGATTCAACATTTTAAATCAGTTGATTTTGCAGGAAAAGGTGAAAAATGGGCAAATCAATCATTTAAAGAGAATAAAAAAAGAGATGAGATAAAACTCAAAAAATGTTTAACTAATAATATAAAAATGATTTATGTAATAGATAATGAAGAATATCTTGATAATAAATATCATTTTGATATTGTAGAACCCTTTTCAGGTAATGTGAGTTATGAAGTTATACATATAAATCATTTTGAGAATCACATAAACCATTTGGTTGCTATATCTCATTTTTTTGGGGCTATAAATAATGAAGAACAAGAGAATTTGATAATGTTTATCTAATGTTTGAAAACATAATTCCAAAACAGTGAGATAAGAAACATTATATTAAATTAAAGTCCAATTTGGAGTTAGAAATAAAAAAATAAAGGGAGGTTTGCCTCCCTTCTTTATTTAGTTAATTTTATTTAACCTTTTGAATTTAAATTTTTTAAAATGCCTCATTCACTGGCTTCTGAGTTTTAGTTGATTTAAGGTTCGAGATCTGCTGTTTTGATGGTGCAACGATTTACAAAAAAACCGAACTACATTACTGTAAACTGTATCTCTAATTTTTATTTTAGTCAATTATTGAATAGTTCATTTAGTCTTTAAATAATTATAGATATCCAAGTTTTCGATGATTAATGTCACCTGTGCTATAATTGAAAAAGATGATCATGTCCTGGTAACTCAACGAAGTGAATTAATGTCTCTGCCTTTAAAATGGGAATTTCCTGGCGGGAAGATTAATGAAACAGAAACAGAGGAGGACTGTATTCTTAGAGAGATTTACGAAGAGCTAAATATTAATGTTAAAGTTGTAAGCAAACTGACACCTAATATTTACCAATACCCCAATAAGAAAATAAAATTGATACCATTTGTTTGTCATTTTTTAGAAGGGCAAATTATTCTACTGGAACACAAGGAGTATAAATGGTTGAAACCACATCAATTAAAACAGTTGGATTGGGCAGAAGCTGATTTGCCAATTCTTGAGGAATATTTGATCTTAAAAAATGCTTGAATTAGGAATTTACGAACAGTTAATAAATAAGATTCTTTGGAAAAAAATTGAATCATTAAGTCGTGATGAATTCTATATCAGTGAAACTAAAATAGACAAAGAAGAAGCCGCTCGTTATTTGAGTGTTTATTTGTCAGAAAGTATTCGTTTTGCTTTAAACTCTTATACTGGTGATGATAAGGTTGAGAAGCAGGTTGAATTATGTAATAAGGTTATTCAGTTACTACGAACAGAACTAAATAACATTGATTTTGAAAATGATTTACTTCATACTGAAGGTAAAGTTTTACAAGCTGTATTCTCCAAAGTTGATGCTTCCTTTTCTGATTTTGAATTGTTTTTAAAGCAGATTACGCCTTATTCTCGCCTTTCTCAAAGTGAATTGTTTACAGGAAGTAATGTTGGTCTTTCTCTTGAAAGTGAGATAAAAAAGGAAATACTTTCGGCCGACGAAATACGCTGGCTAGTATCTTTTATTAAATTTTCAGGAATTCGGATTTTTGAGAAGGAGCTGAGGTCGTTCACCGAAAGTGGAAAGAAGCTACGAATAATTACAACTTCTTATATGGGTGCAACTGATGTGAAAGCGATTGAGTTTTTATCGTCCTTGCCTAATACTGAGATAAAAGTATCATATAATTCCGAGCATGAACGTCTCCACGCAAAAGCTTATTTGTTTCTCCGAAATACAGGCTTTAATACGGGGTATATAGGTTCTTCTAATATCTCAAGATCAGCTCTAACAAACGGACTTGAATGGAATTTAAAAGTCACTTCTAAAGAGATCAGCCACATCATCGATAAATTCAAAAGAACATTCGATACTTATTGGTTAGACAATGATTTTGAATATTATCGTAATGGTGAAGATGTAAAAAAGCTTGATAATGCATTAAAAGCTCAAAAATCCCAAGACCGTAAAACTATACTTTCCTTTTTTGACTTAAAGCCTTTCCCTTATCAAGAAGAAATATTAGAAAAACTTAAGGCTGAAAGATTAACCCATAATCATTTTAGAAATTTAGTTGTTGCAGCAACAGGAACAGGCAAAACCATCATTTCTGCTTTTGATTACAAGAGGTTTAAAGACGAAAATTCAAGTGCTAAATTACTATTTGTAACTCATCGGAAAGAGATTTTAGAGCAAGCTCAGCAAGCATTTCAACATATTTTAAAGGACAATAACTTTGGTGAACTATGGGTTGCAGGGCTTGCTCCTACAAATTATGATTTTGTTTTTGCTTCTGTTCAAACTTTAAACAATCAATTAAAGAGTTTAAGTCTTTCAGAAGACTATTATGATTTTATTATCATTGATGAAGTACATCATATTGCTGCAAATAGTTATAGACCGTTATTGGAGAAGTTTAAACCAAAGGTTCTATTAGGTTTAACAGCCACTCCTGAGCGCATGGATGGAGAGGATATATTAAGGGATTTTTGTAATACAATTGCCGCTGAAATAAGACTGCCCGAAGCGCTAAATCGAAAACTACTATGTCCATTTCAATATTTTGGATTGCCAGACAGTGTTGATTTGTCAAAGGTTAGTTGGAGAAACGGGAAATATGATGTATCTGAATTAACCCATTTATATACGGAGTCTGACAGAAGAGTAGCAGAGGTCATAAAGAATCTTGATAAATACCTTACAGACATTCATAATCCAAAGGCTTTAGGTTTTTGCATAAGTCAAGAACATGCAAAATATATGGCTGAAAAGTTTGTTTTAGCGGGCTTTAAAGCGGATTATTTGACCAGTGATAATTCGGATGATAGAGATATAATTAGAGAGAAATTTAAATCGAGTACAATCAATTACTTATTTGTTGTCGACATATTCAATGAAGGTGTTGATATACCCGAGATCGACACGGTATTGTTTCTTCGACCAACAGAAAGTCTGACCATCTTTTTACAGCAATTGGGTAGGGGGTTAAGGTTATCCAAAGACAAAGAGTGTTTAACTGTTTTGGATTTTGTTGGAAACGCTCGAGCGGAATATGATTTTGAACATAAGTTTAGAGCATTGATCGGAAAAACACATACATCTATCCAAAAAGAAATCGAAAGTGATTTTCCGCATCTGCCTTTAGGATGCTCAATAGTATTGGAGAAAAAAGCGAAGGAATATATTTTAGCCAATATTAAACAAGCAATTGGGTTCAATCGAACTCAGTTAATTGCTAAGATTAGAAATTTCAAACATCAATCAACTCTACCTTTAACCCTAAATAACTTTCTTAACTTTTATCATCTTGATCTACCATTAATCTACCGGAAAGATAGCTGGAAACGCTTATGTGCTGATGCTGGAATAATCAATGATTTTAATGAACCAAATGAGAAAGAGTTATTCAGAACAATAAGTAAGAAGCTTTTACAATGCAATTCAACTTCATATCTCAACTTTGTTTTACGCGTAATTGAATCAAGCATTGATTTCGATTTATTAAGTGAAGAGGAGAAAAAGATGGCATTGATGCTTCATTATGATATATGGCAAGAGTCGGGTCCAAAAATGGGGTTCAAAGATTTAAAAGAAAGTTTATCGACACTAATGTTAAGCTCGATTTTAATTGAAGAACTTAAAGAATTCATTCAGCTTCAACTATCAAAGGTTGATTTTATTGAAAAAGAAATAGAGTTGGATTTTGTTCAGCCACTTAAAGTTCATAGTAGATATAACAGAGATCAAATTCTTTCTGCTTTTGGTTTACATACTTTTCAGAAACAAGCCTCAAACAGAGAAGGAGTTGCCTTTATCAGTGATATAAATACAGAGATCTTATTTGTTACCCTAAAGAAATCGGAGAAAGATTATTCTCCAACTACTTTGTATGATGACTACGCTATTACAGATACACTCTTTCATTGGCAATCACAAAACTCTACAAGCCCTAATTCTCCAAAAGGACAATCTTACATATATCACAAAGAGTTAAAAAAGAATGTATTACTTTTTGTGAGAGAGCAGAATGACGATGAATATGGTTTTACAATGTCATATGTATTCTTAGGTAAGGTTGATTTTCTGAATTATCAGGGGGCTAAACCAATGAGCATAGAGTGGAAGTTAGAAGAGCCGATGCCTGCATATTTATGGAAGGATTCAGCTAAGATGGCTGTAGGATAGCATTTAAGTATAAAAAAGAGAGATTTTGACATCGGAGAAGAATGAGTCATTTAATGGATATGTACAAAGTGTTGGATGAATTATTCTTTTTTAACAATGACTCTGTTCATTTTGAAAACTATCTTAGAAACCAAAAGAAATAAGCTTTATGGTCTTACCACACTCTAATGAGTTACCCATTAACTATCTTTCAGCTTGCTTTAATAATACATCTGCAACTTATAAGTATTATTGGTTCCTTTCAATTCTGCAAGAAGTCGAAAATGGAAACTTGATGATCTCAAAACGGAGCCTTTTTTCAAGGATGATTTCAAATGCTTGGTTCACAGTAAACTATTTTCATATTTCCTTTGGGAAACAAGATTTAATTCAGGAGGCAATCCGTTTGATTAATAAAGTTGAGGAAATCACAATTGATGAAAATAAAGACGTGATTGTTAAAATACTTAGAGAAACAGAAAGTCCAGAAACTGTACGGCAACTTAAACACTTTGATAAAAATGTTCCTCATTGGTTTTTAAGCCCTTGGTTTCCCAAAAAAATTAACGAAACAGATAATGGAAGGGAAAAAAGAATTTATAATCAATCAAAAGTATTTTCGGGTAACTGTTTATATGCATTGTATGAAGATAGGATTGAAATTAATCCTGAATGGAAAAATTATTTAACGGTCAATTCTCGAATATTGAAAGATTTTTGTTTGTGGAATCTCACTATGTTTTTACAGGTCAAAAATCCAAATATTCCAGACATTGCAAATAAATTAATAAAACCAGCAATTAGAAGTAGTTTAACAAAGCAAAGAACTAAATATTGGGATTTAGTTTTGAGAGAACTGGGACAAGTTAAATGTATTTATACCGGTAAACTTCTAACAATTGGTAATTATGCTGTTGAGCATTTCATTCCCTATGGTTTTGTTTCACATGATTTGATTTGGAATTTGATTCCTGCTGATAAATCATTTAATTGTTCAAAAAGTGATAAGCTGCCACAATTTGAAAAATACTACGATCCTTTTTTTGACTTGCAAAAAACTGCAGTTGAAATAATAAGTGAAAAATCTCCGAATAATAAATTGCTGGAAGAATACTTGACAATTTTTCCAAGTCTTGAAAGTATCTCAAAGGAAAAGTTTAAAGAAATAATTCAACCTTTGATTACTATAGCCTCCAATAACGGTTTTGAATTTTTGCAGCTTTAAATGTTTGTTATAGCCTGCCCTCGCAACTTCACACAATTGTCCTCTCCTTATTGTCAAAATTCTTTAGGTAAATTACTTTTAGAAGAGGATTGATGTCTTATTAATTGCTAAATTCAAAAGAAGCAATTTCTTGTAACTTCTTTATCAGAATAATTATGCTATGGAATAAAAAGACAAAATATTTCGAACTACCTTTTGAAAAAGAAATTGAATTAGAGGATGTGGTTAGCGAAATAAAAGAAGCCTTATTCGGCAATTCAAGAATATATTTAAATGATAAGAAGCGAATTGGAGCGAAAGGAAACACAAATAATCTTCCTGATGGTTACTTAATAGACCTGACAAACAGCAATGATCCTAAGGTTTTTGTAGTTGAAAATGATTTAGCCAGCCACCATCATCTTAAACATATTGCAGTGCAAATACTTGAGTTCTCTTTATCATTTGAGTCATCAAAAGTTAAAGTCAAGAATATCATTAAGGATATGCTGCAAAAAAGACCAATTGATTGGCAGTTATGTGAGGATTTCGCGAAAAAGAATGGATACGAAAACGTGGATTATTTGTTGGAATCCATTATTCATAAAAAAGACTCTTTTAATGCATTATTAATAATTGACAAATTGGAAGAGGAGTTGGAAACAGTTCTCATAAGTCGATTTAAGTTTCCAGTCGAGATAATTACTGTAAAACGTCATAAAAGCACTCATGATGAAATATTATATGAGTTTGAACCATTTCTGAATGAGGTTATTGAAGACACTGAAAAAATAGACATTTCAGAAATTGATACAATTGTAGTTCCCGCTAGAGAAGATGGATTTACTGAGGTTTTTTTAGGGCAAAACTCCTGGTATTCGATACGTTTAAATGCATCTATGATTCCTAAGATTAAATACATAGCTGCATATCAAGTTGCACCGGTTTCAGCAATTACACATATAGCTGAAATTAAAAACATTGAACAATATGAAGACTCAAACAAATACATTCTTTATTTTACCGACCCTGCTCAAGAAATAAAAAAAATACCATTAGGAAAAATAAAAAATAAGGCACCACAAAGCCCTAGGTATTCTTCAAAAGAGAAAATTCTTTCAGCTAGCACATTGGACAGTGTATTTTAATTCTCCAGTGATATTCATAACAGAATCCAAGCATAATTGTAGAAATTCGTCATTTAATTTAATTGTAACTCAATTTTAGCAAGGTGCTCTTTAATTGTAGAGCGAATAGAAAGTCCCAAAATACCATTCATGCCTTTGTATTTTAATTATTAATCTGCTTTTCAAAAGCTTCTCCTTTTCACACACACTCTCTTTCCAGTCTCGAACGATACCGGGATGACCCTCCAAAATCATCCATATCCCAAAGCAAAGGAGCAATGACATACATCTTCATTGCTTCTATTAACAGAAAACGCCATCTTCTTCCAAAGACAGCGTTTAAATCGAAACATTTTCCAGTGGTTGGTAATGCATCTATTCTGACGAAACTCCGATCATTTTCAATGCATTAAATGAAAAATTGTTCAACGGGTAATATTGCCCATTTACTTCCTGAAAAAACTCAATACCAAGAATTTGCACTAAAGGAAAATCATTGATAGCTGTTAAAGTAACAGTAAGGGTTTGAGCAGCAGCAATAGAGTTGGTCAAGGGTAAAAAGGCACTGCGGGTACTTTGTACTTCAGAACTCAGGTTGTCGAAATTCGGTGCCATACCAGCCATCACCAGTTGGAAATGGGTAGCACCGGAGGGAGAAACCAGATCTGAGATCGGGTTAAATTCCGGGATTTGTACGGTTAGTATACCCGTTGTGCGATCGATCGAAGTGCCGTAAGCCACATAAATACTGGTACCCAACGGGCAATCTTCGTTAAATTCAAAACCTTGAAGAAAACCCAACTCCCCATTTTGTATGGTACGTTGTCCGCGCGCATTAATGTTGTCGGTTTTAATGATGCCCAGCAACAGTGTCACCAGTCGGGTATGCAAGTTTCTGGTATTGTAAGGTTGCAATAATGGACCTAAGCTTTGTCGGATCAATTTTGAAGCCTTTCCAGCTCGCCCGAATTCACTATTATTCTCACGGGTACGTGCATAAGAAGGATCACGTGCTATTCGATTACCAGAAACCCCACCCTTACGGCGCGCAAAATAAGTCCCATTGCGCTTATAGAAAGAAATATCCTCGATAGTTCCTTCTAGTTTAATCAGTCCATGTTGTTTTGTCATTTTAGATTTTTTTAAGTTTTATTTGTTTTCAGCCTCAGCATTTTGCCCGAGCTTATTCAAATATGGCTCACCAATAATCAATTATCAATCAGTCCGTTCGCATTGCACCAAAATGGTTCATTTAGCATGTTAAGGGTTTGTATAAGTGTCTCGTCCTATTATAACTATACATCAAAAAAAGATGTATGGAAAAAAAGTTAGAACAAGACCAGTATTTAATTAGATTGCACAAGAAGAGTCGTTACGACAAGCGGCTGATTGCAAAAATC
>NZ_PQVF01000021.1 GCF_002920915.1 Solitalea longa
ATCGCCATGATAATTGGCTGCAGGCACATACGTAAATGAACCATCGGCAGCAACCGTAACTGTTCCATTTGCCGGATCGGAGGCTTTACTGAACGAGAGTACATCTCCGTCGGCATCGCTGGCTGAAAGATGCCCTCCAAAAGAAATATCTTCATCCGTTACCAAACTTAAAGGAGTTGAAACAACAGGCGGATCATTGACAGGTGTTACGTTAATTGCAAGTAAGGCTGCTGCGCTTTCATTGCTGAAATTATCAGTAACCGTAAAGCCTATCGCGTCAAGTGGATTTCCAGTCAAATCTCGATTTGGCAAATAAGTTAGGTTGACGATGTCTGTGGCCGATATTTGTTGATCAATAACTACCGGCACACCTGAAAGTGTTAGACTTCCAAAAACGGGTAGTTTAAGAATAGTTATATGATCAAACGTTCGGGGTGGTGCTGCTGTAAATGCAAAGTCACTCAGAACGAATTGATAATCTATATCCTCAGTGGTAGTTACAACCTTATTTGCAGTTTGGGTAGCAAGGTCAATATTAACAATGCTAAGCAATTGGGTCTGCGCTCCCTGGAAAGACGCACCATCACCGGTAACCGTCTCAATTGAAACCAGTACCGTTTCATTTGGTTCAACCAGGTTATCAACAACACTTACAAAATTAACTGAAGCGTTAATTTGGCCTGCCGGAATGGTTACACTCGTTGCATCAGCAGTGTAGTCATCAGGGTTAATTGCAGTTCCGGCCAAATTCAATGAGATAATAACGTCTTCAAAAGTTGGATTTGAAAGCGAGAGTGTTAACACAGCAGCTTCACCTTCATTTACTGAAGTTTTATCAAGCTGAATTGTCACTACAGGAGCTGCAGTTTGATCGGCAATTGTCACTGTTAATGATTGTTGGGTTGCATCTGCTATTGCTGCGCCTCCACTAGCAGTTACCGGAGCATTAACAATTACTGTTTCGTTTTGCTCATGAATATTATCTGCTAATGAATTAAGAAAAACGGAGGCCGATAATGCACCAGCCGGAATCGTTATTGTTTTAGTTATGGTATAATCAGCGCCTTCGGTTGCAGAACCACTCACTGTATAAGTAACCGTCACATCTTCATAAGTAGGACGGCTTAAACTTGCGGTAACACTTGCATTTTCACCCTCAAAAACCGACGCTTTATCAATGGACAATAGTATTTGGGGAGCTGCAGTTGCATCTGTAATACTTACCGATTTGTCGGCAGTAGCTATTGGAATAGTTGCATTTATTGGATTGCTAAGAGCTACATTAAAAGTCTCTGTCTGCTCTTTTATATCATCAGCCAAAACAACAACCGGAATATCGAACGTATAAGTATCGCTTAATGCAGGAGGCAAAAAGGTAATTGTATCAGTTATTCCCGAATAATCGGCTCCATTAGTTGCCGTTCCATTAGTAAATGAATAGATAAAGGTAATTGGCAGTTCCGTTTGTCCTGAACCGGTTACAGTTATAACATACTGTACTTGTCCTGTGGCAAGATCAGGCTCTACAAATGCAGATTCTGGAGGCAAAAGAGCTAGCTCCGGCACTGAATCATCATTTTCTATAGTACCAATGCCTGTTGCAATTCCCAAGTTGGCATTTATCGGAGCCGATAAATTAACCTCAAAAGTTTCATCGTTTTCAAATATTGCATCCAGAACGATTGGAACATCGACGGTTACACTAATAGATCCGACAGGAATTGTAATGGTTCCCTGAGTGGCCATGAAGTCAGTTCCAGAAGTTGCTTTTAAGCCCGCTAAGACCTCCGAAGTAGAATAGCTAATGTCAACTGGTTTTCCACTCAGGTTATCCAAAGAAATTGTAAAGGTCATGGGTTGGGTTCCACTTCCATTGCCTTCTGCCCCACTTGCATTATTAATGCTAACTGAAGGAGGATCATCATTATCAATAATTGTACAAACTCCTTCTTCCCGCCCAATTACGGCTCCATTGGCATTTAAGAGGGTTAATAAGAAGGTTTCGTCATCTTCATCAATATTATCATCTACTATGTTAATCGTTATAGTTTGAGTTAATGTTCCTCCTGCTGGAAAAGTTAAAGTCCCAGCAAGTAGGTTATTTGCATTATAATCGCTATTTACTTCTGCAGTTCTATTGGTTATTTCATAATCAACTGTCACCTCCTCACTGGTCGGGTTACCGCCCAATGATACCGTAAACGTAGCCGTTCCGGCATTTTCGTTCACGTTGATATCATTCACCGTTAATAAAGGTTGATCATCGTCGCCAATAATTGTTCCTGTTCCTACAGGTTTCGCTCCGGGTGAAACTAAATCGGCAAAATCAGCAGAGGCAATATTAACAGTAAAGGTTTCATTTCCTTCAACAATATTATCACCCAATACTTCAATTGTAATTTTTGCGTGTTGTGTTCTTGCAGGAATTACCAATTGAGCATTATTAACCGCGGTAAAATCTGAGCCCCCGGCTGCTGTTCCATTTGAGGTGCTATAGGTCAATGTAATATCACGTCCGCTCGTAGCACTTAAGCTTACATCAAAAGTTATAAGAGAGGAACCTGTATTTCCTTCTACTACCGATGCATCACTAATTGCTATTATCGGCTGAGCATCGTCATTTACTATAGTTCCGATAGCGGCGGCTATACTTCCCAAATTAGCATTCACCGGATCAGCAATTGAAACAGAAAAGGTATCATCAGTCTCATTAGACAAGTCGCCGTTAACGGCTATTGTTATACTTGCCTGAGTAGAACCTGGCGGAATGGTTATTATTCCGGAAGATGCTACATAATCAAAAGGAGCATTAGCTGTAATATCATGGGTTTCGTAGGCAAAGCTTAGATTCCGGCCACTTACGGCACTAAGCTGTATTGTAAACACAAAATTGGTTACTCCGGTATTTCCTTCGGGGAGACTGACATTGCTTGTAAAGCTTAATTCGGGCAAAACATCATTATCTATTATGGTAACCACAGCCGAGGTGCTTGCTAATATGGCATTCACCGGACCATTCAGATTAAACCTAAACGTTTCATCATTTTCGTTCAATGCATCATCAATAATAGGGATGGAAATTTGAATTGATGCTGTGCCTGCAGGTATTGTAAGGGTACCACTTACTGATGTAAAGTCATTTGGAGACCGGGCTGTAACGTTGGAAGTGGCGTAATTCACTTGAATATCTTTACCCGACGCTTTGTCTAATGTCAAGGTTACTACAGCATTTCCTGATCCTTCATTTACATCCACATTGGCCATACTTATAATTGAGCGTTGATCATCGTTCAATATGGTACCAATCGAAGTTGCTGAAGAACTTAATGTTGCATTACCAGCTGAAACTAGTGTTACCGTGAAAGTTTCGTCATTTTCGTCTTTAGCATCATCATTAACCGGCACTGAAAGCGTGGCAGTTGTTGATCCGCCAGGAATTAATAAAGTTAAATTTGACCCTTCAACGTAATCATTATCGATAACTGTAGCAGTTCCATCAGTGAGCGAATAAACCAAACTAATATCTTTATCAGTTGGATTTGAGAGGTTGATTGTGAAGTCTATTTTTCCATTCGCTTCAAAAGCCGAGGCACTGTTAACAATTGAAATAACTGGCACAATATCATCATTGACTATTGTGGCCGCACCTTGTGGCGTGGTAATATTCGCATTTGTTGCGTTGCTTAAATTAAGTGTGAAATTTTCATCACTCTCAGTTTTAAGGTCACCATTTACTTGAATGCTTATAACTTTTGAAAGTTCGCCAGCCGCAAAAGTTAATGTTTCATTTTGGGTAGCATAATCATTATCTGTTGTAAGCGCTGTTCCATTTTGGGTAGCATAATTAACAGTAACAGTTTGAGTTGAAGGATTTGAAAGCGTTACCAGGAAATTAAAACTGTTCACGCCTGCATTTCCTTCATTGGCCGAGATATTTGATATAGATATAGAAGGAATTCCATCATCATTTACTATAGATCCGGTAGCTGTAACTGAAGCTGCATTTTGTGCAAAACGTACATAAGTGGGATTGTTTATTATCAATGAAAACGTTTCATCATTTTCAAAAATCAGATCCCCATTAATTGGAATCGCTATTGTACCGGTTAAGGTATTCGGAGGAATTTGTAAGCGACCTATAACTGCCTGGTAATCTTTATCGGCACCGCTAGAAACCGCAGTCCCATCCACTGTTGCGAAATTCAACGAAATTTCCTTATCCGAAGTATTGCTGAGTTGAACAGTAAATATCATCTCTGTTTGCCCTGCATTCCCTTCATTCATGCTTACATCACCTATGGTTGCTACCGGTTGTACATCATCATTAACAATAGTATTTTGAATTAATGTTGTAGGAACACTGGCATTTATCGGATTAGTAAGTGAGATGTTAAATATTTCGTCCGATTCAAGCTTAACATCGCCATTTACCACCACCGTGAAGACTTTATCCGTTTCACCTGGTGCAAACACTATATGCGCACTACCATCCTGGTAGTCATTATCGGTCGTGGTGGCCGCGCCATTGGCTGTGGCTACATCCACTTCTACCTGTTGGTAGCTGGCATGGTCGAGCACCACATGAAAATCATAGTTCGTCGCTCCACTGTTACCTTCATTCTGCGACAGGGAGGCTACGCTTACAACCGGCTGGGCATCATCATTGATGATCGTCAGCGGTACATCCACAATATCCAGCACTACATTCCGGGCATCACTCAGCGTTATATACCAGGTTTCGTCTGCTTCAAACTTCGTATCTCCTATTATAAACAGCGTGGTGTCTTTGGCTGTAACACCCGGAGGCATCGTAAAGGGAATATTCACAAACACATGATAATCGTTATCTGCGGCTGTGGCCGTTCCGTCTTTCGAGCTGCCGTTCCAGCTGATCGTTTGAGCGCTTGGATTGGATAGCCTTGCCTTGACCGTTAGCGAAGTGATTCCGCTATTCCCCTCTTTCACTGAAAAAGCACTGGTGGTTAAATGCGGCACCTGATCGTCGTTAGTGATCGTGCCTGTTACACTTGTTTGTCCCAACGTGCCATTGGCGGCATTGCTCAGCTGCAATGTAAAAGTTTCATCGGCTTCATTCTTCAGGTCTCCGTTGACAAACACCGTGATCGTTTTGCTGAGTTCGCCGGCGGCAAAACTCAGCGTGCCATTTGTGACGGCCACATAATCATTGTCGGCTGTACTGGCTGTGCCATTGGCGGTAGCGTAATTAAAGCTCACCGTACTGGCCGAAGGGTTGCTCAGCGTGACTGTAAAGGTTAAGGTCGTGGTTCCGGTATTGCCTTCATTTACCGAAGCGGCGGCCACACTGATCGTTGGCGAGGCGTCATCGTCGGTGATCGTTACCTGCCCGATCAAGCTGCCGGCCGTGGCGTTATTGATATTGCTCAGCACTACCGAAAACTGCTCATCGCTTTCTTTGATGTTATCCCGGGTAATGGCGATGCTGATGTTCTTGCTCGTCTCCCCAGGAGCAAACGTTAAGGTGATGTTGGAACCAGAGGCATAATCAACCCCTGAGGTGGCCATGCCGGCCAAAGTACTGTAGTCAAGCGTGATCGTTTGGGCGCTCGGATTGCTTAGCGTTACCGTAAGGTTTGCCGAGGTGGAGCCTGCTCCCGTACCTTCCGTCACCGACTGACTGGCAGGACCGATCGATACCGTCGGGAGGGCATCATCATTGCGGACCGTACCGGTAGCCATAGTGGTATTAATTGTTGCATTTATTGGATTGCTTAGCGTTACGGTGAAAGCTTCATCCGCCTCTCGCTTGGTGTCACCATTCACCACCACAGTGAACACCTTATCCGTTTCGCCCGGTGCAAAAACTATATGCGCACTATTAGCCAGGTAATCGTTATCGGTCGTGGTAGCCGTACCGTTGGAGGTGATTACATCCAGCTCTATAGGCTGGTAACTGGCATGATCCAGCACCACATGAAAATCGTAGTTCGTCGCGCCACTGTTGCCTTCATTCTGCGATTGTGAAGCTATATTCACAACAGGCTGAGCGTCGTCGTTAATGATCGTCATTGGCAGATCCACAAAGTCTATGATCACATTCTGACCGTTAGTTCGCATCAGGTACCATACCTCGTCGGGTTCAAACTTCGTATCGCCCATAACACCAAACACTGTGGTGTCTTTGGCCGTAACGCCCGGAGGCAGTGTGATTGGAATATTGGCAAAGGGAGGGTAATCGTTATCTGCTGCCGTGGCCGTGCCGTCTTTTGAGCCGATGATCCAGCTGATGGTTTGATCACTAGGGTTCGAGAGTCGGGCCTTGAGCGTCATCTGCGTGAAGCCGCTATTACCCTCTATTACCGAAAAGGCGCTGGTTGTTAAGTGCGGCACCTGATCATCGTTAGTGATCGTGCCTGTTACACTTGTTTGTCCCAACGTGCCATTGGCTGCATTGCTCAGCTGCAAGCTAAAAGTTTCATCAGCTTCATTCTTCAGGTCTCCGTTGACAAACACCGTGATCGTTTTGCTCAGCTCGCCGGCAGCAAAACTCAGCGTGCCGCTTGTGACGGCCACATAATCATTGTCGGCTGTACTGGCTGTGCCATTGGCGGTAGCGTAATTAAAGCTCACCGTACTGGCCGAAGGGTTGCTTAGCGTGACTGTAAATGTCAAGGTCGTGGTTCCGGTATTGCCTTCATTTACCGAAGCGGCGGCCACACTGATCGTCGGCGAGGCATCGTCGTCGGTGATCGTTACCTGCCCGGTCAAGCTACCGGACGTGGCGTTATTGATATTACTCAGCACCACCGAAAACTGCTCATCGCTTTCTTTGATGTTATCCCGGGTAATAGCGATGCTGATGTTCTTGCTCGTCTCCCCGGGAGCAAACGTTAAGGTGATGTTGGAACCAGTGGTATAATCCACCCCTGAGGTGGCCGTGCCGGCCGAAGTACTGTAGTCGACTGTGATCGTTTGCGAACTAGGGTTACTCAGCGTTACCGTAAAGTTAGCTGTGGTAGTACCCGCTCCCGTACCTTCTGCCACCGACTGACTGGCAGGACTGATCGATACCGTCGGAAGGGCATCATCGTTACGGATCGTACCAGTGGCGGTGGTAGTATTAATTGTAGTATTTACCGGATTGCTTAAGGTGAGCGTAAAATTTTCATCCGCCTCTCGCTTGGTATCTCCATTCACCACCACCGTGAAGACTTTATCCGTTTCACCCGGTGCAAACACTATATGCGCACTACCATCCTGGTAGTCATTATCAGTTATGGTGGCCGTACCGTTGGCTGTGGCTACATCCACTTCTACCTGTTGGTAGCTGGCATGGTCGAGCACCACATGAAAATCATAGTTCGTCGCTCCACTGTTACCTTCATTCTGCGACAGGGAGGCTACGTTTACAACCGGCTGAGCATCATCATTGATGATCGTCAGCGGTACATCCACAATATCCAGCACTACATTCTGGGCATCACTCAGCGTTACATACCAGGTTTCATCTGCTTCAAACTTCGTATCTCCTATTATAAACAGCGTGGTGTCTTTGGCCGTAACGCCCGGAGGCATCGTAAAAGGAATATTCACAAACACATGATAATCGTTATCTGCGGCTGTGGCCGTTCCGTCTTTCGAGCTGCCGTTCCAGCTGATCGTTTGAGCGCTTGGATTGGATAGCCTTGCCTTGACCGTTAGCGAAGTGATTCCGCTGTTACCCTCTTTCACTGAAAAAGCACTGGTTGTTAAATGCGGCACCTGATCATCGTTAGTGATCGTGCCTGTTACGCTTGCTTGTGCCAAGGTAGCGCTGGCGGCATTGCTCAGCTGCAATGTAAAAGTTTCATCAGCTTCATTCTTCAGGTCTCCGTTGACAAACACCGTGATCGTTTTGCTCAATTCGCCGGCAGCAAAACTCAGCGTGCCATTTGTGACGGCCACATAATCATTGTCGGCTGTACTGGCTGTGCCATTGGCGGTAGCGTAATTAAAGCTCACCGTACTGGCCGAAGGGTTGCTTAGCGTGACTGTAAATGTCAAGGTCGTGGTACCGGTATTGCCTTCATTTACCGAAGCGGCGGCCACACTGATCGTCGGCGAGGCATCGTCGTCGGTGATCGTTACCAAACCTGTGAGAGTACCGGCCGTTGCATTATTGATATTACTCAGCACTACCGAAAACTGCTCATCGCTTTCTTTGATGTTATCCCGGGTAATAGCGATGCTGATGTTCTTGCTCGTCTCCCCAGGAGCAAACGTTAAGGTGATATTGGAACCAGTGGTATAATCCAGCCCTGAGGTGGCTGTGCCGGCCGAAGTGCCGTAATCAACCGTGATCGTTTGGGCGCTCGGATTGCTTAGTGTTACCGTAAGGTTTGCCGAGGTGGAGCCTGCTCCCGTACCTTCCGTCACCGACTGACTGGCAGGGCTGATCGATACCGTCGGAAGGGCATCGTCATTGCGGACCGTACCGGTGGCGGTGGTAGTATTAATTGTAGTATTTGCCGGATTGCTTAAGGTGATCGTGAAATTTTCATCCGCCTCTCGCTTGGTATCGCCATTCACCACCACCGTGAACACCTTATCCGTTTCGCCCGGTGCAAAAACTATATGCGCACTATTAGCCTGGTAATCGTTATCGGTCGTGGTAGCCGTACCGTTGGAGGTGATTACATCCAGCTCTACCTGCTGGTAACTGGCATGATCCAGCACCACATGAAAATCGTAGTTCGTCGCGCCACTGTTGCCTTCATTCTGCGACAGGGAGGCAACGTTTACAACCGGCTGGGCATCATCGTTAATGATCGTCAGCGGTACATCCACAATATCCAGCACTACATTCCGGGCATCACTCAGCGTTACATACCAGGTTTCGTCTGCTTCAAACTTCGTATCTCCTATTATAAACAGCGTGGTGTCTTTGGCCGTAACGCCCGGAGGCATCGTAAAAGGAATATTCACAAACACATGATAATCGTTATCTGCGGCTTTGGCCGTTCCGTCTTTCGAGCTGCCGTTCCAGCTGATCGTTTGAGCGCTTGGATTGGATAGCCTTGCCTTGACCGTTAGCGAAGTGATTCCGCTATTCCCCTCTTTCACTGAAAAAGCACTGGTGGTTAAATGCGGCACCTGATCGTCGTTAGTGATCGTGCCTGTTACACTTGCTTGTGCCAACGTGCCATTGGCGGCATTGTTTAGCTGCAATGTAAAAGTTTCATCGGCTTCATTCTTCAGGTCTCCGTTGACAAACACCGTGATCGTTTTGCTCAATTCGCCGGCAGCAAAACTCAGCGTGCCGCTTGTGATGGCCACATAATCATTGTCGGTTGTACTGGCTGTGCCATTGGCGGTAGCGTAATTAAAGCTCACCGTACTGGCCGAAGGGTTGCTCAGCGTGACTGTAAATGTCAAGGTCGTGGTACCGGTATTGCCTTCATTTACCGAAGCGGCGGCCACACTGATCGTCGGCGAGGCGTCATCGTCGGTGATCGTTACCAAACCTGTGAGAGTACCGGCTGTGGCGTTATTGATATTGCTCAGCACTACCGAAAACTGCTCATCACTTTCTTTGATGTTATCCCGGGTAATGGCGATGCTGATGTTCTTGCTTGTCTCTCCTGGAGCAAACGTTAAGGTGATGTTGGAAACCGACGTATAATCTACACCTGAGGTAGCCGTACCGGCCAAAGTACTGTAATCCACCGTGATCGTTTGCGAACTAGGGTTACTCAGCGTTACCGTAAAGTTAGCTGTAGTAGTACCCGCTCCTGTACCTTCAGTCACCGACTGGTTGGCCGGACTAATCGATACCGTAGGGTTCGCATCGTCGTTGCGGATCGTACCGCTGGCGGTTGTGGTATTAATTGTTACCCCAACAGGGCTACTCAATGTGAGTATAAATGTTTCATCGGACTCAAACTTTGTATCACCATTTACAGTAACCGGAATAGTAGCAGCAGTGTTTCCTGCAGGAATAGTTAATACTCCAGAGGTAGCAACGTAATCTTCACCTGCCAATGCTGTTAAATTAGAAGTTGCATAATTAACCCTCACATCGCAGTTAACGGCCTGACTAAGTTCAATCTGAAAAGTAGCGGCAGTGGTACCGGAGTTACCCTCAGGAATGGAAGGAACATTGACAATTGTTAACAGAGGTATGGGGGAAACAGCAAAACGAATAGCATTACTAGCTAATGGGATACTGCACGCTCCTGAGATAACTGTTCTTCGATAATAAGTTGACTGCGGCAATTCAGGCGGATCATAGTTAGCACCCTGACCTGCGGTGGTTATATTCGACCAATTTGTGCCATCTAAACTAGATTGCCACTGATATGTATATCCTCCACTTCCTCCTGTTAGGGTGGATCCGTTTATTATTGTTGGATCGATCCCATAACAGATATTCAATGAGGAGCTTGCTGTTATTGTATTATTGGCAATTGCAGGCGTTATCGTTACAACTGCATTCCCCGAAACACTATACCCACAGTCGGTTGATCCATCATCAACACTTTTAAGAGTGTAGGTTGCAGCTGCTGTTGGGCTTACCGAAAATGAATAGGAAGAAGTGTTAATATTATTTATCGAATAGTCTGTTGTTCCATCAGAATAAACAATGCTCCAGGGCGAATTTCCAGTTAAGTTCACCGTAAGCAAAGCCGTGGTCCCTGAACATATTGTCTGAGTTCCAGACAAAATCCCGGAAGGTGATGAACCAATGGAGATTGAAGGAGTGTTTCTTTTATTATTGGCTGGAGCACCGTCGATATTTGGAGTGTTTGGTGCGACGGTTGCTTCAACTGACTGAATAGAGGCAGGAGCATCAGGCTTTACGGTAGCCTTTAGCACCAATGAAATGACAGCTCCTACAGGCAGATTGGCAGTTGAATTAATGGTAACAATTCCGGTTGAGGAATTATAAGAGCCCCCTTGGGTAGCGCTATCAAAATTTAATCCAACAGGAAGAGGAAACTGGACATTCAGGCCGGAGATAGCATCGACGGGGCCATTGTTTCGAATTTGAAAAGTAAACTCAGTGTTGTCGCATCGCTTCTCTGAGCTAACATTCGGAATGATCTGCTCCAGATTAAGATCCGACTGCCCATTTCGGGTATCTGAATCACTTGCTGTATTATTCCCCAGAGCATTGGATGGTTCGCTTGCCTCGGCTACTGTGACCGTATTTACTAAAGGATCCGAGGTAAGGCTAGCTGCAAATTTAACCGGGACTGTAAAAACCAATGTATTGCCCGTACCCACCTGTAAGTTTGCCCCCGTTACGGATACCCCAATACCTCCTATAGGTCCCGAAATTGCACCTATTGAACCTCCAGTAGCCACCCCTGTAACCGTACCATTTATGGTTACTCCGGCAGGCAGTGTATTTGAAAGAGAGATATTGCCAGCGTTTGTCAAACCGACATTACGAACGGTAATGATATATGTTCCGGTGCCTCCGGGCGTATACGTTGCAGAGTTATCTGATATTTCCACCGAAATATCTGTCTGAGAAATAATCTGTACCGCGTCTGTTGATGAGTTATTGGTTGTGGCAGTTTCTCCGGCTACAGTTACTGATGCTGTACTGGATAAAGAAGATGCGGCTGCTTGGTCGACTTTAATGGGAACGACCAGATCGGGATAGGTGCTTCCCGGAGCGAGCGCATCAGACCTTACAGCGGTAACCGTTTGGCCGTTTACAGTAACGGACCATCCATTTGAAGCATAAGTGGAACCCTGAGGAGTTAATCCTACAGGAAGAACATCGGTAACTTTTACCTGATTAGTGGTACTACCATTAGCTGTGGAACTGTTGTTAACCTTTATTGTAAAATTATAACTACCGCCTCTGACAAAACTCCCGCTATGTGTCTTAGCAATACTTAAATCGGGCCTTCGGATTATTGTTGTTGTTCGTGAAACATCATTAGTCTGATCCAAATCAATAAACCCTGTTGGAGGATAGACCCTGGCAAGATTGGTTACTTGATTTAATGTTCCGCTTGTTTCGTTCAGCTTACCTGTAAGTGTAAAAGTTCCTGAACTATTAGCTTTTAAGGTAGTAGCGCGTAATTCTAAAATATTACCATTAGCGATTATAATACCGGCATTTTGCGCATTGGTTGAAGCAAAAGAGCTACTTACCAGTGAAAAAGAGGATGGCAAGGTATCTCTCACAATGGTATTATTGGCGTCGGTGGCTGATCCATTCTGAACATCAATGGAGTAAGAAAATGTGGTTTGATTATCTGCTGCTGAAGGACCCAGTTTAGTAACTGAAAGGTTATTGCTGGTAGTGGTAAACAAGTTACGGATCTCATGAACATTTCTCGATCCACCGGTTGAGCCGGCAAAACCAACTCTTAACCTGGCTGGTGGATTTGCCAATAGCGAAGAATTTATAGCAGGAATAATGGTAACAAAATCGCCGGTAGGGCTTGTTTTAAGCTTTATTGATATTTTAAATCCTGCCCCACTAACAGGCTCTAATAAAATTTGCACCCTACGATAAAATTGGGCAGAAGTGGGACGTGTTGAGGTGGTGGTATTATAATCCACACTTACCCCTGCCATTGGACTACCCGAAATACCTGCATGGGTACCTCCGATATAAGCATAATTACTGGAGGGGCCCCGAATAGCAATTGCATCGGGCAATGTATTAGAGCCACCTATTCCACCATTTTTACCTTCGGAGTTAATGATAAAATTGCCAAACTCATCGATTCCAATTCCTACATATCCTCCCGTTAATCCTGCAACACCTGTTTTTTGGGCATAACCCAAAGAACCTCCATCAGCACCTATGGCAAATTTTTTGGAGCCACTGTTATTTATATCGTAACTGGCATCAAACAAGAAAACCGAAAAGCCATCGGCTTTACTACTGCTACTTCCCCAGGACAGGAATTCAAAATCAATAATGGCTCCCATATCAGGGGTAAACGACTGATTAATGTAAGCCCATCCAACCTGGTTATTGGCGTCTTCAGTTAACCTCAGGTAGCCTTGCCCTATAGGATCAGCACCCGTCTGACCGGTTCCTGTTAAACGAGCCTTCCCTCCAAGTGTAATACCCGCAATAGAACTACCTGTTAAAGGCTCATTTATAGTAAACTGGCCCTTTACTGTTGAGGTAAAAAAGAAAATTAAAACCAGGATTATAAATGAGGTTCTATGTACAGAAGGCCGCATACAAAAAATAAGGGTTTATTAATGTATTGAACGCACCTCTGCTGGTTGGAAACAGTCAAATATTAAGAGAGGAAAGTGTTTAGAGTGCGTAAATTAATCTCAAATTCCAGGATTGTATATTATGTTACCTATTAAATTTAATAAATTAAGCGCAAAAGAAAAAGGAAACTGAAAGCTTTAATGCGTAACATCCCGGCCACTTTTATGATTTTTGCATTAAATACTTCTGCCCGATTTTAAGCTGACTTTAAAAATAATACTGTATGGAAATCGCAATTATTGCCCATGACGGAAAGAAAGACGAAATGAGATTTTTTTTGAGTAAGAACCTGGATGTATTTACTCAAGAGCATATTAGATTGATTGCCACCGGCACTACGGGCAAAATAGCAGAAGAATTAGGGTTAAACGTTCAGCGGTTGCTGTCAGGACCACTTGGGGGTGATGCACAGATCGCTGCAAGGGTGGCCGAGGGTTTTACAAAGATGGTGATCTTTTTCCGCGACCCTTTAAATGCTCACCCTCATGAGCCCGATATTATGATGTTGATGCGCCAGTGCGATGTGCACAATGCTGCCTTAGCAAGTAATCCGGCAACAGCTGAAATATTGATACAGGGCCTTCGGATTTAACCCTTCGGTCCTCGACTACGCTCGGACTGACCGCTCAGGATGACTGATCCTTCGACTGCGCTCAGGATGACTGATCCTTCGACTACGCTCAGGATGACTTCGACTGCGCTCAGGGTGACTTCGACTGCGCTCAGGATGACTGATCCTTCGACTACGCTCAGGATGACTTCGACTACGCTCAGGATGACTTCGACTGCGCTCAGGGTGACTGACCCTTCGACTGCGCTCAGGATGACTGATCCTTCGACTGCGCTCAGGATGACTGACCCTTCGACTGCGCTCAGGATGACTGACCCTTCGACTGCGCTCAGGATGACTTCGACTGCGCTCAGGGTGACTGACCCTTCGACTGCGCTCAGGATGACTTCGACTACGCTCAGGATGACTTCGACTGCGCTCAGGGTGACTGATCCTTCGACTACGCTCAGGATGACTTCGACTACGCTCAGGATGACTTCGACTGCGCTCAGGTGACTGACCCTTCGACTGCGCTCAGGTGACTGATCCTTCGACTACGCTCAGGATGACTTCGACTGCGCTCAAGGTGACTGATCCTTCGACTCCGCTCAGGATGACGAAATTGTCAGGCTGAGCGGAGTCGAAGCCTTTATTTAAACTGCTCAGTTTTTCTAAAAACGGTGCCGCCTTTATCCGAACCAAATACCAACTTACCAGCAGTATTGTAGCCTCGCTCCCAAAACATCAGTGTGCTTTCGCTAAAATATAATTCAATGGATTTGTAAACCGCATTGGCAGGTAGTCCGGCTACGCAGGTATTGGCCTTTGTTCCACCGGTAAACTCTATCATGGTTTTACGAACTATGTACAGCGGACAACTTACCTTTACCAACATTGTATCGCTTACGCCAGCGAATAATGGCATTTTTGATTTCCAGTCGGTTACGGAAGGAATCGATGTTTTAGGCTCGAATACCTCTATGAAATAACGGTTTTGATCGGCTTGTTTAACATGCCAGACAAACTGTTGATGTGGCAGATTTGTCGAATCCGTTCTAAACCGCTCACCATACAACCAAAATCCGTCATCTTCCTTTTCGGCCCAAATTTGTTTCATAACAAATGACTCGGGCTTGGTATCTAAACTGAACCGTGCCTGATCTTCATTTGTAAAACGACCGCTTACATTTTCTCGTAATTGCTTAAGTTCCTTGCTTAGTTTTTGGGCGCTAAGATTTCTGCCTATCAATATAAAACAGAGTAAAACTATAGCAACTTTAAATTTATTCATTTTAGTTATTCTAGGGGTTGCGAGTTTTTGGTTACGGGTTACGAATTGCTTAACAAAGTCCTGCCTATTCTAAAATCTAAAATCGTACTTCTTACCTTAATTGACGCAAATACTGTTGAACGGTGTTTTCCAGACCCAGGTATAATGCATCGCAGATCAAGGCATGGCCAATTGAAACTTCCATCAGTTCGGGCATATTATCTTTCAGGTATTTAAGATTGTGCAGATCAAGATCATGCCCGGCATTTACACCTAAACCCAGTTCTGCCGCTAACTTAGCCGCATCGAGGTAGGGTTGGATTACTTGCTCCCTGTTTTGATGGTAGCCCGTAGCATATGATTCGGTATAGAGCTCGATGCGATCGGTACCAGTTTCGGCAGCGCCATCAACCATATCAATCACCGGATCAACAAAAATAGAAGTACGAATGCCGTTCGATTTAAACTCGGCAATAATATCTTTTAAATATGCACGATGACGAATGGTATCCCAGCCAGCATTGGAAGTGATCGCATCCGGAGCATCTGGGACCAAAGTAACCTGGGCAGGCTTTACTTTTAGCACCAAGTCCATAAAGCGTTCATCTGGTCGGCCTTCAATATTAAATTCAGTAGTTAATAAAGGTTTCAGATCGATACAATCCTGGTAGCGGATGTGGCGTTCATCGGGACGAGGATGCACGGTGATACCCTCGGCACCAAAACGTTCACAATCTAACGCAACTTTTATTATATCAGGGTTATTACCACCTCTGGCATTTCTAATGGTAGCTACTTTATTAATATTGACACTTAGCTTTGTCATTGTTATCTATTTAAAAATTCTTGAATGGCATTAATTAATTGTTCCTGCTGTTGTTGTTTCAAGTAAATCCTTGCTTCAGCACTTCGCTCTTGACAATCGGTTAAGCGGCAACGCTCGCAGGTAATGTTCACCAATCGACGTGGAATGTTCTCATCATTTACAAACCTCACCTTTTGAGTCAGCTGTTGATTGATCAACAAACCAATACTTACAGTGCTGTTTTGCGTAGGCGTCCGTCGTGCAACACTGAACAACAGGTATTCATTTGTTGAATCGACATAGGAAGAACGCTGAATTCCGGAGATCCATTGCTCTTTAGGTGCTTTTTCCAAATCATTTAACAGCCATATCGAGATCCAGCGATTGCAATAATGCTCGTGCCTAAAGCTGGCATGCGGATTATGCAAACCTGAGAGATGGAGCTCTTTGGATAGATGAACTTCCTTATCCGATTTATTACGGTCAAATTTAAGAAAGAAAAGCTGGTTGAGACCGAAGAATTTTGGAAGAATACTGGTTAAACGGTACATAAACACTTCGGGAGTGGCCGTATATTTCTGCATGATCGCATCCAGACTTTCTGCCGACCATTTCTTATGCGCAAAGAAACCCTCCATATCTTCAATGAGCTGATCACAGGAAACGAGGACAGCTCCGGCAAAATAGGAGGTCCGGAAATTGTTAAGCACTACATCAAACGATTCCACCTTAACCCAAACCGAGGTATATGAACGATTTTCGATATTAAGCAGCTGAAAACCGATCTCTTTTGCTAAAATAAAAGCCTTTTGTTCAACACTCAGTTTATCGTTAATCAGCAGTTCTTTATTATTCGAGTCGAATAAGGAACGTAGCTCTTTTAACTGCTCATTTTTCTGAAGTGTGTACTTGACTTTGATTGAATAGTCGGTTAAAAGCACCTGTTCGAGCTGAGCAATCAATGAGGTTCCATTACCTTCAATATTTTTCTCTTCAATAAATGTTGATGCCAGCTGCTCCAAGTCGCCAAAGTAGTTCTCACGCATTTCCTGGTACGAGCGCAAGGCATCAAAATAAAACTGCTCCACGCTAATGTCACGGTTACGGGCAATTTCAATCAGCGTATTTACAAATGCCCCAAACTTAGCAGGTGCGGTAGCAAACACATCTACCAAAGTAGAAATATCAATCCCGAAATGCTCCAAGGGAAGCTCTTTCATTAAGTCAGAACTAAGCAAACGGGCAACGGCCAGCAGTTTTTTATCGATCTCTAAGGATACCAACTGATCATAGGGAACATCCAATGCATCAGCAATCAAAGCGATCTTACTTGGTTTTGGGTGTTTCTTTCCCTTTTCAATTTCGTTGAGATACGAAACCGAAACCCCGGTTTGTTGTGCCAATTCGGTAAGCGAAATGCCTTTATCGGCCCTTGAGCTACGGATTTTAAGGCCTAAAATGAGGCGGATCGTTTCTTCGTTGAGTATCAAATTGATTGATTTTGGTGTTTCTGATATCAATGATACGCAAAAACGAGAAAGCACGCAAAAAGCGAAAAAAATATTTCAGCGAATTTTCGCTAATAAAGAATTTTTACTATATTCGGATTAATCAATCAATAAATCTTTTCATTATGGATCAACTTACTACAGGTTACTTGGTGGAAATAAGCAAAGATCTTAACAACCACTCTACCACGCTTCTCACTCCTGAAGCGATTGATTTTTTAGTTTTTCTTCATCAAAATTTCGAACATGAACGTCGCGAATTGCTGATCCGTAGGATGGAACGTCAACGGGAAATTAACACTGGAAAACTCCCTGATTTTCTTCCTGAAACTGCAAGCGTGAGAAATGGCAATTGGAAAGTCGCTCCGATTCCTGCTGACCTTCAAAATCGCCGGGTGGAAATTACCGGTCCTGTAGATAAGAAAATGATCATTAATGCGCTTAATTCGGGCGCCAATGTTTTCATGGCCGATTTTGAAGATGCTACTTCCCCTACCTGGGACAATGTGCTAATGGGACAACAAAACTTAAAAGATGCCATCAGAAGGGAAATAGATTTTGAATCGGAAGATGGTAAACAATATAAACTCGATGAAAAAACAGCGGTGCTATTGGTTCGTCCACGGGGCTGGCATTTAACGGAGGCTCATTTCAAAATTGAAAACCGGGCTATATCCGCTTCATTATTTGATTTCGGGCTTTACTTTTTCCATAATGCCCGCAAGCTGATGAGCCTAGGAACCGCTCCTTATTTCTATCTGCCTAAACTAGAAAACCATTTAGAAGCACGCCTTTGGAACCAGGTGTTTGAGTTTGCGCAAGAATATATGGGCATACCACGCGGAACCATAAAAGCTACGGTGCTGATCGAAACCATTTTGGCTGCATTTGAGATGGATGAGATCTTATATGAATTGCGTGAACATATTGCGGGACTGAACGCCGGAAGATGGGATTATATTTTCAGCATCATTAAGAAATTCAGGATGCAGCAACAGTTTGTATTGCCCGACCGCTCCTCGGTGACCATGCGCGTACCGTTTATGCGAGCTTACACCCAACTGTTGGTACAAACCTGTCATAAACGCGGAGCACATGCCATTGGGGGTATGGCTGCTTTTATTCCGAACCGAAAAGATGGTGAAGTGACCCGCATAGCCCTTGAAAAGGTAAAAGATGATAAACAGTTTGAGGCCGAAAATGGCTTCGACGGTACCTGGGTAGCTCATCCAGATCTTATCCCGATTACCAGGGCCACATTCGATCTGATGTTGGGAGCAAAACCTCATCAGAAAAATATATTGCATGAAGATCTAACTATAACCGCCAAAGACCTGCTAGCCATTTCATCAGCCGGCAACACCATTACCGAACAAGGCGTACGCACCAATGTAAATGTGGGTATTCGTTATATCGCTGCCTGGTTAAATGGTGTTGGAGCTGCTGCCATTAACAACCTGATGGAAGATGCGGCAACGGCCGAAATATCGAGAGCCCAATTGTGGCAATGGGTTCGTCATGGCTGCATAACCGACCAATGGAAACTGATCGATCGCCATTATGTAAACGATATTATTGACGAAGAGCGTGAAAAGCTGAAAGAAGAAGTGGGATTTGACCGTTATCATTCGGAGAACTATATGCTGGCAGGCTGTCTATTCCACGACCTGGTGTTCAGCAAACAGTTCCCGGAATTCCTGACCTTACAGGCCTACTACTACATACAGCAAAACGATTAATTACAAAAGCGACCAATCAATCAACGGCTAGCCTCAACCCTCTTTAACTGAGGGTGAGGAAAGCTATTACACCCTATAAATCATATGAACAGTATTGAGAAAGCGCAGCAACTGGCTGCGGAATGGGCGAGCCATGCCCGCTGGACTGGCATTAAGCGGAGCTATACTGCCGAACAGGTAATTAAGCTAAAAGGCAGCGTTACTATTGAACATTCCCTTGCCCGACTAGGTGCTGAACGACTATGGAAGTTGCTGAACGAGGACCATTATGTATCGGCACTGGGAGCTCTTACCGGAAACCAAGCCATACAGGAAGTGCAGGCAGGGTTGAAGGCTATTTATTTGAGCGGATGGCAGGTGGCCGCCGATGCCAACCTAGCCGGTGAAATGTATCCCGACCAGAGTTTGTACCCTGCCGACAGTGTTCCAAAGGTGGTAAAGAAAATCAATAATGCTTTATTGCGGGCCGACCAGATACAAACCATGGAAGGCCGTGATGATGTACATTGGATGGCGCCGATCGTTGCTGATGCCGAAGCCGGATTTGGTGGCAACCTGAACGCCTTTGAACTGATGAAAGCTATGATAGAAGCGGGAGCTGCAGGCGTTCACTTTGAGGATCAATTAGCATCAGCAAAAAAATGTGGTCATATGGGTGGAAAGGTATTGGTTCCTACGGGAGAGTTCATTGCCAAACTCAATGCTGCACGTTTGGCTGCCGATGTAATGGGTGTTCCTACGCTACTTGTAGCCCGTACCGATGCTGATGCCGCTACCCTACTCACCAGTGATTGCGATGAACGGGATCATTCATTCATCACTTCAACCGAACGAACCCCTGAGGGTTTTTACAAAGTAAAAGCAGGCATCGAACAGGCTATTTCACGAGGGCTTTCTTATGCACCTTATGCCGACCTGGTTTGGTGCGAAACCTCGAAACCGGATATTGGACAAGCACGTGAGTTTGCTCAAGCTATAAAAGCCGAATTCCCCAATAAATTATTGGCCTATAATTGCTCGCCGTCTTTCAACTGGAAAAAGAATCTTGACGATGAAACCATGCTTACTTTCCGTGAGCAACTGGCCGATATGGGCTATAAATTCCAGTTTATTACCCTTGCAGGATTTCACGCCCTTAATACCGCTATGTTTGAACTGGCCCTGAATTACAGTGAAAAAGGAATGCTTGGTTTCTCTAACCTGCAACAACGAGAGTTTGAATTACAAGAGAAACATGGATTCAGGGCCGTTAAACACCAGGCCTTTGTTGGAACCGGGTATTTTGACGAGGTGCAAAACACCATTATGAACGGACTGGCTTCCACCACTGCCTTGAAGGGTTCGACGGAAGAAGAGCAGTTTCATTGATTCTAACAGCTAGCAGTTGCGTATATATTCTGTATTTGTATGTATATACGCAATTGCTGTTTTGAAAAATTTCAAAAAATCACCTATAGCAAGGAGAAACTTATCAAAGTTGAGTTTCTGTATAATTAACAAGGTGCAGAGGTTAGCAATCTTTAGATGCATTGATTCCATTTGCTTTCATTATGGCTTTGACTAGACGTATACTAGACGTATACTAGACGTATACTAGGCGCATACTAGACGTATACTAGGCGTATACTAGGCGTTGATACCTAGGGGGGACTGGTCCAGTCTAAGATTTTCAATTGATTAATTTCATGCGTACTTTTTCTTACGATGGGTTGTTCCCAATCTCCGTTTTTATAACGATCAATTTTAACAGTGATTTTTATTGCACTTGGCTTCGGCAATTTTTCGCCTCCGCGGTCGGCTGGACCGAGTTTCCGGAACGTCCCGATAGCTATCGGGACTTATTTTTTCTCCCGCCAACCATAAGCAGCACATGGCCTAAAAAATAAAAGGCCGCTAACCCGGAAACTGAATGTTAAACCAAATTAGCGGTCATTGCAAGGAATGTATAACCCTCATCATCAATTATAATAAGGGCCTTGGAAGGCCCCAAAGTTCTGACAGATTAGATTGGGTTAACAATTACAAATACTGCACAGAAAAGTCTTTGATTTTATTTATTCCAGGAAGAGACGCTATCGCTTAACAATCGTGGAATGAGTTGTTCCTAATCTCCGTTTTTATAACGATCAATTTTAACAGTGATTTTTATTGCACTTGGCTTCGGCAATTTTTCGCCTCCACGGTCGGCTGGACCGAATATTCCCGACGGAACTGCGTCCAATTCGCCTTCAAGCCTTACCGCAAGGCCTGAATTGGCCAAGGTTCCTTACGGGAATATTGAATGATTTTGCGGTATCAAAGTTCTCGTAAATTAGATTTACAAAGTGCTTCTGCAATTGTTGCCCTCCATCCCGATAACTATCGGGACGTCCTATCGGCCTGCAGTCATTCCGCACGAGCCGGGATAGGCCAAGATTCCTTATGCGAACACTGAATGATTTGTCGACATGTTTGGCAAAACAATGAGAAATGCTTTGTGCGTAGGGCAGACAAAACGGCGGGCCATGCGTTGGGCTGTGAGGGGTCCCGGTTTAACCGGGATGTCTTGACTTTTAAGTGACGCTATCGCTTAACAATCGTGGAACGAGTTGTTCCTAATCTCCATTTTTCTAACGGTCAATTTTAACAGTGATTTTTATTGCACTTGACTTCGGCAATTTTTCGCCTCCACGGTCGGCTGGACCGAGTTTCCGGAACGCGGCTGCTTATTTTTTCTCCCACCCACCCATAAGCAGCACATGGCCTAAAAAATAAAAGGCCGCTAACCCGGAAACTGAATGTTAAACCAAATTAGCGGTCATTGCAAGGAAAGCATAACCCTCATCATCAATTACAATAAGGGCCTTGGAAGGTTCCCAAAGTTCTGACGAGGAACGAGTTGTTCCTAATCTCCGTTTTTCTAACGATCAAATGCAGGGAAAACATGTCCTTATATAATCCTTATGCAATTGTTGCCCTCCACGGTCGGGCGGACCGAGTGTTCGCAACGGAATTGCGTCCTATCCGCCTGCAGTCATTCCGCACAAGCCGGGATAGGCCAAGATTCCTTATGCGAACACTGAATGATTTTGAGCTAGCAAAGTTGTGGCAATTAGATTGGGTTAACAATTACAACTGCTGAACAGGCTAAGGATTCGGTTTTATTTATTCCAGGATGTTATGCTGTGTGAAACACTTTGGGTAAGGGAATTGTCCCAGTCTAAGACTTTCGATCGATTAATTTCATCCGTATTAGTTCTTACAAAGTTCTTCTGCAATTGTTGCCCTCCACGGTCGGGCGGACCGAGTGTTCGCAACGGAATTGCGTCCTATCCGCCTGCAGTCATTCCGCACAAGCCGGGATAGGCCAAGATTCCTTATGCGAACACTGAATGATTTGTCGACATGTTTGGCAAAACAATGAGAAATGCTTTGTGCGTAGGGCAGACAAAACGGCGGGCCATGCGTTGGGCTGTGAGGGGTCCCGGTTTAACCGGGATGTCTTGACTTTTAAGAGACGCTATCGCTTAACAATCGTGGAACGAGTTGTTCCTAATCTCCGTTTTTCTAACGATCAAATGCAGGAAAAACATGTACTTATATAATCCTTATGCAATTGTTGCCCTCCACGGTCGGGCGGACCGAATATTCCCGACGGAACTGCGTCCAATTCGCCTTCAAGCCTTACCGCAAGGCCTGAATTGGCCAAGGTTCCTTACGGGAATATTGAATGATTTTGCGGTATCAAAGTTCTCGTAAATTAGATTTACAAAGTGCTTCTGCAATTGTTGCCCTCCCAAATAACCCATTTCTGATTAATTTATTCCGATTTCTCCTTAGCAGGTTCGTGCTTATTCCGTATTTTAATGTTTACAGGCATCTACCCCTATGAAAATTTCAAAAATTAATCATCATCAGCAGGATCGTATTAAAATTGAATTTCCATATAACCAGGAAATCGCGGCCTTGTTAAAGTCTATACCGGATACGAAGTGGAGCCGAACGCATAACGCCTGGCATATTCCGTATACTAAAAGCGCTTACCGTCAACTTATCAGCCTGTTTCCGGAGCTTCGACCCAAACGAACTGAAGAGTTTACAGCTCCTACATTTCAAGACGCGAAGCAGCAAGTTGCTGGTGGCATACACGTAACCGTAGTTGGTCGAAAAATAATCCTAAAAATGCCCAGGAATGATGCAGACGTGGCTTTTGTTTCCCAGCTAAAATACAGCAGATGGAATGCCTTTGGCTTTTACTGGCAGTTGCCGAATTATAAAGGTACGTTGGAAATGCTAAAAACCTATTTTGGCCCTCGTATAAGCTCCCTTGTTGAAGAAGAACAAGCGGAAGCCAATGATGTATCAAGAGGACCTGTAACAAAAAATGATGCGTTCATTTTAAAAACTGCCACAGGTCGTTTACGCATTATCACCAATTTTAACGAGGAGGTAACGAATGCCATAAAACAGCTCCCTTTTTATAAATGGGATGGAAAAAATAAATG
Organism: Solitalea longa; assembly: GCF_002920915.1. GTDB lineage: Bacteria > Bacteroidota > Bacteroidia > Sphingobacteriales > Sphingobacteriaceae > Solitalea > Solitalea longa. The sequence continues at coordinate 23,576 of NZ_PQVF01000021.1, forward strand.
GTGGACGATAGCCTTTTCGGAACAAAATTTAACCAAATTAAAGCTAGGGCTGCAAGCAGCCGGACTGCGCATCATTTTTAAAGAAGAAGCGATTAGCGACGGTTGTCCAAAATTATCAGCCTCAACAATAGTAAATTATCGCTTTGCACCTGAAAGCCTTGTTGAGAAACTTAGGGAATTGCGATACAGCCAATCGACCATAAAGTCGTATGTGAATTTGTTTGAGGAGTTTATTAATTATTACCGGAATAACGACATTGATCTGCTTGACGAAAAGCATATAATTGCCTATTTAAGATACCTGGTTACCGAGCGAAAAGTTAGCTCCTCGTATCAAAACCAGGCCATTAATAGCATTAAATTTTATTATGAACGGGTATTGGGCGGGCAGCGAAAGTTATATTTTATAGAACGGCCCATTACAGAAAAAACGCTTCCGGTGGTGTTAAGCGAGCAGGAAATAAAGATGCTGTTTGATAACATTTCCAATTTGAAGCATAAAGCAATGTTGATGCTTAGCTATTCGGCGGGTTTAAGGGTGAGTGAGTTATTGAATCTTAAGGTAGAAGATATTGATTCGGACCGAAAGCAGATCAGAATTAAACAGGCAAAAGGCAAGAAAGACCGATATACGCTCTTGTCGGCTAAGGTACTAGTTGTATTACGCCAGTATTATTTGGCATACAAACCCGGGGAATGGTTGTTTGAAGGATTTAACGCTGATGGAACGCAAGGGACAATGCCGTACTCGGCCCGCAGTGCCCAACAAATATTCAGGGATGCAGTAAAGAAGGCAGGCATACGGAAAAAGGTAAGTTTACATACGCTCAGACATTCATTTGCCACGCATTTACTGGAAAATGGAACTGATTTGCGTTATATACAAAGTTTGTTAGGCCACGGCAGCAGTAAAACAACCGAAATTTACACGCATATTACCACTAAAGGATTTGACCAGATAAAAAGTCCATTAGACAATTTAGATATTGAATAAAATAGTTACTTTGGAGGGCTGAAACCGCAGATGTGTTATAAATGAGAGAGGAAAGAGGGTTCAGCCAAATGAAATATATACGCAACAAAACTTACAATTTAAACAACGAGCTGCGTATACAGACTCGTTATACGTAACCTTATGAGGCTTTTCTTGTTATTAATCACAAGTTTTGCAATTATTTCTTGTAAAGATTATCGAAACGACGACTCTATGTATTGGGTAAAGTTTCGTTCACATTGGGTAAAATCAAAATTCGAGATTGACACTCTTAATATTTCGGTAAGCAAATTTTTAAATGGCGACACGGAGAAATTGATTTACAAATCTCCTTTTGACACTGTGACATACATTTTGAACCAAGCAAAACCTGAATTATCAAAGTTTATTGCACCTTACAAAGGTTCTGAAAATTTCAAATTTGTTAAAGATTCCGTAGTTGTACTTGACTCGAAATTATTTAAAATTTTGCATTTCAAAATGGCTACTGGAGTTATGGATATAGTAGTAGAACATTATTGGACTTCCGATTTTGGAGTATTTATGGTGCACTCTTCGACTTGGCCAAATATTGGGATTTTGCAAAGTCGGAACCAAGCTAAAAACAGAGAAATTTTGGGGCTTGTCAAAGCGATTTGTCCGCCTTTTTTTAAGGGAAAAGTAAAAGAAATCGTTCCGAAAAATTAAGGCTACGTATAACAGCCGCTTGCCGTAAGCGCTGGCGACGTGCTAATTGAACTTTTAACTTAATTAATATATTTACGCCACGGCGGAGATTGACGCATGTGTTTTCATCGCGCCTTCGGCAAGCGTCACCCGTTACATGCAACCTTAAAAAACATCTATGGCAATTTCTGGTAGACCAAAAAAATGTGATCCCCAAATTGATAATATTAGAAGTAAAATCAATTCTGACGATTTCATTACAGTGAAAGCAACGCTTAAAGAATTCGGTATTAACGCAGAAGATAGTTATGGGAGAACAGCATTAATAAATGCAGTACTTGAAAGGAAGACTGCGTTTATTGAGTGGTTAATGGACAACGGAGCGAATCTAAATCATCAAGACAGAACTGGGTATTCATCTTTACACTTTACAGGACAGGAAAAGCTTCCAGATTTGGCAAAACTATTACTAAGCAAAGGTGCTGACCCCAATATCGCTGACCTACATGGCAATCCACCATTATGGACTGCAATATTTAACGCAAAAGGAGATTTCGAAGTGGTTAAGCATTTATTGAGAAGTGGAGCAAATCCTGACCTAGTTAATAAACATAGTAAAACACCCAGATTTATGTTTCTAACATTGAATAATGAGGACATTGAAACTCTCGATTTAAAGTAAGGCTGCATGTAACAGCCGCTTGCCGCAAACACGGTGGACGTGCAATTTTGAACTGAAAACTTAATTAATAATTTTACACCACGGCCGACAAAGACGCAGGTGTTTTCACCGCGCCTTCGGCAAGCGCCAAAACGTTAGGTGCAAGTTTAGAAAACCCCTCAACCTCATTGAATCACCCTTATGAATATGATGCAGGAATTTTATTATTGGATGTACAAGGGACTTAAAAGAATTCGTAAAGAAGAAAATCCTTCCTTTGACGCAGTTTTAGGTGTTGTGTTTTTCATAAACCTAAATATCATGGTTATCGGTCGACTTGCTTATAATTATACTCATTTCAAGATTTCTAAAGACCATGTTATAGTTATTGCAATTATTTATGCTCTAATGTTTCTAAGTGTCAGTTCTTTCTATTTTCTAAGAAACAGGACAAAAATCTTTGAAAGAATCAACACCTATCCTGCAAAACGACTAAGGAAGGGAAAATATGTTTTTATAGCTTATGTCATTTTATCTTTAGTATCATTTTATTCGCTAGTATTTCTCGAGTAAAACCTGCACCTAACAGCCGCTTGCCGTAAGCGCGGTGGACGTGCAATTTTGAACTGAAAACTTAATTAATAATTTTACATCACGGCGGAGAAGGACGCAGGTATTTTCACCGCGCCTTCGGCAAGCGCCAAAACGTTACCTGCCATTTTATAGAACGACTACACCTTGGAACTAAATAGAAAAATGAAAATAATTTTTAGTGCAATAACATTCCTAGCAATCACAACATTGTTTTCTTTTTGTCAGTCTCAATCTAGAGTAACAACAGTTTTCATCTCGAACCAAATTGATACGGCAACGGATTTGGGAGTGAGCAAAATTTATATTTTAAA
>NZ_PQVF01000022.1 GCF_002920915.1 Solitalea longa
TAAAAGATAACGGAATAATTAAACTCAAATAAAAAACGGCAGGTAACAGCCGCTTGCCGTAACCGCGGTTGACGTGGAATTTTGAACTGAAAACCTAATTAAATAAATTACACCACGGCGGACAAATTATCTACCCCTAAATCAGCTAATAATCAATTACTTATAAGCTTAATTTTTTCAAGGGTACAACATAGGATCAACATTGTACAGCCAACAAACTAGCAAACCTTTTTTACACCTTCATTTGATGTACTTGCACCGATTTGCATTACAATAATATTTAATAAAAACCTGATTATCAATAGTTTTAGCTAAAATATTTATCACTTAAAAAGCTAAAAACTATGGCAAGACAAAAAGGCTCCTTAAAGTATGTGGGCACCCTGGGCGATATCCGCCACTTCAAAATCAAAGGTCAGAAAGGTTACTTTGCCGGCATGGTTGGCGGTCCAACCAGTCAGCAGGTTAAAACGGCAAGCGAATTCAGTCGTACCCGTGAAAACATGAATGAGTTTGGCGGTTCTGCCAAAGCTGGCAAATCGTTGCGAACTGCATTTTCTGCTTTACTCAATTCCATGTCTGATTCACAGCTAACCGGCCGGGTTACTGCGGTGATGAAAAAAATCAACTTGGAGGATCAATCGGAAGCTCGTGGTTACCGCGCTATCCTTATTTCTCAACAACCTCAGTATTTATTGGGAATCCAGTTTAATCGCAAGATCAATTTTGATACCGTGTTCAATGTTCCTTTTGCTGTTACTCCTGCAGTTAACCGTTTAAGTGTCGATTTACAGGTGGAGGCATTTGATCCCTTCAGCAAGGTAAGAGCACCGCTTGGGGCTACCCATTTTAAAGTAGTCCTGGCATTGGGTGTGGTTTCTGATTATGCCTATAATGAAGCGACAAAAACTTATGAGCCTTTGGCTGCAGCTGAAAATGAAGCTTCGGCCGTAGCAATCTCTGATTACCAGGATTTGAAACAAGCGGTACCAGCTTTGAACTTAAGTGCGACTTTATCAAACTTGGCAACGGTTTCAACCGATGCAACTGTAATGGCAGCCATAGGGGTGGAGTTCTACCAGCAAGTAGGTGCCAATTTCTACTTGTTGAACGGAAGCAATGCGTTAAAATTGATTGCTACTTTTTAAGATGGCGCTCATTGAACTTAAACGAATGGCTCAGGGAAAATCATCTACCCTGAGCCATTTATATATTAACGGAGTTTTTGCCAACTATCTTTTAGAAGATGCGATTCGTCCAATCAAAGTACCAGGGAAAACTTGTATCCCGGAAGGATCTTACAAACTCCTTTTAAATACCTGGGGAGGTATGAATCTGGATTACCGAAAGCGTTATCCAGGAATGCATAAAGGAATGATTGAGATCTCGGGTATCCCTAATTTCAAATCGGTCTACCTCCACATTGGCAATACGATCAATGATACTGCAGGTTGTCCGCTTTTCGGATCCTGGTATAATCTGGTTAATGGAGAATTTGAAGTTTACCAATCACTCCTGGCTTACGAACGCATCTATCCCATACTAACAAAGATCATCGCTGCTGAATCTGTTCATTTAACAGTTACCAATCAACACCTCTAATTATGTCAGAACTTGGAATATTCTTTGGGTCCTTAATTAGCTTACTGCTTTCGGTAGTAGCCTATTTCATCCGGCAGCTGCATACTGATTTCAGAAAAGTTGAGCGTGATCTGTCGGAAGTAAAAACCACTACCTCGCTGATCAAATCGGAATTTAAAAATGGGTATGATCTGTTAAATCAGAAAGTAAGCTACCTGGAAAAACGAATTGAAATTTTAGAACATCAACAATTTAAAAACTATGAACACTGATAAAAAAATTACCCTGGTTGAACGGGTAAAGTCTCCCACTCCAAAATTCTTCCGCAAGATCCGCACAATCGGTTTAATGATTGGCGCCATTGGCGGGGCTCTATTAGCCGCTCCGGTGGCTTTGCCTTCAGTAGTTGGAACCATTGCTGGTTATCTGGCAACAATTGGCGTGGTGGCCTCGGCGGTCAGCCAAACGGCCGTTCGCGATTAAACTATATTCTATCTATCGAATTAAAGTCCCTGCAAATTGCGGGGACTTTTTTGTTAGCGGCTTAGCTCAACATGAAATATGTGTTGCTTACAAATGACTTTAATGTAGTTTAAGGCATGAAAGAAAGCAGTCTGACCACGTCTGAAAATGACAATAATGTCAACCCGACAGAACTTCATAAACTTCGCTTAGGCAACCCAAAACTTTTTACGGCTATTTTGCAAGCGAGGAAGCGTATAAATGGACTGTGCAGATTGCCTAGAGCGTTTATGCCGCTGACCGCTTGCAAACCCGTAGGGCTTGATAGCTGTAAAAAAGGTTAACTTCGGCGAAAGCGAGGTTTAAGGATGGGTGAACCGATCCAACGATCTTTGAAACTAGTGCGGCTTGCTTGAATACGACCATGATAATAAAAGGGGCTCTGCAAGGGATAAAAATGCTGACCAACTTACTCTAAACTCATATTGAAAGTCCTTATATCTAAAAGCATCATCATTAAATTCCCATACGGATACACTATTTTCTTTGCAGTATAAATCCGCATGGTCATTAATTTTGCTATTAATCATCTTCTTTTGTTTTCTGTAATGCAATAAGTAATTGATGGCGGTAAAAAATCCAAATAGAGCAATTGATAAAAAAATATAGCCAGAATTACTGCCATTCTGGATAGAATAGATTGCGACGAAAAGAATAATTAAACTCCAAACCATCCAAAAGGAAACGGAATAAATGGGATTGCGAGTAATGGCCTTGTGGGTTTATGCGGTAGTCTTTTGGAGGGTATAAAAAGGGGCTTGTGTAAGCCCCTTAACTTGATGTATCTTTTATTTTTGGATCAATGCAGATTATGATATAAAAAATAAATAGCTATTGCACCACTAAAGCTTCTAAAGAAGATTCTGGTATAAATCCTATAAATCTTGAGTCTGCAGCGTTATGCCTGTTGTCCCCGAGAAAAAAATATAGATTCTCTTTAATTATCAACTCTCCACTTTTTTTGTCTGTAATATTACGATAGAGTTTATAGTTTTCTTCTGTTATATGTACAGTGTCGCCAATTTTTGGAATGGATAGGGGCCCAAAAAAGTCCATATTCCAATTATTCCCTTTAATTGGGTTGATTACAGTCTCATATATCAACGATTTTTTCTGAATAAATCTTAAGGTCTCTATTACTTTCGAATCCTTTTTAATTTCTTGGAGTTGAGTATTAGTCAAATGTGCTTGATAAATGATCGGATTCTTATTTATTAATGTAAGTTCATATGTGGGGTATTTATCTCCATTAAGCATTGATTTACAATGAATATAGTATTCCCATTTTGCTTTTGCTGGTAAATTTACTTTTTGATCATTGACTATAAGGTCACCATTTGTAATTTGAATTTTATCTCCAGATTTGCCAACAATTCTAAAAACCCATTTCTGATTGCCACTATAGAAATCTTTGTATTTGAAAAGAACAATCTGATTCCTTTCTATTGAGTTCAGTTTTTCAAAGCTTAAAGGCTCACCTTTATTAATTGTACCCTCCATACTTGTTGAAACCATGCTAGATATTTGAAAAGTAAGAGAGGTTGTAAGCAGGCCGGTTGCTATAATTAATAATTTGATTTTGTAGGATTTTTGCATTTTTATGAAAATTATTACTGATAGATGAGCTTATTATTAATTATATTATGACCGTGAGCTTGAAGGCATTTTAGAATTTCGTTATAATTAGCAACACAATAATAGCCACCTCTGACTTTATCTATACCATGTATTCTCATGTATTGTAAAGTCTTTTCATTCTCTAATATTTCTCCTTCTGGAACTGTTCCTTTAAATTCACTAGTTTCAAGAACCTTAACCGCTTTATGTTCCTGTACCCATACAGATTTTCTGGATTTTCTTTCTAAATCAAAATGTTCTTTCATTCTTCTCTCAAAAGAACTCTTTTGCGTTTGCCCGATATAAAAACATCCGTCCTCCAACGCCAAAACATAAATAATCCTGATAATAACATTCAAATAACTTTTAGGATGTTCAATTTCTGAGGTTATTAATTTTAAATCAGGTTGAAAATAGGCATGACTTTGTCCCCAGGCTTTTTCTTCCCATTTAATTACCTTATTTATAAAATTATTTTGGCGTAACCAATTATTGGCTCTGTCAATTAGTTCAAAAAGTTTCTGATTTGTTTCATTTCTAGATTGGCTAGTCATACATCTTTTTTGATCAATCCATTTTAATGCCTTTTTGCGATTACAGTAAATGGGATAATCTAATTGATTTTGTTTACAATATGCAAGAGCATGTACTAAAGCGATAAATTCAATTATATTGAAATTACCTTCACTAAAAGGCCCGTTTTTAAAAATAATTTCTCCCGTACTAGTATTTACACCCTGATATTCGACTATGCCAGTTTCTCTGTCACCCGTACCATATATTGAGATGCTTTCTAAAACAGGATTGCCAATTAATTTTAAATATTCTTCAGGTAATTTACTTTCAAAACCTCCAACGTTTTCACCTTTATCTACCCCTGTATAAGCGTATTCAGCTTCACGACGTGTTTTGAAAGACTTATATTTTGGGTTAGAAAAATTAATAGTTTGCAAAAGGCATTCTTCCCAAGAATCAAAAACTCCTGTCCTATGACCTTTCCAAACAACATAAAATTTTTGTTTTCTCATAGTAACTGAGATAAATAGGTTAGGCTTTATAATGGCAAAAGAACGTGCAGTTAATAGTACTTCTATTGTTTGAATGCCCTAAAATACCCAATTCTTATTGCTATGCAAGGGCTGTGGAAAAGGGCTGGTAAAACAGCCTTGAGCTTGTGTCGGCCTTGTGCCGCGAGCCGCTTGCGAGTGGAGGGAATGGTGGGAGCAAACAGCAGCCCGAGGCACGAGGGCGGTTTGCGACCTATGTAGAAAGGACGCGGCTTTTGGAAGTCGAGGTCGGGGGGAGGTCAAAAGCCTGGCGGCCTGCACTACACAAGGGTTGGCGAACTTTTTGGCTGTGCAGGCAAACCAGATCGTGTAGGGAATCCAAAAAGTATGACAACCCGCAGCCTGACCGACTAGCAGGCGAGCCTAAACACGAGCAGCGACCGGGATGGTAGCGGCTGAATGGATGGAGCCGAGGAACGAGGCGTAAGGAATGAAGCGGCTGCCAGCACGGAGAGAGCTGCTATGACGAATGAGGAGCCGAAAGCAATGGGTATGACAGCCTGCCGCCAGGCACCCGAAGGGTATAAAGTGTCAATGTCGATTGTTACTTTATAGGCTGGCGTACCCATTGCCGGCGACGATTGAGGAATGCCTATTTACCTGTCGTGGGATGGGTTAATCCGAAGATTTATGGTGAACCTCAATTTAATAAGTACAACTAGTTAAAATAGATTCATACAGAATAGCAGTTAGGTTAATTTTTTAGTCAATAAACTTATTCATGCAGAACTTCAATTATTTGATATATAACAAATTGTGTATATTTCAGTAAATAAATTTATCTCTATATGAAAAACAAGTATGTTGAACTAAAGTGGTTTTTTATCGCTTTAATTCTTTCACTTTGTGCATGCTCTCCTGACGATGATGCACATGAAAAAGAATTCAGATGTAAAGTAAATGGTCAAAAATGGAGTCCTTTTTCTGATGACTTCAAATTTAATCCTGTTGATGGGCAAAGCCAAATTACAACTTCGGGCAAAAGGGCTTTACTCCTAGTAGGATATAATTCTAAAAATGAAACCCAAAATGTAGGTTTTCTAATTTCTGATTTAGTGAATGAAAAAGATTATCCTCTCTCTCAAGAGCCTAACAGTTATGGATTAGTAGAAATAAATGAAACAGTATATCGAACTGATGATATCAACAAAGGAATTGTATCTATTCATTCATTAGATACTGTCAATCATAAAGTTTCAGGAACATTTACATTCAAAGCTAAAAGTTTGACTAGCAATAGTACTGTAAATGTTTCAGAAGGTTATTTTGATATTACTTATAAAGTTTATTAGCCATTTAAAAATTCACATCTTATCCCTTAACTTTTATGTCAAAAGCTAATTCTTTACCGCTTTTAGTGGTTGTAGTTATATTGGCTAATTTATTTGGAACTGTTAGTCAAGTCTATTCCCAAGTAGTAGAAATAGATAGTACTTACCTTGAGCAAACAAATTACATTCTTGCTCCATTGGACAAATCAAAAATTCCTAAAGCTATATTGTATGGCAGAATGTTTGATCTTGCATCCTTGGAAAGATATACAGGAATAACAGGAACGGATACCTCAGAGGTTGATCATTTTCACCAAGCTTATTATGAAATTTATAATTCTTCATACAACGTTACCGGCTGGAAAACTCCTGATCAGCTTGATTCTGATTTGGATATTTTATTTAATTCGAATATTCACCCTATAGGTATTTTGTACTACGATTATAACACAATTGACACAAATGCAATTGCTAATAATCAATTTTACCTTCAAAATGGCCAACTACATGATGTTATTAATAGGACTACCTCACCTTACTTAACTAAAACTACATTTGTTGCATCACCTTTAGGACCTTCACAAGTTTTATGGGAAACAGGTACTCATACCTTCAAACTGGACCCTTTGTATTTTTTGGGTAATAAACCTCTAAATGTAAATAATGTAACTATTGATTTTAATGATGGAGTAGGTCTTAGAACCCTTGCATTAAATAGTTCAGTTACGGTAAATTATACTACTTCAGGCCCAAAGTATGTTACCATAAATGTAAATCTAGTTGGAGGAGCTGTACTTAAAGGAACAGCAATATTAGATATTAGAACGGGCCGGCCCGCTCCTCAGTTATGTAATGGAGTAGATACTATTCAAATAAAAGCATTGCCATTTAATGCAAATCAATATGGAGGAGCCTCTAATGAACAGGGCAATGGTGTTGGTTACATTTATTTTTCAAATGCTAATTGTACTTCAAAAAAGGTTACTAAACCTATTATTTTTTTAGATGGATTTGATCCTAAGCAGAAAAAAAAGAAAGATGAGCGAACTCCTCAGAAAATTTGGGATGACTTTATTAATAAAAGAGTTTTAGTCAATGGGGTTGAAGTAAGACTAGGGGATAAACTAAGGGCAGATGGCTACGATATAATTATTTATGATTATGATGATGGAGGTGATCTTATTGAAAAGAATGCTTTAGGTGTGGTTCAGTTATTTAAACGAATTTATACCAAGTATCAAACTTCTTTATTAGATGATTATGTGGTTATTGGACCTAGTTACGGATCATTGGTTGCGCAATATGCTTTAACCTATTGTGAGAAGTACAATATACCACATCATACACGGCTTTATATTTCATTTGATGGACCCCAACAAGGCGCTAATGTACCTGTAGGACTGCAACAATTTTTAGATTTTTTTACAAAAAAAGGGATAGTGGCCTGGCTAAAACCTAATTTAAAAAATGGATTGCATAATGTTCCTGCGGCAAAACAAATGCTAGTTCATCATTCGAATGCTAACTCAGAAACGCCAATGCCAGATAATTTTAGAAATATTTATAAGGCTAATTTAACCGCAATTGGAGAATATCCAACAAAGTGCAGAAAGGTTGCTATTATTAATGGCAGTAGTGTTGCTGCTGCAAATACATTTTTAGCACCTTGTGGTGAAATGGTACATTACAGCTTGAAAAAGTTACTTTCTTCTGCCAAGAAATTGAATTGGAATGCATATTCGTCTGCAAAAACAAGCAGATGCGAGTCAATTAATATGTTGACAGACGGTTATTTCTTAAGATGGATATTAAATAGACCAACCTCATATATCAGATACACACAACCGGCTCCGAATAACCAAAGTTATGATGTAGCACCAGGAGGATATTTTGGTGATCCTTTTGGCGATTATGAAGGAACCGTTAAGTTTTATTCGAACCTCGCTTTCGGTTTTATAAGAAAGAAAGAGTTTCGACATAATGTAAATCCTACTTTTATGCCCTCTGTTAGCTCTGCTGATATTAGATTGCAAAGTTTTAACCTTAACTTTCCGTTTAATAATTTAAATCTTGCATGTGAAGGGATTACTCCTTTCGACAGAGTTTATGCACCGCTAGTGAATGAGGAGCACGTTTCTATAACTTCAAATAATGTAGATTGGTTTGAAAAAGAGATTAAAGGGGTACCTCCTCCAGTTCCTAATGGTTCAGTTTACACAGTAACAATAAATGGACCGTCTGAGATTCCTTGTTCTACACCTGTAATTTTCACTGCAACAGCTAATTCTGGTGTGAGTACTCAATACATATGGTCATTTCCATCTCCAAATGTTACCATCGTTTCTGGACAAGGCACTTCTTCAGTACAGGTTAGAAGTGTGGATGCTACCGTAAAGGATTTTACTGCAACTGTTTCTGTTAATACAAAATGTGGTACTGGAAGTGCTACAAAAGCAACTCATTCAGGAGCCCCAGTTATTCCAACAATATCTAATATAATAGTTTCCCCAACTGGAGCCGTTAATGCAACTGTTAATACAAACGCTTCTCCACCTTATAAATGGTATGTTGATGGCGTCTTAGCCAAAACAGGAACTTTAAAAAATGAACAGTATATACCGGCTGGATCATGTGGCTATCATATGTTAACAGTTGATGTTACAAACAACTGTGGTACTACAAACTCAGGCACACGACCAGAATATTTGTATAACAGAAACTGCAGTTCTTTTACAGTTTATCCAAATCCTTCAGATACGGAGCTTACAGTTAAGTTGGCTGCTGATTCTGATGCAAATGCATCAATGGCGCGAACTGAAAGTGCGGCAACTACTAATAAACTACCTTATCAGATTAGGTTATTTGATAAGAATATGCTAGAAGTAAGGAAAATATTATCTAATGGAGAAGATGTACGTATTAGTACAATTGGACTTGAAAGTGGTATCTATTACTTGCAGGTAAAAAATGGGAAATTAATTGAAGTTAGTAATGTTTTAATACAACATTAATAAAAATAACTAAAAAGCCCGATCAAATGTTCGGGCTTTGACTAAAAACTTGCGTCAACTTTGTTATTATATAGCCTATTCAGGAAGTTAACTTATTCAAAGCAGATAATTCCCCCTTTTCCGTGGTCTTTGCAAAATTTGTAAAAGCACCAGTTTGCACCAATTATGGTAATGGGGATTTGCATAATTCTTATTGACACAAAGCCACATTGTAAAAAAACTCTATCTACTAAAATATATTTATATGAAATCCCTTAGTGCAAGTCAATGATTATTGTGAAATTACTAAACTTGATAAGACCAATGGAATTTTTGCTGGAAAATTTGAGTTTACATTTACAAAAGAAAATTGTGAGCAAGTAAAAATCACCGAAGGGCGATTCGATATGAAATTTTAACTCATCTTATCCTTTAAAAACATGAAACCACTGCCTTTTAAATGCTGCATTGCGGCATTTTCAGCCAATTGATAAAGCATAAGTACCTGCAATATGATCGCCCTATTTTGCCCATTGTTACTTTTAAAGGTAGGTTAACTGATCACTATGAATAACGTGTGGCGGAACACTTTGTATAATGGGTAGGTTTTTTGTTTTTTAATTCAATTTTCCTAACTTATTGTTACAAAGCCGCTATGTAAAAAAAACTCTATCTACTAAATTTTATTTATATGAAAACGCTCTTACTATCTCTCTTAGTTATTTTAGTATTTACTGCTGCCAATTGCCGCAAACAAAATGATTTAGAACCTAACGGGTTGCCTCCTGCCACACAAGAAGGTAAAAACACCTTTGGATTTTTATTAAACGGGGAACCTTGGTCTCCACTGGGATTTAACGGGAGAGCAAATCTCAGCATTGATTATGATTCTCAATATAAAAGAGGAATTTTTAATATAGCTGCTTATAGAATAATTAAAGAATCTGGCAACGAGCAAGCTATTGGATTTGGCTTAAGGGATAGTTTGAATGACTTAAGTATACCTGCAAAATTGTTATTAGGAAACAAGACGCTTTTTGGACTAACATTTATTACTGAAAATTGTACTTACGACTATTTTGATGAGGGAACTTATAAGAAGGGTGACCTGGTCATTTCTAAATTAGATCGAACAAAACGAATTATATCAGGCACATTTAATGCGACCCTTTCCAAAGAAGGTTGTGGCGATACAATTAAAATTACGAATGGCCGCTTCGATTTAAAATATTAATACACATCTAAATCTAAAAAACATAAAATCATGAAATTTCTACCTTTTAAATGCTGCCTGGCAGCGTTGCTTGCTATAGTACATTTTGCTAAAGCTCAAACGCCATGGGTAGGTTTTTTGTTTTTAAATTCAATTTTCCTATCTTATTTATAACAATGCTGCTATATAAAAAACTCTATCTACTAATATTTTATGTATATGAAAACGCTCTTATTATCTCTCCTTGTCATTTTAGTATTTACTGCTGCCAATTGCCGTAAACAAAATGATTTAGAACCTAACGGCTTGCCACCAGCCACACAAGAAGGTAAAAATACATTGGGATTTTTATTAAACGGTGAATCTTGGACTCCTAGGGGTTTCAATGGCACTGCTAATTTAAGTCTTTATTATGACCCTACTTTTAGAGGAGGTGTATTTAATGTTTCATGCTATAATAGAGAAACAGGAAGTAGCAACAGACAGTTATTAGGTTTTTTTGCTGACTCTGTACAACAAGGACAAAAACTACAATTTGGAAAAAAAAACTTTGGAGTTGAATTTTATGATAATTATCAAATCAATTGTGATTTTTCATCAAGTGATAAATTAGTAACTGCTGAAGGTTATTGTGAAATAACAAAAATTGATAAAGTCAATGGGATATTCTCAGGTAAATTTGAATTTACTCTAAAAAAGGAAAACTGTAAAGCTATTAAAATCACTGAAGGCAGATTTGACCTTAAATTCTAAATAACTTCTTATCTACAAAAACATGAAATTACTATCTACTAATTGGTTCATAGCAGCCTTGCTATTATTTGTAAATTATACACATGCTCAGACACCTGATACAGCCACTACCCAAAAATTGTTGCAATATGTTTTTCAACCAATTGACAAAAATCAGGTCCCCACTGGTATTTTAGAAGAATATGGTTGCCCCATTTTACCAATGGCTACTTTTAAAGGTGCACTAACCGATAGTAACCGCATTGATATGAACCTGTGGCGCATTCTATACTTTCAATTACAGACGGGTTATTGTAAAACAGGAACTAATCCGTTCATTGATATTACTACAGTAAATTCTACCATTAAACAAAACTCAGGAGTGACTTTACCCATTCCCATACCAATTTTGATTGGGCAATACAATACAGTGAAAAGCAATGCCTTTAGTTCAAATTTGCTAAATTATACGAGTAATACTAAACAAATACATGATGTTGCCGGTCGTGGACAGAGCCCATACCAGTTAAATAATCTATTTGCCGCATGCCCGAACAAAAAACAAACCATTAGAGGATCTGAAACATTTATATGTAAATCAAACCTGATATGGAACAATACAGGAAAAAACGTTAGCCAAATTCAAATTGATTTTGCAGATGGGCAGGGCTTTCAACTAATTGCGATTAATACTCCTATTACTGTAAGCTATTCCAGTACGGGTACTAAACGCTGGGCAATAAAGGTAACCTTAAATGACAATAGTGTACTGCAATGCTATAGTGAATTTTATGTTGTAAAAGCTGCTGAATTAGGGGCAAGATTTGCAGGAAATCAAACAGTTATCCCTACTTGGGGAAATGTATATGCTGTTTCAGGAGTGCATAGTGGCGCAACTATCTATGTTAATTACAGTAACAAAAATTGGAGTGGTACGTTAAGAAAACCCTTAATTGTGGTTGAAGGTTATGACGTTAGTTTCAGAGCTCCAAACCTTCAAGATAATTACTCCTTTGTAGATTTTATTGATGGAATTTCATTAGCTAATACTGGACCATATGATTTTAATGGACAATTGGACGATGTGGCCGGATATGATTTAGTGTTTATTGATTTTAATGATGGAGCTGATGACCTGAAACGAAATGCAGCAGTAGTGCAAGAAGTGATAAATCGAGTAAATACAAACAAAGTGCTTGATAATAGAAATAATAATATCAAACAGCAAAATGTGGTAATGGGTTTAAGCATGGGAGGTTTAGTTGCGCGTTATGTTCTTGCAAGTATGACAAAAAGCAGCCTTGTACATGAAACGCGGCTTCTTATTACACACGATAGTCCTCATAGAGGAGCTAATGTTCCTTTGGGTTTACAGTATTTAATACGCATGATGGGCGGTTTTCAATTGTTTGGCAAAAATGTGTATGATATTTTCCCCGAGTATGATCAGGCAATAAAACTTTTAGATGCCCCTGCAACACAACAACTATTATTATACCGATCTGTAACAGCAAACACCTATGCTGCAAATACTTTTTTAGATGGAGAGTACCGAACAATGGTAACTTTCACTTCTGGTGGGCCACAACCTACTTATCGCTTTATTGCAACCAGCCAGGGTAATGAATGTGCTCATAATTTATTTAACCCTGGAAAAACCTTTATAAACTTAGGAGCAGGCATAAGTGCAGCTATTGATGCAAGGGTCTTGTTTTTCAGGGTTCCAATCTTAAGTTATAAAGTGGCAGCTGAAATAGAGGCTTATGCGTTACCAAATACTGGTTCAACAGCTAAAATTGCACGTTTATATACCATCAACAATCTTAAATTATTTGGTTTTATTAATATTTTCAAACAGTTATATAACAATACAGCTTATGCCCCGGGTAGCCATTTAGCTGCTGATGGAGTACCAGGTTCAAATTATCCATTGTTGGATTTTCCGGCCTTACAGCAAATCACTACGTTGCCGGTTTTTGATCCAACTGGGCTATTTCTCCATTTTCCGTTAGGACAAATTTTCGGGTTCTCATTTGGGGCTTATGCATACAATCAAGGCTCATCATTTTTATTCACTTTTGTTCCAGTGGGCAGTGCATTGGATGTGAGCCCGTATAATAATGCTGTATTTAGTGAAAAGTATGTCAATAGCTCCAATCAAAGCTATCCATCCTCAAGTGAGCTTTTTATAGCCCAAGAATCCGTCACCTCGCAATCCTTATATAATAATACGCATATACGATTTACGGCTAGAAATTCAGAATGGATGTATAACGAAATGGAAGAGCTAAATAATTCTCTAAGTTGCTCAAATGAATGCTCTAATCCTTACTACATCAAAGGTGTAAATCAGTTTTGCACATCAGCTACTTATTCAATCCCAGGTATTAGCAGAGGAATGACGGTGAGTTGGTCAGCCACCCCTTCGAACATCGTTAGTTTAACGCCTAATGGAAGTTCGGTTGCCATAACAAAAACAGGAGATGGTATAATAACTTTAAATGCTGCTGTAAACGGTTCCTGTAGCTCTTTGCCTCCATTAACTAATAGCATTAAAGTTGGCTTCCCTTAAACTGGAGCAACTATTACAGGTGCTAATCCGGTACTTCAACAATCCATGTATTACTATTATTTAAACCTATCTGTTGGTTTGTTACCCTCATCCATCGTATGGACAGTACCTCAAGGTTGGAGTATTATTGCTGGACAGGGAACCACTAGGGCAACTATTCAAACCGGCAATACCGCTGGATATGTAAATGTAGCTGCAACAATTTGTGGTGTTACCCGCACTAAATCAATGTATGTTAATATTGGAGGAGGCGGGCCTAATCCTTTATTTGTATCAAATAATTTCTTTAATATTTACCCTAACCCGGTTTCAACTAATCAAGAATTTTCAATTGCGTTTGCCAGTGATAGTACTGCTAAAATCCAGGCAAAATCTTTATATACTAAACCTAGTGGAGAGGCCACAAAGTATAAAATAGTTGTGTTTGATAACAACATGCAAAAAGTAATACAAACACAATCCTCAGGCGAATCAGTTACATTAAACACCTCTCGACTTATAAATGGGCTTTATTATATTCGTGTTACACAAGGGAAAAAATCCGAAACTCAGCAACTACTAATTCAAAACTAATCCAAAAAACTTGTCTGTTATGAATAAGGGGATTAATGAATACTAAAAAACTGGGCAAGTAGTAAAGGATGACTCTTTTTTAAGGTTCATTCATTTTCTTCTGATTACCTTTTAATTCAAGGGATACTTTGAAGAAAATTGGACTTTGCAACTTTGCAAAGCCTATATATGGTTTTGCAAAGTCGCAAAGTCCTAAATAATTGATTTTTAACTATTTAGAAAGTAGGTAATCCCGCCTTTTCCGTGGTCTTTGCAAAGTCGATAAAAGCACCCGTTTGCACCAATAATGGTAATTGGAATTTGTATGATCTGTTTGATACGGTTTTCGAGTGTACGTGGCTTACAATCAAATTCTTCTGCCAATAAATCAAACAATTGTTTTTTACTCATTGGTTCGGAAAGTGTATTTCCTAAGAAGTCACAAATTTCCTCGAAATCATTTTTCTTTTGCAGTTCGCCTAAAACATTTGCAACAGTTTCGGGACTAGCCAATACTAATCCTTTTTCTTCATCAGAATATTGGACGTAAAATGGTTCGTGCTTGCGAGAGCTTCGGCATTTGAGATAAGCAATTTTTATTAGATCAGTAAAACGGTTTTCATTATCGCGCTCAAAACCTACCTGCAAAACGGTAGAGGCTTTATTGGTGATCTCTGTGCCCAGGTGACCGCGGGCTTTGTCAGTGTTACCAGGATTCTCATGGATAAGGCACAAGAATGACACATTGTGTCGATTGATGGATCGGTTCATCATGTCGATAAGCTTCATACTGTCTTTTGAGTCATTGAAGTTGAACACACAATCAGTTATTACATCAAGTACAATAAAAACATGAGTATTATACTTTTGACGTATGTATTCCAGATACATATCCAACATTTCAAACCTTTCTTCCCGGCTGAACTCTAATAAAGAAATATAATCGAAATTGATTGGATGATCTTCGATTTGATAACCGGCTTTTAATTGAATTTGTTGTAAGGCGTAAGGTAATTGGTCGGAAAGATTCCTTTCTGTATCAACATAACAAACGGCAACTCCTCCCGGCCTTCCCTGAATGGGTGGAGCTGTTTTAAAGCCGAGTAAGTCGCGATTACTTTCGGGTCGTTTTAAAAAGGTTGCGCAAATTGTTTCGGCTAAACGACTTTTATGTACTCCGGCTTTACCCTGGATAACATTGATGGTTCGTGGAAAGAAAACAGGGTTTTCGTTTTGGCTAAGAATGGGAGAAGCAAAGGTTATGGGCTTGGATTTGTTCTCACGGATTTTGGATTGGCTTTCAAGGAGTTTTTGGAGGTTGGTTTCGTTGGCCACGGTATTGGAAGAGCTTATAGGCGGTGGTAGAGTTTGCATAGGATTATAGTTGATGACATTGATTAGAAACACGAATTCCACGAAAAGGACGAATTCCACGAATTGCCCTAGCCTTAAATCCCTATCCAAAAGGAAAGGGATTTGAGGCAGGCAGTAACTCTGCTATAAAGGCATGAAATAGACCTTGAATTGATCGTTTTCTTTTCGATAGTAGAAGACGTAATCAATTGGTAGATTTCCATTCAATCTTAATTGATCAATGAAGCATTGCTCCATACCAATAATACATTGCGCATAATTGCGATCAAATAAACGGATTAGGAGTTCAGAAAAAAGATTTTGCCGTTTTAAATCTGATTGTAGTCGATCGTACATTTTTTGCAACTGCTCTGCATTATAGTTTTTGTCGTTACGAGCCTTATTATAAAACTGTTTTGACCATTCGAGCTTTTCAGCATCCGCGTTAATTATAGCTTGGCTTTCATTTAACAAACTTTGAAAGTTTAATGGCTTACCGGTTTCCATATTTATTTCCTCCCAAAAGGTTTGTTGTAGTTTTTGTTAAGGAGCTCTTGAACATCGGTCATTCGGTAATAAATTTTAGCACCGATTTGAGAGAAAGCAATCTTTCCTTCGTCGCGCCAGCTTTGGGCAGTACGCTTGGAGATCTTCATCAGAAATAGAAAATCCTGGTTATCGATAAACTTGTCCTCTGGGCGTTCCTTACGAGAAATCAGATCTTGAATTGTTTCGAGTTTTCCTACCAGGTCATTGTAGGCATCTTTTGTTAGAATTACTGCTTCCATATTTTTTGATGTTTTAAAATTTTATGGAAGCGAAAGAAGGTTAAAGTTTGAAGTCCCCAGGTCCCAAAAAGGTCCCCGGGGACCTTTTTTCAGAAAAATGCAGCTTTGCAAGAGATAGAGAGCGTTTGTATTTAGGAGGTCCCCGCCGGATACGGGGACCTGATAAATTCCTTGCATGTATGAAGTTTCATTTTTTTGAATTTTGCAATCAGCCCAACAATATAATGGCACTTTAAATGGGCTTTATGCCCGAAAAATAGTCACTGACAAAATTGTAAGGGTGGACTTTTGAGATAGCTACGTTAGTTATCGGTTGTTCCCTAAAACGAACAGACAAGTTTAGATCATTTAACATAGTAGAAGAAAAAAGTGGCTTTTCGACATTGTTAACGCATTATTAAAACAATTAGTAGTAAAGAACAACCTAACTACTAATTTGTAGCTGTATGGTGGCTAATTAAAAACCTCCATCGCTTTATCAAGTTCTTCGTTCATTATTTTGGCGTAAATCTGGGTTGTAGTAATATCAGAATGTCCCATTAGTTTGGAAACATATTCAATGCGCATACCTTTTCGTAGGGCCAAGGTGGCAATGTCGGACAAGTGTAGGTGCAGCTTTTTAATAACTTTTGATACTGCCCGGATCGAATGTTATTCTTCTAATACGGATTTCACAAGTTTCAACTTGAAGTCTAGTGTATACTTCGTTTTCTTATTAATAAAAATGCCCCCAATGAGTGTCTAACTTTTTGGGGGGGCAGTGTAAAATAGCTGGCCTTTCTGCTTTATTGCTCTTCCTTAAAGTAAAGCTTATAATAACTTAAACCTGTCTCCTCGTCTAATCCCTTTTCGATCCGGTTAGTTTCTGATGTTATTTCGAGTAGAAAGTTGGAGTCCAATTTAATCTTTCGCTTAAACTCTTTGGCTTTCTTTTTCACTACCTGAGTTGAAATATCAAATGACTCCGGTATTTCGATCTCCATATAATCCTCGTAACTTTTCTTATGAGATTTAAAAGATTCTATAACTTCTTCCTGCATTAATACCTCATTCGAAAACTCTTGAATATCGAATTGATCCTTGTCTTTGAAATAGTCGGAAGCTCGATTGAGTAAATCAACCTGTTCTGCGCGGTTCATTTCGAAATGGTCGGTGATTTTATCCTGTAGGAAATTGGAACAAAGTTCAATAACCAGATCCGTTTTAGCATGGCTATCATCCCGCTTGATAACGTTAAGAAATTCATCTTTCCAATAGGCTCCTTCTTTGGATTTTGAATCAACGATTGCCACTTTATAACCCTTATCTTTTTCAAGATTAAAAATGATGCAACCTTTATCTAACTTGGATAAGTTTATGCCTTGGTCAGATTCAAAATCATAAATTTCCTTTTGATTAGGAGAAACCTTCATATAGGTTTCAATAGACTCTGACTTGAAAATGCCGACGGCGTTTACCTCTTCTCCATCAACAAGAATATACGTAAAATAGGCTATAAATAATTTACCGCCTTTAACTTTTGGATCCTGAACAGTTTCAAATAGATACTTGGCGATAAGTTTTGATGCATTGTATAAATTATCATTGGATTCAAAAATGGTGGTAGCAAGCTTGTAAACGTAATTTTGATTTAGTTCACCTGATGAATGTTGGAGATTATAATATTCTTCATTTTTTTGAAACGGCTTCATTAAATAGTTAAGCAGAAGGGTCGTCTTCTCCTGATCGTTTAAATCAACAGGTCCATAGGAATAAATCAACGCTTCATCTTGGCTCATATTTCCTACTTGATGTATAGCTAGTGAGTAAAGATGGCTGGGGTCCGATACTTGAATCATTGTTGTTTTTTTGAAATTTTAGGGCTGCGAATCTACAGCAAATTAATTTATCTTCTCACTGATGATTATTAAAACCACCGTCGCATTTGACGGTGGTTTACTGCTTAGCATGGGTGCTGCAAAACTCGTTCGCATTTTCAATCAATTATTATGAATTGAAAATCTCCATTGCCTTGTCAAGTTCTTCGTTCATTATTTTTGCGTAAATCTGGGTTGTAGTGATATCTGAATGGCCCATTAATTTGGATACGTATTCAATGCGCATACCTTTACGTAGGGCCAAAGTGGCAAAAGAATGTCGCGCAATGTGTAGATGCAGCTTTTTATTAACTTTTGCTAAACAGGCGATCCTCTTTAACTGCCTGTTAATTATTGATCCACGGTTAGTTATTTCTGCGTATCTCTTCCATGGGTTATGATCATTCTCAGATTTCAAGTATGGGAATATAAATTGATCAGGATCTAGCTCAACAGGTCTGAATTTATCTAAAATTAATATTGACTTCATTGGGAGTTTAATAGATACGACCGAATCTGTCTTATGTGTTTTTAATACAAGTTTATCTCCTTCAATGTTTTTCCATTTTAATTCCAGTAAATCCCAACGTCTCAAACCTCCTGTATAAATTGCAAAAATGAAGAGATCCCGGCATAAGATTAGTCTTTCATCAGTACCTAAATTCAGATTTTCGATCGCTTCGATTTCTTCTTCCAGGAGAAACTGTTTCTCTGTATACTGCTTTTTGATTTTATATCTTAGAAATGGGTTCTTATCGGGCGTAATAATTTCATCTTCAATAGCACTGGTAAAAATCCTTCTTAACGACTTCATTCTTCGATCTGCTGTATTTTGATTTTGACCCATCATGTTTCTTAGCCAATTGCTAAAGCGTTTTAACCATTGCAGGTCAATATCTTCGAAAGTCAAATTTTCCTTTGGCTCAAAATCTTTGATGGATTTCTCAAATACACGATAAGAAACAATAGTCGGTACTTTTAATCGTGTTTCTATACTTTTCATATAAAGATCAAAGTATTCATAGAATGAGTATTTGGGCTTTCCTTTAATATGCTGCTGTACATCTTTGGCTGTACTTGATGCAGCATTTTCCATTTCAAGTATTAAATCTTCGGCTTCAGCTATTTTTGTTGCAATTAGTTTATTCAGTCTTGTTGAATTGGGATGGTTTTTCTTTACCCTTCTATTGACATTATCCCATTCGTTTTCTTTAAGATAAATGGCCAACGAAATGTACCTGGATTTTCTGTTGTGAATGATCCTTAAATACAACGGAGCTTGTCCCGTTTTATTAATTTTCTGTGTGTTGAGAAACAATTTTAGAGTTGCCATATTGTTTAGATTTTCATAAGTACCTCTAAGGAAAAACAAATGATTGGTAAAACATTTGGGTCAAACATTTGATGTTTACCTTTGCATTTCGGTACTTTTGTTTGCTATCTAAACTTTATGTAATATTGAGTTTAAGCTTGACTGAAGGCTGTTTTTGTCGAAAACCTACGCGTTTTAATGTGTCCACGGCGGACTATGACGGCGCAGTTTTCATCGCGCCTTCGGCAAGCTGAAACGTTACCAGCAATTGTAAAAAGCACTATCAAAATGAAGCACATATTATTCTCATTTCTAATCTTCCTGACATTAACATCATTTAAACGACCAGGTTCTGCAACAGCTCAGCTAACTTGTAAATCGGAATCAGGCAGAACATTATTCACGGCAGACATTCAAGATATTGATGGTGGACTAGAACGCGCAGAGTTATCTATAGACGGAGTAAAACTTAACTTCCATGAGAATGATAATTCAAGCATCATTTTCGATTCTAAAACTCAAGTTTTCACAATCCTTTTGGAATCAAAACCTAATAAGGACTTTTCGAAACATAAATTTTTGAAATTTTGGGCAATACCTTCAACATTTAAAACTCTTGTTGAAACTCATACACAAGGAAAATATCAATTTAGAGCTAAGCTTTATTCAACGGAACCTCGTAAAGAAAAGAAGGAGTTACACACTCCTGTAATAGAAGTTGAATGTTTACTGCAGTATGAAATATAACAACTGCTGGTAACATAGGCTTGCCGTCAGCGCGGGCGACGTACGAATTTGAAATCAAAACCAATTTAATATCTTACATCTCGGCTGACCATTAAGCGCGTTTTTCTTCGCGCCGAACGGCAAGCCCAAAACGTTATAGGCAAGCATAAGAAACCCCTCAAAACTTCTATAGACCTAAATGACAGCAAAAGAAATACAGACAGAAGCTGTAAAAACTTATTTAAAGCCGACTTTGAAAAATCAAGGTTACTCACTTAACGGGCAAATTTGGTGGAAGGATAAAGGCGATTTTTTCATAATCATTAACCTTCAAAATTTTTCATGGAACAGTAAGGAATGTGTCGACTTTTGTTTCAATATTGGGATTGCTTTAAAGGCTACGATGGATGAAAAAAGCTTAAAGAAACCAGCTTATCGTAACATAACAATTTCCCTAAGAGAAGAATCATATCTTTCAGCTGACAGATTACATAAGTATAGGAATAGCTCGGGATATACATTAACAAGCACAGCAGACAAAGGAGAATTTGAGACGGAATTAAAAAAAGATTTTGAAGGTCATATCTTGCCATCGTTAGAAAAACTAAAATCCCTGAGTGATTGCATCGAACGTTTTGGTATTGTGCCCTTTTGGGGAGAGCATTTAAGGAAAGTAATGAGAGATAATAAACTTTTGGCTGACTAAGAAAAAATGCCAGCCTATAACATTATGTTTAAATTATGCCCTGTTGACGTGGTTATCGAAACTTTTTGCTTTTTAATTACATTAGTGCAGCCCGACACAGAAGTGTTATTAATCGGGCACAATATAAACATCTAACGTTGTATGTAATGCTATGAAAAACCACAAATATTTACTGTATATCGACATTTTAGGGTTCGCTGACCTTGTGAAGACTGACTATGATAAAATCAGACTTCTATTTAAAAAAATTGACGAACTAAATGTTCATAGACACAACGCTTTTCAGACAATTGTTTTCTCTGACACTATTTTAATACTAAACAAAATAGCTCCAAGAAACACACACGAGCACGAGTATCTTGTAATGTATGCTTGTGAATTTGCACAAGACTTAATGTTTCGCTGTATAGACTTAGAAATTCAATTTAGAGCAATTTTGACCTATGGAGATTTTTTCTATGAAAAACTCGAAAATATTGAAGCATATCATGGTAAGGCTCTTGTAAATGCTTACTATAAAGAGAAAGACATAAATTCTTTAGGGTTATTTATAGACAAATCCATTCTTCAATACAATACGATTTTTAAAACAACCCAATTTGACAAAGATTTAGACTTCGTTTTTCTGACACAGAATCTTGAACGGCTTTGTTATTTTTATGACGCATCAAATATACCTCTTGACCCATTTTTAATTGACCAAGCTTGTGAATTCCCATATTTAAAGGATGAAGTAAAAATTCTTGAAACCCTAAAAAAAAATATTGATACTCAAATTGACTCAAAAATTAGAGGCAAATACTTGCAGGCATATCATTTTTACCAACAACGATACAAAGTCTTTATCGACCAATTAGAAAAAAACGACTTTGATTATAAAATCGTTTCGCCGACAGCAGAATGGACATAAAAGCACTACATACAACAGCTACTACAACGGATTTGGGTAATTGGCTTAATGGGAAGTTGGTTTTGTATTTGGGATGATTTGGCAAATCCGAAGAATGGGCTTAATTTAGTCCCAAACCCGCTGTAGTACCAAGACGTTGGTAGCCATTATAAAAGGACCGTATCATCTTCATGCAAAACGACTATGACAAGACTAATTATTTTAACCCTTATTCTTTTCGGGCAGTTTGCTTATGGTCAGACTCAAGATTCTATTTCAAAAATTATTTTCCATTATAGTAAAGGACATAGTTCTTGGAATAAGCCAGGTATTTATGGTAGGAGTGAACAAATTGAAATTACTTGTGGAGTAGATAGAATCTATAAGCTAACAAGTTATTTCCGAGTTAACTACTCGGCAGGTACAGACGGCAAGACATTCACCAAAGATACAGTTTCAATGTCATCAAGCAAGATCGTCTACATCGACCAGCTGCAGATTCACAATTGGCTCGTTCAAATCAATACACCCAAAGAAAACTTCACAGTATCTTTTGTTCAGCCTCACCTCTCTAAAATTACAGAGAAAGAAATTTCAGTAGTCGCCAAAGTAATGCAAAAAGACGCGTTCTTTGACAAGGATTTCAAAGAGGAAAGAAAAGACGCAATCCGAAAAGTTCAAAACTTTTTCAACCTTGACTCTTTCCTAGTTGAGACAAGGGCAAACACGGAGAACCAAATGATCGTTACAGACAGTTGGGACAAATTGCGAATTGAAGTAATCAAAAACAAGGATACGACTACTTATGATAGCCAGTTCTTTGTCCCTCTTGGACAACCACTTCAACGTTTTAATCACAAAGATTTCACGACCGAAAGTATAGTTTATAATCTTGAGGCAAACATTTCTGCCCAAGAATTTCTACCGAAGGGATCGCTTATTTATAAAGTATTTGACTTTAACAGTATAAAAGAACATTATATATACTGGTACCTGGACAAGTTCTTTTGACAAGAATAACGGCTACCAACACGCGCTATGGCGCAAGTGCGGGCGATGTGCAACTTGCAAAACCCAATACGTTAAATTATTTTCGTCACGCTGGACAATGGAACAAAACTTTCTTCGCACCTGCGTCAAGCGCCATCCGTTAGTGGCAACCTTAAATGATGACAGTGCGAAACATAACAGTCTTTTTTTTGATCATTCAACTTTTCGCTTGTGGTAAGCAAAACTCCAAGGACAAACCCTCGAATGTAGATCAGCCAAATAAAACTGAAAATCAACTTTTAAAGTATGTTCAAAAGCCAGCTGTTACAGACTCTATTTGTATCAAAGACATTAAAAAAGCGAAAAACGATGTTTCAAAAGGGAAAATTGTTTTTTGTGTGCCAATGGGTTTTGGATCCCCACAACTTAGACAAGAAAAGCGACTTAGAGAATTATGTAAAAAATACAATATTGTTTTTGACTATGAAATGTTCAGCGACATAAAGATGATGGGACAAACCCAGGGTTGTTATGGAGCTTATATGGACAAAATAATTGCTGAAAAATTTGGCAATAGTTTTAAAGAAAATTTATTAGTTCAAGCAGATAGAATTCTATTGGCTTCGAATGATACAGTTGAATATTATTTATGTGACAGGCGACCTCAAATTCCTGGTAAAGATGAGTATAATACTACGCTTGATGCAAATGTGTCTGACGAATTAAACAATGAGTTAAAAGTTGATAAGGACGGTCATTTACCATTTATTGACATAGGATTTTACATAAATAAAAATGGTGATGCTTCTGGCTATTTTATAAATTACTTTTATGACGGCAACAACGAATCAAATCAAAAATTTAAAGATGAACTTTACAAAATAGGAGTTGAAAAATTAAAGACAATTAAACTTTGGGAGACAGGAATGGTAAACGGTCAAAAAGTAAATACACAGAACAATGTCAGGGTGGGGTTTACTACTAAAGTAAAAAGAAAGGCTGCCACTAACACCCGCTTGCCAAAAGCGCGGGCGAAGTTCAACTTGCTCTTACAACCTAATTTATAACTTTACGCCGCGGCCGAGAATGACGCAGGTATTTTCACCGCGCCTTCGGCAAGCCAAAACGTTAGCACCAATTTCATGAAGTCACTACTTCGATATATAACAACTGTTATTCTGACAACATTTCTTTTCGGAAAGACATGTGCTCAAGACACGACAACGACCAACTTTTTTAACCAAATTAAAAACTACGACTTTTCGACAATATTAACGGCTGATAGCTTTTTAGC
>NZ_PQVF01000023.1 GCF_002920915.1 Solitalea longa
CACCGTTAAAATGTAGGTTCCCTGAGAAAGACCAGTTAGGTCTTCTGTTGCTTGTCCGCTCGACCAACTGTAAGAAAACGGCGCTGTTCCGCCACTAACCGTTACATTGATCGCTCCATCCGATGCGCCATTACAGCTCGCGTTCGTTTGATTATCCACCGTAATAGAAGGACCGTTTTGATCATTCAGGTTCACCGTAATACTTTGTACGCAGTTATTCGCATCGGTTACAATTAAAGTGTAGCTGCCAGCGGCTTTGCCTGAAAGATCTTCGGTAGTTTCACCACTTGACCAGGCATAAGTATAAGGCGCGGTTCCTCCAACTACACTGATATCAATCGAACCGTTTGAGAGATTACAAGTCGGATCAGTATGGACTTCTGAAAGCACCAGCGCTAAAGGCTCGGTAAGTGTCACACTGGCTGTGGCCTGACAGTTGTTCGCATCGGTTACCGTTAAGATGTAGGCTCCCTGAGAAAGACCAGTTAGGTCTTCTGTTGCCTGGCCGCTTGACCAACTATAAGAGAAAGGTGCTGTGCCCCCACTAATCGTTACATTGATCGCGCCATTTGCTCCTCCGTTACAGCTGACATTCGTTTGGTTGTCCACCGTAATAGCAGGACCGTTTTGATCATTCAGGTTCACCGTAATACTTTGTACGCAGTTATTCGCATCGGTCACAGTCAGTGTATAATTTCCAGAAGCAATAGCCGAAAGGTCTTCGGTGGCCTCACCGTTTGACCAGACATAAGTATATGGCGCGGTTCCTCCAACTACACTGATATCAATCGAACCGTTTGAGAGATTACAAGTCGGATCAGTATGGACTTCTGAAAGCACCAGCGCTAAAGGCTCGGTAAGTGTCACACTGGCTGTGGCCTGACAGTTGTTCGCATCGGTTACCGTTAAGGTGTAGGCTCCCTGAGAAAGACCAGCTAGGTCTTCTGTTGCCTGGCCGCTTGACCAACTATAAGAGAAAGGTGCTGTGCCCCCACTAATCGTTACATTGATCGCGCCATTTGCTCCTCCGTTACAGCTGACATTCGTTTGGTTGTCCACCGTAATAGCAGGACCGTTTTGATCATTCAGGTTCACCGTAATACTTTGTACGCAGTTATTCGCATCGGTCACAGTCAGTGTATAATTTCCAGAAGCAATAGCCGAAAGGTCTTCGGTGGCCTCACCGTTTGACCAGACATAAGTAAATGGCGCGGTTCCTCCAACTACACTGATATCAATCGAACCGTTTGAGAGGTTACATGTCGGATCAGTATGGGCTTCTGAAAGTACCAGTGCTAAAGGCTCGGTAAGTGTCACACTGGCTGTGGCCTGACAGTTGTTCGCATCGGTCACTGTTAAGGTGTAGGCTCCCTGAGAAAGTCCAGTTAAATCTTCTATCGCCTGACCGCTCGACCAGCTATAAGAGAAAGGCGCTGTGCCGCCCGTTATGGTTACATTGATCACCCCATCCGCTGCCCCGTTACAGCTTGCGTTCGTTTGGTTATCCACCGTAATTGAAGGACCTGCCACATCATTCAAAGTAACTGTTATATTCTTCGCGCAGTTATTGGCATCGGTCACAGTTAAAGTGAAGCTGCCAGCGGCTTTGCCTGAAAGATCTTCGGTAGTTTCACCACTTGACCAGGCATAAGAGAACGGTGCTGTTCCTCCTGCAACCGACACATCAATGGTTCCAGTCGATTGGTTACAAGCCGGTTCAGTATGAGTCTCTGAAAGACTGATTACCAAAGGTTCAGTCAAGGTTACGCTGGTTGTAGCCTGGCAGTTATTAGCATCCGTTACCGTTAAGGTGTAGGTTCCCTGAGAAAGACCGGTTAGGTCTTCTGTCGCCTGACCGCTCGACCAGCTATAGTTATACGGAGCGGTACCACCACTTACCGTTACATTGATCGCACCATCCGATGCACCATTACAGCTGACATTCGTTTGGTTGTCCACCGTAATTGAAGGACCTGCCACATCATTTAAAGTAACCGTTATATTCTTCGCGCAGTTATTGGCATCCGTTACTGTTAAAGTGTATGAACCGGCAGCAATAGCGCTTAAGTCTTCGATCGCCTGACCGCTTGACCAACTGTAGGTATATGGCGCGGTTCCTCCAACTACACTGATATCAATCGACCCGTTTGAGAGATTACAAGTCGGATCAGTATGGGCTTCTGAAAGTACCAGTGCTAAAGGCTCTGTAAGTGTCACACTGGCTGTGGCCTGACAGTTGTTCGCATCGGTCACTGTTAAGGTGTAGGTTCCCTGAGAAAGACCAGTTAGGTCTTCTGTTGCCTGGCCGCTTGACCAACTATAAGAGAAAGGTGCCGTTCCGCCCGTTATGGTTACGTTGATCGCACCATCCGATGCCCCATTACAGCTGACATTTGTTTGGTTGTCTACTGTAACTGAAGGGCCAGCCAAATCATTCAAAGTAACCGTTATATTCTTCGAACAGTTATTAGCATCCGTTACTGTTAAAGTGTATGAACCGGCAGCAATAGCGCTTAAGTCTTCGATCGCCTGACCGCTTGACCAACTGTAGGTATATGGCGCGGTTCCTCCACTTATGGTAATATCAATCGACCCGTTTGAGAGATTACAAGTCGGATCAATATGGGCTTCTGAAAGTACCAGTGCTAAAGGCTCTGTAAGTGTCACACTGGCTGTGGCCTGACAGTTGTTCGCATCGGTTACCGTTAAGGTGTAAGTTCCCTGAGAAAGTCCAGTTAAATCTTCTATCGCCTGACCACTTGACCAGCTATACGAATAAGGCGCTGTTCCGCCCGTTACCGTTACATTGATCGCTCCATCCGAAGCGCCATTACAGCTGACATTCGTTTGGTTGTCCACCGTAATGGCCGGACCTGCCACATCATTCAAAGTAACTGTTATATTCTTCGAACAGTTATTAGCATCCGTTACGGTTAAAGTGTATGAACCGGCAGCAATAGCGCTTAAGTCTTCGATCGCCTGACCGCTTAACCAACTGTAGGTATATGGTGCAGTTCCTCCAACTACACTAATATCAATTGAACCGTTTGAGAGATTACAAGTCGGATCAGTATGGGCTTCTGAAAGTACCAATGCTAAAGGCTCTGTAAGTGTCACATTGGCTGTGGCCTGACAGTTGTTCGCATCGGTTACCGTTAAGGTGTAGGTTCCCTGAGAAAGACCGGTTAGGTCTTCTATCGCCTGACCACTTGACCAGCTATAGTTATACGGAGCGGTACCACCACTTACCGTTACATTGATTGCACCATCCGATGCGCCATTACAACTTACATTCGTTTGATTATCCACTGTAATTGAAGGACCTGCCACATCATTTAAAGTAACAGCTATATTTTCCGAACAATTGTTCGCATCCGTAACTGTTAAAGTATACGAACCAGCGGCTTTGCCGGAAAGATCTTCAGTGGCCTCACCACTTGACCAGCTATAGCTATAAGGCGCTGTGCCACCTACAACCGACACATCAATAGCGCCTGTAGACTGGTTACAAGCTGGATTTGTATGAGTCTCCGAAAGACTGATTGCCAGAGGTTCAGTTAAAGTGACGCTGGCCGTGGCCTGACAGTTATTGGCATCGGTTACCGTTAAAATATAGGTACCTGCAACTAGTGTTGCAATGTCCTCGGTCGCCTGTCCACCCGACCAACTATAGGTATAAGGAGCAGTTCCACTGCTTACTGTTACATTGATCGCTCCATTTGTTCCGCCATTACAGCTAATATTTGTTTGATTATCCACTGTAATTGAAGGACCTGCCACATCATTTAAAGTAACAGCTATATTTTCCGAACAATTGTTCGCATCCGTAACTGTTAAAGTATACGAACCAGCGGCTTTGCCGGAAAGATCTTCAGTGGCCTCACCACTTGACCAGCTATAGGTGAAAGGTGCTGTTCCACCTGCAACCGACACATCAATAGCGCCTGTAGACTGGTTACAAGCTGGATTTGTATGAGTCTCCGAAAGACTGATTGCCTGAGGTTCAGTTAAGGTGACGCTGGCGGTGACCTCACAATTATTGGCATCAGTCACAGTTAAGGTGTAAGTGCCCTGAGAAAGACCAGAAATATCTTCTGTCGCCTGACCGTTTGACCAACTGTACGAATAAGGTGCTGTTCCTCCCGTTACCGTTACATTGATTGCGCCATCGTCTCCTCCGTTACAACTTACATTCGTTTGGGTATCCACTGTAATGGATGGCCCTGTTTCATCATTCAATATTACTGTAATACTTTGGGAACAATTATTCGCGTCGGTTACAGTTAATGTATAACTTCCGGGAGGCTCACTGGAAATACTTTCTGTCGACTTGCCATTATTCCAATTATATGAATATGGAGCTGTTCCTCCTGTAATAGCTACATTTATAGCTCCAGTAGCTTGGGAACAGGTAGCATTAGTATGAATTTCACTTAAAATAAGAGTTTGTGGTTCTGCAATAATAACACTGGCAGTGGCCGAGCAATTATTTAAATCCGTTACCGTCAAATTATAAGTTCCAGCAACCAAACCAGCTAAATCTTCAGCAGCCGTATTGAAACCATTAGGTCCAGTCCAACTATAAGTTAAAGTGCCTGTGCCACTGGCTGTAATATCAATGGCTCCATTTGAGTCTCCAAAGCAGGTAACGTTAATTTGATTATCTACTGTAATTACCGGCCCCGACTGTTCATTCAGGTTTACTGTAATATTTTGCGAGCAATTATTGGCGTCTGTCACTATAAGTGTGTAGCTGCCTGCAGTTTTATTTGAAATATCTTCGGAATTTTCTCCACTCGACCAATTGTATGAATATGGAGGTGTTCCTCCTGTTACCGTTACATCAATAACTCCTGTAGCCAAATTACACGCAGCATCGGCATGAACTTCAGAGAGGGTAAGAACCGGGGGCTCCGCAATTACAACCGAAGTTGATGCCTGGCAATTATTTGCATCAGTTACTGTAAGTGTATATGTACCTCCTGAAAGGTTTGAAATGTCTTCAGTTACTGCATTAAATCCATTTGGACCACTCCAAGTATAATTTAAAGGACCAACACCAGTAGCATCAATATTAATTGAACCACTTGACAGTCCATTACATAAATTATTAGTTTGACCCAATACAGTTACCACCGGACCATTCTGATCACTCAAATCCACATTAATTAACTGTGAACAATTATTGACGTCCGTTACGGTAAGCGTATAGGTGCCGGCTGCAAGATTTGAAATATCTTCTATTGCCTGACCATTATTCCAACTATATGAATAAGGGGCTATACCTCCGCTTACACTAATATCAATACTACCTGTTGACTGATTACAAGCTGGGTTTATATGTGTTTGTGCCAAATTGATGGCAGAAGGAGCAGCATCTATCGTTACACTATTTGCAGGTGAAATACATCCGTCTAAATTCTTAACTGAAATATTATAAGATCCGGCGGCAAGGTTTCCAAAATCAGGTGAGATCTGATAGTTAGTTCCATCTATAGAATAGGTTAGTCCAATACCAAGTGGTGAAATAACATGAGCTTCTCCAACTTCACCAAAACATAAAGGTTGAATAATATTAACCTGAGGAATTGCCGGACTTAACAATGGAGAATTAACCGTTACTGTGGTTACCTGAGATATACATCCATCCGTATTTCTGGCAGTTAATGAATAGCTTCCTGTTGATAAATTACTAAAAATTACCCCCGACTGATAATTCACCCCATCAATTGAATATTCCAGATTCAAAGGAGATGTTACAGTTAAAATAGCTGTAGAAACCAAACAAGTTGGTTGAACAATTAGATACGTTGGAGTTGAAGGAGTTGTAGGTTGAGCATCAATAGTAACAGTCGTTGCAGTCGACACACAG
Organism: Solitalea longa; assembly: GCF_002920915.1. Lineage (GTDB taxonomy): Bacteria > Bacteroidota > Bacteroidia > Sphingobacteriales > Sphingobacteriaceae > Solitalea > Solitalea longa. The sequence goes on from NZ_PQVF01000023.1 coordinate 5,873, forward strand.
CCCTGGGCATTACGTACAGTTAGATTATAATTGGTTGCAGTAAGTCCGTTAAAGGTTAGTCCTGACTGGTAATTCGTGCCATCAATTGAGTATTCCAAACCTGCTCCCACTGGGGCAGTCACGGTAATTGAGCCGGTCGCTACCAAACAGGTTGGCTGAACGGTACTGGCTGTTGGCGCTACCGGAGTTGACGGTTGAATATCGATAGTAACAGTAGTTGCCAACGACACACAACCTTGGGCGTTGCGAACAGTTAAGTTATAATTGTTTGCAGCAAGTCCGTTAAATGTAGGTCCTGCTTGGTAGTTCGTGCCATCAATCGAATACTCCAATCCTGCCCCTATTGGGCTTGCAACCGTAATTGAACCGGTTGCCACCAAACAAGTTGGTTGAACAGTACTGGCCATAGGTGCGGCCGGTGTTGACGGTTGAATATCGATAGTAACAACCGTTGCCAACGACACACAGCCTTGGGCGTTTCTTACAGTTAGATTATAGGTAGTAGAAGTAAGTCCGTTAAAGGTTAGTCCTGACTGGTAATTCGTGCCATCAATTGAATACTCGAGGCCTGCTCCCAGCGGTGCAGTCACAGTAATTGAACCGGTAGCTAACAAACAGGTTGGTTGAACGGTGCTAGCTGTTGGCGCTGCAGGTGTAGCCGGTTGAGCATCAATAGTAACTGAGGTCACCGTCGACACGCAGCCTTGCGCGTTTCTTACCGTTAGATTGTAAGTAGTGGAAGTAAGACCGGTAAAGGTTAGTCCAGCCTGGTAATTCGTTCCATCAATTGAATACTCCAAACCTGCTCCGAGTGGGGCAGTCACGGTAATTGAACCGGTCGCTACCAAACAAGTCGGCTGAACGGTAGTAGCTGTTGGTGCTGCAGGCGTAGCTGGTTGAGCATCAATGGTAACTGAAGTTCCAGTCGACACACAACCTTGGGCGTTGCGAACAGTTAAGTTATAATTGTTTGAAGCAAGTCCGTTAAATGTAGTTCCTGCCTGGTAGTTCGTACCATCAATTGAGTATTCCAAACCAGCTCCTGTTGGGCTTGTAACCGTAATTGAACCGGTTGCCACTAAACAAGTTGACTGAACAGTAGTAGCTGTTGGTGCTGCAGGCGTAGCTGGTTGAGCATCAATAGTAACTGAGGTCACCGTCGACACGCAGCCTTGCGCGTTTCTTACCGTTAGAGTGTAGGTAGTAGAAGTAAGTCCGTTAAATACAGTTCCTGCCTGGTAGTTCGTACCATCAATTGAGTATTCTAGTCCTGCTCCCAGTGGGGCAGTTACTGTAATTGAACCGGTCGCTACCAAACAAGTTGGCTGAACAGTAGTAGCCGTAGGTGCTGCCGGTGTTGATGGTTGAGCATCAATAGTAACAGCCGTTGCCAACAACACACAGCCTTGGGCATTACGTACAGTTAGATTATAATTGTTTGCAGCAAGACCTGTAAAAGTCACTCCTGCCTGGTAGTTCGAGCCATCAATCGAATACTCCAATCCTGCCCCTATTGGGGCAGTCACGGTAATTGAACCGGTTGTTACCAAACAAGTTGGCTGAACAGTAGTAGCTGTTGGTACTGCAGGCGTAGCTGGTTGAGCATCAATAGTAATAGCCGTTGCCAACGACACACAACCTTGGGCATTTCTTACGGTTAAATTATAATTGTTTGAAGCAAGTCCGTTAAATGTAGTTCCTGCCTGGTAGTTCGTACCATCAATTGAGTATTCCAAACCAGCTCCTGTTGGGCTTGTAACCGTAATTGAACCGGTTGCCACTAAACAAGTTGGCTGAAGAGTAGTAGCTGTTGGTGTTGCCGGAGTAGCCGGTTGAGTGTTGATCGTAATTGAAGTTGCAGTCGACACACAGCCTTGGGCATTTCTTACGGTTAAATTATAATTGTTTGAAGCAAGACCCGTAAAGGTCACCCCTGCCTGATAATTCGCACCATCAATCGAGTATTCCAAACCTGCTCCAAGTGGGGCAGTCACGGTAATTGAACCGGTCGCTACAAAACAGGTTGGCTGAACGGTACTGGCTGTTGGCGCTACCGGAGTTGACGGTTGAATATCGATAGTAACAGTAGTTGCCAACGACACACAACCTTGGGCGTTGCGAACAGTTAAGTTATAATTGTTTGCAGCAAGTCCGTTAAATGTAGTTCCTGCCTGGTAGTTCGTACCATCAATCGAATATTCCAGCCCTGCTCCTGTTGGGCTGGTAACGGTAATTGAACCGGTTGCCACCAAACAAGTCGGCTGAACAGTAGTTACTGTTGGTGCTGCAGGCGTAGCTGGTTGAGCATCAATGGTAACTGAAGTTGCAGTCGACACACAGCCTTGCGCGTTTCTTACCGTTAAATTGTAGGTAGTGGAAGTAAGACCGGTAAAGGTTAGTCCAGCCTGGTAGTTCGTACCATCAATCGAGTATTCCAAACCTGCTCCAAGTGGGGCAGTCACGGTAATTGAACCGATCGCTACCAAACAGGTTGGCTGAACGGTACTGGCTGTTGGCGCTACCGGAGTTGACGGTTGAATATCGATAGTAACAGTAGTTGCCAACGACACACAACCTTGGGCGTTGCGAACAGTTAAGTTATAATTGTTTGCAGCAAGTCCGTTAAAGGTTAGTCCTGCCTGGTAATTCGTTCCATCAATCGAATATTCCAGCCCTGCTCCTGTTGGGCTGGTCACCGTAATTGAACCGGTTGGTAACAAACAGGTTGGTTGAACTGTAGTAGCCGTAGGTGCTGCAGGTGTAGCTGGTTGAGTGTTGATCGTAACGGAAGTCGCAGTCGACACACAGCCTTGGGCGTTTCTTACAATTAGAGTGTAGGTAGTAGAAGTAAGTCCGTTAAAGGTCACCCCTGCCTGGTAATTCGCACCATCAATCGAATATTCCAGCCCTGCTCCTGTTGGGCTGGTAACGGTAATTGAACCGGTCGCTACCAAACAGGTTGGCTGAACGGTACTGGCTGTTGGCGCTACCGGAGTTGACGGTTGAATATCGATAGTAACAGTAGTTGCCAACGACACACAACCTTGGGCGTTGCGAACAGTTAAGTTATAATTGTTTGCAGCAAGTCCGTTAAATGTAGTTCCTGCCTGGTAGTTCGTACCATCAATCGAATATTCCAGCCCTGCTCCTGTTGGGCTGGTAACGGTAATTGAACCGGTCGCTACCAAACAAGTCGGCTGAACAGTAGATACTGTTGGTGCTAATGGAGTAGCTGGTTGAGCATCGATGGTAACTGAAGTTCCAGTCGACACACAGCCTTGTGCGTTTCTTACAGTTAGAGTGTAGGTAGTAGAAGTAAGTCCGTTAAATGTAGTTCCTGCCTGGTAATTGGCGCCATCAATTGAGTATTCTAGTCCTGCTCCAATTGGGGCAGTCACGGTAATTGAACCGTTCGCCACTAAACAAGTTGGCTGAACAGTAGTAGCTGTTGGTACTGCAGGAGTAGCCGGTTGAATATCGATAGTAACAGTAGTTGCCAACGACACACAACCCTGGGCATTACGTACAGTTAGATTATAATTGTTTGCAGCAAGACCTGTAAAAGTCACTCCTGACTGGTAGTTCGTGCCATCAATCGAATACTCCAATCCTGCCCCTGTTGGGCTTGCAACCGTAATTGAACCGGTTGCCACTAAACAAGTTGGCTGAACAGTAGTAGCCGTAGGTGCTGTCGGTGTTGTAGGTTGAATATCAATAGTAACAGCTGTTGACAACGACACACAACCTTGGGCATTTCTTACGGTTAAATTATAATTGTTTGAAGCAAGACCCGTAAAGGTCACCCCTGCCTGATAATTCGCACCATCAATCGAGTATTCCAAACCTGCTCCGAGTGGGGCAGTCACGGTAATTGAACCGGTCGCTACCAAACAAGTTGGCTGAACAGTACTGGCTGTTGGCGCTACCGGAGTTGACGGTTGAATATCGATAGTAACAGTAGTTGCCAACGACACACAACCTTGGGCGTTGCGAACAGTTAAGTTATAATTGTTTGCAGCAAGTCCGTTAAAGGTTATTCCTGTCTGGTAGTTCGTACCATCAATTGAGTATTCCAAACCTGCTCCAAGTGGGGCAGTTACTGTAATTGAACCGGTCGCTACCAAACAAGTTGGCTGAACAGTAGATACTGTTGGTGCTAATGGAGTAGCTGGTTGAGCATCGATGGTAACTGAAGTTCCAGTCGACACACAGCCCTGGGAATTGCGTACAGTTAGATTATAATTGTTTGCAGCAAGTCCGTTAAAGGTTACCCCTGCCTGATAATTCGTACCATCAATCGAGTATTCGAGGCCTGCGCCCACTGGGGCAGTCACGGTAATTGAACCGGTTGTTACCAAACAAGTTGGCTGAACAGTAGTAGCTGTTGGTGCTGTCGGTGTTGACGGTTGAGCATCAATAGTAACAGCTGTTGACAACGACACACAACCTTGTGCGTTGCGAACAGTTAGAGTGTAGGTAGCAGAAGTAAGTCCGTTAAAGGTTAGTCCAGCCTGGTAATTCGTTCCATCAATTGAATACTCCAAACCTGCTCCGGTTGGGGCAGTCACGGTAATTGAACCGGTCGCTACCAAACAAGTTGGCTGAACAGTAGTAGCTGTTGGCGCTACCGGTGTTGACGGTTGAGCATCAATAGTAACAGCCGTTGCCAACGACACACAGCCTTGGGCGTTGCGAACAGTTAAATTATAATTGTTTACAGCAAGACCGTTAAAGGTTATTCCTGTCTGGTAGTTCGTACCATCAATTGAGTATTCCAAACCTGCTCCAAGTGGGGCAGTTACTGTAATTGAACCGGTCGCTACCAAACAAGTTGGCTGAACAGTAGTAGCCGTAGGTGCTGTCGGTGTTGTAGGTTGAATATCAATAGTAACAGCTGTTGACAACGACACACAACCTTGGGCATTTCTTACGGTTAAATTATAATTGTTTGAAGCAAGACCCGTAAAGGTCACCCCTGCCTGATAATTCGCACCATCAATCGAGTATTCCAGTCCTGCTCCTGTTGGGCTTGTAACCGTAATTGAACCGGTCGCTACCAAACAGGTTGGCTGAACGGTAGTAGCTGTTGGCGCTACCGGTGTTGACGGTTGAGCATCAATAGTAACAGCCGTTGCCAACGACACACAACCTTGGGCGTTGCGAACAGTTAAGTTATAATTGTTTGCAGCAAGTCCGTTAAATGTAGTTCCTGCCTGGTAATTCGTTCCATCAATTGAATACTCCAAACCTGCTCCGGTTGGGGCAGTCACGGTAATTGAACCGGTCGCTACCAAACAAGTTGGCTGAACAGTAGTAGCTGTTGGTGCTGCAGGCGTAGCTGGTTGAGCATCAATGGTAACAGCCGTTACCAAGGACACACAACCTTGGGCATTGCGTACAGTTAGATTATAAGCAGCGGAAGGAAGTCCGCTAAAGGTTACTCCTGCCTGGTAGTTCGTTCCATCAATTGAATACTCCAAACCTGCTCCGGTTGGGGCAGTCACGGTAATTGAACCGGTCGCTACCAAACAAGTTGGCTGAACAGTAGTAGCTGTTGGCGCTACCGGTGTTGACGGTTGAGCATCAATAGTAACAGCCGTTGCCAACGACACACAGCCTTGGGCGTTGCGAACAGTTAAATTATAATTGTTTACAGCAAGACCGTTAAAGGTTATTCCTGTCTGGTAGTTCGTACCATCAATTGAGTATTCCAAACCTGCTCCAAGTGGGGCAGTTACTGTAATTGAACCGGTCGCTACCAAACAAGTTGGCTGAACAGTA
>NZ_PQVF01000024.1 GCF_002920915.1 Solitalea longa
TCCGGCTGTAGTGTACGCTGGTACCGCTGGGTTTTGTAAGGTCGAAGTAAAGCCTTCCCCTAAATCCCAGGCATACGTTAAGCTATAGCCGCCGCCTACGCTTGAGACATCGGTAAACACATCACCTGCCGATCCACAGCTGCTTGGTTTTGTAAACGAAGCCACTGGGTTTGGATAGATCGTGATGACCTGTGCCGGTGATTCATCATCACAGCCAAAGCCATCGTTTACCACTACCGTATAGCTGCCTGATTCGGCAACCGTACTTAAGGTTAAGGTTTGCGCGTTCTGTCCGGCGATATCCACACCGCCTTTGCGCCACTGGTAAGTAGAACCCACACTGGCCGTTAAGGTGATCGTACCTCCCTCACACTCAGCTGTTGCTGATGGGGTAATGCTTGGTGTTGGCAATGGATGGACAACGATGGTCGCCGTTGCAGGAGTGCTCGCGCAGCTGCCGTCGGTTGCTGTTGCCACATAGGTGATCGTCCAGGTGCCTACCCCTGCTACTGCTGGGTCGAACTTGCCTGCTGCCGTAATTGTTCCCGCTGGAGCATTGGTCGTATATACCGGTGCTGCTACGGCAACGCCGTTGGTTACACTTGAGGTGATGTCTACCAGACCGCCATCGATACAGATCTCTGGTACGCCTACCGCTAGCGTAGTGGTTGCTACCGGGTGTACCGTGATTGACTGCGGTGCCGTGCTGCTCTCACAACCATCCTGGGTTCTCACTGTCAGTTTCACATCATAGGTGTGTGAGCTGGTGATAGCCGGGAAGCTGATCGATACCACTGCCTGGTTAGCTGCTGAGATCGTGTTGATCACACTGCCGCCTTCACTGAATTCCCAGATGTAGTCGGTGATCGGGCTTACTCCGGTGCTTGAGCCTGTGGCATCTAAGGTCACTGTTCCATCCTGACAAACCGTTGTGGACGATGCCGTAAAGCTTGCCACTGGCGTTGCGCCATTGTATTGATATACATCGGTATAGGTGTCTTTACATCCGTTACCTGATGAGGTTACTGTTAAGGTGATCGTTTTCGGTCCGGCTGTAGTGTACGCTGGTACCGCTGGGTTTTGTAAGGTCGAAGTAAAGCCTTCCCCTAAATCCCAGGCATACGTTAAGCTATAGCCGCCGCCTACGCTTGAGACATCGGTAAACACATCACCTGCCGATCCACAGCTGCTTGGTTTTGTAAACGAAGCCACTGGGTTTGGATAGATCGTGATGACCTGTGCCGGTGATTCATCATCACAGCCAAAGCCATCGTTTACCACTACCGTATAGCTGCCTGATTCTGCAACCGTACTTAAGGTTAAGGTTTGCGCGTTCTGTCCGGCGATATCCACACCGCCTTTGCGCCACTGGTAAGTAGAACCCACACTGGCCGTTAAGGTGATCGTGCTGCCATCACACTCAGCTGTTGCCGATGGAGTGATGCTTGGTGTTGGCAATGGATGTACCACGATAGTGGCTGTTGCCGCTACGCTTGGACAGCTGCCGTCGGTAGCTGAAGCTACATAGGTGATTGTCCAGGTGCCCACTCCTGCTACTGCAGGATCGAACTTGCCTGCTGCCGTGATTGAACCTGCTGGGGCATCGGTGGTGTATACCGGTGCTGCTACAGCAACTCCGTTGGTTACACTTGACGTGATGTCTACCAGTCCGCCATCGATACAGATCTCTGGTACTCCTACCGCCAGCGTGGTGGTAGCTACCGGATGAACCGTGATCGTTTGTGGTGCAGACTCATCTTCACAACCAAATTCAGTGTAAACAGTTAATTTAACACGGTAATCAGTTGTTGCGGTTACATCAGGGAAATTAACCGTTACTGAAGCTGCGCTTGGAGCAGATATCGGCAATAAGGCATTTGTAATAGGATCAAAGAATTCCCATTTCCATTTATTAATTGCTCCTACCGTTCCTGGAATAGATGTATCAGTAAAGGTTACAGCTGTTCCCTGACAAACGGTAGTAGCTGATGCCGTAAAGCTTGCTGCTGGTACATTACCATTGAACTGGTAGTTTAATGTTTCTGTATCTATACAACCTTTACTGGTTGTTACAGTTAACTTAACTGTGTAATTACCCGAAGCCGTGTATACATAAGTGGTGATAGGGCTTGCTGTTGAAACAGCTGGACTACCATCTCCAAAGTCCCAGGTATAGTTGGTAATTGATCCGCTAGCTACAGAACTTGTTGATGCATCGAAAACAGAACCTGTATTGCTAACACAGTCACCGTCCATAGTAAATAAAGCAACCGGAATTGGGTTCACAATTACTTTAATGGTTTTCGATTGAGTAGTACAACCAGCTGCAGAAGTACCCAGTGCATAATAGTCACCAGCTTCTGTTGTAGTATAAGTAGGCGCTATTACATTTAAGGTAACACCGTCTTTAAACCATTCGTAAGTTGCTGCACCACCCGCAGTGAATGTAACTGCATCGCCATCACATACTTCTACCTCATCCGATGCATTTTCAGCAGGATTAGCAGAAATAGTAGTTGTCGGCATTGGATTAACACGGATAGTATCTATTGCTACATCCACACAACCATCGTTTGTAGTGTAGGTATAAGTAATAGTATGAGGAGCAGCTCCACTAACGCCTGCTGCTGCAGGATCAAAAATACCGGTAGCTGAATTCACACCAGGGCCCGCATAAACACCATTTCCAGGTAAGCCTAATACCTCTGAACCACCTGTTAATGCAAATGGAAGATCTTGACGACAAACATTGGTTTTAGGTAAAGCCAATTTTGCCTTAGGCTCAGGACTGATAGTCACAGTATGCTCTTCACTATCAAAACATCCCAAATCAGTAGTAACAGTTAAACGTACTTTATAAGCAGCAACCGTATTACTTGTTGGGAACGTAACCGTTACTGAAGAATTATTTGGAGCTGATAATGCAATCTGATTATTCGATGCATCAAAGAATTTCCAATCATAACTTAATGAAGTAGCCGGTAGCGTTAAACTTGCTGCCGAACCTGTACCATTAAAGGTAATTGGCGTGTTATTACATACCGTAGCACCAGGATATGTAAAGGATGCTACAGGCTCATTACCATTAAAGTTGTATGGTTTTGTTATTGTGTTAGAACAACCCTTACTATCCGTTACAGTTAATATGATTGTTTTAATACCTGAAGATGTATAAGCAGGAACTGCAGGATTTTGGCTTGTTGAAGTAAAGCCATCCAGATCCCAACTCCATCCGGTAATTGTTGCACCGCCATTGCCAACACTTGCGTCAGTAAACTGTAATCCTCCCGCAGGAAGACATGCGGATGGAACAGAGAAGTTTGCAGTAGGAATAGGGTTAACAGTTACTGTAACCGGAGCTGCGGCTGTTCCAAAACAACCAAACTTACTGGTAACCTTAACATTATAATTACCTGTTGCAGTAGCTTCATAAGAAGGGAAAATCGCACCAGGAATATCTACTCCTCCTACTTGCCATTGGTAAGCATATTTTACAGGATCATTATAGAATGTTTCCGACAGGGTAACTTTAGCCGTACTGGTTCCACAGAAAGTAGTTGAACCACCCGGAGTAATAACTGGAATAATTTTTTCAATTTGAATAAATACTGAATCTGACCATGCATCACAAGTGCCATCATTCGCTTTTACTTTATACCATCCTGTATTATAGGCGTTATAAGTAGTAGTTGCTGCTGCCGCAGATGACCAGGTAATTGGAGCCGTATTAGTTGGAGAATAATACCAATCGATAGTAATAGCCGGACTTACTACATATAACTGAGCAGGATTAGGATCACAAGCTGTGAAATTACCCTGAATAATTACTGTTGGCTGATAACTGTTTACAAATACAGGAGCTGCAGTTATACCGTTACATCCATTGGCATCCCATACACGAACTGTATACTGATGAGTTTCTGAAGTAGCTGTTGGCTGTACCCAATAATCACGATTAGTTGAATCAGCAACCGCAACACCATCTTTATACCATTGATAAGCTACGTATGGATTGTCAACCGCTAAGTGCGTTATACCTCCTCCTGAACAGAAGTTAATTGTGCTTCCTGCACCATTAACGATTTTAGGTTGAGGTAATGGATCAACGGTTACCGACACATTATTGGCCCCACTTGAACATCCGTTCGAAGTGGTTACAATTACGTTATAAATACCTGTTTGAGTAGCATTATACGTAGCGGATGTAGCACCTGGAATAGATACTCCATTATAAGTCCACTTATAGGTATCTGTAGGGTATGTACTAGTTACCGTTAAGCTTACATTTCCACCGAAACAGAACTTATGAGGACCTGCCGGATTAATACTTGCAACTGATAAAGGATTAACCGTTACAGTTACAATAGCCGAAGTTTCTGAACAACCAAATGAATTGGTCCCAACAACCGTATAATTACCTGCTGTTGTAGCAGTGTAAGAAGTTGAGGTCGCTCCCCCAATAGGACTTCCGTTTAATTGCCATTGGTAATTAAGTGTAGCATCAGCATTAGAAACTGATAAAACTACATCTTCACCGGCACAGAAAGCTAATGGGCCATCTGCAGCAATAATTGGCTTAGTAATTTTGTATTCTGTTACATTGAATACTATAGAAGTAGCTGAACATCCGCTTGGAGCAGGATATGTAACTTTCACCTGATAGTTACCACCATCGGATACTGTAATGCTGGCACAATTACAACCAAATGCCGAACCATCTTTAGTCCATACATATGAAGTACCTGCAGGACCTGCTGTTACTCCGATTGTTGAACTACCGCCATCACAGAACTGAATAGTTGTAGGAGTTGTAGGTGTAACAATTGGCAAAGGTTTAACCGTTACCGGAATCACATTTGAAAATTCTTGACAACCTGTAGGATAACTTGCTACCACATCAAAGTTGTAAGTACCGGCTGCAGTTTCAGAAACAACATATGTTTGACTAGTTGCACCAACGATATCCACTCCATCTTTACGCCACTGATAAGTTGCAGCAGCTGAGAATGGATTAATAGTAAGTGAAACCGTTTCGTTAGCGCAGATAGTTGTTGAACCTGAAGATTTAATCACCGGATCTGGAATATCAAATACAGTTACATCTACATCCGCAGAAGTACTGATACAACCTTTATCAGAAGTAACAACAACTTTATACTTACCTGTAGCAGTTGCTGTATATGAATTAGTATTTGAAACACCAGAGGCTATAGCGCCCTTATTAAACCACTGATATGAATAACCGGCAACAAAAGGAACACTGAAGCTTACGTTTGATCCACTACAGAATGAATGAGGACCTGGATTGGTTAAGGTTACATCAGGTAATGGGTTTGATGTAATAGAAACCGTATTGGATTGTTTAGGACATCCATTTACATCAGTAGCCATTACATAATAATCACCTACTGTATTTGTAGTATAGAAGGTACCTGTTGCTACTGAAACTAAAGGAGCAGCAGTATTGTACCATTTATAAGTTACACCTGTAACAACAGGGCTAACTTTAAGAGTAACACTTCCTCCCACACAGAAATCAAGAGTACCTGTGGCTGACACCACCGGAGTAGCAAAATCCCAAACAGTAACTACAACACCAGTAGGACTAGCTGTTGTACAACCAGTTGCAAAGCTTACAGTAACTGTATAATTACCCGCTGCAGATGCTGTATAGGTATTAGAATTTGTTCCTACCGGATTTCCATCCTGGAACCATTGATAAGTTGCCCCTGACTGAACTGGTACTGATAATACTACCGAACCAGGATTACAGAAACTTGTAGGTCCGCTTGCAGTAATAGTAGCTACTGGTTTAGGATCTACTGTTACCACTGTAGCTGGAGAAGTGTCCGTACAGGTGGTAATCGTGTTGGTTACTTTTACTGTATATGATCCTGAAGCGGAAGCAGTATACGTATTACTGTTGGTGCCTACCGGGGTTGCGCCCTGGAACCATTCGTATTTTACATTGGCTTGAGCCGGCGCTGTTAAGGTTACTGATCCACCGCTACAGAACGTGGTCGGTCCTGATGGACTGATCGTTGCCGTTGGCAATGGATTCACTGTTACGCTCACCGGTGCCGAAGTCGCCTTACAAGTAGTAGCCGTAAAGGTTACTACTACGGTATACGTTCCGCTGGTGGTAGCAGTGTAGCTGTTGGAGTTCGTGCCTACTGCTGTAGCGCCATTGTACCACTGGTAGCTCGCTCCTGCCTGCGCCGGAACTGAGATCACCTGTGAGCCGCCCTGACAGAAGGTATATGGACCAGCTGCATTCAACGTCACATCCGGAATTGGGGTGATCGTTACCGCCACTACGTTCGACGGTGCCGAACAGGTGGTGGTCGGATTGGTCACCACTACCGAGTAGTTACCACTGGTGGTGGCACTATAAGTATTGGTGTTGGTACCTACCGGAGTAACGCCGTTGTACCACTGGTAATTCATGCCTGCCTGCGAAGTGGCCGTTAACACGATCACATCTCCCGCACAACCGGCAATTGGACCTGCCGGTGCAACTGTTACCGTTGGCAACGGATTCACCGTTACGTTTACGGTAGCTGAAGTAGCCGAACAACCGCCTGCTGCTGCAGGATAGCTGGCCACTACTTTATACTGACCGGTGGTGGTTGCTGTATAAGTATAAGAAGTGGCACCAGGAATTGCAGTAATTCCATTGTACCACTGATAGGTTACGCCTAAAGCCGACTCGTCAGTAACCGAAATTACCTGTGCACCGTTCTGACAAAACGTGTATGGACCCGGTGCGTTTAAGGTCACCGTTGGGGTATTGTTTACTGTTACCACTGTAGCAGGAGAAGTGTCCGTACAGGTGGTAATCGTGTTGGTTACTTTTACCGTATATGATCCTGAAGCAGAAGCAGTATACGTATTACTGTTGGTACCTACCTGGGTTACACCCTGGAACCATTCGTATTTTACATTGGCTTGAGCCGGTGCTGTTAAGGTTACCGATCCACCGCTACAGAACGTGGTCGGTCCTGATGGACTGATCGTTGCTGTTGGCAATGGATTTACCGTTACGCTCACCGGTGCCGAAGTCGCCTTACAAGTAGTAGCCGTAAAGGTTACTACTACGGTGTAAGTTCCACTGGTGGTAGCGGTATAGCTGTTCGAGTTCGTGCCTACTGCTGTAGCGCCATTGTACCACTGGTAGCTCGCTCCTGCCTGCGCCGGAACTGAGATCACCTGTGAGCCGCCCTGACAGAAGGTATATGGACCAGCTGCATTCAACGTCACATCCGGAATTGGGGTGATCGTTACTGCCACTACGTTCGACGGTGCCGAACAGGTGGTGGTCGGATTGGTCACCACTACCGAGTAGTTACCACTGGTGGTGGCACTATAAGTATTGGTATTGGTACCTACCGGAGTAACTCCGTTATACCACTGGTAATTCATGCCTGCCTGCGAAGTGGCCGTTAATACAATCACATCTCCCGCACAACCGGCAATTGGACCTGCCGGTGCTACTGTTACCGTTGGCAACGGATTCACCGTTACGTTTACGGTAGCTGAAGTAGCCGAACAACCGCCTGCTGCTGCAGGATAGCTGGCCACTACTTTATACTGACCGGTGGTGGTTGCTGTATAAGTATAAGAAGTGGCACCAGGAATAGCGGTTACGCCATTGTACCACTGATACGTTACGCCTAAAGCCGACTCGTCAGTAACCGAAATTACCTGTGAGCCGTTCTGACAAAACGTGTATGGACCCGGTGCATTTAAGGTCACCGTTGGGGTATTGTTTACTGTTACCACTGTAGCCGGAGAAGTGTCCGTACAGGTGGTAATCGTGTTGGTTACTTTAACAGTATATGATCCTGAAGCAGAAGCAGTATACGTATTACTGTTGGTGCCTACCGGGGTTACGCCCTGGAACCATTCGTATTTAACGTTAGCCTGAGCCGGCGCTGTTAAGGTTACCGATCCACCGCTACAGAACGTGGTCGGTCCTGATGGACTGATCGTTGCTGTTGGCAATGGATTTACCGTTACGCTCACCGGTGCCGAAGTCGCCTTACAGGTAGTCGCCGTAAAGGTTACTACTACGGTATACGTTCCACTGGTGGTAGCGGTGTAGCTGTTCGAGTTGGCACCTACTGCTGTAGCGCCATTGTACCACTGGTAGCTCGCTCCTGCCTGCGCCGGAACTGAGATCACCTGTGAGCCGCCCTGACAGAAGGTATATGGACCAGCTGCATTCAACGTCACATCCGGAATTGGGGTGATCGTTACTGCCACTACGTTCGACGGTGCCGAACAGGTGGTGGTCGGATTGGTCACCACTACCGAGTAGTTACCACTGGTGGTGGCACTATAAGTATTCGTGTTGGTACCTACCGGAGTAACGCCGTTGTACCACTGGTAGTTCATGCCTGCCTGCGAAGTGGCCGTTAACACGATCACATCTCCCGCACAACCGGCAATTGGACCTGCCGGTGCAACTGTTACCGTTGGCAACGGATTCACGGTTACGTTCACCGTCGCTGAAGTAGCCGAACAACCGCCTGCTGCTGCAGGATAGCTGGCCACTACTTTATACTGACCGGTGGTGGTTGCTGTATAAGTATAAGAAGTGGCACCAGGAATTGCAGTAATTCCATTGTACCACTGATAGGTTACGCCTAAAGCCGACTCGTCAGTAACCGAAATTACCTGTGAGCCGTTCTGACAAAACGTGTATGGACCCGGTGCGTTTAAGGTCACCGTTGGGGTATTGTTTACTGTTACCACTGTAGCAGGAGAAGTGTCCGTACAGGTGGTAATCGTGTTGGTTACTTTTACAGTATATGATCCTGAAGCAGAAGCAGTATACGTATTGCTGTTGGTGCCTACCGGGGTTACGCCCTGGAACCATTCGTATTTTACATTGGCTTGAGACGGCGCTGTTAAGGTTACCGAGCCACCACTACAGAACGTGGTCGGTCCTGATGGACTGATCGTTGCCGTTGGCAATGGATTTACCGTTACGCTCACCGGTGCCGAAGTCGCCTTACAAGTAGTAGCCGTAAAGGTTACTACTACGGTATACGTTCCGCTGGTGGTAGCAGTGTAGCTGTTCGAGTTGGTCCCTACTGCTGTAGCGCCATTGTACCACTGGTAGCTCGCTCCTGCCTGCGCCGGAACTGAGATCACCTGTGAGCCGCCCTGACAGAAGGTA
>NZ_PQVF01000025.1 GCF_002920915.1 Solitalea longa
CTAACACTAAAAATAGTAACTTCGAAAAACTGCCTGTATAGGTTAATTAGGATTAACAACATCCAGTGTATAGTTAATCCAGGATTTATTCACTAATCTGTATAGTTATTTCAGGACGGGTCAGTTGAATTATCATTGAATAGACCCAACAAAGGTATTAGTGCTAAGTAACTATTTCTATTGGGCTCACTTGATGATTTTGGGGCCTGAACTTGCGAAACTCCATAGCTCTGAACTCTTTTTGATCATTATGGTCGAAGGTCATTTTTCCAAGCATTGAGCCGTTTTCAGCACCTTGTCTTATAATAACTTCTTGTTTAAGTTTATTTCTCAATACCAGCGCATTCAATTGTTTGTTTTCACCATGCCCACCAATAATGATATCGATGTTTTCAGATTCAAGAGCCAGGTCTTTATTATTGAAATGTTTTGAATCAGTTCCTAAGTGCGAAAGACAAATCACCACATCACAATTTTTTTCTAGCTTCAACTTATTGGCAATTTCAGTAGCTGACTTGTATGGGTTTTTAAATCCTGTTATGTTTTGAACTTTTGGTCCCACTCCGGTAATGCCAATTCTTAGTTGGCCCGATTTAAAAATGGCATAAGGTAAAACCTTAGTTTGAAGTACAGGATTGGTAAATGTATAGTTGCAGTTTATCAAATTAAAGTTAACGTACTGGGTTAAAGCAGCTAAATGATCTTCCCCATTTGCCATTTCTTTATTTCCCAGAGTTGCAGCATGGTAGCCGGTTTGATTCATCAGTTGGATTACTTTCTTATCATATGCAGTTTCGCCCAGGCCATTTAAAAAATCACCTGCATCCAGTAAAAATCCGAGTGTATCATTGTTCTTATAACTTTTTGAAATGAATCTTACCCCTTCATTATTCAAAAGGTCATCGCCAATGGTTCCATGTAAATCGTTTGTATGATAAATGACCAATGAATTATGCAGGTTTTCCAAGGTCATTACTTTTTGGGCCGAAGCTCCTAAAGCTTTTATTGGCTTGTTGAGTAAAAAAATTCCCGCTAAAGCTGAACCCGTTCTAAGAAATGTTCTACGATTATTAGTCATGTTAAACTTTTAGATATTGATTTTCAGAGCATAAAACTATAAAGAAATTTTATTTTCAATGAGTTAATTAACAATCGCGATTGTGGAATTGTTCTTCGAGTAAGGATTGATTCATCTAATTGATTGTTATTCAATTGTTTAAACATATAATTTTGGGGAAATATTTTTTTGTTTGTGGAAATTTTGCCCTACTCAAAAATAAGTTTTATAATTGCGCTGCAAATCAGGAGGTTACTCTTTAATCGCAAAATAGCTTTTACACTATTCAAACTCATTTTAAATAAGCACTACTATATACTATGGATGAAGAATTAATGGGGGTCATTAAAATTTTTGCAGGAAACTTTGCTCCCCGCGGATATGCATTATGTCAGGGACAATTACTTTCTATTGCTCAAAACCAAGCACTTTTCGCAATATTGGGCACTACTTATGGAGGTAACGGACAAACAACATTTGCTCTTCCAGACTTAAGAGGACGTGCCCCAATCGGTGTTGGTCAAGGACCTGGTTTATCGAACTACGGAATTGGTCAGGTAAGTGGTGCAGAGACAGTAACACTTATGCTTAACAATTTGCCGGCACACAACCACCCTATTACTGGTTCTGTACAATTGCCGGTAAATGACAGTAATGCCGATGTTGACAGTCCAATAGGTGCATACCTTGGAACTCCGGCAACTTCTATTTATAGCGGAACGACAAATGCCGTAGCTGCAAATCTTAATACAAATCTTGCTACAGGAGTAGTGGGGAATAACTATCCTGTTTCTATAATGCAGCCATATCTTGCGGTAAATTATATTATTGTTATGTCTGGTATCTTCCCTTCAAGAAATTAAGGGAATGAGCAACATATAAAGTAAGCGGACAACAACTTTGTCCGCTTACTTATTTTGAGTTTATCATATCAAAAATAACTATGACAGAAATCAGAGTAGGGGTGCTACTCCCTCGCTCTTCATTGTATCCAACTTTATCAATCGACTTAATGTCGGGTTTTAAAGCCTATTTAAAAAAATCCGGGGTTCCTGTTAAGGTGTTTTCTGAAAATATAGGATTTGGAGAAGTAGAAGCTACTATTTATAACAAAGTAGAAAAGCTTCTTTTGGATGAAGATGTTTCATTTGTCATAGCATTTATAGATCAAAGTGAGGCTTATAAACTTGTTCCATTATTTTCTAAGCTTAATAAGCTTCTAATTGTAATGGATCCGGGTGGACACATTCCCACCGACTGGCAAACCTCTCCATATTGTTATACATTATCTCTTCAGGCTGCTTTTGGTAGCAGGCTTACAGGTGAGCTTGCTGGGACAGAGGGGGCCGTTCGCCCAGTTTTCGCTACTTCTTTTTATGATGGCGGGTATTTGCAATGCTTTGCTTATCAGAAAGGGATTGAGGCCGGCGGAGGAGAGATTCAATCTAATTTGGTAGTTCCCTATGTCAGAGAGGATTTTAAAATCTCTCCCTTATATGATGTAATGGAACAAAAACAACCTGACTCTATTTTAGCGCAACTCTCAGCAGAATCGGGCGACTATTTCTTAAAAGAGTTCATCGGTAGTGGTTTACACACAAAACTAAAGCTTTACGCTTCTCCATTTATGCTCGAAGAAACCTGGCTTAATACGATTGATTATCCTTTCAATGGTATTAAGGGTCATGTAACCTGGTTTCAGGATCTTGACAATGAATCTAATCAGTTATTTAGAACAACCTTAGGAGACCAGAGCACTATTTTCTCAATGTTTGGCTGGGAAACCGGTCAATTCCTTCTCCTGTTTAGTGCTATTTTAAGTAAATACGATGGTAGAATAGCTGATGCAACTCACGACCTGGAGACTATCACATTTGAGAGCCCAAGAGGTTCAGTTCAAATGCATAGCGCTACTCATCACCTGTTAGCTCCAATGTACATTACTGAAGTTATACCTGACCAATCTGGTAAATGTAAACTACAACGTGTCGATACAGTACCTGATATTTCAGAGAAATTTGAACAATACATAAAAGAAAAGCCTGAAGGAGTTTTCTCCAAATGGACCAATACTTATTTGTGCATTTAATATTCAAAACAATCAACTTATACCTATCCAATAGCAAACATCAATTAATAATGAAGAAACTCTGCTTAAAGGAAAAATTCAATTTAAATCTGAGGAAAACATCGCTTCTCTTACTGATTACGATCCTGTCTCTTTTGTCCAACAGTTTAAAGGCTCAAACCACCCTTGCTCAAGGGGACCTGTCTTTTGTCGGATTTAATGCCAATGCCCCAGATGGGTTTGCATTTATTACCTGGGTTAATCTTGCTCCTAATACTGAAATTAGGTTTACGGATAATGGTTTTAACAGCACGACAACGAGTACTGCCGCTGGCAATTACAGAGAACAGGAGCAATATGTAGTTTGGACCAACAACACAGGAGCTATAATTCCTGCCGGAACAAAAATTACCATTTCTATAAATGCAGCGGCTACCACAACATTTACTAATATTGGTGCAATTACATCTGTAACTAATTCATCGAACGGAACACCGACTGTTGGTATAGCTCTCACAAATACTAGCGGTGACCAAGTCTTTGCTTTCCAAGGTGTTGGTGGAAGTAGTACAAATTCTCCAACTGCTACTTTTACCGGCTCTATAATAGCCGGCCTGGGTTTTTCTGGTTCAACTGGCGCGGCAACGGGCTGGGCATCAACAGGTACCATTAATGCCTCTACTTCTTATCTACCCGGTAACCTAAGCGGCACCAGTCAGGTTTTTTTGGGACCCAATGTAGTAGGAGGAATGTATACAGGTCCAACATCCGGACAAAGTTCTTGGGCCGCATATAAAGCATTAGTGGCTAACCCTGCCAATTGGACTAAAGTTCCTAGTGGAACGGTAGACTTTACTACAATACCAAGTACTATTAGCGTGGGTAGCCCACCAGCAATTACAGGGCAACCATCAAACAGTGCTATCTGTGCAGGAGCTAATACTACTTTTTCAATATCAGCATCAAATGCAACAAGTTATAAATGGCAGGTTAGTACTAATGCAGGAGGCTCTTTTAGCGACTTGAGCAATACTGCCCCTTATTCAGGGATAACTACTACAACCCTTACAATCACAGGAGCTACAAGTGCAATGAACGGTTATCAATACAAATGTATTGCCACCGGTTCTGCCTCTCCTGATGCTACTTCTAATGCTGTAACACTTACTGTAAACCCAGCTCCGGCAATTACTGCTCAGCCTTCAACTAGCTCAATATGTGCCGGAGGTAATACTACTTTCACAGCAACCGCTTCAAATGCGACCGGATATCAGTGGCAGGTAGATCAGGGAGCCGGGTACTCTTACATTTCGAACGGAGGTGTTTATTCTGGCGCTACTACGGCTACCCTTACAATTACTGGCGCTACTGCAGGATTAAACGGCTATGTTTATAGAGTAATAGCTACGGGAGCATGCTTTCCCGATGCTACTTCTAACGGTGCAGCTTTAACAATAAATTCTGCTCCGGCAATCACGGCACAACCCTCAGCAAGAGCAATCTGTGCAGGAGATAATACTACTTTCACGGCAACCGCTTCAAATGCTACCGGTTACCAGTGGCAAGTAGATCAAGGGGCCGGATTCTCAAATATTTCAAACGCGGCCCCTTATTCAGGGGCAACAACAGCTACACTTACAATTACTGGCGCTACTGCAGGGTTAAGCGGCTACGTTTACAGAGTAGTGGCTAGAGGAGCTTGTACTCCCAATGCTACTTCAAATACTGCAGCTCTTACTATCAACTCTGCTCCGGCAATCACAGCTCAGCCTTCAAATAGCTCTGCTTGTTTGGGAGGAAGTACTACCTTTTCGGTGACAGCAACAAATGCAACCGGATATCAATGGCAAGTGAATATGGGCTCAGGGTTTGTAAGTGTAATCAGCGGAGGGGCTTATACAGGAGTTTCTACCCCAACGCTAACAATTCAACCGTCCACTTTTTTGGATGGGGCCATTTATAGATGCATTGTTTCAGGTGCATGTTCTTCGGCTACTTCGAATTCTGCTACTTTAACTATTGGTTCTGCACCGGCAATTGTTTCTTCTCCAGCTAATCAAACGGTTAATGTAGGAGATAATACTTCATTCTCAGTGTCAGCTACCGGACCTACCGGTTACCAATGGCAGGTGGATCAAGGCTCGGGCTTTTCAAACGTAAGCGATGGAGCTCCTTATTCAGGTTCCTCAACTGCAACATTAAACATTACGGGAGCTTCAGGCACTTTGAATGGGTATTCATATCGTTGTGTTGTTTCCGGTAGTTGTTCTCCGGTTGCGACCTCCAATTCAGCAACATTAACTGTAACTGCAACTATAGCAGTGTCTCCGGCTTCGTTATCAGGAGGAACTGTAGGTTCATCATATAGCCAGTCAATTACGGCATCAGGAGGAACAACTCCTTATTCTTATGCGATTACAGCTGGAGCTTTGCCCGCAGGTTTAACTTTAAATACAAGTACCGGGACATTATCGGGTACTCCTACTGCTGGCGGTAGCTTTAACTTTACAGTAAGCGCTACAGATGCATCTACAGGGCCAGGAGCACCTTATTCGGGTTCGAATGCCTATACTTTAACAATTAATGCACCTACCATAGTTGTTTCTCCAGCTTCATCCACATTGTCAGCAGGTGAAATACCTTACTTTTATAGCAGGAATATTACGGCATCAGGAGGAACAACTCCTTATAGTTATGCAGTTACATCAGGAGCCTTACCTCCCGGTTTATCACTGGATATAAATAATGGGAATTTGTCAGGTAATCCTACAACTGCTGGTAACTTTAACTTTACAATAAGTGCTACGGATGCATCTACTGGAACTGGAGCACCTTATTCGGGTTCGAGTACGTATGCACTAACGATCAATCCGCCAACTATAACTCCCGGTCCCATCTTGTCATCTTCTTTTGCAGGTAACCCATATTCCTCCACTATTTCGACAATGGGATTTGGCACAACCTTACCTTATTCTTATGCAATTTCAGCAGGGACATTACCTCAAGGTTTGACATTGTCTTCTGGGGGGGATTTAATAGGAACTCCGACAGAAGTAGGTAGTTTTAACTTTACTATAACGGCCACTGATGCAAGTACGGCAGGAAGGGGAGGACCTTTTTCCGGTTCTACAGCTTATAGTTTATCGATTACCCCACCACTTCTAAACTTATCAACAATCAACATAACATCGGGGCAAGCAGGTTTATCGTATAACAAAGCATTTTCTGCATCCGGAGGAACGACTCCTTATTCATATTCAATTACAGCAGGAGCATTGCCTCCAGGTTTAAGTATGTCTTCTGACGGCACCCTATCTGGTACGCCTACAGCCTTTGGTTACTATTCCTTTACAGTAAAAGTTACGGATGCAACTACAGGTACAGGGGCTCCTTTTTCTAATACAATGCCTGTTGGAATACAAATCAATGCGCCAGCCATAAGTGTTTCTCCAAACACATTGTCAGCATGTACCGCGGGTACTGCATATAACGAAGCGGTTACGGCATCGGGAGGAACTGCTCCTTATGCTTATGCAATTTCGGTAGGAGCTTTACCTACAGGTTTAACTTTGAATACAAGTACCGGGGCTTTGTCAGGTACGCCTACAGCGGTGGGTAACTTTAATTTCACTGTTGCAGCTACTGATGCAACTACAGGTCCAGCAGCGCCTTTTTACGGCTCTAGAGCCTATTCACTAACGGTCAACCCTCCAACTATATCATTTTCTCCAACCAGCTTATCAGCATGCACCGTAGGTACAGTGTATAGCGAAACGGTTACGGCCTCGGAAGGAACCGCTCCTTATACTTATGCAATTACAGCGGGAGCTTTACCTGCAGGTTTGACGTTGAATACAAGTACCGGAAGTTTGACAGGTATTGCGACGGCCGGTGGTACTTTCAATTTTACCGTAACAGCTACAGATGCTACTACGGGAACAGGAGCTCCTTATTTAGGTTCCAGGGCCTATACTTTAACAGTCAATGCTCCGACTATAGCAATCTCCCCATCCACATTGCTGAATGCTGAAGTAAGGGCTTTGTATAGTGAAACAATTGCGGCATCAGGAGGAACAGCTCCTTATAGTTACGAAATTACTTCTGGAGCTTTACCTGCTGGTTTGATTTTTAATCCTTATAGCGGAAGTTTCTCAGGTATTCCAACGGCTAGCGGTACATTTAATTTTACAGTAACAGCTACGGATGCGTCTGTGGGAACAGGGCCATACTTTGGAATAAATTCATATTCAATTACCGTAAATAAAGGGAATCAAGCTATCTCTTTTGCTACTTCGGATACAAAGGTTTATGGTGATGCCGATTATACTCCTTTAGCTGTAAGCTCAAATAATACTATACCAATTACTTATTCAAGTAGTGATAATTCGATAGCAACGATTGTAGCTAACGAAGTACATGTTGTAGGGGCTGGAACAGTAACGATTACTGCCAATCAGGTAGGTAATACTGATTTTAATGCTGCAACACCAGTACAGCAAACGTTAATTATCACCCCGCTTGCCGTAACGGTAACGGCTGAAGCAGGTCAATCGAAGGTATACGGCTCAGCCGACCCGGCAGTTTATACCTATACCTCTATTCCTGTAACAGGAAGCCTTTTAGCCAACGGTCAGTCGGTAATGTTTAGCGGTTCGTTGTCAAGAGAAGCAGGCGAGAACGTAGGGTCAACTTATGCCATCAGCCAGGGCTCTCTTGCTAACAGTAACTATACGATTACCTACACGGGTGCAGACTTTGCCATCACGCCACTTGACGTAACGGTAACAGCGGACGCTAATCAGGCGAAGGTTTACGGATCAGTGGACCCGGCCTTAACTTATACATCGGCACCGGCAGCAGGAACTCTGCTAGCCAACGGTCAGTCAGTAACCTTCAGTGGTGCATTGTCAAGAACACCAGGCGAGAACGTAGGATCATCTTACTCCATCAACCAGGGCACGCTGGCTAACAGCAACTATACAATTAACTATACAAGTTCGAACTTTGCCATTACCCCGCTAGCCGTAACGATAACTACGGACGGAAGCCCGTCGAAGGTTTACGGATCAGTTGACCCGGCCTTCACTTATACTTCCACTCCGGCTATTGGCAGTCCATTGGCTAACGGTCAATCGGTGGCTTTCAGTGGCGCCTTGTCAAGAACACCAGGCGAGAACGTAGGATCCTCTTACGCCATCAACCAGGGAACGCTTGTTAATAGCAACTATACGATCAATTATACAGGTGCGAATTTTGCCATCACGCCGCTTGCCGTAACGGTAACAGCGGATGCCAGCCAGTCGAAGGTTTACGGATCCGTTGACCCGGCATTCAGCTTTGTTTCGGCACCAGCTGCAGGAAGTACATTGGCTAACGGTCAATCGATATCGTTCAGTGGCTCCTTGTCAAGAGCGCCGGGCGAGAACGTAGGAACGTCTTACGCCATCAACCAGGGCACGCTTGCCAATAGCAACTATACAATCAGTTATACCGGAGCCAACTTTGCCATCACGCC
>NZ_PQVF01000026.1 GCF_002920915.1 Solitalea longa
CAAGCTAAGAATAACTGTCAATCCAAGAGACAATGTCGAGTTGAGCAATCAACAAGACACCATTCTGCAGCAGTGCAGAATAGGAACAAACTTAAAATATACAATGGAGAGTTTGATCCTGGCTCAGGATGAACGCTAGCGGCAGGCCTAATACATGCAAGTCGAACGAGATTGAGGAGCTTGCTCTTCATGAAAGTGGCGCACGGGTGCGTAACACGTATGCAACCTACCTTCAATTGGGGGATAGCCTTCCGAAAGGGAGATTAATACCGCATAAAACAGCAGAATGGCATCATTTAACTGTTAAAACTTTGGTGATTGAAGATGGGCATGCGTTGCATTAGCTAGTTGGTAAGGTAACGGCTTACCAAGGCTACGATGCATAGGGGATCTGAGAGGATGGTCCCCCACACTGGTACTGAGATACGGACCAGACTCCTACGGGAGGCAGCAGTAAGGAATATTGGTCAATGGACGGAAGTCTGAACCAGCCATGCCGCGTGCAGGATGACGGCCCTATGGGTTGTAAACTGCTTTTGTCGGGGAATAAACCTAGATACGTGTATTTAGTTGAAGGTACCCGAAGAATAAGGATCGGCTAACTCCGTGCCAGCAGCCGCGGTAATACGGAGGATCCAAGCGTTATCCGGATTTATTGGGTTTAAAGGGTGCGTAGGCGGTAAATTAAGTCAGAGGTGAAAGCCTGCAGCTCAACTGTAGAACTGCCTTTGATACTGGTTTACTTGAGTACAGATGAAGTGGGCGGAATGTGACAAGTAGCGGTGAAATGCATAGATATGTCACAGAACACCGATTGCGAAGGCAGCTCACTAAAGTGTAACTGACGCTGAGGCACGAAAGCGTGGGGATCAAACAGGATTAGATACCCTGGTAGTCCACGCCCTAAACGATGATTACTCGCTGTCGGCGATATACAGTCGGCGGCTAAGCGAAAGCGTTAAGTAATCCACCTGGGGAGTACGGTCGCAAGATTGAAACTCAAAGGAATTGACGGGGGCCCGCACAAGCGGAGGAGCATGTGGTTTAATTCGATGATACGCGAGGAACCTTACCCGGGCTTGAAAGTTACTGAAGTTAGTAGAAATATTAACGTCCGCAAGGACAGGAAACTAGGTGCTGCATGGCTGTCGTCAGCTCGTGCCGTGAGGTGTTGGGTTAAGTCCCGCAACGAGCGCAACCCCTATGTTTAGTTGCCAGCATTAAGATGGGGACTCTAAACAGACTGCCTACGCAAGTAGAGAGGAAGGAGGGGACGACGTCAAGTCATCATGGCCCTTACGTCCGGGGCTACACACGTGCTACAATGGATGGTACAGAGGGCTGCGACCTGGTAACAGGAAGCCAATCTCAAAAAGCCATTCACAGTTCGGATTGAGGTCTGCAACTCGACCTCATGAAGTTGGATTCGCTAGTAATCGCGTATCAGCAATGACGCGGTGAATACGTTCCCGGGCCTTGTACACACCGCCCGTCAAGCCATGAAAGCTGGGGGTGCCTAAAGACTGTAGCCGCAAGGAGCGGTTTAGGGCAAAACTGGTAATTAGGGCTAAGTCGTAACAAGGTAGCCGTACCGGAAGGTGCGGCTGGAATACCTCCTTTCTAGAGAAGGATAGCAGTTAAGAAAGCTGCTGCGCTAGATTATCTCATTTCAAAAATAAACAAGAGAAAAACCCAAGTACCGGTAGGAAGGGTAGAACGAGAACAAGCCTACTGCCTACAGGAACTACAAAAATAGTCCCGTAGCTCAGTTTGGTTAGAGCACTACACTGATAATGTAGGGGTCAGCAGTTCAAGTCTGCTCGGGACTACTAAAGGGAATGATCGAATGAAAGAAGGAAGAATGAATGAATAAACAATTCAATCATTCAGCATTCACTCACTCACTCATTACTTAACAAGCTTGGGGAATTAGCTCAGCTGGCTAGAGCACCTGCCTTGCACGCAGGGGGTCAACGGTTCGAATCCGTTATTCTCCACCAAAAGTGGCCCACCTTTCAAAGGAAAGGAAACAAACGGCCAAGAAGTTCTTTGACATATTGAAAGAAGTTACCTGAAAAGGTAAACGAGCAACAGATAGAAGCAATTCTATTAATGTAAGTAAATAAGACGCAAGTCTTAGTAATCAAGAAAGTTACTAAGGGCGCACGGGGGATGCCTTGGCTCTCAGAGGCGATGAAGGACGTGATAAGCTGCGATAAGCATCGGGTATTGGCAAATACGAATTGATCCGATGATTTCCGAATGGGGAAACCTAACTAGTTGAAGACTAGTTGTATAAATACGCTAACCTGCCGAACTGAAACATCTAAGTAAGCAGAGGAAGAGAAAACAATAGTGATTTCGTAAGTAGTGGCGAGCGAACGCGAAAGAGCCCAAACCAATAATGTTACGGCATTATTGGGGTTGTAGGACAGTAATGTGGACTTAACAAAAGAACAAGAATGCTTTGGGAAGAGCAGCCATAGAGCGTGATAGCCGCGTATTGGTAAGATTGTTATACCTAACTGTATCCTGAGTACCGCGAGGTCGGAGACGCCTTGTGGGAATCTGCCAGCACCATCTGGTAAGGCTAAATACTACTGAGAGACCGATAGTGAACAAGTACTGTGAAGGAAAGGTGAAAAGAACCCCGAACAGGGGAGTGCAATAGAACCTGAAACCGTGCGCTTACAAGCGGTCGGAGCACCATCTGGTGTGACGGCGTGCCTTTTGCATAATGAGCCTACGAGTTACTTCTCACTGGCAAGGTTAAGTCCTTCAGGGACGCAGCCGAAGCGAAAGCGAGTCTGAATAGGGCGCATAGTCAGTGGGAGTAGACGCGAAACCTTGTGATCTACCCTTGAGCAGGATGAAGTTGCAGTAACATGTAATGGAGGTCCGAACCGGTTAACGTTGAAAAGTTTTCGGATGACTTGAGGGTAGGGGTGAAAGGCTAATCAAACTGGGAAATAGCTCGTACTCTCCGAAATGTTTTTAGGAACAGCCTGGCGGTAAGAGTGTGCTAGAGGTAGAGCTACTAATTGGATGCGGGGGAGTCAAATCCTACCAAATCCAGATAAACTCCGAATGCTAGACACATATACGCTGGAGTGAGGCTTTGGGTGCTAAGGTCCAAGGCCGAGAGGGAAAGAACCCAGACCATCAGCTAAGGTCCCCAAATATATACTAAGTTGAACTAACGGGGTCCGATTGCATAGACAGCTAGGATGTTGGCTTGGAAGCAGCCATTCATTTAAAGAGTGCGTAACAGCTCACTAGTCGAGCGATCGGGCATGGATAATAATCGGGCATCAAGTATATTACCGAAGCTATGGATAGGGATTTATCTCTATGGTAGGAGAGCATTCTAACAGCGGCGAAGGTGTACCGTAAGGTATGTTGGAGCGGTTAGAAAAGCAAATGTAGGCATAAGTAACGATAATGCAGGCGAGAAACCTGCACACCGAAAGACTAAGGTTTCCTGATCAACGCTAATCGGATCAGGGTTAGTCGGGGCCTAAGGTGTAGCCGAAGGGCGAAGCCGATGGACAATGGGTTAATATTCCCATACTATCTTATATTGTGACGGGGAGACGCAGTGGTGAAAGATCCGCGAACTGACGGAATAGTTCGTTAAAGGCCGTACCTATATCATTCATAGGCAAATCCGTGAGTGATGGAGAAAGCTGAAAGTACCACAAACCTACGGGGGCGTGGATAGTGATCCTAAAGGCTGCCGAGAAAATCCTCTAAACTTCAGATATAAGATACCCGTACCGCAAACCGACACAGGTAGTCGAGGAGAGAATCCTAAGGTGCTCGAGTGAATCATGGCTAAGGAACTCGGCAAAATGGCCCTGTAACTTCGGGAGAAGGGGCGCCCCTTAACGGGGGCCGCAGTGAAAAGGTCCAGGCGACTGTTTAACAAAAACACATGGCTTTGCAAAATCGAAAGATGAGGTATAAGGCCTGACACCTGCCCGGTGCTGGAAGGTTAAGAGGGGATGTTAGTCGCAAGGCGAAGCATTGAATCGAAGCCCCAGTAAACGGCGGCCGTAACTATAACGGTCCTAAGGTAGCGAAATTCCTTGTCGGGTAAGTTCCGACCTGCACGAATGGTGTAACGATCTGGACGCTGTCTCAGCCATGAGCTCGGTGAAATTGTGGTATCGGTGAAGACGCCGGTTACCCGCAACGGGACGGAAAGACCCCATGCACCTTCACTACAACTTAACATTGATATTGGGTACAGGATGTGTAGGATAGGCGGGAGATGTTGAAGCGGCTTCGCCAGGAGTCGTGGAATCAACCTTGAAATACCGCCCTTTCTGTATTCGGTGTCTAACCCTGCTGAAGCGGGGGACATTGTTTGGTGGGTAGTTTGACTGGGGTGGTCGCCTCCAAAAGAGTAACGGAGGCTTTCAAAGGTATGCTCAGTACGCTTGGTAACCGTACGTGGAGTGCAATAGCAAAAGCATGCTTGACTGTGAGGCCTACAAGCCGAGCAGGTACGAAAGTAGGATATAGTGATCCGGTGGTTCTGCATGGAAGGGCCATCGCTCAAAGGATAAAAGGTACGCTGGGGATAACAGGCTGATCTCCCCCAAGAGCTCATATCGACGGGGAGGTTTGGCACCTCGATGTCGGCTCGTCACATCCTGGGGCTGGAGAAGGTCCCAAGGGTTCGGCTGTTCGCCGATTAAAGTGGCACGCGAGCTGGGTTCAGAACGTCGCGAGACAGTTCGGTCCCTATCTGTTGTGGGCGTAGGATATTTGAGTGGACCTGACCTTAGTACGAGAGGACCGGGTTGGACGAACCTCTAGTGAATCTGTTATGGCGCCAGCTGTACTGCAGAGTAGCTACGTTCGGTCGAGATAAGCGCTGAAAGCATCTAAGCGCGAAACTCACCACAAGATGAGATATCCATA
>NZ_PQVF01000027.1 GCF_002920915.1 Solitalea longa
TAAAAGTTCAATTGAAGGCATAAAATTGATAGATGGCTTAGATATTTCAAGACTCAAATTCTTAAGGACAGATAGTTCGAGCGGGAATGACAAAGAATTAAAAGATAACGGAATAATTAAACTTAAATAAAAAACGGCAGGTAACAGCCGCTTGCCGCAAACGCGGTGGACGTGCAATTTTGAACTGATAACCTGATTAATAACTTTACGGCAACAGCGGAGAAAGACGCAGGTATTTTCACCGCGCCTTCGGCAAGCGCCAAAACGTTAGCAGCCATTAAAAAGCCATGCATGAAACATTGACAGCCATCCAAGCAATTGCCCGATTAAGAAAGTTCGGACAGCTCGACCACTGTATAGTTAATGAACTACTCGACCTGAGAGAATTGACTGAATCTGGCGACAAAGTTGTTTTGCGGCTAATCTTTTCAAATTGCCAGTTCAAGGAGATTGATTCGACCTCAATTGAGTTTACCAAGCCATTAGTGTTACAAAATTGTGTGGTAGATAAGTTTGATATTTATGCAACTTGTTTTATCGGTGGGTTTACAATCGAGAATAACATTTTCAATGAATATATTCAATTTATGCACGCCGACCATGGTGCTGATGGTCAATTAAGACTAGCAGGAAATGTGTTTAATGAGTTCGTTGATTTTGAGGACGCAGGCTTCAAGTCGCGAATAGAGATAGTTAACAATTCATTCAAAAAGGGGACAAATTTACTGGCAGATGTGCAGCTCGCGGCGCAATTCACAGGCGACTCCACCATTTCAAATAATGAAGGCAAATTGAAAATTAGAACGCACTTTGGGACAATACTTTAACGGCTGCTAACAAACGCTTGCCGTAAAGCGCGCTGGACGTGCAACTTTGTTCTTACAACCTAATTAATAACTTTACACCACGGCGGACTTAGACGCAGGTGTTTTCACCGCGCCTTCGGCAAGCGCCAAAACGTTGTGCGCAACTTTAAAGGGCACTGAAAAGCAAATTATGGGTTTATTCAAAATAAGGGATAAGCAGGATTCTTTATCCCTCAGTATGCAAGATGAAGTTATTAAGATAGCATCAGAAAGATTGGGTCATCCCATTTCTAAGGAACTGATTGCAAAAGTTCGTCAGAAAAAATGGAGTTATATGGGCTTGGAAATGATTATTGACACTGTAAAGAGTATCAACGCTTCCGAAATCGAGAGTTATTTAGCTAAGCTTGACTAAAGACTCAAAATAAAAGCTGCGCACAACAAACGCTTGCCGCAATCGCGGTGGACGTGCAATTTTGAACTGAAGACTTAATTAATAAATTTACATCACGGCGGAGAATGACGCTGGTGTTTTCACCGCGCCTTCGGCAAGCGCCAAAACGTTATGTGTGATTTTAAAAACCTGTAACGGCAATAAAAACGGATAAAGGCCAAAAGCTTTATCAACGTAATTGTTGGTCGACTTGACTCTAAAGGAACAGTTGCCTTTTATGACAAATTTGTTTCCTGNCCTGCAACTGCAAAGACAGACCGAATGAATTCAAAAGACTACAAAAAAATAATTTTAGACAAGCTATCCGAAAAACTAAAGCCGCTACATTTTAAAAAGAAAGGAAATGTCTTTAGCTTTTCAAACGGAGACTTGACCTATTTCATTGGTGTTCAAAGCAGTCAAAGTTCGACATCAAACGTTCTTAAATTGACTATAAACACCGAAATCGCATCCTCACTTATTTCAAAACTTGACGACATAAACTTACCAATCGAGCATCAACGACATTATAATAGAAGAATTGGAAATTATCTCGCGGACAATCAAGACAAGTGGTGGACAGTTGACAGCCAAGACAATGCTGAATATGCTGCAAATGAAATTGCTGAAATTATCACAGAAAAAGTAATACCAAACTTTAATACCCTTAAAAGCACAAATGACTTAGCGACACTTTGGAGAAGCGGAGGTTGGTTAGGGATTACTGAAGGACAACGAAAACACTATCTCTCTTTATTTGAAAATGTTGACCAGTAGAAAGCAGCAGCAGGTAACAGCCGCTTGCCGCAAACGCGGTGGACGTGCAATTTTGAACTGAAAACTTAATTAATAATTTTACACCACGGCGGAGAAAGAAGGCGCAGTTTTCACCGCGCCATCGGCAAGCGCCAAAACGTTAGCCACAATTATAACTGTGACTCTGAAGACAATTACTACAACGGAAAAGAGAATTAATCAGACTATTAACCTGTCGATTATATCTTTTACCCTTATCTGGACTTTATTATTTATCCTCAATCTGTTTGGAGACAAAGTCGACGCTTCAATATTCGTTTTTTTAATGCTTTTGAGTGCTCCATTACTGCTCTTTGGAACAGCCACCTCTATGGCAAAATATTTTATAAAAAAGACAACCATCGAGGTTAATCCAAATGATATAAAGTATTTATTTATAAACATCAGCGAAAAGGACTTTATTGAAAAAGGGTTAGACAAAATAAGTTCACAAGGGAATTGGGTTGTTATGAATGAAGCTAAATATGAAATAAAGTCAGAGGACGTTTCGTATGTG
Source organism: Solitalea longa (assembly GCF_002920915.1). Lineage (GTDB taxonomy): Bacteria > Bacteroidota > Bacteroidia > Sphingobacteriales > Sphingobacteriaceae > Solitalea > Solitalea longa. Next base: position 2,552 of record NZ_PQVF01000027.1, read on the forward strand.
GTAGAAATGATGAATGAAGATGAAAATAAAATTCAACGAGTGGTAGAAAAAGTTAATGTACTAAATGAATCACCTAAGGACTTGTTTAAATCCTGCATGTGGATTCTTTGGGGGGCATCGTAAGAAAATAACTGTGGCTAACACCCGCTTGCCGCAAGCGCGGTGGACGTGCAAATTGAACATTCAACCAAATTAATAACTTTACGCCACGACGGACTATGATGCAGGTGTTTTCATCGCGCCTTCGGCAAGCGTCGCCCGTTAGCTGCAAGCCTAAAATGAACTTGGAAAGTTTAGCAAATAAAGAAATAGAGTTATACATAATGACAATTGACCTCTACCATCAACCTCAATCAGAGGAAAATAGTGAAAGGTTAAAGGTGAATTTTAAAGCATATAAAGAAGTTCACAGAAATTATGCAAACTTATCGGATATAGATAACGAGGCATTAAAGCGAGGACTTTTTATACAATGGTATGCTATGACTGAACCAAATTATTTGACAGGCATTGACGCTTTGGATGAACAGGCTGAACATCTAATCATTGAGTCATTAAACCAAAGAATATTGAATAATGATCCTGACTGGGAGCTTAAATGGATGCTCGATTACTACACAAGTTGGGATTGGATATTCGATAAATTCAAAGACTATGAGGGTCTTCGAAAAGCCATAAAAATCAGACAAGCAAACAGTTTACCTACCGACATTGATAATGACAATATGAATAATAGAGGACAAATGGGGAAATACTGGAACTCTCTAACTGCTTTTAACAAAAAATAAGGCCTGCAGCTAACAGCCGCTTGCCGTAAAGCGCGGTGGACGTGCAATTTTGAACTGAAAACTTAATTAATAAATTTACGCCACGGCGGAGAATGACGCTGGTGTTTTCACCGCGCCTTCGGCAAGCGCCAAAACGTTGCCTGCAATACAAATGAGACTACTAACAACCCTATTAACTATTTCGACTTTACTCGCTTGTTCACATCAACACGTGACGCAACAAGACGTTAAAGTCGACCTGAGTGGACAACACTTAAAATCAATACCCGATAGCGTTTTCCGAAACAATGAGATTACATACTTAGATTTAGGGAGCAGAGAAATCACTTTTTATCCTCCACTTTCTGGATTGGTGGATAGTAACGCTAATGAAATTTCGCATTTAACAGAAAGAATTGGCAATCTGACTAAACTAAGAACACTTATTCTCAACTCAAACAAACTAACAACATTACCAAATGCTATAACAAAACTGACAGACCTTGAAGTTCTTGATTTATCTATTAACAAGGAACTTGATATTGTTCAACAGCTTGACAAACTGAAAAAACTGCCCAAACTCAAGGTGCTGAAAATTGTTGACGTTAAATTGACTAAGACCGACATATCTGTAGTGAAATCGGCATTTCAGCCCAACACTAAAATTATTCTGTCTATTCCCGAATATTTAGAAGCGTCAAAATGAGAAGTACTGCAGGCAACAAGCGCTAACCGAAAACGCGGTGGACGTGCAATTTTGAACTGAAAACTTAATTAATAATTTTACATCACGGCGGACAAGACGCAGGTATTTTCACCGCGCCTTCGGCAAGCGCCAAAACGTTAGCACCAATTTTATGAAGTCAATACTTCGATATATAACAATTGTTATTCTGACAACATTTCTTTTCGGAAAGACATGTGCTCAAGACACGACAACGACCAACTTTTTTAACCAAATTAAAAACTACGACTTTTCGACAATATTAACGGCTGATAGCTTTTTAGC
>NZ_PQVF01000028.1 GCF_002920915.1 Solitalea longa
CCACGGCGGAGAATGACGCAGGTGTTTTCACCGCGCCTTCGGCAAGCGCCAAAACGTTATGAGCAATCGTATCAACAATCAACTATGAAAATTAGCAAAGGAGATATCTTCAGCATACAAACTAAAAAGGGTTTGGGATATATGCAGTTTGTGGAAACAACCGAATTTGGAGATTATGTTAGAATTCTTGACCATATTTCGGATTCAATAAATCAAAGCGATGTCGACAAATTAGAAAGATGGTGTATCACATTTGTAATAAAACCTGCATTAAGAAGAAAAATAATTTCATTTATTGGTAATTATAATTTGCCTTTAGAATTCAAAATTCAAGAGTACGCGAGAAGCGAACATAACGTTAGAGGAGAATTTTTAGGTTGGCATATTGTTAATCGGAAAACGTTGCAACGGCAATTAAAAAATAGTTTAACCCAAGAAGAAATAAAATTATCTCCGTCTGGTTTTTGGAATGACACATTAATTATTGAAAGATTAGAAAGCGATTGGAAATTGAGTGAATGGAAATAACGACTGCTCATAACACAGGCTTACCGTCAGCGCGAGCGACGTGCAACTATGAAATCAAAACCAAATTAATAACTTGCATCACGGCTGACAATTAAGCGCGATTTTCTTCGCGCCGAACGGCAAGCCTAATACGTTATATGCAATTGAAGGAATGCAAGTAATTCACGATATTTTAATTAAACTCAATGACTTCCCCGAACTAACTTATGAATTCGAGAAAAACGATTTCTTAACCGTTCGTTCAATGACGACCGCCAGGAAGTTATCCATTGCATTTTGGGAAAAAGAACATACCTTATTTTTCGAGGAATGGCATTGGCATTTTGAAAATAACGACAAAGAAAATCAAGAGCTTATTAATACCATCGATGATATAATCACTAATAGGACTCGGTTAAAAATCTTTAAAAGAGGTGAAAAAGCAATCGCTTGGGAATTAGAACTGCCTGTAGATATTGAAAATAATAATCGACCGATGACTACAGGACTTTTCGGATTTAAATTTTGGGGAAAGCGAGAAGTTGAATATGAAGTTGTTCGGTTTACTTAAAATGACAACTGCATATAACAATCGCTTGCCAAAAGCGCGGTGGACGTGCAACTTTGTTCTTACAATCTAATTAATAACTTTACGCCACGGCGGTGTATGATGGAGGTGTTTTCATCGCGCCTTCGGCAAGCGCCAAAACGTTAGGCGCCACTTTAATCAAGCTTCACAACTACTGATAAACCTGAATTTTGAATGAAAATTATCAGACTTTTAATTATTCTAATTGTCTTGTTCCTTTTGACAATTTTAGCCTTGTCGACATTTAATAGTCCCTCTGATGGAAACGACTCCTTTGGATTTCCATTTACTTTTTATACCTATTTAGGAGGAAAACGTAGTCCAGAACCTTTAACCAGACATGATTTAAATATTAGCATGTTAGTATTGGATATTTTAATATTGGCTACTGTGTCATTTATTTTGGAAAATTTACTATTCCGATCCAAAAATAAAAGCGGCGCCTAACAGCCGCTTGCCGTAAAGCGCGGAGGACGTGCAATTTTGAACTGAAAACTTAATTAATAAATTTACACCACGGCGGACTTAGACGCAGGTGTTTTCACCGCGCCTTCGGCAAGCGCCAAAACGTTAGCAGCAATGGTAAAAAACAGATTCACGACTATGAAAAATCTAATTATAATTTGTTTTATATTTTTCTCTTCCCATTCATTTGGACAATCGAATTTATTAGATAACCCACCGAAGAAAGCTTGGAAAATTATAATAAAGAACAATAAGACTATTGAAGAGAACTTTTTATTGATAGGTAAAAAATTAATAGATAACGACTTTTCAATTGAAAAAAAAGACAAGGATTTTTTCACTATTCAATCGTCTCCTAAAAACCTGGAAAAACTAGACGTTAGTTACTACTTAAGTTTTGTTGTAAAGGACAGTACAATTATCTTAACTGGAATGTCAAAAATGAATATCAATATCAATTTTGGGGCGGTTACTACGGAAAGTTCATATGATAAAATTATTAATAAAGGCATGAATGGCTCTCCGAATAAAGAATCTTTTAACGCTATGTTAAAATTTGCCAAGCTATTTTCAGAATCTGATTACGAGTTTATAACTGAAAAATAAACCACTGCTGCTAACAGCCGCTTGCCGTAAAGCGCGCTGGACGTGCAACTTTGTTCTTACAACCTAATTAATAACTTTACACCACGGCGGACTTAGACGCAGGTGTTTTCACCGCGCCTTCGGCAAGCGCCAAAACGTTAGCGGAAATGCTATGACACCATTCATATTCATAACTACGTCATTGTTAATTTATCCTGCTCTAGGCAGGTTCTTTATTCGACAAACGAAAGATAAGCCAAGGATTAGAAAGCTGATGCTTGTTTCGCTTATGACAGCTAGCGTTATTATAGTTACCGCGGTAGCTATAGACATTATCACCATCAGCGAAAACTTTAACTGGTTTAGTTTGACGTTCATCTACGGTGCCTTTTCTGTGATGATATGGCACTTATACAAAAGAGAGGTACGGATGAGCAAACTTGTTGTAAACTCGATTTTCGGACTCGGTTATCTTTTTGCGACACTTGGATTCTTCTTTACCCTTATTTTCTCTTTTGAAATGGAACCAGTACAAAGTAAATGGGTGACCGCGGAACTAATTTATAAAGAGAGAAATATAGGTTCAGGTCCAGACCCTTCAATCAGATTGAAAAAGGTTGAAATATATAAGCTAACTCATTGGTTTCCTCTTCTCGCGACGAAGTTCAGCGAGATAAATTATGACGAGTGGAGCCATCCGTTACAAAAGACATTGGATATTTCAGTTTCACAAGACAAAAAGAAGCTATACATGAAAAGTCACGTAGAAGGCTACAAGGTTTGGAACTGGTGCGACTCTATTACACTTGAAAAAAGCACTTCCGCTAACATCCGCTTGCCGTAAAGCGCGGTTGACGTGCAACTATGTTCTTTCAACCTAATTAATAACTTTACACCACGGCGGAGAATGACGCAGGTATTTTCACCGCGCCTTCGGCAAGCGCCGCTCGTTAGCTGTAATGCTTGAACCTAAACCAACGACCATCAATGAAATTGAAAATAAGATCAGGTTTTAATTTTTATAAAGACCGTCTAATAATCATGGCTGTCGGACTCTATTTCTCATCCTTAATAGTTATTTATCAAGCATTTTTTATTTCAGAGTATTTTAGTCAATCAGCCTACTATTGGTGGAATTGGAGATTTCAAATGGGTACAGGTCTTTTTATTCTGGCTTCTTGTTTTCTAGGACTTTATTATTATGGAATCAAAAAGTTCAGTCGAAGAAAGCAAAATTAGCACTACAGCTAACACGCGCTGTGCCGCAAGTGCGAGTGATGTGCAACTTGCAAATTCCCTTAGGTTAAATTATTTTCGTCACGCTGGACACTGGAACGGAACTTTCTTCGCACCTGCGTCAAGCGCCAAAACGTTATAGGCAACCCTAAAAAATCGGCAATAGAATGCTAACCGTTAAAGAATTACTCTCGACAAAGACGCTGTATTTCCATTTTCTTTTAAGACTGGTGCTAAGTTTTTTACTCTGCGCTTTAATAATACTTTTTATAATTCCTCTGTTCTATTTTTTGGTATTTGGCTCAGGCAGAGAAAGCGAAAGAATTGACGGACTTCCAATTTCAGTTTTTATAACAAATTGGTTCCCCTTAATTTTTTTAACCCTCTTAATGTTAGTCGGATTTGTTAAAAACCTAAGAACTAATCAGATTTCAAAAGCAAAATCATATGTACTTATCGGACTTATATCATTAATTATTTATCCTTTTAGACTTCCAATTTTAGACTTCTTTATAAATTTATTTCAATGAGGTAATAAGGGCTGCCTATAACACGCGCTATGCCGCAAGTGCGGGCGATGTGCAACTTGCAAATTCCACTACGTTAAATTACTTTCGTCACGCTGGACAATGGAAGGAACTATCTTCGCACCTGCGTCAAGCGCCATCCGTTACCTGCCATTTTATAGAACGACTACACCTTGGAACTAAATAGAAAAATGAAAATAATTTTTAGTGCAATAATATTCCTAGCAATCACAACATTGTTTTCTTTTTGTCAGTCTCAATCTA
>NZ_PQVF01000029.1 GCF_002920915.1 Solitalea longa
TATGGATATCTCATCTTGTGGTGAGTTTCGCGCTTAGATGCTTTCAGCGCTTATCTCGACCGAACGTAGCTACTCTGCAGTACAGCTGGCGCCATAACAGATTCACTAGAGGTTCGTCCAACCCGGTCCTCTCGTACTAAGGTCAGGTCCACTCAAATATCCTACGCCCACAACAGATAGGGACCGAACTGTCTCGCGACGTTCTGAACCCAGCTCGCGTGCCACTTTAATCGGCGAACAGCCGAACCCTTGGGACCTTCTCCAGCCCCAGGATGTGACGAGCCGACATCGAGGTGCCAAACCTCCCCGTCGATATGAGCTCTTGGGGGAGATCAGCCTGTTATCCCCAGCGTACCTTTTATCCTTTGAGCGATGGCCCTTCCATGCAGAACCACCGGATCACTATATCCTACTTTCGTACCTGCTCGGCTTGTAGGCCTCACAGTCAAGCATGCTTTTGCTATTGCACTCCACGTACGGTTACCAAGCGTACTGAGCATACCTTTGAAAGCCTCCGTTACTCTTTTGGAGGCGACCACCCCAGTCAAACTACCCACCAAACAATGTCCCCCGCTTCAGCAGGGTTAGACACCGAATACAGAAAGGGCGGTATTTCAAGGTTGATTCCACGACTCCTGGCGAAGCCGCTTCAACATCTCCCGCCTATCCTACACATCCTGTACCCAATATCAATGTTAAGTTGTAGTGAAGGTGCATGGGGTCTTTCCGTCCCGTTGCGGGTAACCGGCGTCTTCACCGATACCACAATTTCACCGAGCTCATGGCTGAGACAGCGTCCAGATCGTTACACCATTCGTGCAGGTCGGAACTTACCCGACAAGGAATTTCGCTACCTTAGGACCGTTATAGTTACGGCCGCCGTTTACTGGGGCTTCGATTCAATGCTTCGCCTTGCGACTAACATCCCCTCTTAACCTTCCAGCACCGGGCAGGTGTCAGGCCTTATACCTCATCTTTCGATTTTGCAAAGCCATGTGTTTTTGTTAAACAGTCGCCTGGACCTTTTCACTGCGGCCCCCGTTAAGGGGCGCCCCTTCTCCCGAAGTTACAGGGCCATTTTGCCGAGTTCCTTAGCCATGATTCACTCGAGCACCTTAGGATTCTCTCCTCGACTACCTGTGTCGGTTTGCGGTACGGGTATCTTATATCTGAAGTTTAGAGGATTTTCTCGGCAGCCTTTAGGATCACTATCCACGCCCCCGTAGGTTTGTGGTACTTTCAGCTTTCTCCATCACTCACGGATTTGCCTATGAATGATATAGGTACGGCCTTTAACGAACTATTCCGTCAGTTCGCGGATCTTTCACCACTGCGTCTCCCCGTCACAATATAAGATAGTATGGGAATATTAACCCATTGTCCATCGGCTTCGCCCTTCGGCTACACCTTAGGCCCCGACTAACCCTGATCCGATTAGCGTTGATCAGGAAACCTTAGTCTTTCGGTGTGCAGGTTTCTCGCCTGCATTATCGTTACTTATGCCTACATTTGCTTTTCTAACCGCTCCAACATACCTTACGGTACACCTTCGCCGCTGTTAGAATGCTCTCCTACCATAGAGATAAATCCCTATCCATAGCTTCGGTAATATACTTGATGCCCGATTATTATCCATGCCCGATCGCTCGACTAGTGAGCTGTTACGCACTCTTTAAATGAATGGCTGCTTCCAAGCCAACATCCTAGCTGTCTATGCAATCGGACCCCGTTAGTTCAACTTAGTATATATTTGGGGACCTTAGCTGATGGTCTGGGTTCTTTCCCTCTCGGCCTTGGACCTTAGCACCCAAAGCCTCACTCCAGCGTATATGTGTCTAGCATTCGGAGTTTATCTGGATTTGGTAGGATTTGACTCCCCCGCATCCAATTAGTAGCTCTACCTCTAGCACACTCTTACCGCCAGGCTGTTCCTAAAAACATTTCGGAGAGTACGAGCTATTTCCCAGTTTGATTAGCCTTTCACCCCTACCCTCAAGTCATCCGAAAACTTTTCAACGTTAACCGGTTCGGACCTCCATTACATGTTACTGCAACTTCATCCTGCTCAAGGGTAGATCACAAGGTTTCGCGTCTACTCCCACTGACTATGCGCCCTATTCAGACTCGCTTTCGCTTCGGCTGCGTCCCTGAAGGACTTAACCTTGCCAGTGAGAAGTAACTCGTAGGCTCATTATGCAAAAGGCACGCCGTCACACCAGATGGTGCTCCGACCGCTTGTAAGCGCACGGTTTCAGGTTCTATTGCACTCCCCTGTTCGGGGTTCTTTTCACCTTTCCTTCACAGTACTTGTTCACTATCGGTCTCTCAGTAGTATTTAGCCTTACCAGATGGTGCTGGCAGATTCCCACAAGGCGTCTCCGACCTCGCGGTACTCAGGATACAGTTAGGTATAACAATCTTACCAATACGCGGCTATCACGCTCTATGGCTGCTCTTCCCAAAGCATTCTTGTTCTTTTGTTAAGTCCACATTACTGTCCTACAACCCCAATAATGCCGTAACATTATTGGTTTGGGCTCTTTCGCGTTCGCTCGCCACTACTTACGAAATCACTATTGTTTTCTCTTCCTCTGCTTACTTAGATGTTTCAGTTCGGCAGGTTAGCGTATTTATACAACTAGTCTTCAACTAGTTAGGTTTCCCCATTCGGAAATCATCGGATCAATTCGTATTTGCCAATACCCGATGCTTATCGCAGCTTATCACGTCCTTCATCGCCTCTGAGAGCCAAGGCATCCCCCGTGCGCCCTTAGTAACTTTCTTGATTACTAAGACTTGCGTCTTATTTACTTACATTAATAGAATTGCTTCTATCTGTTGCTCGTTTACCTTTTCAGGTAACTTCTTTCAATATGTCAAAGAACTTCTTGGCCGTTTGTTTCCTTTCCTTTGAAAGGTNTTGGCCACTTTTAGTGGAGAATAACGGATTCGAACCGTTGACCCCCTGCGTGCAAGGCAGGTGCTCTAGCCAGCTGAGCTAATTCCCCAAGCTTGTTAAGTAATGAGTGAGTGAGTGAATGCTGAATGATTGAATT